>NZ_FXWU01000003.1:0-202923 GCF_900184205.1 Pseudomonas sp. LAIL14HWK12:I10 | reverse complement strand
GCGCTGCGCCCCAAATCTGTGTAGGAGCAGCCTTGCGCTGCGAAGAGGCCGGTGCAGGCACAGTCAATCTTCGTTGCTATCACCGGCCTCTTCGCAGCACAAGGCTGCTCCTACCGGGTAATGCATAAACCCTGAATGGCTTGCCCTGCCCAGGCAGCTTGGTAAGCCATTAAAGATTGTCGCAAACCGCAGGTCACGTGCAGTGGCGCTGCGCCCCCAATCTGTGTAGGAGCAGCCTTGCGCTGCGAAGAGGCCGGTGAAAACACAATCAATCTTCGTTGCTATCACCGGCCTCTTCGCAGCACAAGGCTGCTCCTACCGGGCAATGTGTAAACCCCGAATGGCTTGCCCGGCGCAGGCGGCTTGGTAAGCCATTAAAATAAGCGCCCCTTAGGGCCCAATTGCATCGTTTTTCATGGGCGCAGGTGCGCTCTATAGTCCTCGCAGACCAGTCGAAACACCGCCGTGTTTCATCGATGCGAGA
This sequence comes from Pseudomonas sp. LAIL14HWK12:I10, assembly GCF_900184205.1. NCBI lineage: Bacteria > Pseudomonadati > Pseudomonadota > Gammaproteobacteria > Pseudomonadales > Pseudomonadaceae > Pseudomonas > Pseudomonas sp. LAIL14HWK12:I10. The sequence continues at coordinate 202,439 of NZ_FXWU01000003.1, read as the reverse complement.
CAATGACATGAATAACCAAGCAAAGGTAGCTAACGGCGTGCAGCCGGGTATCGGGACGCGGGTGGTGTGGGAGGGGGAACAAGTCGAGCACCCCTTCAATGCCACCCAAACCCCGATCATCGCCAGTGCCGCCTACGGCTACCAGGATATCGACGCCTGGTACGACATCGCGCTGGGCAAGCAGCCGGGCTTCATCTACAGCCGCATGAGCAACCCGACGGTTGCGGTCCTCGAGGACAAGCTCTGCGCACTGGAGCACGCCGAGTCGGCCGTGGCCTTCAGCACCGGTATGGCGGCCATCAGCGGTGTGCTGCATACCTTCCTGTGCAATGGCAAACGCGTGGTCTCGACCCGCGACAGCTACGGCGGCACCAACAAGATTTTCGAAGAATTCCTGCCCCGTCAGGGCGTCGAAGTGACGCTGTGCGACACCCTCGACACCGACGCCATGGAGCGTGAAATCGCCCGGGGTTGCGATGTGGTCTACCTGGAGACCCCGAGCAACCCGACGCTGAAAATCCTCGACATCCGCCGCTTGGTGGCCGCAGCAAAGCGTGTGGGCGCCTTGGTCGTTGCCGACAACACCTTCGCCACGCCGCTGAACCAGAACCCGCTGCTGCTGGGCGTCGATGTGGTAGTGCACAGTGCGACCAAGTTCCTTTCCGGCCATGGCGATGTGCTGGGCGGGGTGGTCTGCGGCAGCGAAGCCTTGATGGCGCAGGTGCGTCACTACCGCGAAATCAACGGCGCTTCGCTGGACCCGTTTTCCGCGTACCTGATCATTCGCGGCATCAAGACCCTGGCGCTGCGCCTGCGCCAGCAGCAGGCCAGTGCCCAGGCCCTGGCTGAGTACCTGTGCAGCGAGCCGTTGGTCGAGTCGGTCAACTACCCCGGGTTGCCTGGGCACCCAGGCCACGCGATCGCCAGTGCGCAGATGCGCGGCTTTGGCGCCATCGTCAGTTTCGTGCTGGTGGGTGGGATGGGCACTGTCGTCAAGTTGCTGCCCAAGCTGCGCTACGCCCACCGCGCCGGCAACCTGGGTGCAGTGGAAACCATCTACGGGCCGGCACGGACAACCAGCCACGTGGAAAACACCCTGGAAGAGCGCCAGGCACTGGGCATCTCAGAAGGCCTGGTGCGGGTGTCGGTCGGCATCGAGGATACCGCCGACCTGCTGGAAGACCTGCGCCAGGCGTTCGCCGCTGTGCAGGTCGAGCGCGCGCAGGGGCAGGGCAGCGACACCTGTGGCCGGCACGTCGAAGTGTCCACCTGAGGCGTCGGGCACGCCCTTCCTGATTCATGAAAGCCATAACAATAACAGCCGCTGACACAGCGACGGTGGCGGCCTCAGGGTCGCCTGCCGGCTGCTGTGCCAGCCACTTCATGAGAACTCAACTATGTCCACCGAACACTCAAACGCGGCGTCGGGCCACCCGGCCGGGTACAAGAAAGAGATGCACACGCGCCATATCGTCATGCTGGCGCTGGGCGGCGTGATCGGCACTGGCCTGTTTCTGACGTCAGGCTACACGGTCAACCAGGCCGGGCCCTTGGGCGCGGTCATCGCCTATATCGTCGGCGCGGTCATGGTCTACCTGGTGATGGTCTGCCTGGGTGAACTGGCGGTGCAGATGCCCGAAACCGGCTCGTTCAGCAGTTATGCAACCCGCTATTTGGGGCCTGGCACCGGGTACACGGTGGCCTGGCTGTACTGGTTGACCTGGACGGTGGCGATCGGCTCGGAGTTCACCGCGGCGGGTATCCTGATGGTGCGCTGGTTCCCCGACACGCCGGTGTGGATCTGGAGCGCGTTGTTCGCGATCACGGTACTGGTCAGCAACGTGGTGTCGGTACGCCTGTTTGCCGAGACCGAATTCTGGCTGTCGCTGGTCAAGGTGCTGACGGTGATCGCCTTCATCGCCATCGGCGGGGCGGCGATTTTTGGCCTGCTCGATGTGCAGCACGTGCAGGGCATCGGGCTGTCCAACTTCACCCGCGAAGGCTTGTTCCCGACCGGCTTGCTGCCGATCGCGATGACGTTGCTGGCGGTGTCGTTCGCCTTCTCCGGCACCGAACTCATCGGCATTGCCGCCGGTGAGGCAAAAGACCCACAGGACAGCGTGCCCAAGGCGATACGTACTACGGTAGTACGATTGGCGCTGTTCTTCGTCGGCACCATCATCGTCCTGGCCACCTTGCTGCCGCGTGAACAGGCAGGCCTGGTCGAAAGCCCGTTCGTCATGGTCTTCGACCTGATCGGCATTCCGTACTCGGCAGACATCATGAACTTCGTGATCCTCACCGCGCTGCTGTCGGCCGCCAACTCCGGGTTGTATGCGGCCTCGCGGATGCTGTGGACGCTCAGTGATCAGGGCCATATGCCCAAGTGCTTCGCCCGCCTGTCGCCACGCGGCACGCCGGTCAACGCCATCATGCTGAGCATGGCCGGCGCCGCGGCGTCGTTGCTCAGCAGCGTGCTGGCGCCAGACACGGTGTACTTGGCGCTGGTGTCGATTTCCGGCCTGGCAGTGGTGGTGGTGTGGATGAGCATCGCCGCCAGCCAGATGGCCTTCCGCCGGCACTATGTGGCCAATGGCGGCCGGGTCGAAGACCTGCACTTCAGGGTGCGCGGCTACCCGTGGGTGCCGCTGGGCGCGATTGCCTGCTGCGTGCTGGCGTGTGTCGGCATTGCCTTCGACCCGGAGCAGCGCGTTGCCCTGTATTTCGGCATCCCGTTCATTGCCTGGTGCTACTTCGTCTACTGGGTGACCCGCAACAAACGTGCACAGCGCCTGGCGGCTGCGGCATCGGCAGGCGCGGGTGTTGGCGCGACCTGAACAAACCGGTTCATGATGCACGGATTCAACTGTGAACGAGGTCGTGTCGATGAAGCAAAAATCCCTGCCGCCGCTCAACTGGCTGCGGTCGTTCGAAGTGTCGGCACGCGCCTTGAACTTTACCCACGCGGCGGAGGAACTGCACCTTACCCAAGGCGCGGTAAGCCAGCAGATTCGGCAACTCGAAAGCCACCTGGGCGTGGCCTTGTTCAAGCGCTTGCCCAGGGGCCTGGGCCTCACCGAAGAAGGGCAGTCGTACCTGCCGGTGGTGCAGGATGCAATCAGCCGCCTAGCGGTGGGCACCAACGAGATTTTCGGCCAGCACAAGCGCGGCCCCGTGAAGGTGCGTGGCAGCCTGTCGTTTCTGCAGTACTGGCTTGCCCCGCGGCTGCCGGACTTCAGCCGCCAGCACCCGCACATCGATATCCGCTACATCAGCAACCTCTGGGTCAAGGCGCCCGATGGCGAGGACGACCTGGAAGTGCGCTGGGGCAATGGCGAATGGCCCGGCCTGCATGCCCAACGCTTGACCTGGGACGTGTTGGTGCCGGTGTGTTCGCCGGCACTGATGGCGCGCTCGGCCATTCGCGAACCACGCGACCTCAGGCACCACCCGCTGCTGCATGTGCTGGGTTATGAAGAGGGCTGGGGGTATTGGCTCAAGCGGGTGGGCGCGGACGATGTCGATTATTCGCGCGGGCTGCAGTTCGACACCCTGGTGTCCACCATCCGCATGGCCGAGCTGGGGCAGGGGGTGGCGCTGGCGCGGTCCTCGGTGGTCGAGGACCTGCTCAGGGACGGCCAACTGGTCGCGCCGTTCAGCCAGCGCATCGAAGCGAGCGAGTCGTTTTACCTGGTACGCGAGCAGGGCCGCCCATTGCCGCCCGATGCCGCGCTGTTTTCATCCTGGCTGGTGGCACACGCGCACCGGCCTTTGTAACCCTGTGGAGTTTTCATGCACTACGTAAGTACCCGCAACGGTGATGTACGGGCGGACTTCCGTGAGGTGGTGCTGTCGGGGCCTGCCGCTGATGGCGGGCTGTACGTGCCAGCACACTTGCCGGTGATCAGCCCGGAGGAGATCGCCAGTTGGTCATGGCTGCCGTTCGATGAGCTGGTCTGGCGGGTGATCGCGCCCTTCGTCGGCGATGCCATCGACGATCAAGCCTTGCGGGCGCTGCTCAGCGACAGCTACAAGGCCTTCAGCCATCGTGCCATCACGCCGCTGCAGCAGATTGGCCATAACGAATGGATCCTGCAGCTGTTTCATGGCCCTACCCATACCTCAAAGGACTTTGCCGCACAGCTTCAGGCGCGGCTGGTCAGCCACTTTCTCGAGCAGTCGGGCGAAGCGGCGTTGGTGGTCGGTGCCACCAATGGCGATACCGGCATTGCCGCCATCGAAGCCTTCGCCTCCAGGCCGAAGGTGCGCCTGGCGATTCTCTACCCCCGCAACGAGATCCCGGCAGACCGCCTGGCCGCCTTGCAGGCGGGTGACCCTGCCAGTGTTCAGCTGATACCCGTCGATGGCAGTTTCGATGACTGCCAGACCCTGGTGGCGCGGCTGTTCCGTGCCTGGCCGCTGGAAGGGTTGATACCGGTGTGTTTCAACTCCACCAACTGGGTCGGGGTACTTGCCCAGATCGTGTTCTACTTCCATGCGGCGCTGCAACTGGGGGGCGGCACCCGCCCGGTCGGGTTCAGTGTGCCCGCAGCGAGTTTCGCAGAGATCTACGCCGGCTTCATTGCGCAGAAAATGGGCCTGCCGATCAACCAGGTGATCGTGTCGACCAACAGCAACGATGCCCTCCACCGGTTTCTGCACCGCAATCGCTACGCGCCGCACGCCAGTCAGCGCACATTGTCACCGGCCATGGACTTCTCGCTCTATTCGAACCTGGAGCGCTTCATCTGGGAGCTGTACGGGCGCAGTGGCAGCAGCGTTGCGGCACTGATGGCGCAGTTCGAGGCTTGCGGTGAATTGAGCATCGGCAATGCGCAATGGCTTCAGGCGCGGGTGTTGTTCGACTCTTATGCGGTGGATGAGGCCGAGGTGCGCCGCGAAGTCATCAAGCTGCGCACGCAAGCCGCAGCGCTGGTCGACCCGCACACGGCTGTCGGCGCGCTGGCCGGCCGCATGCATCGACGCAGCCTGGGCGCACCGATGGTGACCCTGGGCCAGATTGCGCCGGCCAAGTCGGCTGCGCTGTTGGCGCAGTTGGGCGTGTGGGAGGGTGAGCTTGCACCGCAGCCCGTGGTGCAGGACGGGCCGCCAGCCTTGTGCAGAGGGGACCTTGATGGCTTGTGCCAGGCCCTGCTGGCAGCGCAGTCGAGGCCGGCATGAAACGCATCCTCGACCCGCTGGACGAGCGCATTCTTGCCGAATTGACTGCCAATGCGCGGATTGCCCATGCCGAACTCGGGGCCAAGGTCAACCTCTCGCGCAATGCGGTGCGCCAGCGTATCGAACGGCTTGAGCGCGATGGCGCGATACAGGGCTACACCGTTCGGCTGGGGGATTCCCGCCGCCCTTCATCGTTGATCAGCGCGGCGATTTTCGTCTATCGCTACGACCGCATGCGCGGTGACGACGTGCTGGCCAAATTGCGCACCTTACCTGAAGTGATCCAGTGCGAAGTGCTCAGTGGCGAGTTCGACTTGATGCTGAGGGTTGCTGCGGCGACCCCGGAACGGGTCCACGCCGTCTGGAAAGAAATCGCCGGCATGCCGGGTGTTGAAAACACCGTTACCTCGTTTGTGCTCTCCGCTGTCTTCTAACCCCCATTCTCCCCTGCGCGTGCCCCTTTCTGTAGGAGCGGCCTTGTGTCGCGAAAGGGCTGCAGAGCAGCCCCCACAATTCAGGCGGCGATGCTGAAACCTGGGGGTCGTTCTGCGACCCTTTCGCGACACAAGGCCGCTCCGACAGGGAACGCGAGCTGCCTGTGGCATCCGTAAAGTGGCCATTTCGCGTGTGGGCAGAACGCCCAATAAATACGGCACTTTGGCCTATTCAACTGCCCGTAGCCGGCTCGTACGCTAGGCCCATCAAACAACAGCAAAAAGGAATGCCTTCGTGACTGAATACAACATTGCCCTGGTCGGTTTTGGCGGTGTCAACAGAGGCCTGGCCCAGTTGATCGCAACGCATAATGACAGCTGGCAGGCCACCCTCGGCTTCAGCCTGAAGATCGTCGGCGTCACCGACCTGTTCCTCGGTTCGGTGGTCGACCGCAATGGCCTGGACGCTGCCGCGCTGGCAGCCTTGCCCGCCGAAAAGGGCGCGCTCGCCCTGATTGCAGGGGGCACTGCCGAGGCGTTCAACGAGACCGTCATCAAGCAGTCCGGCGCGGACATCATCGCTGAGGCTACCTTCACCAACCCGGTCGATGGCGAGCCGGCGGCCACCTTCTGCCGCTGGGCGCTGGAGAGTGGCATCCATGTGGTGACCACCAACAAGGGGCCGATTGCATTGCACGGCGCCGAACTGAAGGCGCTGGCGCGCCGCCACAATGTCGCGTTCGAATACGAAGGCGCGGTCATGAGCGGCACCCCGGTGATCCGCCTGGCCAAGCAGGCCCTGGCAGGTTCGCAAATTCAAGGCTTCGAAGGCATTCTGAACGGCACCTCCAACTACGTGCTGACCCGCATGAAAGACGGCATGTCGTTCGCGGATGCGGTGGCCCAGGCGCAGCAACTGGGGTACGCAGAGGCCGACCCGACGGCGGACGTCGAAGGTTATGACGTGCGCCTGAAGGTAGTGATCCTGGCCAACGAGTTGCTGGATGCGCGCTTGAGCGTCAGCGACGTGATGTGCTCGGGCATCAGCGGCATCAGTGCGTCGGATATCGTCAAGGCGCATGCCACGGGGCAGTGCTGGAAACTGATCGGCGCTGCCAGCAAGGGCGCTGACGGCACGGTGTCCGCGAGTGTCGAAGCGCGTCTGTTGCCGCTCGATCATCCGCTTGCCGGCATCAATGGCGCGGTCAATGCGGTGTCGTTCAACAGTGGGCTGCTGGGGCCGGTCACGGTGTCCGGGCCGGGCGCAGGGCGTATCGAAACCGCCTATGCCTTGCTCTCCGACATCATCGCCCTGCACACCACCCCGCGTCATTAACGGAGCCTTTATGAGCGTATCTCGCATGGCCAGTGTTCACGCTGTAGCGCCGAGCCACATCGACGTGTTCAGCCCCTTCGACGGCCGTCTGGTGGGGCGTGTGCCCAATCTGGACGCCACGGCCGTGCCCGCCTTGCTGGCACGCGCACGGGCGGGGTGCCTTGAGAGTGCAGCGATGCCCCGGCACCGTCGCGCGCGCATTCTCGAAGAAGCGGCGCGGTTGGTCGAAGCCGATGCGGCTGTGTTCGCCAACTTGATCGTGGCCGAAGCCGGTAAAACCCTGCGTCAGGCCCAGAAGGAAGTGAAGCGCTGTGTGAACACGCTGAAGCTGTCCGCCGAAGAAGCCCGACGCAATGCCGGGGAGGTGGTGCCGTTCGAAGCCTATGAAGGGTCCGAAGCCCGCCAAGGCTGGTTCAGCCGCGAACCGCTGGGCCTGATTGTCGCGATCACGCCCTACAACGACCCGCTGAACCTGGTGGCGCACAAGCTGGGCCCGGCGATTGCCGGGGGCAATGCGGTGATCCTAAAACCGTCCGAGCTGGCGCCGTTGTCGGCGTTGAAACTGGTCGATTGTCTGGTGCAGGCCGGGCTTGGCGAAAACGTGGTGACCACGGCAACCGGTGGTGTCGAACTGGGCAAGGCGCTGGTCGAGTTGCGTGAGGTGCGCATGATTTCGTTCACCGGCGGTTTTACCACCGGCGAATCGATCGCCCGCAGCGCAGGGCTCAAAAAGCTCGCCATGGACCTGGGCGGCAATGCGCCTGTACTGGTGCTGGAGGACTGTGACCTGGGGCCGACCGTGGAGTCCTGTGTCTCTGGGGCCTTCTGGGCGGCGGGGCAGAACTGCATCGGCACGCAACGGATTCTGGTGCAGCGCGCGGTGTACGAAGCCTTCCGCGAGCAGTTCGTCGCGCAATCCAAAGCTTTGCAGCTGGGTGACCCCGCCAGCCCGGACACGGATGTCGGCCCGATGGTTACCGAGCAGGCGGCCCGCCGTACCGAGCAACTAGTAGAAGAAGCGCTGGGGCAGGGGGCGACGCTGCTTTGCGGTCATCGCCGGCAAGGTGCTCTGTACGCACCTACGGTACTGGAAACGGTCAGCCACGACAGCCGTATCTGGCTGCAGGAAGTGTTCGCCCCCGTAGTAATCCTGGAGCCGTTCGACACCCTCGACCAGGCCGTTGCCCTGGCCAATGCCCCGGAATACAGCCTGCATGCAGGGGTATTCACCCGAGATCTGTCGACGGCGCTGAAGCTGGCGCGGCGGATCGAGGCCGGTGGCGTGATGATCAACGACTCCTCCGATTACCGCTTCGACGCCATGCCGTTTGGGGGCTTCAAATACGGCAGCCTGGGCCGCGAAGGGGTGCGGTTTGCCTATGAGGACATGACCCAGCCCAAGGTGGTGTGCATCAACCACCTGGATTGATGGCACCAGGGTCAGATTTTGATTCAGGTGAGGCCTATGGGAGCCGGCAAGCCGGCTCCTGAAAGCCTGGACCCGCTCTGGCTCAGGCCTTCCAGAGAACACATAGGCATAACGATATACCCTTTAATTCTTTGTCTCCCGAGCCCGCCTGCTTTCAACTAGCGCCTTTTTGAACGAGCGCTGCCCGTGGAGCACTGTGAAGTCATCGTCATCGGTCTGGGCGCCATGGGCGCCGCCACCGTGTATCAGTTGGCCAAGGCGGGTGTCGATGTGGTCGGTATCGACCGCTATCACCCCCCGCATACCCTTGGCTCAAGCCACGGCGATACACGCATCACCCGGCTTTCTGTAGGCGAGGGCGCGCAGTATGTGCCCATCGTCAAACGGGCCCAGCAGCTCTGGCGAGAACTGGAAGCGCTGTCCGGCGAGTCGTTGTTCGAACAGTCTGGCCTGCTCGCACTGACGTCCAGCCCCGACTTCGACCCCGACGATAAAAGCGACTTCACCCTGCGCACCATCGGGTTGGCCAAGACCTATGGCATCGAACACGAAGTGCTCGATGCCAAGCAAATCCGCCAGCGCTTTCCACAATTCGCACACGTGCGCGATGACGCGATCGGTTACTTCGAGCCCGGTGGCGGTTTCGTGCGCCCCGAGCGCTGCATCGAGGTGCAGTTGCGCTTGGCAGCGCAGCACGGCGCCACATTGCACACTGGCGAAACGGTGACCGGCATCAGTTCGGATGAGCACGGCGTCACGGTTACCACCAACCTGCGCACGGTCAAGGCTGGCAAGCTGGTGTTCAGCGCCGGTAACTGGGCGGGCGGGTTGTTGGGTGAGCCCTTCGACCGGTTGCTGAGTGTCTACCGGCAAATGCTGTTCTGGTTTGAGCTTGAGCCGGGTGCAGGCCTGGAGGGCGCATCGCCCACGTTCATCCTCACCCATGGGCGCGGCGACAACAGCATCAACTACGGCTTCCCTGCGCAGCCCGGCGAGGGCAGCTTGAAAATTGCCACGGCTCAGTACCACACGGCTTCGCAGCCCGACTTGTTGGACCGCAGTGTGTCTGCCGAACAAGCTCGCGCAATGTACGAGCAGCAAGTGCAAGGCCGTATTGCCGGGGTTACCGACAAAGTCCTCAAGTCGGCCGTGTGCGCTTACACCGTTACCCCGGACAGGCACTTCATCATCGACCAACACCCCACGCTCAAGCACACCCTGGTGGTGTCGGCCTGTTCTGGCCACGGTTTCAAACACTCGGCTGCCTTGGGCGAAGCCTTTGCACAGTGGTGCACCCGCGGCTCCACCGACCTTGACCTGTCCTCTTTCACCCTCAAACGATTCGAAGGAACACTCTCGTGAAGCGCATTGCACTCTCGCTTGCCCTGCTGGCGGCCACCCTCGGTACTGCACAGGCCGAAACGCTCAAGATCGCCGTGGTGCCCGTGCCTCACGCCGAAATCCTCGAGTTCCTCAAACCCGAATTGGCCAAGCAGGGGGTGGAGCTCGAGGTCAAGGTGTTCACTGACTACATCCAGCCGGACCGCCAGGTTGACGAGGGCCGACTGGACGCCAACTACTTCCAGAGCAAGCCTTATTACGAGGCGTACCAGAAAGACCGCCCGAGCAGCGATCAGGTACCGGTCGTGGCCGTGCACATCGAACCGTTCGGTGCCTATTCCAGCAAGATAAAATCGGTCGCCGAGCTGCAGGATGGCGCCACCGTCGCGATCCCCAACGACCCTACCAACTCCGGGCGCGCACTGTTTTTGATCGCCAAGCAGGGGCTGATTACCCTCAAGGACCCGAGCAACATCATGGCAACCGCCGCCGACATCACCAGCAACCCCAAGCACCTGAAGTTCAAGGAGCTTGAAGCCGCCATGCTGCCGCGCGTACTGGGCCAGGTAGACATGGCGCTGATCAACGCCAACTACGCGCTGGAGGCCAAGCTGGTGCCACACAAGGATGCGCTGTTTATCGAAAGCGCTGAGTCGCCGTATGCCAACTACCTGTACGTGCGCCGGGACAAGGCCAACGACCCAGCGGTGCAAAAGCTGGGGGCGTTGTTGAACTCGCCGCAGGTGAAGGCGTTCATCCTCGATCGCTATCACGGTGATGTGGTGCCGGCGTTTTAATTTGGTCGAAGTATCACTGACGCCACAATAACGCCTGGGTAATCGTTCAGGCGTTTCTTGAAGGCAGCCGTTGTAAGGTCAGGTGTGGGAGGGTTGCTTTTAGTGGCTAACGCCCCGGTTCCCTTGATATCTGCTCCGTGGCATACCGCACATCGTTGCACATAGAGATTTTTGCCATTGGCGTTTTCTGCGAAGGCGTGGGGTATTTGCATGAGCGATAAAACCCCTAGTAAAACGAAGAACAGTTTTTTTGATGTCAGCTGGTATTTTTGTTGAGCAAGCATCCCACAGTGGTCCGACATTCTTTCTTACTTGGGTTTCAGTCAGTTAGGGCCTAGGGGGCCGCTGCGCGGCCCATCGCAGGCAAGCCAGCTCCTACAGGTTAGCGCGACTCACAAGAAATACGCGATCCCTGTAGGAGCTGGCTTGTCGGGGCGCCGAACCGCTGCGATGGGCTGCGCAGCGGCCCCAATTACCGGCGATAACACCTAACTGACTGGCATTAAAGGCCCGTGAACTCTCATGCTCAACGCCGCAACAGGCGGCTCAGAACTAACGTGATGGCTGCACCAATGGCCAGCGCTGCGATGGGCTTCTCTTTCACAAAAGTAGAAACGTTATTCAATGCGTCACCGTAGCTTTTAGTGAGTTGGCCAGCGACCTGGCGCCCATCACCCTCAGCTTCCAGGGCGGGGTCGTCAATCAGCCGACCCACCGCGCTTTGTGCTTTACCGGTTACCTGCTCTGCAACACCTTCAATCTGTTCACGTTTCATAAATGATCGAACCTTTCTAGTGAGTGGCAATGGTCTTGCTGCTCAGGCTTAGGGTGTAGGGTTAACCAATTAGTTCAAAGAAGCTGTGGCCAGCTAATTGCCAACGTGTGGACAGCGCCACTTACGCAGTCGCCACGTCGCCATATCAACTATTTATGTCCTTTGTGTGAAAGTTACGAAATACGTGAACTAAGTATTTGCCCCCAGCGATTCCTCCCGCAGTGCTGCATCACCAGAATAGCCGCCCTCAATTTGAACCGTCAGCCTCACACAATGGCCGCATAGTTGGCCAGGTGGGCTGTCGGCCTTGCATGCGCCCGTTGTTCGGGCTGATGTAACCGATACTGAATGCTAGGTAAGGAAAGTGTCATGGGAATGACCAGGCGTAAGTTTTTGATTGGCGGCGGCGTTGTGGCAGCTGCGGCAGGTGCGGGGATTCTTACCCCTATGCTGACGCGCGAGGGTCGGTTGATCCCCGGCAAACCGCGGTTCGGTTTTGTCGAAGGCACCGAGGGTGTGCTGCCCAAGCAAGCAGACGTGGTCGTCATCGGCGCGGGCATTCTCGGTCTTACCACCGCGATCAACCTGGTCGAGCGTGGCCTGTCGGTCGTCATCGTTGAGAAAGGTGATATTGCCGGCGAGCAGTCCTGCCGGTTCTATGGCCAGGTCATGACCTACAAGATGCCGGATGCGACCTTCCAGTTGCACCACCTTGCCAAGCAACGCTGGCGCGAAATGAATGCCAAGGTTGGTGCTGACACCAGCTACCGCACTCAAGGCCGTGTCGAAGTGCCGTTCGATGAAGAAGACCTGGAAGGCGTCAGAAAGTGGATCGACCTCAAAACCCGTGAGGTTGGCTCCGACATCCCCTTCAAGACCCGCATCATTCAAGGCACTGAACTTGAGCAGCGCCTGCGCGGTGCCTCGTCCAGCTGGAAGATCGCAGGGTTCGAGGAAGACTCGGGCAGCCTGGACGCCGAGCGTGCCTCGTACGTTATGGCCGAGTACGCCAAGAAAATGGGCGTGCGCATCTACACCCACTGCGCTGCGCGTGGGCTGGAAACCCAAGCAGGTGCCATCTCCGACGTGGTGACCGAGAAGGGCGCCATCAAGACCTCTCGCGTCGTCGTGGCCGGCGGTGCCTGGTCCAGGCTGTTCATGCAGAACCTGGGTGTCGATGTACCGACCTTGCCTGCCTACCAGTCCCAGCAGATCATCAGCGCGGCACCTCGTGCACCGGGCGGTAACGTTGCGTTGCCAGGGAACATCTACTTCCGCGAGCAAGCTGACGGCACCTACGCCACCTCGCCGCGCGTCGTGGTTGCGCCGGTGGTCAAAGAGTCCTTCATGTATGGCTACAAGTACCTGCCACTGCTGGCCATCCCGGACTTCCCGGTTCACGTCTCGCTCAACAAGCAGTTGATCGATTCGTTCCTGCAGCCAACCAGCTGGAAGCTGGATGAAGTGTCGCCGTTCGAGAAAAACAGGCTGATGACGGCGGCCCCTGACCTTCCAGAGCTCAATGCCTCGCTGGCAAAACTCAAGGTCGAATTCCCAGCCTTCGCCGAGTCGAAACTGATCGATCAGTGGAGCGGCGCCATGGCGATCGCCCCGGACGAAAACCCGATCATCTCGACCGTCAAAGAGTACTCTGGCCTGGTCATCAACACCGCGACCGGTTGGGGCATGACAGAAAGCCCGGTGTCTTCCGAATTGACGGCCGACCTGCTGCTGGGCAAAGCCCCAGTGCTGGACCCAACACCGTTTAGCCTGTATCGATTCTAAACCCCGCTACGACAATGGAATGACCGTGCATGCCTCGTCGAGGCGTGCACATCACCCGTGGTAATCAACTAGGAGAAACACATGAAGGTCGCTTTCAAGACCGTTGCTGCATTGGCCCTGACAATTGCTGGTGCCGGAAGCGTTCATGCACAGGATGTCGTGCGCCACAGCGCAGGCAGTTTCCCCATTTCGGCAGCTGTCGAAGTACCCGCAGGCAAGACCGTCGTTTACCTGAGCGGCTCTGTTCCGTCGGCTATTCACCCAGAGGCAGCCAAGGATTCGCTGGAATCCTTCGGTGATACCAAAGCACAAACCATCAATGTGCTCGAGAACATCCAGAAGCAGCTCAAAGACCTCGGTCTGGGCCTGAAGGATGTGGTGAAGATGCAGGTATTCCTGGTAGGCGGCCCGGAGAACGGCGGCAAGATGGACTTCGACGGCTTCATGGCCGGCTACACCCAGTTCTTCGGCCCAGACGCCAAGCAGCCAGTCCTGCCTGCACGTTCCGCGTTCCAGATTGCAGGCTTGGCGCACCCAGCCTGGCGTGTTGAGATCGAAGTGACTGCAGTTCGTCCTTAAGAGGTCACTGAAGGCAGGCGCGGCCCAGCCACGCCTGCCTGCTGACCTTGCCCGGTTGGTGGGTCGCTTCAGCCAACCAGAATGTCCTCGAAAAACGCCCCAACCGGCTCGGTGGGGTGGCACAGCTGAATCTCCAGCACCCACACCATCTCACTCGGCACGATGTCCAACTCGGCCAGTTTGTCCTGCCCGAACAGGGCATGCGGGAAGTCGGCAATGCGATGCCCGGCCAGGTTGCGCTCCAGCTGCCAGCCTTTGGCGAGGGCGCTGCGTTCGGCGAAGTCGTACAGCTCACGGCCGGTCAGCCCCGCGCACCAGGCTTGGCGCGTTTCTTCGAACACGTCGTGCAGGGCCTTGACGCAGGCGTGATACAGCGGGTGCTCGCCAAACACGAAGGTGTCGCCGTAGTCGCCTTCGTAGCCATCCCACACCGGGCCGAGGTCGACCACGGCGATGTCGCTGGCGCGCAGTTGGCGCTGTGGGTCGATGCCTTGGCGGGGTGTGCGCACGGTGTCGTCGCCAAAGCGGATATAGGTCGGGTGCCAGGTGTGCGACGCGCCCATCGCCTGCAACGTCTCGGCCGCCATCTGCAACGCCTCGGCAGTGGTCATGCCGACTTTCAGTTGGCTGACAATGGCTGCCAGGGCCCGCACCGATTGCTCGCGGGCTGCGAGCATGCCGTCCAACGAGTAACGTGGGCCGACTTTTTCCAGCACCGGGTCCAGCGTGCTCAGCGACGCAGCCGCTGGCGCCGATGCGCCGCTGGCAACGAAAGCCTCGGCGACAAAGCGGTGAGCCTGCACGCCCGCTGCCAGGCACTGTTCGCGGGCCTTGGTGATCATCGCGCTGTTGCCGCAGGCATAGACCTGGGTATCGGCCCACCGGTGGGCATGTGTCAGCGCGACCTGTTGTACGCGGGCTTGGGCCGATAGCACGCGGTGCCAGCGAAAGTGTGGGTGGGCAAGGCTTGCCTGGTCGAGGAAGTCGCCGTCATAGAAGTCGGCCAGCGATGAGCCGCCCCAATACAACGTGACTGGAGCATGGCCAGCAAGGGCCGTCAGTAACAACGGCTTGATGCCGGCATAGCCCGTGCCGGTGGCGAACAGCACGACCGGGCGTTGTTCTTCGTGCTGCCAGGTGCAGGCGCCCACCGGCCCTTCCAACTGCAGCGCATCGCCCACCTGCAGCGTGGGCAGCACGCGTTCGGTAAACAGCCCGCCGCTGACCTTGCGCATATGAAACACCAAGCGCCCCTGGTCCTGCGCAGGCAGGTTGGCGATGGAGAAACAGCGGCTGTCGCCATTGTCGAGGCAGAACCTGACGTATTGGCCGGCGCGCACTTCGAGAGGCTGGGTGGGCAGCAGCACCAGTTCGATGATGTCGACGCTCAGCGCGCGCTGGCTCAGCACATGGGCAGTGATGGCCAGCGTTGGCGTGTCCAGCGACCAGCCGGGGATTTCCAGGCGCATGTCACTGCAGGCATGGCTCTGGCACAGCAGCATCTCGTTGGCGGCCAGGGGGTAGCAGGGCGCGGGCATGTCTGCGCTGCGCTGCTTGTCCCGGTACTGGCCCGACACCACCTGGACCTTGCACGACCCGCAGGCCCCGCGGCGGCACGAGAAGGGCACCGACAGGCCGCTGGCGAGCATGGCGTCGAGCAGCAAGCCTTCTGCGGCTTCGAAGCGTTTGCCCGAGGGCGACAGTTCAATGACATGGCGTTGCTGCATACACACACACCTCAGGGCTGAATTGGGGGCGAGAAAGGCCTGATTGTTGCGTTAGACTAGGACCATAAGAACCTCCAGTTCTGGATAATTCACATGGTCCAGCTTCGCAAATGGCGGCCGTTGCTCAAGCTCGACGGGGCTCAGCCGCAGGCTTCGTACAGAAAGATCGTCGAGGGCCTGGTGACCGCGATCGTCGAGGGCCGCCTGCGCCCCGGCACGCTGTTGCCCGGCACGCGGGAAATGGCGCAGCTGCTTGATGTCAACCGCAAGACGGTGATCCTCGCTTATGAAGAGGCGGTTACCAAAGGCTGGCTGGAGAGCGTGCAACGCCGGGGCACCTTCGTCAGCACCCGGCTCGCTGCCGGCACCCTGGCCGCCCACAGCGCGCCGCCGTCATTTGCCCTGGCGCTGCACGAGGCGCCTGCCGTTCCCTACTTCACCAACAGCGAGCAGGTGACGGCGCTGCAACATCGGCCTGGCGCGCTGTTTTTCGATAACGGCGCCTGTGACCACCGCCTGTTGCCCCAGGCTGTACTGCACCGCTATTACCGCAAGGCCTTGCGCAACAGTTTCACCACCAACACCGTGCGCCATGGCTGCGAAAGCAGCAGCCAGTACCTGCGCAGTGCATTGGCCGACATGCTGCGCCACAACCGCAGCCTTAATGTGGGGGCCGAGCATATTTGCCTGACCCAAGGTGTGCAGATGTCGCTGTACCTCACGGCCAGCGCTTTGCTCAAGCCGGGTGACGTGGTGCTGGTCGAGCGCCTGAGCTACCCGCCGGCGTGGGAGATTTTCCGCCAGCTGGGCGCGCGGCTGGTCACCGTCGACCTGGACGAGGAAGGCTGCCGGGTCGATCAGATCGACGCGCTGTGCCGGCTGCACGACGTGCGCATGATGTACCTCACCCCTCATCACCAGTTCCCTACCACGGTCAGCCTGCATGCGGCACGCCGGCAGCAACTGCTGGAGTTGGCGCGGCTGCATGATTTTTGCGTGATCGAAGAAGACTACGACCATGAGTACCATTTTGCCGGGCGCCCTTATCTGCCGCTGGCCAGCGACCGTTCGCAACGCCATGTGATCTACATCGGCTCGTTGTCCAAGTCGTTGGGTAGTACCTTCCGTTGCAGCTTTATCGTGGCGCCACCGAATGTGATCGAGGTGCTTGAGCGCACAGCGGTGCTGACCCTGGGGCAGGGCGATGCGGTGATGCAACGGATGTTGGCCGACCTGATCAATGACGGCGAACTGAAAAAGCACCTGCGCCGGGTGTCCACGGAGTATCGACGGCGACGGGAAACCCTGTTGAGTGGCCTGCGCGATGCCTTTGGCGAGCAGATAGCGGTGCAGGAGCCGGAAGGCGGGTTGGCGCTTTGGGTGAAGTTTGCCGACACCCTCGACGTCGACCAGCTGGCGGCCAACGCGCTGGAGCTGGACCTGGTGGTGCGTGGCGGCGGCCAGTTTTCACCGTTTGGCCACCGCGAGAACGCCTTGCGGCTGGGGTTTGCCTCGTTGGATGTGGATGAAATCCGCCTTGCCACCCAGCGGCTGGCGCAGGCTGCAGGTGTGCTGGTGCCGGCCTTGATTCAGGGGCAGAGGTCGCCGCGGAATCGGCCCAGGTAGCTTCACTCGCCCTCTGCTTGCCGTACCGTCCGAAACCCGACATGAGACGTCGCCAGGTACACCGTCTGCGGTTGCCGTGCGGAAGGCCGATAGCGCATGCACGCGTCCGCCGAGCACAGGTGTGACCCGCCTTTGATCACCGCCACTGGTGTGCCGGGTTGGGCAGGGTCGTAGCTGTCGTCCAGCGCCGGGCCTAGTGGGTCGAGTGCGGCATCGCGGGCCTGATCATGCCCAGGGCGGTAGCCGCTGCGGGTCAATTCCCAGACATTGCCCCCCGCGTCGAACACGCCAAAGCCATTGGCCACGAAGCAGCCCACCGGGGATGTGCCCGTGAAGCCATCGAGCGCTTGATTGTGATAGGGGAACTGGCCCTGCCAGGTATTGGCCATGGGTTTGCCTGTGGGCTGCTCGGTAGCGCCCCAACTGAAATCCGCATCCTGCAGGCCACCGCGCATGGCGTATTCCAGCTGGGCCTCGGTGGGCAGTGTGCGGCCGGCCCATTGGGCGTAAGCCTGGGCATCGCGCAGGGTCACTTGCACGACCGGGTGGTTTGCCCGCTCACGCCAATGGCTATCGGGCCCCAGGGGGTGGCGCCAGCTCGCCCCGGCAACGAACTGCCAGCCCGGCCGTAATACCTCGGCACCCTGTTTGAACACCATCGCCCCTGGCACCCGCAGCGTGCCAGGTAGGTCAGGGGCCGCTTGCGCGTCGATGCCCTGTTCAGCCTGGGTCACGTAGCCGGTGGCCTGCACGAAGCGGTCGAACTGGGCATTGGTGACCGGGTGCACGTCGATCCAGAAGGCCGAAACCTTGGCCGGGTGCGGTGGGCCTTCTTCACTGTAAAAGCGGCTTGAGCCGAAGCTGAAGGTGCCACCGGGCAGCCGTACCATGCCGTCGCGCCACGGCCCCTCGCGGGGCGCGGGCACACCGCTGTAACCGCTGCACAGCAGCGCCGGTGCAGGGGCTGCGGGCCATGCCGCATAGGCGGCGGCAAGCACGCCGAGGGCGAGTGCCGCGCCCCCGAGCAGCCGGGGTGTCATGGTTTGCTGACCAGCGCGGGGGAAACAGGCCGGCCCTCGGTCGTGATAACGATGTTGTTGCGCTGGGCGTAGCTTTTCCAGTCGCGCAGCAGTTCGGCCACCTGCTGGGGCTGTTGTGCGCCCAGGTCATGGTGCTCGCCTGGGTCCTTGCTCAAATCGAACAAGCGCCACGCCGGTGCAGCGTCGGTGGTGTCGAACAGCAGTTTGAGGTTGCCTTTGCGCAGTGAGGCGTTCCCGTTGATTTCCCAGCCCATGGCCTCGTCGCGGGGGTGGATCTGCGTGTCCCGGCCTTCAAGGTAAGCCAGGGCCGAGGTGCCTTGCGGTGGCACGATGTCGCGGTCGCGGTACTTGATGCCAGGCAGTGAAGCACCGGCCAGTTGCAGCAAGGTCGGCATGATGTCGCGCACGCTGGCCAGTTCTTCGCTGCGCCCGGGTTTTATCGTGGCAGGGTAGTGGACGAAGGCCGGTACGCGGATGCCACCCTGGTAGGTGGTCATCTTGTAGCGGCGGCTGGGCAGGGCGCTGACCTGGGCCCATGCCGAGCCGATCATCAGGAACGAATCAGGCCGGCCGTAGTTGTCCAGGCGGTTATCGAAATTGCGTTTGATCCATTCCGGGTCGACGCGGTTGGCGTTTTCCGGGCCATTGTCAGACATGAACAACACCAGGGTGTTGTCCAGCTCGCCGGTTTCACGCAGGTGGTCCACCAGGCGGCCCACCTCGGCGTCCAGTGCTGCCACCATCGCGGCATACACCTCCATGGTGCGTGCTGACTGTTGCCGTTGCTCCGGGGTCAGCGACGCCCAGCTGGGCACACCTTCGAGTTGTGGCTCCATCGGGAAGTCCGCAGGCACCAGCCCGGCCTTGCGCTGGCGCTGCAGCCGCTCGCGCGCGATCTGTTCGTAGCCTTGGTCATAGCGGCCACGGTACTGCGCCAGGTACGCGTCGGGCGCTTGCAGCGGCCAGTGCGGTGCGGTGTAGGCGGCGAACGCGAAGAAGGGCTTTTGGCTTGCCTTGCCCTGGTCGATGACGTCGATCAGGCGGTCAGTGAACCAGCGGGTCGAGTAGAAGTCGTTGGGCAGTTCCACCGGCTCGCCGTTGTGGCGGAAGCTCCAGCTGTAGTTGGGCAGCAGGCCCATGTTGGTTTGCTTGAAGTGCGCCGCGCCGCCCTCCAGCAACACGTACGCCTGGTCGAAGCCGCGGTTTTGCGGCTGCTGCGCGGGCGTCATGCCCAGGTGCCACTTGCCGGCAATGTAGGTGCGATAACCGGCATCGCGCAACAACTCGGCGAGCGTGGCCACATTGGCGCCGAGCACCCCTTCATACCCCGGTTGCACCTCGCTGCCCGCCGGCAGGCGCCCACGCGACTCGGCCATCATACCGACCCCGGACAGGTGCGGGTCGTTGCCGGACATCAGCATGGCGCGGGTGGGCGAGCAGCTGGGTGAGGCATGGAAGTCGAGCATCAGGCGTCCGTCGGCCAGCAGCTTGTCCAGGTGCGGGGTCGCGATCTCGCTGCCCAGCGCAGACAGGTCGGAGAACCCCAGGTCATCCGCGACCACGAGCAAAATGTTGGGTTGTTTAACGGTTGGCGCGGCGAACGCTTGGCTGGCGCCGAGCAGCAGCAAGCTGAAAGCGAGCAAGGGCTTGGAGGGGATCATGGGTTTCTCTTTATTATTGTGGGTGGGATGCACTACATGATTTTTTTATTTAATTATCTTGTCAAGGAATGAAGACCGGCGACGACCCTGGCTGAAACGCTTCTGTCCGGGTTCATCCAGGCAATCCGCCTAAATAGCGGGTTTAAAAACTGTTCGATCAGCGAACAGTGATCGCGCCCCGTTGTATGCGATAAGCGCTGACGGCTATTGACGGCATCATCGTTAAACAAAATAATCGTTAACAGAGTTATCCATTTTCACAACAACAAGAAAGGATATTCTGATGACGAAGCCGCTGACGGGGGCATGTCTGTCCCTGGCGCTGTTATCAATCGCCCAGCTTTCACAAGCGGCGAGCCCCCTGGAAGACAGCCGCCCAGGGCGGCCTGGTGCGCCGCGCTGGGTCGAGGATTACCGTTTTCTGGATGACCCAGGTAAAGCCCGCGATCCTTTCGATGGCCTGCGTTACCATCGCCTGTCCGATAGCGCATGGCTGCAACTGGGCGCGGAAGCGCGCTACCGCGCCGATTCACTGGACAAACCCTTCTTCGGCCTGCGCGGGATCAAAGACGATTCCTACCTGATGCAGCGCCTGCAAGCCCACGCCGACCTGCACCTGTTCGACGATGCGCTGCGTGCCTTTGTGCAAGTCGAGAACACCCGCGCGTTCGGCAAGGACCTGTACTCACCGAACGACGAAAGCCGCAACGAAGTGCGCCAGGCCTTTATCGACCTGAACCATGACATTGACGGCGGGCGTTACACGGCCCGTGTCGGCCGCCAGGAGATGGCGTTCGGCAACCAGGTGTTCGTCACCTACCGCGACTCCCCCAACATCCGCCAGACCTTCGACGGCCTGCGCGCCAGCCTCAACCTCAAGGACGGGCGTAAGCTCGATGCCTTTGCGGTACGGCCGGTGAAGACCGGCGAGGACAGCTGGGATGACGGCAGCAATAATGGGGTCAAGTTTTATGGCCTGTACGGCACCCTGCCGTTGACCCAAGCCTGGAACATTGACCTGTTCGCCTTCGGCCTGGAAACCGACGACCGCGCCCTGGCGGGTGAAACCGGTGATGAACAGCGCTACACGTTCGGCACCCGCCTGTTCGGCCGCTACCAAGCCCTGGACTGGAGTTGGGACTTGGCCGGCCAAAATGGGCATTTGGGCAACGCCTCCATTCGTGCCTGGGCGGTGTCCAGCGACACCGGCTACACCTTCAACCACCCCTGGGCCCCACGCCTGGCCATGCGCCTGGATGCGGCCAGCGGTGACGGCGACCTGGGCGATGGCAAAGTCGGTACCTTCGACCCGTTGTACCCGCGCAACGGCGTGTACGGCGAGGCCAGCCTGACCACCTTGAGCAACATCATCGTCATCGGCCCGACCTTTGGCTTTTCACCCTGGCGCACCCTGCGTTTCGAACCCGGTATCTTCGAGGTGTGGAAACAGAACACCCACGACGGCGTATACATGCCTGGCATGAGCATCCTCGCCAACACCCGCGACACCGGCCGACACGTGGGCACCATCTACCGCGTCAACACCCGCTGGTTGGCGACGCCTAACCTGACGCTCGACCTGGACCTGAAGTACTACGACATAGGCGCCGCCATCCGCGATGCCGGGGGCGACGACGCCTCGCTGGTGTCGGTACGTGCGACCTTCAGGCTCTGACTCCTATTCGCATAACAACAAGAGGGCTGCACATGAGTGGTTCAATCGCACAATCGCACCGGCCGGTACTGACGATCGGCCTGTGTTTTCTCGTCGCGCTGCTCGAAGGGCTCGACCTGCAAGCCACCGGCATTGCCGCGCCCCACATGGCCAAGGAATTCGCCTTGACCCCCGCCATGCTGGGTTGGGTGTTCAGTGCCGGCTTGCTCGGCCTGTTGCCAGGCGCCTTCGTCGGCGGCTGGCTGGCGGACCGCATGGGGCGTAAACGCATCCTGATCCTGGCCGTGTTGCTGTTCGGGGGGTTCTCGTTGGCCACCGCGCATGCCTGGGACTACCCATCGCTGCTGGTGGCGCGGCTGATGACCGGGCTGGGGCTGGGCGCGGCGCTGCCGATCCTTATCGCCATGGCCAGTGAGGCCGCCCATGAGCGCCTGCGCAGCACGGCGGTCAGCCTGACTTACTGCGGCGTGCCGCTGGGTGGCGCCATCGCTTCGGTGATTGGCATGGCGGGCCTGGGCGAGGGCTGGCGCACGGTGTTCTACGTGGGCGGTTTTGCGCCCATTGCGATTGCCTTTGTGCTGATGGTCTGGCTGCCGGAGTCCCAGGCGTTTCGCGCCCAGGCCGCCGCCAGCGGCACGCAGAACGGGCTGGCAGCGCAACTGTTCGGCCCCGGCCGGGCGAGCCGCACGCTGTTGCTGTGGCTGGCATGCTTTTTCACCCTGACCGTGCTGTACATGCTGCTGAACTGGCTGCCCTCGCTGCTGATCGGCCAGGGCTATTCGCGGCCGCAGGCCGGCGCGGTGCAAATCCTGTTCAACCTGGGCGGCGCGGCGGGGTCATTCCTGACCGGGCGCATGATGGACCGTGGGCACGCTGGGCGTGCGGTGTTGATCGCCTACGCCGGCATGCTCGCCTCCCTGGCGGGGCTGGGCCTGTCCACCACCTTCGGTTTGATCCTGTTGGCCGGTTTTACCGCCGGCTATTGCGCCATCGGCGGCCAGTTGGTGCTGTACGCGCTGGCCCCCACGCTGTACCCGACACACGTGCGCGCCACGGGGGTGGGCGCGTCGGTGGCCGTGGGCCGGCTGGGGTCGATGGCCGGGCCCTTGGCGGCAGGGCAGATTCTCGCCGCTGGCGCCGGGGTAGGGGGCTTGTTGCTGGCGGCCTCGCCGGGCCTGGTGGTAGCGGCTGTGGCGGCGATGGCGCTGCTGGGGCGGCGTGCACCGCACACCGAGGCTGCGGCTTCGCAAGGGGTAGCGCCATGAGCCTGCGTAAAGGGCTTATCGCCCTGTGCTTGAGCAGCTGCGCCGCACTGGCCCAGGCCGCGAGCTATGAACCGCCGCCGCTCAAGCTCGAGCCGCTGGCGCGCTTCAGCGTTGACCTGGTGGCACCGATCTGGGAATTGGGCGCCACCAGCGGGCAGGGCAAACGGCGAATCATCCCCATCACGGGTGGGCATTTCGAGGGCCCCCGGCTCAAGGGCACCATCCTCAACAATGGCGCGGACTGGCAAGTGGTTACCCCCGAGGGCGTCGCCATCATCGACACCCGTTACCTGCTGCAGACCGACGACGGCGCGTTGATCTACCTGCGTACCGAGGGCTATCGCTTCGGCCCGCCCGAGGTGATGAAAAAAGTCGCCGCCGGCGAGGATGTCGACCCCAGCCTGTACCAGTTCCGCATCACGATGCACTTTGAAACCTCGGCCCCTCAGTACGCCTGGCTCAACCGCACGGTGGGCGTCGGCAGTGCCATGCGCCTGGGCAATGCCGTCGTCTACGACGCCTTCGAAGTTAAATAGATAATTTTGTTAATGGTTAATTGACTTAACTAAATGGCCGGGCTAATGTTCGGCCAACCACAACGAACAATCAGTACAAGAGGTGTGTGATGGGCCAATACGACAACCGCTGGCAGACCGTGAAAGTCACCGTCGAGCAAGGCATCGCCTGGGTCAGCTTCAACCGTCCTGAAAAGCGCAATGCCATGAGCCCTACGCTCAACCGTGAAATGCGCGATGTGCTGGAAACCATCGAGCAGGACGCCGACGCCCGTGTGCTGGTATTGACCGGCGAAGGTAGCGCCTGGACCGCCGGCATGGACCTCAAGGAGTACTTCCGCGAGGTGGACGCCGGCCCGGAGATTCTTCAAGAGCGCATCCGCCGCGATGCCTCCGAATGGCAGTGGAAGCTGCTGCGCTTCTACAGCAAGCCAACCATCGCCATGGTCAACGGCTGGTGCTTCGGCGGCGGCTTCAGCCCGCTGGTCGCCTGCGACTTGGCCATCTGCGCCGATGAAGCCACCTTCGGCCTGTCTGAAATCAACTGGGGCATCCCACCGGGCAACCTGGTCAGCAAAGCCATGGCCGACACCGTGGGCCACCGTGAATCGCTGTACTACATCATGACCGGCAAGACCTTCGACGGGCAGAAAGCCGCGCAAATGGGCCTGGTCAACAAAAGCGTGCCGTTGGCGCAACTGCGCGATGAAGTGGTACTGCTGGCCCAGGACCTGCTGGACAAGAACCCGGTGGTACTGCGCGCCGCCAAAAACGGCTTCAAGCGCTGCCGCGAGTTGACCTGGGAGCAGAACGAAGACTACCTGTACGCCAAGCTCGACCAGGCGCAACTGCGTGACCCGGAGCACGGGCGTGCGCAGGGCTTGAAGCAGTTCCTTGACGACAAGAGCATCAAGCCTGGCCTGCAAGCCTACAAGCGCTGAGTGATCTTGGCGTTCATTCCCGAATAATCAGAAAAGAGGAATGCCCGATGTTCGAGGTGCCATTGTTAATTGGCGGTAAGGCCCGTGCGGCCAGCGACGGCGGCACGTTCGAGCGTCGCCATCCGGTCAGCGGCGAGGTGGTGTCGGTGGTGGCTGCGGCCACCCTGGCCGACGCTGATGCGGCGGTCGAAGCAGCCCAGGCGGCGTTCCCCGCGTGGGCTGCGCTGGGGCCAGGCGAGCGTCGCGCGCGCTTGCTGAAGGCGGCCGATGCGCTGGACGCACGGCGCGACGAATTTCTGGCCATGGCCGGGGAAACAGGGGCCAAGGACAACTGGTACGGCTTCAACGTGATGCTGGCGGCCAACATCCTGCGTGAAGCGGCGTCGATGACCACCCAGATCCAGGGCAGCGTCATCCCCTCCGACGTGCCCGGCAGCTTTGCCATGGCCCTGCGTCAACCTTGCGGCGTGGTGCTGGGCATCGCGCCGTGGAATGCACCGGTGATTCTGGCCACACGCGCCATCGCCATGCCCTTGGCGTGCGGTAACACCGTAGTCCTCAAGGCCTCCGAAGCCAGCCCAGCGGTACATGGCCTGATCGGCCAGGTGTTGCAGGCGGCCGGTTTGGGGGATGGCGTGGTCAACGTGATCAGCAACGCCCCGCACGATGCGCCGGCGGTGGTCGAGCGGCTGATCGCGCACCCGGCGGTGCGCCGGGTGAACTTCACCGGGTCTACCCATGTAGGGCGCATCGTTGGGCAATTGGCGGCGCGTCACTTGAAGCCTGCAGTGCTCGAACTGGGCGGCAAGGCGCCGTTCCTGGTGCTGGCCGATGCCGACCTGGATGCCGCGGTGGATGCCGCAGCGTTTGGCGCCTACTTCAACCAGGGCCAGATCTGCATGTCCACCGAGCGGCTGATCGTCGACCAGGCCGTGGCCGATGCGTTTGTCGCCAAGCTCGGTGAAAAAGTCCGCAGCTTGCGCGCAGCGGACCCTGCACAAACCGATGCGCCGCTGGGTTCATTGATCGATGCCGGGGCCGGTGAGCGCATACAGGCGCTGGTTGATGACGCCGTCAGCAAGGGCGCGACCCTGGTGGCGGGCGGTGAGCGCACGGGCAGCGTTATGCAGCCGGTGCTGCTCGATCAGGTCAACGCCGACATGAAGCTGTACCGCGAAGAGTCGTTCGGCCCCGTCGCGGTGGTGCTACGCGCCAGCGGTGACGAAGCGCTGCTGGCCCTGGCCAACGACTCTGAGTTTGGCCTGAGCGCGGCGATTTTCAGCCGTGACACCCAGCGCGCCCTGGCCCTTGCCCAGCGCCTGGAGTCGGGCATCTGCCATATCAATGGCCCGACCGTGCATGACGAGGCGCAGATGCCTTTTGGCGGGGTCAAGGCCAGTGGCTACGGCAGCTTCGGCAGCACGGCGGCCATCGACGCCTTTACCCAGCTGCGCTGGGTCACCGTGCAGCAGGGCGCCCGGCACTACCCGATCTAACCCACGCACTCACAACAACAATAGCGAATGCATCTGGGGGCCTCTCGGCCCTCGGGCGCACTAAGGCAGAGGTAGCCTTCATGGTCTGCGAAACCCTCTCCGTTGCCCAGCGTGCGCCCTTGCGCGCCGTCAAGATCGGGCAGCCTCAGGTACAGGTGCGCCAACAAGGCGACATCCTCTACCTGGACCCTGTGGAACCCCTTGCTGCTTACCCGGCACGGCTGATGGAGCGCTTGCTGCATTGGGCCGAACAGCGCGGCGAGCAAACGTTCGTCGCCCGCCGTGGTGCCGATGGCGAGTGGCAGCACATTACTTACGCTGCCATGTTGCAGCGTGTTCGATGCATCGGCACCTGGTTGCTGGATCAAGGCCTGAGCGCCGAACGCCCGCTGGTGATCCTCTCGGGCAACGACCTTGAGCATGTGCAACTGGCCTCGGCCGCGCTGTATGCCGGCATCCCATATTGCCCGGTATCGCCGGCCTATTCACTGCTGTCCCAGGATTTTGGCAAGCTGCGCCATATCGTCCAGACCCTGCAACCGGGCCTGGTGTTCGCGGCCGACGCAGCCTATGGCAGAGCCATCGATGCGGTGTTCGAGCCCTCGGTGACACTGGTGCTGGGCGAGGGCGAACTGCCAGGCCGGGCGAGCACGCCGTTCGCCGAGGTGTTGGCCACTGCCGCACACCCTTGCGCCGACCAAGCGTTTGCCGCGTTGCGCCCACAAAACCTGGCCAAGTTCCTGTTCACGTCCGGCTCCACCAAGCTGCCCAAGGCTGTAGTCACCACCCAGGGCATGCTCTGCGCCAACCAGCAGATGCTGTTGCAGACCTTTCCGGAATTCGCCGAAGTGCCACCGGTGCTGGTCGACTGGCTGCCGTGGAACCACACCTTTGGCGGCAGCCACAATGTCGGCATCGTGCTGTACAACGGCGGCACGCTGTATATCGACGATGGCAAGCCGACGCCGCAAGGCTTTGCCCAGACGCTGCACAACCTCAAGGACATTTCCCCCACGGCGTACCTGACCGTGCCCAAGGGCTGGGAAGAACTGGTCAAGGCGCTGGAGCAGGACAGCAGCCTGTGCGAACGCTTTTTCCAACGCATGAAGCTGTTCTTTTTTGCCGGCGCCGGGTTGTCACAGGCCATTTGGGACCGGCTTGACGCGGTGGCCGTGGCCCACTGCGGCGAACGCATCCGCATGATGGCGGGGCTGGGCATGACCGAGACCTCGCCGTCGTGTACGTTCACCACGGGGCCGCTGTCGGTCGCCGGCTACATTGGCCTGCCGGCCCCGGGCTGCGAGGTCAAGCTGGTGCCGGTGGACGGCAAACTCGAAGCGAGGTTTCGCGGGCCGCATGTGATGCCGGGGTACTGGCGCTCATCCCAGCAAACCGAAGCGGCGTTCGACGACGAAGGGTTCTACCGCAGCGGTGATGCCGTGCGCCTGTGCGACCCCGACAACCCGCAGCTTGGGCTGATGTTCGACGGGCGTATTGCCGAGGACTTCAAGTTGTCCTCCGGGGTGTTCGTCAGCGTCGGGCCCATGCGCACCCAGGTGATCCTGCAGGGTGCCCCATATGTGCTGGACGTCGTGGTACTGGGCCCTGACCGCGAATGCCTGGGCTTGCTGATCTTCCCGCGGTTGCCGGAGTGCCGGCAGTTGGCCGGGCTTGGCGACCAGGCCAGTGATGCCCAGGTGCTGGCATCGCCTGCCGTGCGGGACTGGCTGTCGAGTCTGCTGGCCAGCCTCAACCGAGGCGCCACGGGTAACGCCAGCTTCATCCAGTTCGCGGGCCTGGCCGACGAAGCGCCGTCCATCGACCGCGGCGAGATCACCGACAAAGGCTCGATCAACCAGCGTGCGGTCCTGCAACTGCGCCAGGGCCTGATCGACAGCCTGTACGCCGGGCCGGGGCCGTTACGTGTAGACGCGCCATGACGGCCCGGGGGCAATTCCGCGCGTTTGCGGCGACCGCGTTGCTCGATGGTATCCGCACGCCGTGGGCCGATCTCAATGGCGCATTCGGGTTGGTCTCGCCGACCGACCTGGGCATCAAGGCCGGCCGCGCAGTGTTGCAGCGCGCCGGGCTGGAGGGGCGCGACGTCGACAGCGTACTGGCCGGCTCCATGGCCCAGGCTGACTTCGACGCCTACATGCTACCCCGGCATATCGGGCTGTACTGTGGCGTCGACCAGGCGGTGCCGGCGCTGATGGTGCAACGCATCTGCGCGACCGGTTTTGAACTGCTGCGCCAGGCGGGTGAGCAAATCCAGGCGGGGGAGGCGGGCACCGTACTGTGTGTGGCGGCCGAGTCGATGTCACGCAATCCGATCGTGGCCTACACCCTCCGTGGCGGTTTTCGCTTGGGCGGCGAAGTCGGCTTCAAGGACTTTCTCTGGGAAGCCCTGTTCGACCCCGCTGTTGGCATCAGCATGATCCAGACCGCCGAGAACATCGCCCGGCACTGTCACATCCCCCGGGCGGCAGTAGACGCCTGGGCGGCCCAGAGCTTCGCGCGGGCCATGGCTGCGCGGGCGCGAGGGTGGTTTGCCGACGAGTGCGTCAGTGTTGGCAATGAAGTGTTTGAAGCACCGGGTTTGTTGCCACGCGGCATTCGCCTGCCGCGTGGCGTTGAAGCCGTCTCCGAAGACAGCCACCCGCGCGCGACTGCGTTCGAGCGTTTGCAGCAACTGCCCCCGATTTACCCGCAGGGGGTGCAAACCGCGGGCAATAGCTGTGCGGTGGTGGATGGCGCAGCGGCGGTGCTGATGTGTTCGGCAGACCAGCTGGCTGGGCGCATGCCGATGGCCTGGTTGCGGGCCAGCAGTGTGGTGGGCGTGGCGCCTGAGCTGATGGGGCTGGGCCCGGTGCCGGCCATCCGCTTGCTGCTGGAGCGGGCAGGCCTGGCGCTGGACGCCATCGCCTGCTTTGAAATCAACGAAGCCCAGGGCGCGCAGATTGTAGCGGTGCAGCAATCGTTGGGCATCGCGCCGGAACGGCTGAATGCCTGTGGCGGCGCTATCGCCCTTGGCCACCCGCTGGCCGCAACCGGCCTGCGCCTGGTGATCAGCGTTGCGCGGCAATTGCGCGCCAGTGGCCAGCGCTATGGCGTGGTATCGGCCTGCGTCGGCGGTGGCCAGGGCATGGCCTTGCTGTTGGAAAACCCACTGGCCAAGACCTGAAAAGGAGGTTCACGTGTCTACCTATCGCGCTCCGCTGCAAGACATCCGTTTCGTGATCGATCACTGGCTGCAAGCGCCAGCGGCCTGGGAAGAATCCGAGCGGTTTGCCGGCGTTGACAGCGCGCTGGCTCACCAACTGCTGGAGGAGGGCGCGCGCTTTGCAGAACACCAGTTGCTGCCGTTGAACATGAGTGGCGACCGCGAAGGCTGTAGCTTCCACGCCGGCAAAGTGACCACCCCGAAAGATTTCCGCCAGGCCTACCAGCATTACGTGGAAGGTGGCTGGCCAGGGTTGACCTGCGCAGTGGAGCACGGCGGCCAGGGCCTGCCGCTGCTGCTCGGCGCGGCGCTGCACGAAGTGATCTACGCCTGTAACCATGGCTGGGCCATGTACAGCGGCATCGCCCATGGCGCCTACGAGTGCCTGCGCACGTTTGGCTCTGCCGAGCTGCGCCAGGCCTGGCTGGGCAAGATCGTCAGCGGTGAATGCCTGCCCACCATGTGCCTGACCGAACCCCAGGCCGGCAGCGATGTGGGGCTGCTACGCACGCAGGCGCGGTTGGATGAAGCGGGGGCTTATCGGCTGACGGGCAACAAAGTGTTCATTTCGGGGGGCGAGCACGACCTCACTGACAATATCGTGCACCTGGTGCTGGCCCGGCTGCCCGATGCGCCTGCGGGCAGCCGCGGGCTGTCGTTGTTCCTGGTCCCCAAGTTGACTGAGCACGGCCAGCCCAACGGCGTTCATTGCACCGGCATCGAACACAAGATGGGCATTCACGCCAGCGCCACTTGCAGCCTCAGCTTTGACCAGGCTCAAGGCTGGCTCATCGGCGAGCCCCATTGCGGCTTGGCTGCGTTGTTCGTGATGATGAACAGTGCCCGTACTTACGTCGGGCTGCAGGGCCTGGCCCACGCCGAAAGCGCCGGGCAGCGTGCCATGGCCTATGCACAGGCGCGTGTGCAAATGCGTGCGGTGGTGCGCCCTGAAGGTGCTCAAGCTGCCGCAGCGGACCCGGTGGCCTTCCAGCCGGCCGTGCGTCAGGTGTTGTGGCAGTTTCGGGCGCTGACCGAAGGCATGCGCGCCATCGGCTATTGGAGTGCCCATCTGCTCGACCTTGCCGAGCAGTCGCAAGGGGCGGCCCGTCACACCCTGGAGGCCCGCATCGGCTTGCTCACGCCCGTGGTCAAAGCCTTTTTCACCGAGCAAGGGTTCCAGCTGGCCAGTGACGCGTTGCAGGTGTTTGGCGGCTACGGCTACGTCACCGAATCGGGCATTGAGCAGACCGTGCGCGACAGCCGCGTGGCCATGATTTACGAGGGCACCAATGAGATCCAGGCCAACGACCTGCTCGTGCGCAAGGTGTTGGGCGACCGTGGCGAGGCGCTGGAAGCGCTGCTCGACCACGTGCTGGGAGATGCGGTCTTGGCGAGTGACGCCGAAGGCAGGCGTTGGGCGCAGCAGTTGCACGTAGCCAGTGAAGGATTACGCGCTTGGGTGCGTGGGCTTGTGCGGCATGATGATAGGGAATATGCCTACCGGGCAGCGGGTGACTTCCTGCAAGCGTTAGCGATGGTGTTGCTCGGCCATGCCTGGGCCCGAGCGGCACGCTTGGCGTTACTGCAAGTGGAGCAACCGTTCTACCGGCGCAAACGCCAAACGGCGGCGTACTTCTTTGACCACCTGTGGTTGCGTTTTGAGTACCGGTTGCAGTGCCTGCAAATGGCCGCACTACCGCTGCCGTTTGTGGATGACCTGTAAGAGGCATACGCATTTCGGTGTAGGAGCAGCCTTGTGCTGCGAAGAGGTCCGTGAGCAAACCGGGAATCTTCAGGGCTGCTACCGGCCTCTTCGCAGCACAAGGCTGCTCCTACCCAGACCGCGCAAGACCGGAGGGTGAGGCAGGGTGAGCGGTTTCTCGGACCTTTATACGGAGCCCAGCTCATAGTCGATTCGCGTCAACCTATCATTTTTACCAGTAGACGCTCATCACTATCCAGTGTGTCATTCAAGGGCGTGCAAAGCGCACAGTGGAGTGCATTATCTCTTGAAAAATGGAGGTTAATAGATGCGTGTACATTGTGTAGGGTTGATAATGCTGGCGATGATCGGGCCTGTACAGGCATGGCCTGAGCTCAATAGATACGGTAAGGAAATAGAGAAAAAAGTTACATTGCGCTATCAAGCTTATGTAGAGTCCTGTCCGAATAATCGCCCGGCTTACGAATGCTCCGGTTTATTGATAAGAGGTGTGGGCGATCCGCGTGGAAAGCATTTTAACGCGTGGGATCCCGCCCGAAAGGGAGCAACGCACGATACCTCGTTTAGTTACGTGCGCATCGGTATATCCTTTGAGCGGTTAGCGTATGGATACACCAATGGTTATATTGTGTCACCGCCAGGTCAAGAACAACCGGGTCAATTGAAGTTGCAGCCAACCTGCGTCTATCCCGTTGATGGTGCCTCGGACAAACGCTCAGACAAGGGTTGTGGAGCATATGAGGACAAGAAGGACAGCAGTGCGCCATGTGTGGTGTCGAGTGACATTGTTAAAGATGCCAAGGCCTGGTTTGAGGCCCATTCACCCATTGAAGATAAGGCCTACGACACGCGGTGCGCGTTTTCCCTTAAGGGGCCAAATGTAACGGAGGCGTTTATGACGGCACTGGCGGTCGTTGAGCGGGCGTCCGAAAAGACCACCGTGCCTAATGACTTCAAGGTGACCTCGTGGACGGCTGAAACAGCCGCAGCGCTTCCCGTTGAAGCTTTTTTCTATAATGTGAAGGATAGGGCAATTGGGCTGCCCATTGCACAATTTAATCAGTGCCGATTCAACCGCGTGACGGGGCGTAAAGTTCCTATTCTGCGTAGGATGATACTTCAGGTGAATCTCGAGCCCTTCGAGGACAGGATCGAAAAGGTTAACCCACTGTTGGCTGAAGTGTACCCAGCGCTTAAGAACATGGCCTTTGAACATGGCACGTTGAGGGCGGCAGTCAAAAGCATCGCGCCTAGGGCTGAAGGTTTAACGGCGTATAATTCCTTTTCTTACTATTCGGAAGATCAAGTAGATGATCAGCGCTGCAGCGAGGTGCTGAGTGCGGCAGCGGGTTGACGGTGTGCTGACGCTGTGAACGCAGTGGAGCTGTTCGTAAAAAGTTTAGGTGGTGACTGTTTCTAAGGTGGCGAAATCCTTCTTGTGCCAAAGGTGATAGCTCAATATGGACAATCAATCTGCAGAAAATAACCTGCGCGTCGTTCTTTTTAATAGTGCAGTAGGTAACGTGCGCTTGGAGTTTGCGAGCCAACAATCACTCGCCCTTGGCAGCGATGGGCCGCTCGCCACGCTGTTTCAAGACGCTGAGCCTAAGGACATGCCAGATTACCTTGCTGCTGGCTACAGTGGCACGCTGGACCTTGCCAAGCGCCAATTCAGTGAAGCCTGCGCGCCCACCTTCAAGGGTACGAAGCAAACGGCCACCTCCCTGCACATCTACTCGGCGGCCGGCCAGTTGCTCAGCTTCGACGACATTACGGGTACTACCACAACGTTCACCTACGACACCAACCACCGCGTTGTCAGTTCAGCCAGTTCGGCATGCCAGACAACCAGCACCTACAACGACGAAGGCCAACTCACTCAGGAAACCATCAAGGATGTCTGCAGCGGCGCCTTGATCACGGTGAGTTACGCCTATGACCCGTCAGGCAATGAAACTACGCGCACCTTCAGTGGCGACGGCTTTCCTACGCTGAGCCTTGAGCGAACGTTGCTTAGTGATGGGCGGCTGAAGCAGTCTGTGCTAAAGGTCGATCACAAGGAGTACCGCAGCGACCATTACACGTACGACAGCGATGAGCGTCTGCATAAATGGTACTGCACGGGCGAGAATGCGCCTGTCAGCAGCAGCAACAAAGCCTATACCGAGCAGATATTTACGTACGACACCGATGGCAACGTTGTGTCGCGCAGCCACAAGTCGAGCAAGGGGCCAGGTGTTTCTACTTACGGCTATGACCCAGACCGCCCAGGTGCACTGATCTCATCGAACGGCGACCCGCAAGTCAACGATCAACGCGGCCGCACCTTGAAACGCAGCAAGCGCAAGCTCGGTTATCACGCGAATGGACAGATCAAGTCATACAGCAGCCAGGCAGGGGGGGAGGGCGCGGATTACCAGTTTGCCTATGACATTCAGGGGCGGATCAGGGAAGTGGTGCTAGGTGAGCAGCGTGAGGTGTATCACTACCGGGAAGGGTCGATCTATGCCGTTCAACAACTGGGCGATCACTTTACCGGCAAGGCAGCGAAACGGCGGATGGTGCTGCTCAATAAAAGCCCCTCGTGCTTTTTGCAGCAAATCACAGAGGCCACTGAAGACGTGTGGGACTCAACGACCTGCACGTTCGAACTGCGCGATGCTGCGGGCACCGTGTTCGCCAGCCTTAAGCACGGCCAATCTACCGCCCCGGACTATTACAGCTACCTGCCCTATGGGTTTCGTGTTCGCGACTTAGCATCCACTACCTGGCTGGGTTTTAAAGGCGAACCGCTTAACCCTTTGAGCTTGTACCACTTGGGCAATGGTGATCGTTTGTACGATGGGCAGCTGCACCGCTATCAGGTGCCTGCGGGTGCAGGTCTGCTTGCTACTCAAAATGGCTCGCCGTACGTGTACTGCAACGGCGACCCGGTGAATGAGCCGAAGCAGGTGCCGACGAGCTAAAGTTGAACATCCACTCCAAGTGATCAAGCGACAGCGCGGTACAGGAGGCTGCGCCCCCAGCACTAAAGCACAGCTACTGCGTTGCCAGGTCTGGCCTCTTCGCGGGTTAACCCGCTCCCACAAAGTCATTTGGTCCTCAACGCTTACGCATATCAGTGTAGGAGCAGCCTTGTGCTGCGAAGAGGCCCGTGACCAAACCGGGAATCTTCAGGGCTGCCACCGGCCTCTTCGCAGCACAAGGCTGCTCCTACCCAGACCGTGCGTGACCGCTGCGAAGAGGCTCAGCTGTGAAACTTCGGAGAGAGAAAATCAGATTTAACCCCTTCCTTGTAGGGCATTTCCCAAACATACTCCTGCCGCCTTTTTTCCGTTGCGGCTGTTCAGGCAGCGCTCTAGTCTCGGCGTGTCGCTGAAAACAGCGATCGGCTTTGACAGGCCGCGACGGTATTAAGCATATAGCTCGCTTCAATGGCGGCTGTACGTGCGGGCACGCTTGCGTGCGCCGGAACTTTGCTTAATCCGCCGGTCTGTCAACCCACGTACAGCTGCCACCCTTCTGTTTGACAGCAGGCAGGTGGCTGCACCATGAAAGGATTAAGTGATGCTAAAAATAGTCCCCGATCCACCCCACAACCACCATTCCCTAGAAGACACCCTCATCCAGGCAGCGGACTACGCCTTGTGCGCACAGTCCGTGGCAAATCAGGCCATTCTCCTACAGCCCAAATCACCCGTGTCGATCTTGATGATGGCGACGATGCATGAGCTGGAGGCACTGCGTGTGCTGCTGGAGTCGGCGTTGATCCAGGTGCAGATGCCGGCGCATCAGCCACGGACTCAGCACTAAGCCACAGCTAACGCGTTGTTTGATCCTCGCGGCTTACGCATTCCAGTGTAGGAGCAGCCTTGTGCTGCGAAGAGGCCGGTGACCAAACCGGGAATCTTCAGGGCTGCCACCGGCCTCTTCGCAGCACAAGGCTGCTCCTACACTGAAACGCGCTGGACCGGCGGGGGAGTGGGCTTGCACTGCGAAGAGGCCCGGCTGTAAAACTTCGAAGAGAGTGAACAATGACCACGGACATTGCAAAAGCCCCAACCACGGTCGGCAAGACCAAGTTCTACCAGGGCGAAAAAAAGACCCAGCCGCTGTTCTGCATCGAACCCGGCATCCCTTGCCAAGACGCCCGTGAGCAAGCCTCAGAACTGATGGGCGTTGTGCGAGACCTGACCATCGCCGGCGTAATGGACGACAACCCGCAGCTGATCTGGGCCTCACATTACTTAAGCGCCTTGGCCAAGGCGCTGATGGATGATGCCGAATTGGGGATGCGTTAAGGCGCAGGCGTACAGGGCCTAGTAGACCTTGCGCAGCAGGGCAAGCAACTGCCGCCGCTCGTCATCATCCAGATTGGCCGTAGCGGCACGGTCACTCTCTTCAGCTACCCCATACAGCGTTTTCAGCAGCTTCTCACCCGCTTTGCTCAGGTACAGGCCATAAGAGCGCTTGTCTGCCTTGCTGCGCACGCGCAGGGCCAGGCCCGCTTCTTCAAGCTTGTTGAGCAGCGGCACCACTTGGGGCGGCTCGATGTTCAACGCCTTGGCCAGCTCGGCCTGCGTAGGGCCTGGGTTTTGCGCGATGATGGCCAACGCAGAAAACTGTGCAGGCCGCAGGTCGTAGGGCGTCAGGCACTCGACAAGGTGCTGAAACACCTTCATCTGCACGCGGCGCAAGGCGTAGCCAACCAGATCATTCAGGTCGGTCGGCGCAGTGGCCTCGCTGCTGTCGGCGCCCGGTTGCAGTGCAGGGGATGTGTTCATGCGATCTCGTGTGTCAGCGACGGTAAGGGTAAAAAAATGATTAAGAAGTATAACCGATGCTGACCCGATGCAAACAGCGCAGGGCAGGTGGTAGCCGCAACCGGCTGCCACCCCGCAGGCTCACTCCATGGCCTCCGCTACGCCTTGGTCTTCACCCAAGAAGCCGCCACTCTGGTGCTGCCAAAGCCGTGCATAGGTGCCGTTGCGGGCCAGCAGTTCGGCGTGGGTGCCTTGTTCGATGATCCGCCCTTCATCCATCACGATCAGCCGGTCCATGGCAGCAATTGTGGACAGCCGATGGGCGATGGCGATGACGGTCTTGCCGTGCATCATCTCATTGAGGCTTTCCTGGATAGCGACTTCGACCTCGGAGTCCAACGCACTGGTCGCCTCGTCGAGCAGCAGGATCGGGGCGTTCTTGAGCATTACCCGGGCGATGGCAATGCGCTGACGTTGGCCACCGGACAGCTTGATGCCGCGCTCACCCACCAGCGTGTCGTAGCCGCTGTGGCCTTGGCGGTCGCTCAGCTGGTTGATGAACCCGTCGGCCTGGGCATTGGCGGCGGCCTCGCGGATTTGCGCGTCGCTCGCGTCGGGGCGGCCGTAGGCGATGTTGTCGCGAATCGAGCGGTGCAGCAGGGAGGTGTCCTGCGTGACCATGCCGATGGCGCTGCGCAGGCTGTCCTGGGTCACCTGGGCAATGTTTTGCCCATCGATGCGAATGGCGCCGTGGTCCACGTCGTAAAAGCGCAGTAGCAGGTTGATCAGCGTCGACTTGCCCGCACCGGACCGCCCCACCAGGCCGACTTTCTCACCGGCGCGAATGTTCAGGCTCAGGCCATCGAGCACCTGCCGCTCACCGTTGTAGTTGAAGCTGACAGTGTCGAAGCTCACCGCGCCGCCCGACGTCAGCAACACCCCGGCATTCGGCGCATCTTGCACCTTGGGGCCGCGGGTCAAGGTGGCCATGCCGTCCTGCACGGTGCCGATGTTCTCGAACAGTGAGGTCATCTGCCACATGATCCAGTGCGACATGCCGTTGATGCGCAAGGCCATGGCGGTAATCGCTGCCACCGCACCGGTGCCGACTTCGCCTTGGTGCCACAACCACAGGGCATAGCCGCCAGCGCCGATGATCAACCCGACCACCAAGGCCTGATTGACGATTTCGAACTGGCTGACCAGGCGCATCTGGCGAAAACCGGTCTGTTTGAAGTCCTCCATCGCCGCGCGCGCGAAGTGCGCTTCGCGTTTGGAATGCGAAAACAGCTTCACGGTGGTGATGTTGGTGTAGGCGTCCGAGATGCGCCCGGTCATCGATGAGCGCGCATGGGCCTGTTCCTGGCCGACTTTGCCCAGGCGCGGCACGAAGTACAGCAAGGCCAGCCCAAACAGCGCAACCCAGGCAATGAACGGCAGCATCAGCTTCAAGGCAAAACCGCCCGCCAGCGCGATGATGGCGATGAAGTACACGCCAATGCCGGGGGCGATTTCGATCAGGGTGAACAGCACTTCGCGCACGGCCAGTGCGGTCTGCATCACCTTGGTGGTGACACGGCCGGAAAACTCGTCAGAAAAGAAAGAAAGGCTTTGCCGCAGCATCAGCCGATGGAAGTCCCAGCGCAGCCGCAGCGGCAGATTAATCGCCAGTACCTGGTGCTGCACCATCGTGCGCAGCGCCACCAGCCCGATGCTGGTCAGCAATACGATGCCAATGCCCCATAGCACGCGGCTTTCCTGAGCCGCTTCAGCGCCGCCCGTTTGCCAGGTCGAGAGCAGGTCGACGACCTGGCCGAGAAAGGAAAACAGCCAGGCTTCGTAGATCGACACACCGGCGCTGAGCAGCGCCAGCGCCAGTACGTAACCACGCGCGCCACGCGTGCAGGCCCACAGAAAACGCAGCAGGCCGACCGGTGGCGGCGGGGCCTCGTCGGGTGGGAAGGGGTCTAGCCGTCGTTCAAACACACGGAGCATGGTGGCCTCCTAAAAGGTCCAGTTGTACCCCGTGCGGGCGTCAGGCGCCAGACCGACATGCAAACCTTACCCCTAGGGAACCCTAGGCCAGCCGCCACCGTCGAAGCTGGCCGAGGGTGTTCATGCTTCATGCTTGCGCCGCACTCATCCCACCTGCAGCCAGGGCATTCTTTCTAACGGCCCGGTACAGCAGGCTGGACACCATGAACCCTGCAACGGCCAGGATACTCATCAAGGTGAAGACCCAGTTGTACCCCTGCTGGCCGGGGAAGTGGTCGAGGATCGCACCGTAGATGACGTAGGCAAACATGCCCGGCGCGTAACCGATCAGGCAGCCGATGCCGAAGGCGGAACCGGTGATGTGCTGGGGAATACCGACTTCGCCCATCGGCGCCCAGAACACGCCGCGCATGGAGAACACGATCAACGCAAAGGACAGGGTGGCGGCCATGCCGGCATAGATGAAGGTCGGGCTTTTCGGAATCAGCATGATCACCGCCATCAGCGGCAACAGTGCCAGAAAGGCCCACTTCAGGTAGCGGCTGGTGCTCTTGAACTGCTTGTCGGCAATGAACCCGCCGGCAGGCCCGCCCAGAATCTTCAGGAAATACTGGTTGATGATGCCGTAGGCACCCACCAGCGCCACCGGCAAGCCGTACATCTCCTTCAGGTAGGGAATGAAGTAGGTCAGGCCGCAATAAACGATGTAGACCATGAACACATTCAGGCTGACCAGCCAGATACCCGGCACCTTGATCGCCTCCATCAGGTTGGCCAGGCCATTTTTCGGCTTGGCCAGCGACGGCGCGCTGTCGCCCTTGAGCAGGAACCAGGTGAGGGTGCCGGCCAGCAGGTCGATGATCGAGTAGAACAGGATCGCTGACTTCAGGCCGCTTTCGCCCGAGCCCATGGCCACGAACACCCCCAGTGCGGCAAACGCGACCAGCGTATCGACCACGCCGCGCCCGCCTTCGAGCAGGCCGAACAGGCGCCCTTGTTCCTGGTCGTTACCCAGGTTGCGGATGGCCTTGAGCAGCGATGGCCAGAACAGGCAGTCGGCACACACGGCCAGCAGGCTGAACACGATCAGCAAGCTGCTGAACGGCGGGAAGGTGGCCAGGTACACACCCAGGCAGCCGGTGCCGATCAGGCCCAGGGGGATCAGCCTGCGCGTCTCGAAGCGGTCGGCGAGCATGCCGCCGACCACGAACAGTGCGGTGGCGATGATCGCGTTGGCGCTGAGTAGCAGGCCGATTTCAGTGTGGCTCAGGCCCATGAATGCCTGCATGGGGACGTAGAAGGCATCCTTGAGGTTCGCCAGCTTGTAGACGGTACCGCCGCCAAGGACGAGGATCAGGAATCGGAGCCATTTGGCTTTGTTCTGGGCTGTCATTGTTGTTCTCCGCAGGTAGTCGGGTCGCCAGGTTCAAGCGTTGGCCAAGGTCAGCTCGGCCAGGGTGCGAAACTCGTTCAGCAGGCCGCGCACGTAGGCCACCTGGTTGTTCGCCCAACGGTGTTCGTCAGCCAGCATGCGTTCCAGGGTGAAGCCGGCCGGCAGGGGGGTGTCGCTCATTTCCCGATATGCGATGAAGGGGTCGGCCGCTTCTTGCTGTTGGCGGAAGGCCGGGGCCACGTAGTGGTTTTCCTGCTCGAGGATGA
Organism: Pseudomonas sp. LAIL14HWK12:I10; assembly: GCF_900184205.1. NCBI lineage: Bacteria > Pseudomonadati > Pseudomonadota > Gammaproteobacteria > Pseudomonadales > Pseudomonadaceae > Pseudomonas > Pseudomonas sp. LAIL14HWK12:I10. The sequence goes on along the minus strand of NZ_FXWU01000003.1, from coordinate 163,473 downwards.
AGGCGATCACCTGCGGGGCGGTGTCGCCCAGCATCAGTAGCTCGAACAGCATGCGGGCACTGGGCAGGTCGTCATCGGCGCTGCCTTGCAGCACGCCGTAATGGCCGAAGCCGTTGTGTTCGGCCACGATGCGCACACCCTTGAGGTGGCTTTGGCGGATGTGCGGCGCCAGGTTGCGCAGGGCCTGCAGGGGCTGTTCGCAGGCATTGATCATGTTGCCAAAGTCGAACAGGGCATGCAGGCGAGGGTGGTCGAGGCGTTTGAGCAACTGGGCGATCTCGTCGCTCTTGAGCTCTTCGTGTTGCTCGAAGTCAAAGTACAGGTCGTGGGCGTCGGCCTGCTGCGCCAGGTAGTGCAGGTCGCTCTCGATGATGTCCATGACCCGCGACAGTGTGCCCTCGTAACGCGAGTAGACGCGGATGTTGCGCACCCCCAGGGCCTTGGCGATGGCGATCACCTGGTCGACGTCTTTCTTCAGCGTGCTGCTGATTTCCACATGCACGTCCAGCCCCAGCGCCTTGGCCTTGTCGGCAAATGCCTGAAGCTGGGCGGGTGTCATCTGGCTCAGGCTGTTCTGCTCGCCGTCGAGCACGTGCAGGCTCAGGCCTTGCAGCTCGTGGCGATAGGCGAAGTCGAGCAGGTCGGCGGGAGTGACCCGGCCGTGGGTGAGGTTGGTCAGCAGCGGGTAGGCATGAGCAAACAGGCGCAGTTGCCCGAGGCGTTCGAGCAAGCGCTGGGCCAGTGCCTGGGTCAGCACGGGGGCTGGCGCCTGTTCCACCACGTTGTGGCTCAGCAAGGCGTTGAAACGTTCCTGGATCTTATTGTTCATTAGCGTCGTTCCTGGTTCAGACGCCGGGGTCTACCGGCGCAACCTTTATCGCGCCAGTGAGGAACGTTCGATAGATCCATTATCCGCCAATCGATAGGACCACTTGCCTGGCCTCAGGTGTTTGCGGGCAGGTACCCCAGTGTGCGCAAGGCCTGGGCCAGTGCCTGGACGCGCGCTGCGGCCTGGTTTTCCGGCGTGCCGGCAAAGCCGATCAGCAGTGCAGGTGGTTGCGCATGCTGGATGCTGTAGTCGCTCAAGGGGTAGGTGTGGATGCCGTGCTCAGCCAGTTGCCGGGCGATGTCGGCATCGTTGAGCTCAGGGGGCAGCCAGGCGATCAGGTGCATGCCCGCATCGGCCGGGGTGAGGGTGAAGAAGCCGCCCATGTGCTGTTCGAGCTGTGCGATCAAGGCTTGCTGGCGTGCCTTGTACAACGCGCGCATGCGGCGGATGTGGCCAATGAAATGGCCTTGCGCCATGAAGTCAGCGGTGGTGGCCTGCAGCAGTGTGGGCGGGCTGCGGTCCATGACCGCACGCAGGGTGCAGAAGGGTTCGACCAGCGCCGGCGGCAGGATCACGTAGCCCAGCCGGAGTGACGGAAACAGCACTTTGCTGAAGGTGCCGACATAGATCACCCGGGCCATCTGGTCCAGGGCATACAGGGCGGGCAGCAGACGGCCACCGTAGCGGAACTCGCTGTCGCAATCGTCTTCGATGATCCAGCTTTGTTGTTGCGCGGCCCAGTCGATCAAGGCCTGGCGCCGCGCGTAACTCAAGGTGACGCCTAATGGGTGCTGGCGCGAGGGGGTGCAGAACACTAACCGGGCCTCAGGGCATTCGCACAGGCCTTGCTCCACGTCGATCCCGTGTTCATCGACACGCAACGCGGTCACCCGCGCCCCTTGCGCCTGCAAGGCAATGCGCGCGGCGATGTGCCCCGGGTCTTCCATCCATACACTGTCCTGGGGGTTGAGCAGCAACATGCCCAGCAAGTTGAACGCTTGCTGCGCGCCAGACACGATCACCACCTGCCCGGCATCGCAGTCGATGCCACGGGCATCGAACACATACTCGGCAATGGCGCTGCGCAAGGCCTGCAAACCTTGCAGCTCACCGTAGCCCAGCATCGCCTTGGTGGGCTTAAGCAGGTGCTGGTTCATCAGCCGCCGCCATATCGCCTGGGGGAAGGCTTCGTAGGTGCTGTGGCTGGGCAGGAACGAGGTCGGGGTGGCCGGGTCCCAGTCGGTGTACGAGACGCCGCGAAAATGATCGCTGCGCAGCGACAGCATCGACTGGCTCAGGTCGGACAGGCGCGGCGGCGGCTGGGGCTGCTCGGGCTCGCTGCCGCGGCTTTCCCATTCCGTGCCGACATAGGTGCCGGCGCCGGTGCGCGAGGCCAGGAAGCCTTCGGCAATCAGTTGATCGAACGCATTGAGAATGGTGATCCGCGACAACCCCAACTCGTTGCTCAAGGTGCGGGTCGAGGGCAGGCGCACGCCACCTTGGATCCTGCCATTGAGTATCTGCTTGCGAATCTGCAGGTACAGCTGGCGGTACAGGGGGATGGCACTGGCACGGTCCAGCTCGATGGCCGACAGCAGCAAACCTGCGGCGGTTTTCATGACATGCTCGTCTGCGCAGAAAGGATTGGGCCCGAAACCGTCAGGCCACCAGAGGCCAAGGGTATCGGGCGCCTCGCGATAAGTCATCCGCAGGATGCGCGCAAACGCCGCCACAGGGTGCTGCGGCTGACACCCAGGCAACGCGCAGCCTGGTCCATGTTGCCGTCGCAGCTGTCCAGCATGCGCCGGGCGTGCGCCGCCTCGGCGGCCTTGCCCAGGCTGCGCAGGTTGTCGCTAGCGGGCAGCGGCTGTGCGGCGGCCTGCACATGCTCGAAAAATTCCGGGAAGAGCGTGGCCAGGTCGATGCCATCGGCGCCCACCAAGGCTTGGGCGCACAGCGCGGCGCGCTCGGCGATGTTGTCGAGCTCGCGAATGTTCCCCGGCCAGCGGTGGCGCAGCAGCAGGGGCAGCAGCGGTTGCAGCTGCGGTGTGGCGAGCGGTGTTGCGCCGTGCCGTGCGAGCAGCGCCTCGAACAGGGGCAGGATGTCTTGGAGCCGATCGCGCAGGGGCGGCACGGCAAGGCGCAGGATGTTTAGGCGGTAGAACAGGTCGGCGCGAAACTGCCCGTTGGCGATGCGTGCTGGCAAGTCGCAATGGGTGGCGGCAATCACGCGGATGTCCACCGGTGTCGGCGCGCAGCCACCCAGGCGCAGCACCTCGCGCTCCTGCAACACACGCAGTAAACGGGTTTGCAGCGGCGCGGGCATGTCGCCGACTTCGTCGAGGAACAATGTGCCACCGTGCGCCAGCTCGATCAGGCCGGGTTTGCCCCCCTTGCGCGAGCCGGTGAACGCGCCGTCTTCAAAGCCAAACAGCTCGCTCTCGAGCAGCGACTCCGGCAGGGCCGCGCAGTTGATCGCCACGAACGGCCCCTGCTGGCGGGCGCTGGCGTGGTGCAGGCTTTGTGCGAGCAACTCCTTGCCCGTGCCGCTTTCACCGGTGATCAGTACCGTCGCGTCGGTCGCGGCGTAGCGCTGCGCCAGCCGCACGGTCGCGCGGAACGCCGGGGCATCACCCAGCAACTGATCGAAACGATAGCGCGTCATGAACGGCTGCGCGGCAGGCGGCTTGCGGCTGCGCCGGGGCTGAATGCGCAGGTTGTCGAACGCATGGCGCAGGCTGTCGCTGTCCAGGGCCAGCACCCCCTGAGCACCGGCCGCGTCGGCCAGCTGGCACACCGTCGGCGACCCGATGATGACCTGGACACCGTCTGCGACCAGCTGCGCGACCTGCGCTCGGGCCTGTTCCAGGCGGGTATAGGTGTGCTCGTGGACCTTGAGGTTGAGCAACGCTTGCATCGTCGCCAGCCCGGGGTGGGGCTGGCCAAAGCTGAGCACGCCGACGCGCCGGGTGCGCGTGTGGGCTAGGGCGAGGGCGCGGATCAGGTCGTGCTCGCCCAGGTGCAGGGCCTGCACCGAGGTCGACAAGTGCTGGCGCAAGTAGTCGGCGGCGGCCCCGGAACACAGGATGACGTCGGCCTGCTGGCGCCTCTCCAGCTCGCGCGCCAGCGGCAGCAGCTTGCCGAGGGTGGTTTCAATCACCTCGACATGGGCCTGCTGCCGGTAGTCGGCGCTGACCTGCTCGATCAGCCGGGCCATGGGGCTGGGTGCTCCAGGGCAACGCAAGTGGGTGACCAGCGCGACCACGCGGGGCAGGTAAGCGGCGGTGGGCATGCAGGCTCCTTGTTACAAAGGGTTGACCAAGTGCCCGCCATCCACGGCGAGGACGCTGCCGGTCATGAATGCACCGGCGTCACTGGCCAGCAACAGCAAGGGGCCGTCGAGCTCGCTCAATTGGCCCAGGCGGCGCATCGGCACGTGGTCTTTGATGTAACCCTGGCCGGCCTCGCTGTCGAAGTAGGCCTCGTTCATCTCGGTCTTGAAGTAACCGGGGGCGATGGCATTGACGCGGATCCGGTAGCGGGCCAGCTCCAGCGCCATGGCCTTGGTCAACTGCACCACACCGGCCTTGGCCGTGCAGTAGTGGCTCAGCCCGGCCCCTACGCGCAGGCCCAGGATCGAGGCGATGTTGACGATGCTTCCGGCGCGGCCGGCCTTGACCAGGCGCTGGCCAGCACATTGGGCGACATGGAACACGCCATCGAGGTTGGTCGAGAGCATGCGCTGCCAGTCCTGCCCGCTCAGTTCGAGAAAGCGCCCAGGGTCGCCGATGCCGGCGTTGTTGATGACCACATCGACCACACCGAAGCGGGCCTCGGCCTGGTCGAAGGCCTGTTCGACACTGTCGCGTTGAGTGACGTCGAGCGCCACGGCCAACGCTTCGCCGCCTTGGGTTTCAAGTTGCTCGACCAGCGCCTGCAAGCGTTCGACCCGCCGCGCCGCCAGCACCACACGGGCGCCAGCGGCCTGGGCCAAGCGTGCGAAGTGGGCACCCAGGCCGCTGGAGGCGCCGGTTACCAAAACAGTCTTGCCGGCCAGGGAAAAAGGGGTTGCTAGCATGGAGCGTTCCTCATCATTCAGTGAGTGGGCAGGGGCGGTGTGGGAGCCCTTGCGGTCCGGTTGTGTTCACAGCACTTCAAACAGGCCCGCCGCCCCCATGCCACCGCCCACGCACATGGTCACCACCACATACCGCACCCGGCGCCGTTTACCTTCGAGCAGCGCATGCCCGACCATCCGCGCGCCACTCATGCCATAAGGGTGGCCAATAGCGATGGCACCGCCGTTGACGTTCAGGCGCTCAGGGTCGATGCCCAGGGTGTCGCGGCAATACAACACCTGGCAGGCGAAGGCTTCGTTCAGCTCCCACAGGCCGATATCGTCGACGTTCAGCCCATGCTGCCTGAGCAGGCGCGGCACCGCGTACACCGGGCCGATGCCCATCTCTTCCGGCGCCAGGCCGGCCACGGCGATGCCCCGGTACAGGCCCAGCGGCCTGAGGTTGCGCTGCTCGGCCAGGCGCGCGTCCATCAGCACGCAAGCGCTGGCACCGTCGGACAGCTGGCTGGCGTTGCCGGCCGTGATGCAGCCACCGTCGAGCACCGGCTGCAAGCGCGCCAGGTCGTCCAGGCGGGTTTGCGGGCGGTTGCCCTCGTCCTGCGCCAGGGTTACCTGGCGGTAGCTGATCTCGCCGGTGTGCTTGTCCTTGACCCTTTGCTGCGCAGTTACCGGCACGATCTCGGCCTCGAACAACCCAGCCTGCTGGGCGGCGGCAGTGCGCAGCTGCGATTGCAGCGCATAGGCATCTTGCGCGTCACGGCTGATGCCGTAGCGCCGGGCGACGTGCTCGGCGGTGTGCAGCATCGGCATGTAGGCGTGCGGCACCTGCTGGATAACCGCGTTGTCCTGCTCGCCCAGCGCCCATTCGAGGTTGCGCACTTGTACCGCGCTGATGTTTTCGTGGCCGGCGCCAACGGTGACGTGCATGCCATCGACGATGATCTGCTTGGCGGCGGTGGCGATCGCCATCAGCCCGGAGGCGCACTGGCGGTCGAGGGTTTGGCCGCTGACCGACACGGGCAGCCCGGCCGCCAGCGCGCTCATACGCCCCAGGTTCCAGCCGGCGGTGCCAGCGGGCATGGCGGTGCCCATCACCAGGTCTTCGATTTCGTCGGCAGCGATGCCGGCCCGTGATACGGCAGCCTGGATGGCATGGGCGGCCAGGCTGGGCGAGCGCAGGTTGTTGAGGGCACCGCGAAAGGCCTTGCCGATCGGGGTGCGGGCGGTGGAGAGAATGACGGCGTCTTTCATGAACGGGGTTCCTTGATGGCCAGAAGAGGGCAGCTCAACGGTGTTGCGCGCGCAGCTTGCCGGTGCTGCTCGCCAGGCGCCGCAGCAAGGGGGCTGGCTGCAACCACAGGTGGCCGTAGGCACCCAGGCGATCGCGCAATTGCTCGATGCCAGCCAGCACGGTGTCCAGGCCGATGTCGCGGGCGTAATGCAGCGGCCCACCACGCCAGCCCGGGAAGCCGTAGCCGTTGACCCACACCAGGTCGATGTCACCACTGCGCAGGGCGATGCCTTCGTCGAGCAACTGCAGGCCTTCGTTGATCAGCATGAACAGGCAGCGGTCGTGGATTTCTGCGTCGCTGATGGTGCGCCGGGTGATGCCCAGCTTGGCGGCCAGTTGCGCCGCGAGCTGCACCACCTCGGGGTCTTCGATGCGTTCGCGGCCCTCGTAGCGGTAGAAGCCGCGCCCGCTTTTCTGCCCGTGGCGGCCCAGCGTGTAGAGTTCGTCGGCCAAGCGGAAGTAGCTCCGGTCGTGGGCGATCTCGCTGCGCCGCGCCTGGCGCACCAGGTAACCGACGTCGATGCCGGCCAGGTCGTACATGGCGAAGACGCCCATGGCCAGGCCGAGGTCGGTCAGCACCTTGTCCACCTGGGCCGGTGAGGCGCCTTCGAGGACCAGGCGGTGGGCCTCGCGGGCATAAGGTTCGAGCATGCGGTTGCCGATGAAGCCGAAGCACACGCCAGACACCACCGGCAGTTTGCCGATGCGCTTGGCGATTTTCAGCGTAGTGGCCAGCACGTCTGGCGCCGTGGCCCGGCCGCGCACCACTTCGAGCAGGCGCATGACATGCGCTGGGCTGAAGAAGTGCAGGCCGACCACGTCCTGCGGGCGGCGGGTGCAGGCGGCGATGCGGTCGACATCCAGGGTCGAGGTGTTGCTGGCCAGGATCGCGCCGGGCTTGCACACCCGGTCGAGGGTGCGGAACACCGACTGTTTGATCGACAGGTCTTCGAACACCGCTTCGATCACCAGGTCAGCGTCAGCCAGGTCGGCGTAATCGAGGGTGCCTTGCAGCAGGCTCATGCGCTGTTCGAGTTGCTCGGCGGTGAGCTTGCCGCGCTTGATGGCGCTTTCGTAGTGTTTGCGGATCTGCGCCAAGCCGCGGTCCAGGGCCTCGGGCTTGAGCTCCAGCAAGCGCACGGGGAGGCCGGCGTTGATGAAATTCATGGCGATGCCGGCGCCCATGGTGCCGGCTCCGATCACGGCAACCTGGGCGATGTGGCGCAGCGCGGTGGCCGCGTCGACACCGGGAATGCGCAGCGCCTCGCGTTCAGCAAAAAACAGATGGCGCAGTGCAGTGGCCTGGGGGTCTTGCAGCGCTTCGCGGAACAGCGCCTGTTCGCGGGCCAGGCCTTCGGCCAACGGCAGTTCGCAGGCCGCGCGCACGGCTGCCAGTACCCGCAGTGGCGCCCGTTGGCCAGGTTTGCGGGCAGCCAGCTGGGCCTCGTGCGTGGCGAACAGGCCCTCGGCTGGGTGCGCGGGTGTAACCCTTGGCGGGGCGGGGTGGGCGAGCTGCTCGTGGGCAAAGGCGCACGCTTGGTCGAGCAGGTCCTGGCCGGGTTCGACCAAGCGGTCTACCAGCCCCAGTGCCAGGCCTTGGCGGGCATCGATCGGTTCGCCGCCGAGCATCAGCTCCAGCGCGGGCGCCACGCCGATCAGCCGTGGCAGGCGCTGGGTACCGCCGGCACCGGGCAGCAGGCCCAGGCGTACCTCCGGCAGGCCCAGGCGGGCAGTGGCGCTGGCAACGCGATGGCTGCAGGCCAGGGCCAGTTCCAGCCCGCCGCCCAGCGCCACGCCATCGATGGCGGCGATCAGTGGCTTGGCAAGGGTGGTCAGCGTTTCTAGCAATTCGGGCAGGGCGGGTGCCTGCCAGGTGCGTGGGCTGCCGAACTCGCTGATGTCGGCGCCAGCACTGAACGGCAGTGAGCGCCCATGCAGGATGACTGCCTTGACCTCAGGGTCGCTGGCGGCCTGGGTGCAGGCCTGTAGCAGTGCCTGGCGCAGGTCGTGGCCCAGGGCATTGACGGGGGCGTGGCACAGGCCGATCAAGGCCAGTTGGTTATCGCGGCGATAGTCGATCAGCGGCATGGGAACCTTCCTGTTGGTGTCCTGAAAAAAACGAGGCGGCGGCCCGGAGCGTTGGCCACCGCCGAAAAACCCGCTGCCCTGGGGGACTCGGCAGCGGAGCCTGCCAGGCAGGGTCAGCGGGCGAAGGCGGCGTCGCTGATGTTCATCAGGTTGTCACTGCCCGTGCGGATCAGCGTCTCGTGCAGGCTGGCCCGCGGCAGCAGGCGCTGCAGGTAGAAACGCGCGGTCTCGCGCTTGCCCTGGTAGAACGCGACGTCGTCGCTGCCGGCCGCCAGTGCCTGTTCAGCGACGCAGGCGGCGCGCAGCCACAGGTAGCCGATCAGGGTGTAGCCGCAGAGCATCAGGTAGTCGAAGGCGCTGGCGCCGATCAGGTTGGCGTCGGTGCTGCTGGCGTCGCGCAGCCATTCGCTGACGTCGCGCCAGGCGCTGACGCGCTGTTGCAAGGCCTGGGCGAGGTCGGCTGAGGCCGAGGTGTTCTGAATGAAGGCTTCTATTTCGCTGAGCAGTTCGTCCAGGGCTTCACCGCCATCGGCCAGCACTTTGCGGGTCAGCAGGTCGATGCCCTGGATGGTGTTGGTGCCTTCGTAGATCGCAGTGATGCGCACATCGCGGGCGATCTGCTCCATGCCCCATTCGCGGATGAAACCGTGGCCGCCGAAGACCTGGATGCCCAACTGCGCAGCTTCGTTGCCGGTTTCGGTCAAAAAGCCCTTGGCAATTGGGGTGAGCAAGGCCAGCCGGCGAGCCGCGGCCTGGCGCACACCTGGGGTGGCGCCGTGGTGCAGCAGGTCGACGCCCTTGGCGCAGGTGTAGGCGAGCATGCGACCGCCTTCGGCATAGGCCTTTTGGGTCAGCAGCATGCGCCGGACATCGGCATGGCCGATGATCGGGTCGGCGGCCTGGTCGTCGCGCAGGCGCGGTGTGGCACGCATCTGCACGCGGTCGCGGGCATAGGCCAAGGCCCCCTGGAACGAGGCTTCGGCGTGGGCCTGAGCCTGCTGTGAAACTGCCAGGCGCGATTCGTTGATGTAGGTGAACATGGCGTTCAGGCCACGGTTGGCTTCGCCCAGCAGGTAGCCTGTGGCGCCGTCGAAGTTGAGCACGCAGGTGGCGTTGCCGTGGATGCCCATCTTGTGTTCGATAGACCCGCAGCTGACGCCGTTGGGGGCGCCCAGGCTGCCATCAGCATCGACCTGGACCTTTGGCACGGCAAACAGCGAAATGCCCTTGACCCCGGCCGGTGCGCCTTCGATGCGCGCCAGCACCAGGTGCACGATGTTTTCTGTCAGGTCGTGCTCACCGGCCGAGATGAAGATCTTGCTGCCGTTGATGCGGTAGCTGCCGTCGGCCTGGGGCCGGGCGCTGGTACGCAGCAGGCCGAGGTCCGAGCCGCAATGGGCCTCGGTCAGGCACATGGTGCCGCTCCAGCGGCCGGCGATCATTGGCGGCAGAAAACGCTGGCGCAGGGCCTCGTCGGCATGCTCGCTGAGGGTGCTGATAGCGCCGCCGGTGAGGTTGCCGTACATGCCCCAGGCGTGGTTGGCGCTGCAGATCATCTCGTGGTTGACGAAGCCCAGCGAGGGCGGCAAGCCCTGGCCGCCGTAGGCCGGGTCTTTGTCCAGGCCCAGCCAGCCGTTGGCGGCAAAGCGCTTGAAGGCCTCGGCGAAGCCCGGCGGGGTGCTGACCTTGCCATCCTGCCATTGGCACCCGTGCTGGTCGCCCACGGCGTTGAGCGGTGCCAGTTCCTGCTCGGCGAACTTGGCGCCTTCCTCGACGATGGCGGCGAAAGTGTCCGCGTCGGGGGCTTCGCAGCCAGACAGCTGTTGATAGTGGCCGCTCAGGTCGAGCAGCTCCTGGGCAACGAAGGTGATATCGCGCAACGGGGCGGTGTAGCTGGGCATGCCGGACTCCTGGCTGGGTGGATTCGGCATGTTGTAGCAGGCAGGCCCCGCGCGCCGCGTCCACCCCCCCGGTGGAATGGGGGGTGGAATCGGCGTGGCGTGCGGGTGGAGGTCAGTTCAGCAATTGCAATTCGCGCGCTGAGCACAAGGCGCTGTCGCGGTCGGCCACGTCGAGTTTGCGGAACAGGTTGTTGATGTGGGTCTTGACCGTGCTCAGGCTGATGAACATCGCCTCGGCAATCTGCCCGTTGCTTTGCCCGCGTGCCATGCGTTGCAGCACCTCCAGTTCACGGCGCGACAGCGGCACGATCAACGCGCTGTCGGTGCTGTCTCGCCCTGCCAGCAGGGGGCGGAACAGGGCATTGAGGCGCTCGCGTGACGGTGGCGGGACCGCCAAGGCCAGGCGCTCGCGAACCTGTGGCAGCAGCAACTCGCGCAAGGCTTCAAGGCACGCTTCGCCTTCGTACTGCAACAATTGCCCGAAGCCGTATTCACACGCCAGTTGCAAGGCCTGTTCGAGGCTGTGCAGGGCCTGGTCGTGGGCGCCACGGTCCTGGTGCAGGGCTGCGTCGAGCAACAGGGTGTCGAGCAACAGGCGGCGGTTGGTGTTCGCCTCAGCCTGGGTGTGCAGTGTCGCCTGGATCTGCCGCGCCTTGTCGCGCTGCCCCAGGTGGCGCTGCACCCAGGCATAGGCCAGCCACTCTTCAGGCAGCAACTGCTGGTCATACTGGCGGCTGCACCAGTGCCACTGGTCAAGCCAGCCGGGCAGGTAGTCGGTGTCGTTGTCACGCAGCGCCAGGCGCGCCAGCCAGGCCCCGGCCTGGCGGTACAGGGTGAACAGGCGGAACTGCAAGGCCAGCCGGCGCACTTCTTGCCAGCGCGCCTTGGCCTGGGCGGTCTCGCCCAGCGCCCAGTGCAGGCAGGCCTGGTGGTGGAACACCCAGGGCAGCGCGGCGCTGTGCGGGAAGCCCAGCGCCAGTACTTCGGCCTGGGCCAGGGCGTGGCGCGCCTGGCTCAGCTGGTTGGCTTGCAGCAGGGCCAGGCCTTTGCCCAAGTGGCGGAACAGCTCATAGAAACGCCCCGAACTGCCGGCAGCGGGCTGCTCGGCCATGCCTTGCAGGCGTTCCCAGGCCGCTTCGCTGGCGCCTTGGGCCAGTTCGATCTGGCCCAGCAGCAGTTGCAGCAAGTTGGTGTAGCCGCTCAGCCCGAAGCCTTGCAGTTCGACCAGGGCGCGGCTGGCTTCGGCGTGGGCCGGTTGCAGCTCACCCAAGGCCGCCAGGCAGTTGGCCCGGTCGAAATACAGCACCGAGCGCGCAGCGTTGTGCTGCCCAAACTGCTGCAATGCCCGTGCAGCCAAGGCCAGGCCGTGCGCCAGGTTGCCGCCCAGGTAGGCCAGGCGGCTACGCAGGAACATCACCGTCTGCTGCACCCGCTCGGGGTGGCGCGGCACAGCGTGGCGGCGCTGCAGGGCATACAGCTGGCGCAGGCATTGGCAGGCCTGGGCGATGTCGTTGGTGACCATCACCGTGGAGGCTTCGGTCACGGCCAGGGTGAAGCTGTCGTTGCCGGCATGGCCGGCCACCTCGTCGAGCACATCGACCAGGGTGTTGACCTTACCTTCGCGTAACAGCTCGAAGCCATGCCGGTCGACGATGCCGAGCACGGCGTCCAGGTCCCTGGCCCGGCCGTACTGGTAGATCGCCTCGGTGAAGCGGCGCTGCGCCAGCAGCCAGTTCGCGGCTTGGCGGTGCAGTTGCCGCAGGCGCTGCGGGTCGCGTTGTTCGAGGCGTTGGTAAAGGCTGTTGCGCAGGGCAGGGTGGTAGCGGTATTCGGCGTGGCTGGCCTGGGGCATTTCGATGATCAGGTCCAGCCGCTGCAAGTGGCGCAGCGCCGCCGTCACATCGGTATCGGTGGCCAATTCACCGGCCAGCCCCGCATCGAACACCTGGGCCACGGCGGTGTGTTCAAGAAAGCCGCGCAAGGCGGTGGGCAAGCGCTGCAGGCGTTCTTCTTCCAGAAACTGCCGGGCATGGGCGTAGGCCTGACGCGTGATCGGGCGCAGGTCGCCGGGCGGCTGGCCGGTGCTCTGCAGCGCTTCGCGGTAGGCCTCGAACCAGAACAGCACGCCGCTGGGCCAGCCCTCGCTGCCGGCGCGCAGTTGGTACAGCGCGTCGCTGCCCAGGCGGACGTCACGGGCCAGTGCCAGCTGGCCGGTCTCTTCGCTGTCCAGGGCCAGTTCACGCGCGCTTAGCACGGCCAGCCGGCCGTCGCGGCGCAGGTGGGCCAGGGGTAACGCCGGCGGGCCTTCGCTGGCGGCGAGCAGGCGCAGTGCTGGTGGCGGGTCGTGCAGCAGGGTGTCGAGGTACTGCCAGGCCTGGGCGGCGTTGAGCAGGTGCAGGTCGTCGAGCAGTAACGTTACCGGGGCCTGGCGGGCTTCGAGGTCGGCGAGGATGTGGCTCCACAGCGGTTCGGCCTGGGGGGATTCGCGGTGTGACGCCGGCAATTGAAGGGCGGCGTGCAGGTGCAGCAGCAGGGCCAGGGGCTGGTTTTCGGCGCGGGTCAGGCGCAGCCATGCAAAGGGGCTGGTGAGGCGGCGGGCGAACTGGCCGAGCAGGGTGCTTTTGCCGTAGCCCAAGGGCGCTTGCAGGAGGATGACAGCGCCGTCGTCCAGCGCGCTGGCCAGGTGGTCGAGCAACCGGGTGCGCTGTAAGGCCCTGGGTGGTTCGGCGGGTGGGCGCAGCTGGTTGGGTTTGAGCGCGGGAAGGTGCATGGCGAGCAGTGCTCCGTCGGGTCAGCCAGGTATCGTAGGGGGTGGGGGGTGTTTGTCACAACATTTTTGGTGCCTGGGAGATCGAGCGCCGCCCGCGCGGCGCTTCGCAGCACAAGGCTGCTCCTACATTTTTCTCGGGCCAATTATTCCTAAGGCGGTCGCGCGCAAATCTCACAGGCCTCACTGGCCCGAAACAGATGTGGGAGCAGCCTTGTGCTGCGAAGCGCCGCGCGGGCGGCGCTCGATCTCCCAGGCGCTGCAAATGTTGTGGCGAACACATCAGCCCTGAAAAACCCGTTCAAATTTGAACCGCCCCCGGTCAAATCCGCCATGAAATCAAGCCAAAAAATCGAAATAAACCATTGATTAATAACAAATAATAAAACCAATAAACGACCTGGCAATCATCTTGCAATCGGCTAGCCCACGAACGACCAGCCAATTGGACCCACCATGCCCATCACCCATCCCGCGCTCCCCCCCAGCGCTCGCATCGACATCCCAGACGCCCGTTCAAAGCTCTCTACCTACCTACAAAACCAACTCGCCAGCCACCCCGTGACCCTCACCCGCAGCGAGCGATTGTCAGGCGGTGCCATCCAGGAAAACTGGCTGCTCGAGGCCGAAGTCGCAGGCCAACCACAGCGTTGGGTACTGCGCACCGACGCTGCTTCCGCAGTAGCCGCCAGCATGACCCGCGAGCAGGAGTTCGCGGTGCTCGACGTGGTCCACCAAGCCGGTGTCAACGTACCCAAGCCCCTTTGGCTGTGCCAGGACCCGCAGGTCATCGGCCGCGACTTTTTCATCATGCAGGCGCTGGCCGGCACTGCTAGTGGCCACCGCCTGACGTCCGCACAAGACGCGCCCCAGGGCAACCCGGCACTGTGCCGGCAGTTGGGCGCCAACCTGGCGCGCCTGCATCAGGTACGCCCGCCGCAGCAGGCGCTGGCGTTTCTGCCCGCCGCTGCACCCGACACGGTGCAAGCCAGCGTCGACCAGTACCGCCAGTTTCTGGATGCCTTGCCAGGCAGCCACCCGGTGCTGGAGTGGGGCTTGCGCTGGTGTGAGCTGAACAAGCCTGCGCCCTTGCCCACGTGCCTGCTGCACCGCGACTACCGCACTGGCAACTACATGGTCGAGGCCGGTGCACTGACCGGCGTACTGGATTGGGAGTTCGCTGGCTGGGGTGACCCGCGTGAAGACCTGGGCTGGTTCACCGCGCGCTGCTGGCGCTTCGGCCGGCCGGACCTGGAGGCGGGCGGCATCGGCCATCTGCAGGACTTGCTCGCCGGATACCGCAGCGTGTCGGCGCTGGAACTGGACAGCCAGGCGCTGCGCTTCTGGCAGGTCATGGCCCACCTGCGCTGGGCGGTAATCGCCCTGCAGCAGGCCGAACGCCATGTGTCTGGCCAGCAACGCTCGCTGGAGCTGGCGCTGACCGGGCGGATGGTCAGCGAACTCGAACAGGAAATCCTCTTGCTCACCCGTGGAGGCCACGCATGAACCAGCCCGATGCCCGCGACCTGCTTGTGACGGCGCGCGACACCCTGCTCACCCATCTACTGCCGGCGTTGCCGAAAGGGTTGCACTATCAAGGCCGGATGGTCGCCAGCGCCATGTTGATCGCCAGCCGCGAACTGGCGCAGGCGGCGGACTGTGCCGAGGTCGAGCGCCAGGCCCTGGAGGCCTTGCTGGCGCAGCACGGCCAGGCAGCGACGGGGCTTGAACAGGCCCGTGCGTTGCTGGCGCGGCGCATTCGCCAAGGCGCCTACGATCAGGACCCAACACGTTTACTGGCGGCGCTGCGGGCGATCAACCGGGCGCAGTTGAGCATCAGCAACCCGAAGGTGCTGGCCCATGACTGACCAGCCCGCCCAGCGTCGCCGCTGCTACCTGGTTCGGCATGGCCATGTCGATTACTTCGACGCCGATGGCCGGCCCCTCGACCCGCGCCATGTGCCGCTGTCCGCGCAAGGCGTGGCCCAGGCCCAGGCGTTGGGCCAGGTGCTGGCGCACACCCGGTTCGACCGGGCGGTGTGTTCGGACTACCCGCGCACCCGCCAGACCCTCGACCAACTGCTGGGTCCGCGCACCTTGGCGGTGGAGCAGCGCGCCGCCTTGCGCGAGGTGCGGGCCGGCCGCCTGCGGGAAATACCCCCAGGCTGCCTGCACCGCGAAGTGGCCCAGGCCTATCACCTGGCCGACCGCCCCGGCGCCGCCTTTTTGCGCGGCGAACCTTGGGTGGCGTTCCAGCAACGGGTGCTGGACAGCTTCCAGCAATTGCTGGCCGAGCCCGGCTGGACATCGTTGCTGCTGGTCAGCCACGACGCCGTCAACCGCATCCTCCTGGCCTGGGCCAGCGGCGCGGGGCTGGGCGGGCTGGCCGCCTTCGAACAAGACCCTGCTTGCCTGAACATCGTCGATATCGACATGGCCGGCACGCAAGCACAGCACGCGTTCATCCGCACCCTCAACTACACCCCGTACGACCCCGGCAAGGCCTCGATCGACAAAACCGTGATGGAGCACCTGCATGCCGCCATCGACCCGCGCCGCCTGCACGCCTGAGCCTTTCCCTCTACAAGGAACCCCACCATGCATTTCGCCCTTTCCGCCGAACTGCTCGCCCTGCAAACCAAGACCCGGCAGTTCATTGCCGAAAGCGTCATACCCCTGGAGCACGACCGCCGCCAGACCGCCCACGGCCCCTCGCCCGAACTGCGCCAGGCGCTGCTCGATCGGGCCCGCGAGCACGGCCTGCTGACCCCGCATGCCGCGCGTGAAATGGGTGGCCTGGGCTTGAGCCATGTCGAGAAGGCGATCATTTTCGAAGAAGCGGGTTATTCGCCACTCGGCCCGGTGGCCCTGAACATCCACGCCCCGGACGAGGGCAATATCCACCTGTTGGAGCAGGTGGCCACGCCGGCGCAAAAAGACCGCTGGCTGCGGCCACTGGTGCAGGGCCATATTCGCTCGTGCTTCGCCATGACCGAGCCCAGCCCGGGCGCCGGCTCCGACCCCTCGATGCTGACCACCTTGGCCGTGCGTGACGGTGACGACTACATCATCAATGGCCAGAAATGGTTCATCACCGGGGCTGAAGGCGCGCAGCTGGCGATCATCATGGCGCGCATGGAAGACGGCAGCGCGACGATGTTCCTGACCGACACCGACCGCCCGGGCTTCATCTTGGAGCGCATGATGGACTCGCTGGACAGCTGCTTCGCCGGCGGCCATGGAGTGTTGCGTTTCGAAAACCTGCGGGTGCCGGCCAGCGATGTGCTCGGCGAAGTGGGCAAAGGCTTCCGTTACGCCCAGGTGCGCCTGGCGCCAGCGCGCCTGACCCACTGCATGCGCTGGCTGGGCCAGGCCCGCCGCGCCCATGACGAGGCCTGTGCCTACGCCAACCGCCGGGTCTCGTTCGGCAAGCCGCTGGGCGAGCACCAGGGGGTGGGCTTCATGCTCGCCGACAACGAGATGGACCTGCATGCCACGCGCCTGGCGATCTGGCATTGCGCCTGGGTGTTGGACCAGGGCGAGCGGGGTAACGTCGAGTCGAGCATGGCCAAGGTGCTCAGCTCGGAGGCGATCTGGCGGGTGATCGACCGCAGTGTGCAGGTGCTGGGCGGGCAGGGTGTTACCGGCGAGTCAATCGTCGAGCGGATCTTCCGCGATGCCCGCAGCTTCCGCATCTATGACGGCCCCAACGAAGTGCACCGCATGAGCCTGGCGAAAAAGATCCTCGCCCGCGCGGCCACGGGGGCCGCCAAATGAAGCACGACAGCTATCAGAATCAGGTGGCCATCGCTGTCGACGGCGGCCTTTCGGCATTCTGAGCCCCTGCGCCAGGCGCGCTGTCATCAACTGTAAAACCGTTGTCGTCCGATGATAAGCGGCGCTTGGCGCAACGGCCTAAATTGCCCCTCAAGACGCACTTTGTGTGCTCAACAACAATGACAAGAAGGGAGATTGGCATGGCCAAAGCGGTACGTTTCTACGAAACCGGAGGGCCTGAGGTCCTGCGTTACGAAGACGTCGACGTCGGCGAGCCCGGCCCTGGGCAGGTGCGCCTGCGCCACGTGGCGGTTGGCCTGAACTACGCCGACACTTATTTTCGCAATGGCACCTACCCGATCCCGCTGCCCAACGGCATGGGCGTGGAAGCGTCGGGTGTGGTGCAGGCGGTAGGCGAGGGCGTCAGCCATGTGGTGGTCGGCGACCGGGTGACCTACACCGGCTTCCTCAACACCCTTGGCGCCTACAGCACCGAGCGCCTGATCCCCGCCGCGCCGTTGATCAAACTGCCGGAAACCATCTCCTTCGAGACGGCGGCCGCCATGACCATGCGCGGCCTGACGGCCTCGTACCTGATGCGCCGCCTGTACGACTTCAAGCCCGGTGACAGCATCCTGCTGCACGCGGCAGCGGGTGGCGTCGGCCTGATCGTTTCGCAGTGGGCCAAGCTGCTCGGCCTGACCGTGATCGGCACCGTCTCCACCGACGCCAAGGCGGCTGTGGCCCGCGCCCATGGCTGCGACCACACCATCAACTACAGCCACGAAGACGTCGCCCAGCGCGTGCGCGAGCTGACCGATGGCGTAGGCGTCAACGTGGTGTTCGACAGTGTCGGGCGCAACACCTTCATGGGCTCGCTGGACTCGCTCAAGCGCCGTGGCCTGATGGTGTGCGTGGGCACCGCGTCCGGCAAGATCGAACCGTTCGACCCGCAGTTGTTGGCGATCAAAGGCTCGTTGTTCATGACCCGGCCGGCCCTGGCCGACTACATCGCCGACCCGGCAGAGAAGACCCGCCTGGCCACCGAGCTGTTCGACCATGTCAGCAGCGGCCGTATCCGCATCGAGATCAACCAGCACTACGCCTTGCAGGATGCGGTGCAGGCGCACCGTGACCTGGAGTCGCGCAAGACCACCGGCTCGTCGATCTTCGTCATCTGAGGGCACTGCCATGCAAGTCGAACAACTGACCTGCGCCATCGGTGCCGAACTGGTCGGCGTCAGGCTGGCCGATGCCATTCACGATGACGGCCTGTTCGCCGATATTCGCGCCCAGCTGCTCAAGCACCGGGTGCTGTTTTTGCGCGACCAGGCCATTAGCCGCGCCGAGCACGTGGCGTTCGCCCGTCGCTTCGGTGAACTGGAGGATCACCCCGTCGCTGGCAGCGACCCGGAGCACCCGGGCCTGGTGCAAATCTACAAACGCCCCGACCAACCGGCCGACCGCTACGAAAATGCCTGGCACACCGACGCCACCTGGCGCGAAACCCCGCCAATGGGCTGCGTGCTGCGCTGCGTGGAGTGCCCGCCGGTGGGCGGCGACACCATGTGGGCGAACATGGTGCTGGCCTACGACAACCTGCCGGCCGAGATCAAGGCCCGCATCGAGGGCTTGCGCGCCCGCCACAGCATCGAGGCCAGCTTCGGCGCCGCCATGCCGACCGACAAGCGCCTGGCGCTCAAGGCCCGCTACCCCGATGCCGAGCACCCGGTGGTGCGCACCCACCCGGAAACCGGCGAGAAGGTGCTGTTCGTCAATGCCTTCGCCACCCACTTCACCAACTACCACACCCCCGAGCGCGTGCGCTTTGGCCAGGACGCCAACCCCGGCGCCGCCGACCTGCTGCGCTACCTGGTGAGCCAGGTGTACATCCCCGAGTACCAGGTGCGCTGGCGCTGGTCACCCAACAGCATCGCCATCTGGGACAACCGCAGCACCCAGCACTACGCCGTCATGGACTACCCGGCCTGCCACCGCAAGATGGAGCGAGCCGGGATCATGGGCGACAGCACTTTCTGAACAGACAAGAACAAGACTGAGGATCAGACATGCAATTCTTCGACGACTCGCTGCACCCGGAAAACATGGAAAAGGTAGTCATCACCGTGGCCCCCTATGGCCCCGAGTGGATGCCCGACGATTTCCCCCAGGACATTCCGGTGACCATGGACGAGCAGGTGCAAAAGGCAGTCGATTGCTACGAAGCCGGCGCCACTGTACTGCACCTGCATGTGCGTGAACTCGATGGCACCGGCTCCAAGCGCCTGTCCAAGTTCAACGAGCTGATCGCCGGGGTGCGTGAAGCGGTGCCGGACATGATCATCCAGGTCGGCGGCTCGATTTCGTTCGCACCCGAAGGCGAGGGTGAAGCGGCCAAGTGGCTGAGCGACGACACCCGCCACATGCTGGCCGAGCTGACCCCAAAGCCTGACCAGGTGACGGTGGCGATCAACACCACCCAGATGAACATCATGGAGCTGCTGTACCCCGAATATCTGGAAGGCACATCGCTGGCCAACCCTGGGATCCAGGCCGCCTATAGTGAAATGACCGTGCCCGCCGGGCCGGCCTGGGTCGAGGAGCACCTGCGTCGGCTGCAGGCCAGCAATATCCAGCCGCATTTCCAGCTGACCGGCATGCATGCCCTGGAAACCCTCGAGCGCCTGGTGCGCAAGGGCGTTTACAAAGGCCCGCTGAACCTGACCTGGATCGGCATTGGTGGCGGTTTCGATGGCCCGAACCCGTTCAACTTCTTCAATTTTGTGCACCGTGCGCCAGATGGCTGCACCCTGACCGCAGAGTCGCTGCTCAAGAACGTGCTGCCGTTCAACACCATGGCCCTGGCCATGGGCTTGCACCCGCGCTGTGGCATCGAAGACACCATCATCGACCAGCACGGCAAGCCGTTCACCTCGGTGCAGCAGATCCAGCAGACCGTGCGCGTGGCGCATGAGCTGGGGCGTGAAGTGGCCAATGGCAAGGAAGCCCGGGCGATCTACCGGATCGGCGAGCAGTACGCATCCGTCGAGGAAACCTTGCTGGCCAACGGCATGGCGCCGAACCGCCGGCCGGGCCAGAAGGGCGTGCCACAGCGCGCCTAAGGCACTGGCCTCACTCCCTGTAGGAGCAGCCTTGCGCTGCGAAGAGGCCCGTCATTACTGCGACGATTTGCGGTTCTTTCACTGGCCTCTTCGCAGCGCAAGGCTGCTCCTACAAGGGGCGCGCGTCTGACGCGAGGCATGAGGCCAGTACCCGCAGCACAGATTTTGGCATTTGTTCATAACAACAAAAACAACCCAAGCCAGATACCCGAGGAGGCAGCATGGCCACCTATCACACCGGTGCGACGGACCCAGGCACGGATACATCACTGGGCATCCCCCGGCGCTATGCCTGGATCGTCTTTGCCCTGACCTTCGGCCTGTTGATCTCCGACTACATGTCGCGGCAGGTGCTCAACGCCGTGTTCCCCCTGTTGAAGCAGGAATGGCAGCTCAGCGACAGCCAGCTCGGCCTGCTCAGCGGCATCGTCGCCCTGATGGTCGGGCTGCTGACCTTTCCGCTGTCATTGCTCGCCGACCGCATCGGCCGCATCAAGAGCCTGACCTTCATGGCGGTGATGTGGAGCCTGGCCACGCTGGGCTGCGCAGTTGCTGAAAACTACCAGCAGATGTTCATCGCGCGCTTTCTGGTCGGTGTCGGCGAAGCTGCCTATGGCAGCGTCGGTATTGCCGTGGTGGTGGCGGTGTTCCCGCGTGAGATGCGTGCCACCTTGGCTGGGTCGTTCATGGCCGGTGGCATGTTCGGCTCGGTGCTGGGCATGGCCCTGGGCGGGGTGATGGCTCAGCACCTGGGTTGGCGCTGGGCGTTCGCTGGCATGGCGTTTTTCGGCCTGGCCCTGGCGCTGCTCTACCCGCTGATCGTGCGCGAGGCGCGCATTGCCCCGAAAAATCAGGCGAGCGCCAGCGACAAGGCGGCCTTGAAGGCATTGCGCCCACTGCGCACGCTCTATTCAAGCCGCTCAGTGATCAGCGCCTATGTCGGCAGCGGCTTGCAGCTGTTCGTCGGCGGCACGGTGATCGTCTGGATCCCCAGCTACCTGAACCGCTACTACGCCATGAGCACCGACCGGGCCGGCGCCGTGGCAGCAATCATCGTGCTGTGCAGCGGCGTCGGCATCGTGCTGTGCGGCATGTTGTGCGACCGCATGGGGCGCGATCGCCCTGATCGCAAGATCAGCCTGGCCATCGCCTACTGCCTGGGCAGCTGTGTGCTGCTGTCAGTGGCCTTCGCCATGCCGGCGGGCCTGCCGCAACTGGTCCTGATCTGCCTGGGCATGATGATTGCCGCAGGCACCAATGGCCCGTCCAGTGCCATGGTCGCCAACCTGACCCACTACACGGTGCATGGCACGGCATTCGCCACCCTGACCCTGAGCAACAACCTGCTCGGCCTGGCCACTGGCCCGTTGATCACCGGCAAGGTGTCCGACCTGATCGGCCTGCAAGCCGCCTTTCAACTGGTGCCGTTGATCAGCATCGCCGCCGCCGCGGTGTTTTTCTACGCCAAGCGCCACTACCACCCTGACATGGCGCGCCTGGCCTGTGGCAATAGCCCGCAAGCGCCTGTCGAGCCTGTACTGGAGGCCCGTACGTGAAGCATTCGCTGTCGATAGACGTGTATTTCGATCTCATATGCCCGTGGTGCCTGATCGGCAAGCGGCAACTGCAAACCGCGCTGGCTCAGTTGCGCGAAGCCCGGCCCGAGGTCGAGGTCACCCTGGCCTGGCACGGCGTGCAGCTGTTGCCCGACATGCCCGCAACCGGCCAGCCGTTCGCCGATTTCTACCGCCGCCGCCTGGGCAGCGACGAGGCGGTGCGGCAACGCCAAGGGCAAGTGCAGGAGGCTGCGCGTGCCGTGGGCGAGCTGATCGACTTCAGCCGCATCGCGCACATGCCCAATACTGCCGACGCCCATCGCCTGCTGCTGCATGCGGTCGAGCTGGGCAGCGAGCAACAGGTCGAGGCGCTACTGGAGCGGCTGTTTGCCGCGTATTTCCGCGAGGGCGAAGACTTGGGCGATCGCGACACCCTGTTGCGCATCGCCGAACAGTGCGGCTTTACGCCTGCCGCGCTGGCCGGGAGCCTGAGCGCTGATGGCCGGCCATTCATCAGTGCCAGCGCCGACATCGCCAGCAGGGGCGTGCCGTGTTTCGTCTTCGACGACCACCTGCGCGTGTTCGGTGCCCAGCCGGCAGAACAACTGCTCGACGCCATGCACGTGGCGCTGTCGCGTTCGGCGGGGGTGCAGGCGTGAACGGGCGTATCGAGGTACCGGCCCAGCGCGTGCCCGGCGTCGGCGAGCGTGTGCTGTTCGAACATGGGG
Organism: Pseudomonas sp. LAIL14HWK12:I10; assembly: GCF_900184205.1. Classification (NCBI taxonomy): domain Bacteria; kingdom Pseudomonadati; phylum Pseudomonadota; class Gammaproteobacteria; order Pseudomonadales; family Pseudomonadaceae; genus Pseudomonas; species Pseudomonas sp. LAIL14HWK12:I10. Next base: position 141,336 of record NZ_FXWU01000003.1, on the reverse strand, counting down.
GCAAAAGCCTGGCGTTGTTCAATGTCGACGGGCGTTTGCTGGCCATCGACGACAGCTGCCCGCACCAGGGCTCATCGTTGTGCGCCGGGCAACTGGACGGCGCCGTGATCCAGTGCCGCGCCCATGGCCTGCGCTTTGACCTTGCCAGCGGCTACCTGCTCAACTCCAAGGCACTCAAAGTGGCCAGCTACCCGGTGGAGGTGGAGGGCGACCAAGTCTTTATCGTCATCGCCGGCCAGGAGGTGGTGTCATGAGCACCCTTGCGCTTGCCCAGGTCAACCACCGCGCGCGGGAGTTGGCGCCGGGGCTTAGCGTCAGCCTGATTGCCGCTGGGGCGGCGAGCTTTCTGGCGGAGCATTATGGCGCGCCGGTCATGCTGTTCGCCCTGCTACTAGGCCTGGCACTGAATTTTCTGGCCAGCGATGGCAAATGCAAAGCCGGCATCGAATTCACCGCACGCACGGTATTGCGCCTGGGCGTGGCATTGCTGGGCATGCGTATCACCCTGGAGCAGATGGCAGGCCTGGGCTGGAAGGCCGTCGCACTGGTGGTGATCCTGGTGGTGGTGACCATCGGCGTGTCGATGGTGGCGGCCAAGGCCCTGGGGTTCCAGCGCCTGTTCGGCATGCTCACCGGTGGCGCCACGGCGATCTGCGGCGCCTCGGCGGCGTTGGCGCTGGCCGCTGCGCTGCCCAGCCACCCGCAAAAAGAGCGGGCGACGCTGTTCACCGTCATCGGTGTGTCGGCGTTGTCGACCCTGGCGATGATCCTCTACCCAATGATCGCCAACGCGCTCGGCCTGTCGCCACAGGCTGCCGGGGTCTTTCTTGGCGCGACGATCCATGACGTCGCCCAGGTAGTGGGGGCGGGCTACAGCATGTCGCCCGAAACCGGCGACACCGCCACGGTGGTCAAGCTGATGCGCGTCGCCATGCTGGTGCCGGTGATTGTTGTCGCGGCCATGATCTCGCGCCGCCAGGGTACCGACACCGCAGGCAAGCGCCCGCCATTGTTGCCCTGGTTCGCGGTGGGGTTTCTGGCGCTGGCCTGCATCAACAGCACCGGTTGGGTGCCGTTGGCCGTGCAGGGTGGGGTCAACGAGCTGTCGCGCTGGTGCCTGGTGGTGTCGATCAGTGCCCTGGGCATGAAGACCCAGCTCAAGGAGCTGGCCGCCGTGGGCATCAAGCCGATTTTGCTGATGGTCGGCGAGACGGTGTTCTTGGTGGCGCTGGTGCTGGTGCTGTTGCGCTTCGGCTTGTAACACCACGCGCTCAGCGCGTGGTGACTGGCCCCTGGGCCGCGCTGCGGGCGCGTTTGAGTGGCGTGGGCAGGTCATGCTGAACACGCCAGGTGGCCGGTGGCTGGCCGAACTGGCTGATGAACCAGCGGGTGAACGAACTGTGCATGGAATAGCCGAGCATGTCGGCGATACGCCCCAGCGAATAGCCGGGGCTTTCCAGGTAGCGCAGCACCAGGTCGCGGCGCACGCCGTTGACCAGCTCGCTGAAGGTGGCGCCTTCTTCTTCCAGCCGGCGCTGCAAGGTGCGCACGTTCATGCCTTGGGTCTGGGCGATGTGTTCGATGGTGGCGCGGCCCATGGGCATCAGCAAAAAGATCGACTTGCGCACCTCGTGCACCAGGGAGGGGTTGCCGTCATCCTGCAGCGTACACACGTAGCGCTGGGCGAGCCGCGCCATGGCTTCGTTGGCCTGCGGGTTGGCCGTGTCCAGGTCGGAGGCCGAGCAGACGATGCCGTTGAAGTCGCTGTTGAACTCAAGCTTGCAGCCAAAAATGCGCCGGTGGATGGCCACGTCGGCAGGGGCGGCATGGGTGAAGTTGACGCTGATCGGGTGCCAGTGGGCGCCCAGCAGCGCTGAGCAGAAGCGGTGCATCACACCGATGGCCAGCTCGATGGCCTGGCGGCTGTGTATCGGCTGCTCGGTGATGACCTCCTGGCGGATGATCACCGTCTTGCCGGTTTCTTCGATGTGGATCGCCAGCGCATTGTTGAGCACATGGCGGTACTGCACGATCACCTGCAGCGCATCGCGCAGCGAATGCTGGTGGCTGATCAGCAGGCTGACCTCACCAAAATCCGACAACTGGCGCAGTTCGGCCATGCGCAGGCCGAAGGCTTCGCAGCCGCTCAGCCGCGCCGATTCTTCAAGTACGCTGATGGCGGCAGCCACCGGGATGCGCTGATCAGGCGCTTCGAGCAAGGACGCACTGAGGCCAGCCTGGGCCAGCAGGCCATGGCCGTTGAGGCCCAGGTGGCGGGAAACTTCCAGGTAATTGGTGAGCGAAGCCGCTCGGGCGAGCACGGTCATATTGTTGTTTTCCACGTGTTCTTGATGGGCATCCCGCTGCGCTGGCGGGTAGTCACTTATAGCGCCTGTGTCATCAGATGCAAAGCCATTTTCCTGCCGTTGGTCGCCCGTGGCGAGGGGGCTGCGGGCGGCCGCGTCGGCCGTGTCATCAACTGAAAAATCCGTGACGCGCAATGTAAAGCGTGTGCCGGACCGACTCATTACTCTGGCCCTCAAGCAGTCGGCAATCGACCGAGTGAACAGAGCAAGGGCCCTGACATGGAAAAACTGCAAACCGCCGCCACCGTGCTGATCGTTCCCGGTCTGCGCGACCATGTACCTGAACACTGGCAGACCCTGTTGCAGGCGCGCCTGGCCAAGGTGCGTGCGGTGCCGCCACTGGAAACCGACAAGCTGAGTTGCACGGCACGGGTCGAAGCGATCGAGCGTGAGCTGGCGCAAATCGAGGGCCCGGTGATCCTGGTCGCGCACAGCGCCGGCGTGCTGATGGTGGCGCACTGGGCGGCGCGCTATCAGCGGCCGATCAAGGGCGCCTTGCTGGCCGCACCGCCAGACCTGCACAGCGATTGGCCACAAGGCTATCCCACCCCGGATTCCCTGCGCGCCCACGGTTGGGCGCCATTGCCAGGCGGCCCGCTGCCGTTCCCCAGCCTGGTAGCCGCCAGCAGCAACGACCACCTGGCCAGCCTGAGCGCAGTCGCCGGCCTGGCCACGCAGTGGGGCAGCGCGCTGGTCGAACTCGGTGCCGTTGGCCACCTCAACCCTGCCTCGGGCTACGGCCCGTGGCCCCAAGCCGAGGCCCTGATACAGCAACTCGATCGCTGAGCCGCGCCTAACCCCCACGCAGAGACATCGCATGAACAACAATAAAAACGTTCTCTTCTGCCTTCCCCGCCGTAACGTGATGGCTACGTTGCTGCTGGTCGCCGGTGCGCCGGCTGCCCAGGCATTCCAGCTGGACATCGCCAACCCCGACTGGAGCGTGCGCTTCGACAACACCGCCAAGCTCAGCTATGGCCAGCGGGTCGAAGGCGAAAACGCCAAGATCGCCCGCACCGCCAACCTCAATGACGGCGACAAGAATTTCAGCGTCGGTAGCGCGGTCACCCAGCGCCTCGACCTGCTCACCGAGCTGGATGTGGTCTATCAGAACACCATGGGCATGCGCGTCAGCGCGGCCAGCTGGTACGACCATGCCTATGACGACGTGGGGTCCAATTCCAACCCGTTCCCCGGCCAAGCGGGTAACGCTGGCAACCTGGTGCTGGCACGCCCGGCCGGTGGCTTGCCGGCGGGTACCGTGCTGGCCGGTGGCCCGGCACGCCACCATGGCCTGAGCCGTTACAGCGACCGTTACTACAACGGGCCGTCGGGCGAGTTTCTGGATGCCTTCGTGTTCTACAACACCGAAATCGGCGACGAGTCGATGCTGAGCGGCAAGCTGGGCTGGCACTCGGTGTACTGGGGCGAGACCCTGTTCAACGCCGCCAACGGCATCAACTATGGCCAGTCGGCCCTGGACCTGGCCAAGCTGTACAACGTGCCGGGTACCGAAACCAAAGAACTGTTCCTGCCGCGCAAGCAGTTGTCGCTGAGCTACACGGTCAACCCTGAACTGACCCTGGCGGCGCAGTACTTCCTCGAGTTCGAGAACTCGCGCCTGCCCGAAGGCGGTACCTACATGGGTGCCTATGACATGCTGGGCGATGGCGGTGAGATCTTCTGGTTGCCGGTGCCCAATGCCGTCGGCGGTGCCGGTGCCTTCTACGGCGCGCCGCGCGGGCATGACATTCGCCCCCACAACACGGGTGACTTCGGCTTGATGGCCAAGTGGAGCCCGGAATGGCTCGACGGCACCCTGGGCTTCTACTACCGCAACACCTCCGACCCGACCCCGGCCGTGCTGATCAACGCCCCCAACCTGCACACCGGCAGCCTGGCCGGCAGCAGCTACATGGCCGCTTACGCCGACGATATCGACATCTACGGCATCAGCCTGGCGAAGAGCGTCGGCCCGGTCAGCGTGGGGTTGGACGTCAACTACCGCGAGAACATGCCGCTGATCAGCAACTTCAGCACCATCAACGGGCCACTGTACGAGGCCTTGGCCGGCACCGCCGGCGGCACCAACCTGATCGGCGAGGTGCCAGGCCACGGTGAAACCGGGCTGGCCCGCGGTAAAACCTTCCATGTGGTGCTCAATGGCCTGGTGTCGTTTGGTGCCACGCCGCTGTGGAATGCATCGTCGTTGGCCGTGGAGGGCGCGATGACCCACCTGGTCAGCGTCGACAAGGGTGAGCAGACCTTCAAGGGCGACTCCACCTACCACGGCGTCGACAAGGTCACCACCAACGCCTACACCCTGGCGGTCAACTTCACCCCGACCTGGTTCCAGGCGCTGCCGGGGGTCGATGTGTCGATGCCGCTGTCCTACAACGTCGGCCTCAAGGGCAACTCGGCCATCCAGCTGGGCGGTAACGAGGACTCTGGCAGCTACTCGGTGGGGATCGCCGCCGATGTCTACCAAAAATACAAATTCGACCTGAAGTACGTCGACTCCTTCGGCAAGTTCGATACCTGCTCGAGCGGTACCGACAACAACACCCCAGGCACCAACGGGCGCTACCAGTGCATCCCCGGGCAGATCACGTCGCAGGCCGGCCTGGCGCCGCTGCTCAAGGACCGCGGCATGGTCACTGCCTCGTTCAAGACCACCTTCTGAAACTCCATTACAACAACAAGCGGAGAAACCTGATGAAGTATCTCAATAGCCTGCTGTCGGCCTCGCTTGCGGTCGTTATCGCCGGGGGCGCCCAAGCGGCCGCCCCGGCCCAGGATGTCGCCCGGCTGGGCAAGGACCTGACCGCGGTGGGTGCTGACAAGGCGGGCAACGCCGACGGTTCGATCCCGGCCTACCAGGGCGGCCTGAACACCCCGCCCGCGGGCTTCAAGCAAGGCGATACCCTGCGCCCCGACCCCTTTGCCACTGAAAAGCCGCTGCTGGTGATCGACGGCAAGAACGTCGACCAGTACAAGGACGCGCTGACCGCCACCACGGTGGAGCTGGCCAAGCGCTTCCCCACCTTCCACATCGACGTCTACCCCAGCCACCGCACTGCCGCGTTGCCCAAGGCACTGCTCGACAACACCCTGAAGAACGCCGCCAATGCCAAGTCCCTGCAGGACGGCTTGGCCATCGAAAATGTCCTTCCCGGCGTGCCGTTCCCAGTGCCGCAATCGGGTGCCGAGGCGATGTGGAACCACCTGCTGCGCTACCAGGGCGTGGCGCAGAAGGCCAAGTACGACTCCTGGAACGTCGACGCTGCCGGTGTCGCGGCCCTGGCGACCACGGGCCTGGCCTATAACGCCTACCCGATCTACGAAGACCTGAACAAGGTCATCGAAGCCAAGGACATCTACTTCCAGACCAAGCTGTACTTCGAAGGCCCGGCGCGCCGTGCCGGTGAGTCGATGATGCTCAAGGACGCCGCCAACCCGCTGGTGCAAGAACGTCGCGCCTGGCAGTACCTGCCGGGGCAGCGCCGAGTGAAGCTGGCGCCGAACCTGGCCTACGACACCCCCAACCCGGGCACCGCCGGCTCGGGTACGTTCGATGACGTGTACGTGTTCAACGGCGCGTTGGACCGCTACGACTGGCACCTGGTAGGCAAGCGCGAGATGTACGTGCCGTACAACACCTACCGGCTGACCTACATCCACGACCCGAAAACCCTGACCACGCCGAACCACCTGGCGCCTGACCAGGTGCGTTGGGAGAAGCACCGCGTGTGGGTAGTGGAAGGCACGCTCAAGGGCAATGCGCGGCACATCTATGCCAAGCGCCGCTTCTACCTCGACGAGGACAGCTGGTTCGCCCTGGCCTCCGACCAGTACGACGCCCGTGGCCAGTTGTATCGCGGCTCGTTCAGCTTCTTCACGCAGAGCTACGACGTGCAGATCCCCAACAACAACCCGCATGTGGTCTACGACCTGGTGGGTGGCAGCTACAACGTCAATGGCCTGATTGGCCCGCACGGCGGTATCGAGTACATCGCCCCTCTGTCCAAGGCGCAGTGGTCGCCGGAAGCCCTGGCCGGCGCCGGTATTCGCTGACCCCGACGATCAGCCTGCCGGCTGGCCACAGGTGGCCGCCGGCAGGGTTTGCAGAGGATGTGGCATGGCTACTTTGAACACGTTTACGCCGTGGGCGCTGGCCGTCGCGCTCACTTTGGGCGGCGCTTGCGGTGGGGCCCAGGCGGCCTATGTCGATGTATTGGACTTGCCGGCCAAAACCAGTGCGTTGGTGGTACACAGTGCGCTGCGCGATGTAGCACTGGCCGGTGAGCGGCTGGTCGCGGTAGGGCCGCGTGGCCATATCGTGTATTCCGACAACCAGGGCCAGGATTGGCACCAGGCCAACGTGCCGGTCAGTGCCGACCTTAATGCTTTGGTGTTCCCCACTGCGCTGGAAGGTTGGGCGGTGGGCAACGATGGGGTGATCCTGCACAGCCGTGACGGCGGCGCCAACTGGGCGGTACAGCTCGATGGCCGGCAGATTGGCGCTTTGGTGGCGGCCCATTACCAGGCCTTGGCCAAGGCCCATCCCGAGGACGCGCAATGGGCGCAGTTCGCTGCCGAGGGCCAGCGCCTGGAGCAGGAGGGCGCCGACAAGCCGTTGCTCGGTGTGTGGTTCGCCGACGCCCGCCACGGCTACGCGGTGGGGGTGTTCAACCTGATCCTGCGCACTGACGACGGCGGCAGCACCTGGGTGCCGATGCAAGACCGCACCGACAACCCGCAAGGCTTTCACCTGAATGCGATCCGCGCCGTCGGCGATGCGCTGTACCTGGTTGGCGAACAGGGCCTGCTGCTGAAGTGGGATGCCGGCCAGCAGCGCTTCGTCGCCTTGCCCAGCCCCTACCCAGGTACCTGGTTTGGCGTGTTCGGCAAGCCTGGCGAGGTGCTCGCCTATGGCCTGCGCGGCCATGTGGCACGCAGCCTAGATGGCGGCCAGAGCTGGGCCAAGGTGGACACCGGGGTGACCCAGAGCATCACCGCCGCCAGCCTCGACAGCCACGGTGACTACTGGCTGTTCAGCCAGGGCGGGCAGGTGCTGCGCAGCCGCGACGGCGGCCTGAGCTTTGCCGTGCAACCGCAGGTGCCGCCGGCACCGGTGGCCGGCGCCCTGCAGACCGGCGCAAATGCCACCGTGCTGGTAGGCGAGCGCGGTGTACGCGTGCTGCCCGCCCGATAAGCCTCCAAGCATTCCAAGAGAACCCAGTGATGGCCAACATCAAGCAAGACACCCTGCCGGTCATCCGCGACCTGAGGGATTTCGACCCGCGTTCCGGCAACGTGCTGGAGCGCATGGTCTTCAACTACCGCCCGCTGTTCATGCTGTTCATGGTGCTGGTCACGGGGGTGTTGGGGTATCTGGCGCTGACCCGCCTGGAGCTGCGTCCCAGCTTCGAAAAAATGATCCCGCAGAGCCAGCCTTACATCCAGAATTACCTCGACAACCGCAAGTCGCTGCGCGGTTTGGGCAACGCGGTGCGGGTTGTGGTGGAGAACACCCAGGGCGATATCTACGACCCTGAATACCTGAACGTGCTCAAGCAGATCAACGACGAGCTGTTTCTGGCCCAGGGCGTAGACCGCGCCTGGATGAAGTCGTTGTGGAGCCCAGGGGTGCGCTGGACCGAAGTCACCGAGGAAGGCTTCCAGGGTGGCCCGGTGATGCCCGACGATTACCAGGGCAAGCCCGCCGACATCGATCAACTGCGCCAGAACATCAACCGCGCTGGCATCGTCGGTAGCCTGGTGGCGACCGATTTCAAATCGAGCATGCTGGTGGTGCCACTGCTCGACCACGACCTGGCCACCGGCCGCGGCATTGATTACCGGCAGTTCTCGCAGATGCTCGAGCAGCAGCTGCGCGACAAGTACGAGTACGCCGGGGACAGCACGGCGCGCAAGGCCGGCGAAGAGGGCCATGGCAAGTACAAGGTGCGGGTCATCGGGTTTGCCAAGCTAATGGGCGACCTGAGCGACGGGCTGGTCCAAGTGATGATGTTCTTTGCTCTGGCGGTGCTCACGTCGCTGGTGATCATCTTCCTGTACACCCGCTGTGTGCGCAGTACCTTGCTGGTGGTGTTCTGTTCGCTCACGGCGGTGGTGTGGCAACTGGGTATTGTCGGCTGGCTGGGCTATGCCATCGACCCTTATTCGATCCTGGTGCCGTTCCTGATTTTCGCCATCGGCGTGTCCCATGCGGCGCAGAAGATGAACGGCATCATGCAGGACATTGGCCGTGGCACGCACCGGCAGGTCGCCGCGCGTTACACATTCCGCCGCCTGTTCGTGGCCGGGGTCACTGCGTTGCTGGCCGACGCCGTGGGCTTTGCCGTGCTGATGCTGATCGACATCCCGGTGATCAAGGACCTGGCAATCACCGCCAGTATTGGTGTCGCGGTGCTGATCTTCACCTCGTTGCTGTTGATACCGGTGGCGTTGTCCTACGTCGGCGTGGGCCGCAAGGCCGCCGCACGGGCGCTGTGCATCGACCAGCGCGCTGCCGAGCACCGCGGCTTCGGCAAACTGTGGGATGCGCTCGACCGTTTCACCACGCGCAAGTGGGCCACGGGCGCCGTGCTGGTGGCCACGCTGATGGGCGTGGGTGGGTTCTGGGTGAGCCTGCAGTTGAAGATCGGTGACCTCGACAGCGGGGCGCCAGAGTTGCGCGCCGATTCCCGCTACAACCGCGACAACGCTTACATCACCCAGCATTACACGCTGTCCAGCGACCTGTTCGCGGTGATGATCAAGACCCCGCCGGAAGGCTGCCTCAGCTACCAGACGCTGATGCTCGCCGACCGCCTGGCCTGGGAGCTGCAGCAGTACCCGGGCGTGCAGACCACGGTGTCGCTGGTGAATGCCGTGCGCCAGATCACGGCGGGTTCATTCGAGGGCAACCCGAAGATGAGCAGCCTGCAACGCAACCAAGACATGCTCAACTACGCCGCCCAGCAAGCGTCGGTCAATGCGCCGGAGCTGTTCAACACCGACTGCTCGATGATGCCGGTGATCGCCTACCTCAAAGACCACAAGGCCCAGACCCTGGACGACGTGGTGGCCATCGCCGACCGCTTTGCCCGCGATAACAGCAGCCCCGACCGCCAGTTCATGCTCGCGGCCGGCAGTGCCGGCATCGAGGCGGCAACCAACATTGTGGTCCGTGAAGCCAACCGCACCATGTTGCTGTTCGTCTACCTGGCGGTGACGCTGTTCTGCCTGATCACCTTCCGCAGCTGGCGGGCGACCCTGGTGGCGCTGTTGCCGCTGGTGCTGACCTCGGTGCTGTGCGAGGCCTTGATGGTGGTGATGGGCATTGGCGTGAAAGTGGCCACGTTGCCGGTTATCGCCCTGGGCGTCGGCATTGGTGTGGATTACGCCTTGTACCTGCTCAGCGTGCAGCTGCATTACCAACGCCAAGGTCGTTCGCTGGGCGAGGCCTACCAGAACGCCGTGGCCTTCACCGGCCGGGTGGTGGGGCTGGTCGGCATTACGCTGGCGGCGGGGGTGGTCGGCTGGGCGTGGTCGCCGATCAAGTTCCAGGCCGACATGGGCATCCTGCTGACCTTCATGTTCCTGTGGAACATGCTCGGCGCCCTGGTGCTGATCCCCGCGCTGTCGTACTTCCTGCTGCCGGACAAACGCTTTGTCGCCGCTGCTCCCCAACCCTGCGCGCCTACCGCGCCGCCGGGTGAGCAGGTGAGCGAACCCCGGGCGCACACACGGATGAGCGCTTGAGCGCCCTATTAGTTGAAACGAACACGGAAACTGGAATCTACCTTCATGGCCAAGACAAAAATAATGCCGCCGGCAGCCGGTGCCTATGCCTATCCCTTGCTGATCAAGCGCCTGCTGATGTCGGGGGTACGGCAGCATCCTGAGCAGGAGATCGTCTACGCCGACAGGCTGCGCTACACCTACCGCGACCTCGACCAGCGGGTTCGGCGCCTGGCCAATGTGTTGCGTGCTGCCGGGGTGCAGGCGGGCGACACCGTGGCGCTGCTGGACTGGGACAGCCACCGCTCGCTGGAGTGCTTTTTTGCCGTGCCGATGCTAGGCGCCGTGCTGCACACAGTGAACGTGCGGCTATCGCCGGAGCAGGTCGCCTACACCATGAACCATGCGCAAGACGACCTGGTGCTGGTGCACGACGACTTCGTGCCGCTGCTGGAGCAGATTCAGGGCCAGCTGGGCACAGTGCGAGGTTACCTGCAACTGACCGACGAACAGGCCACGGCCACCACGCTGCCAGTGCTGGGCGAGTACGAGGCGCTGCTGGCCAGCGCCAGTTGCCAGGCCGAGTTCGACGATTTCGACGAGCACTCGGTGGCCACCTTGTTCTACACCACCGGCACCACGGGCAACCCCAAGGGGGTGTATTTCTCCCACCGTCAGTTGGTGCTGCACACCCTCAACGAACTGGGCACCTTTGCCGCTTACGACGGCCAGCCGCTGTTACGTTCGAGCGACGTGTACATGCCGATCACGCCGATGTTCCATGTGCACGCCTGGGGTGTGCCGTACGTGGCCACGGTGCTGGGGGTCAAGCAGGTGTACCCGGGGCGCTACGAGCCGAACACGCTGGTCCGGCTGTACCGCGACGAGGGGGTGACGTTCTCGCACTGTGTGCCGACCCTGTTGCAGATGATGCTGGACTGCGAGCAAGGCCGGCACACCGATTTCAGCCGCTGGAAGATTCTGCTCGGTGGCAGCGCGCTGACCCACGGCCTGGCCCGACAGGCCAGCGAGCGCGGCATGCTGATCTACAGTGGCTACGGCATGTCGGAGACCTGCCCGCTGCTGACCCTGACCCACTTGCGCGAACAAGACCTGGCCTTGCCCATGGGCGAGCAGGTCGCGCAGCGCATCAGGACCGGCGCCCCGGTGGCGATGGTCGACTTGCGTATCGTCGATGCGCAAGGCAACGACATGCCCCACGACGGTGAGTCGCTGGGGGAAATCGTGGTGCGCTCGCCCTGGTTGACCCAGGGCTACCTGCACGAACCGCAGAAAGGCGCCGAGCTGTGGCAGGACGGCTGGTTGCACACCGGTGACATGGGCTCGATCGACCGCCACGGCGTGCTGGAGATCAAGGACCGCATCAAGGACGTGATCAAGACCGGCGGCGAATGGATCAGCTCGCTGACCCTGGAAAACCTGATCAGCCAGCACCAGGCGGTCAGCGCCGTGGCGGTGGTCGGCATTCCCGATGAACAGTGGGGTGAGCGGCCGATTGCCCTGGTGGTCCGCGCGCCGGGTGACAGCCTTGACCAGCCGATGCTCGAGGCGCACCTCAAACAGTTCGTCGATCGGGGCCAGATCAACAAGTGGGCGATCCCCCGGCAGGTGCACTTCGTTACTGACATCCCCAAGACCAGCATCGGCAAGATCAACAAGAAGCTGATTCGCGAGATGCACATGGGGGTGTAGGGGAACAGTCTGTAGCAAGCCCCCAATCCTGTGGGAGCCGGCTTGCCGGCGACGCAGGCACCGCGGTGCATGGCACCGGCTTCGCCGGTGATCGCTGGCAAGCCAGCTCCCACCCGAACTATGTAGCCTCCAAGTCTAGCGCCGGACCTGTGGGAGCTGGCTTGCCAGCGATGAGGCCGGAACAAGCACTACAAGACAGTAGCTCCCACAGGTCCCTGCTAAACCACTAAGTTATGTGCTGTCCTATGGAAGCCGGCTAAACCAATGAAGTCTATTTTTGTGTAGGGATTGGACTGCCCCTCCAGAACCTGCACAATTGCCGGCTTTTTTCGCGACAGGAAGCCGCCATGCAACGGATTGTGATTCTGGGAAATGCCGGCAGTGGTAAATCCACCCTTGCTCGTGCCGTGGGCAAGCGGCTCGGGGTGCCGGTGGTTCACCTGGATACCCTGTTCTGGGAGCCCGGCTGGGTCGAACCGGACGCCGAGCAGTTCCGCCAGCGGGTCGGCGAGGCGACAGCAGGGGACAGCTGGGTGTGTGAAGGCAACTACGCCCGGCGCACATTCGACCTGCGCCTGCCCCGTGCCGACCTGGTCATCTGGCTCGATACGCCCCGGCTTACCTGTTTCACCCGGGTGATCCTGCGCAGCGTCATGAACCGGCCCCGTCCAGACCTACCCGCCGGTTGCACAGAGAAACTCGACCGGGCGTTCCTGACTTTCCTGAACTTCGTGTGGAACTTCGATCGCGGCTACCGCCCAGGCATCGAGGCGCAGCGCCTGGCGAAAGGGCCGCAGGTGCCTGTCGTGCACGTGCGTGGCAGCCAACAGATTGCCGCGTTTCTCGACAGCTTGCCGGCTGCCGGCGTGCTGGCGTCAGGCGGGCAGTAGCGCACGTATCGCAGCGGTCACGGCGAGGGCGAACAGCATCACTGGCAAGATTGAAAACCGTGAAGCGGCATAAGCGGTAAGTGCCAGGGCGATGAGGTCTGCGGGGTGGCCAGAAACGAAGGCGGGTGCGATCACGGCAACCAGCACGCAGCCAGGGGCGGCGTTGAGCACCTGGGTGGATGGCTTGGCCCACAGGTACGCGCTGACCAGGCCGGCCAGCGTGCCCGCCAGCACGTACCCGCCACCGGGAATCAGCAGGTAGAACAGCCCTGCAGTCACCAGGCTGAACAGCCAGGGCAGGGCGGCGTGCACCCCATTCCACAGGCCCTTGAGCAGTACCAGCAAGACGGCGGCTAATGCCGTGTCCAAGCCGTAGGGGTGCAGGTCACCCAGCAGCGGCCCGATCAACGCGCCGAGCGTGATGAAGCTGACCCAGGCCACCCACTGACACCCCCTCGAAGTGGAGCCGGTGCGCGGGCTCGATTGGGGTGGCGATTCGGTGGTCGCGGCAGCGGAGCATTCGCGGTCTGGCGTTGCAGGGGGATCTTCAACTACGGATTCAAGGGCATTCATGGTCACCTCCAGTGGGAGGGATTATTCCAATGAATCGCTGAAATAGGGTTGCGTAGTGGCTCTACTGGCGTGAGTATTTGGCATCTGCTGCCGAAATATTCCAATCAAAGGTTTTCAATGCCAATCAAGCTCGACGCCATCGATCGACGTATCCTGCGGGCGCTGCAACGCGACGGCCGACTACAGAACCAGGAGCTGGCCAAACAGGTGGGGTTATCGCCCTCACCGTGCCTGCGGCGGGTGCGCCTGCTGGAAGAAGCCGGCGTTATCGAGCGCTATGTGGCGCTGGTGGACCCGGCCAAGGTAGCGCTGGGCCTGACCTTGTTTGTGCGGGTGTGGCTCAAGCGCCAGGACCAGGACACCACCGATGAGTTCGTCGAGGCAGTGCGGCTGCTGCCCGAAGTGGTGGAGTGCCACGTCATGGCGGGTGACTGCGACTTGCTGTTGCGGGTGGTAGCAGCGGACCTTGAGGCCTATCGCCGCTTCCAGATCGCTCACTTGACCAGCCTGAGCGTGGTGCAAAACGTCAAGACCGAAGTGCCCATGGAGAAAATCAAGCTCACCACCGAGTTGCCGGTGTAGGCGGGCTTCGATTCGCAACGCGCCAGGCAATCTTGGCCTAGAGTTAGCGGCACGTGCGATGGCGCAATGCAATTAATTGCCAGTCGCCACAACTATTTCCCTCGGCAAATGTCACTTCTCGGAGCCGGTACGAATTATGGGGCACCGGCCACGCATTTTACGGAGCTAACTCGACATGGCAGCACTGCAAAACAGTACGTTGGAAGCGATTGTCAGCAATCAGGCGCAGCTGCTGAGTGAGTGGCACGCCTCACTCGAAGCCAACGGGGCGACGCGTAATATCCGCGAACAGGACCTGCGCCAGGAAACCCGTGAGTTCCTCCAGTTGGTGGTCGATGGCTTGCGCAATGAAAGCGGCACCAACATTGCTGCCGAAGGCTGGGAAGAGACACGCCGCTTCCTCGAGAAGCTGTCTGCCAGCCGCGCCCAGGTGGGCCAAGAGTCCCATCAGACGGCATTCTTCATCTTTGCGCTGAAGGGCCCGCTGTTCAACTTGCTGCAAACCCATTACCGCGAGCAGCCCGCGCTGCTGGCCGAGCAGCTGTGGGAGATTTCGTCGCTGTTCGATGCCTTCGGCCTGCACACCATCCGCACTTACCAGAAGAATCGCGAAGCCGTGATCAAGCGTCAGCAGGAAGAGTTGCTGGAGCTGTCGACCCCCGTGGTCAAGTTGTGGGAAGGCGTCCTGGCGTTGCCACTGATTGGCACCCTGGACTCCCATCGCAGCCAGACCGTGATGGAGTCGCTGTTGCAACGCATCGTCGACACAGGCTCCGAGATCGCCATTATCGACATCACGGGCGTGCCAACAGTCGATACCTTGGTGGCCCAGCACCTGCTCAAGACCGTGACCGCCATCCGCCTCATGGGCGCCGACTGCATTATCAGCGGCGTGCGCCCGCAAATTGCGCAAACCATCGTGCACCTGGGCCTGGACCTGGGCACGCTGACCACCAAATCCAACCTCGCCGATGCCCTGAAGCTGGCGCTGGCGCGCCTGGGTACCGCTGCTGGCGAGCGGGGCTGAGCCCATGGAACGAATCCCCATCTTGCAAATGGGCGAATTCCTGCTGGTGACCATCCAGGTCGATATGCATGACCAACTGGCGCTGCGCCTGCAGGACGACCTGACCGATCGCATCGAACACACCTCGGCCCGTGGCGTGCTGATCGACATCTCGGCACTGGACATGGTCGACTCGTTCATCGGCCGCATGATTGCCACTATCTCGGGGCTGTCGCGCATCATGGATGCCGAGACCGTGCTGGTCGGCATGCAGCCAGCGGTGGCGATCACCCTGGTGGAGTTAGGGCTGACACTGCCGGGTGTCAGCACTGCGCTCAATGTCGACCGCGGCATGCACCTGTTGCGCAAGCGGGTAGGCCACTCATGAGCCTTCGTGAGCGTGGCAGCCAGCCGGTACGCATCGAGCAGGACGTGGTGCTGGCCCGCCAATTGACGCGAAAAATCGCCAGCGATTGCGGCATGCGCCTGGTCGACTTGACCAAACTGGTCACCGCCGTCAGTGAACTGGCCCGCAACACGGTGGTGTACGGCGGGGGCGGTGACATGGACTGGGAGGTCATCGAAGAGGCCGGCCGCGTCGGCGTACGCCTGGTGTTCCGTGACGAAGGGCCGGGCATTGCCGACATCAAACTGGCCCTGACCGATGGCTGGACCTCGGGCGGCGGCCTGGGCCTTGGCCTGACCGGCGCACGACGCCTGGTCGACGAATTCGAGCTGGACACCGCGCCCGGGCAAGGTACCCGGGTAATGATCACCCGATGGATATGAGCCTGAGCGCAAGCCTGACCCAGGTGCTGCGCCTCGACGATGCCAGCCAGGTCGGGCACGCCCGACGTGTGGTGCAGAAACTTGCCGAACAGCAGGGCTTCGACGCCGCTGATGCAGGCCGGGCAGCCCTCGTCGCCACCGAACTTGCCAGCAATGTGCTCAAGCACGCCGCACGCGGCGAACTGCACCTGCGCGTGCTTGCCCATGGCGACCAGCCTGGCATCGAGTTGCTGGCGGTGGACCGCGGCCATGGCTTCGACCTGGCCAACTGCCTGGTCGATGGCTATTCCACCGGGGGCACCCAAGGTATCGGCCTGGGCGCTGTGAGCCGTCTGGCACAGGTGTTCGATGTGCACACAGACGCACAAGGCGCAGTGGTACTGGCGCGGGTCTATAAACAAGACGGCACGCCCAAGGACATTCGCCTGGGCGTCAGCCAGCATTCATTGCATGACGACCCAGCCTGTGGCGATACGTGGCACGTGACCCTCGGCGAGCAGCGCGTGAGTGCCTTGTTGATCGACGGCCTGGGCCATGGCGAAGAAGCGGAACGCGCCGCCAAGGCGGGCGCGCAGGCTTTTGCCCAAAGCCCCTTCAGCGCGCCCCAGCAGCTGCTGGGCGAGCTGCACCAGGCCATGGCCGGCACGCGCGGCGGGGCCGTCGCGATTGCCCAGTACGAGGGCGCGCGTGACAGTGTGGCGTTCATCGGTATCGGCAACATCGGCGCCACCCTGGTCGGCGGCGAACGCCCGCGGGGCCTGGCCTCGCACCCCGGCATCGTTGGAGGGCAGTACCGCAAGGGGCAAGTGTTCGACTACGCTCACGTGAGGGGAAACCTGTTGATCATGTTCAGTGACGGCCTACAGTCCCGTTGGAACCTTCAAGCTTACCCGGGCCTCGTGCTTCGCCACCCGGCCGTGATCGCGGCGGTATTGCACCGCGACTTCTGCCGTGGGCGGGACGATGTGACCGTGCTGGTCCTCGATCTGGAGACGGTGCATGCCTGACGACAACCGGGCCGAGCAGGCTGCCTGCATGGCACACCTGCAAGCCGAAAACCAAGCCCTGCGCGCTGAGCTGGAAGAAACCAACCAGGGTGTGCTGGCGCTGTATGCCGAGCTCGATACCCAGGCCGAACAGTTGCGCCAGGCGTCGGACCTTAAAAGCCGCTTCCTGTCCTACATGAGCCACGAGTTCCGCACGCCGCTGGGCTCGATCCTGAGCATCACTAGCCTGTTGGCCGACGAAGTGGACGGGCCGCTGAGCAAGGAGCAGCAATTGCAGGTGGCCTTCGTCAGCAACGCCACGCGCGAACTCAGCGACATGGTCGACGACTTGCTCGACCTGGCCAAGATCGAAGCCGGTCGCATCACCATTTCGCCGGCCTGGTTCGACATGCTCGACCTGTTCGCTGCCTTGCGCGGGATGTTCCGCCCGATCGTCGACATGGGCTCGGTAGACCTCATCTTCGAAGAGCCACACGGGCTGCCGAAGATGTATACCGATGACAAGAAGCTGGCGCAGATCCTGCGCAACTTCATCTCCAACGCGCTGAAGTTCACCACCCGTGGCGAAGTGCGGGTGTCGGCGCACTTGCAGGGCAACGACCAGATTCGTTTTGCTGTGACCGACACGGGCATCGGCATCGCACCTGAGCTGCTGGGCGGGCTGTTCGAAGACTTCGCCCAAATCGACTCGCCGCTGCAGAAACGCCTGCGCGGCACTGGCCTCGGCTTGTCACTGTGCAAGCGCTTCGCGGCCTTGCTGGGCGGTGAAGTAGGGGTGGACAGTGTGCCGGGCGAAGGGTCGTCGTTCTTTGTCGTCATCCCGCTGGCGCTGGCCCAGGAGAGCGTTGATGAACCCTGACATTCGCCTGCTAATTGTCGACGACAACGTCGCCACGCGTTATGCGCTGCGTCGCCGCCTGGCCCAGCATGGCTACCAGGTGCTGGAGGCGGGCACCGGTGGCGAAGGGCTGGCCATGATCGGCAGCGAGCAGATAGACGGGCTGATCCTCGACGTCAACCTGCCGGACATGAGCGGTTTCGATATCGTCCGGTTGCTGCGCGCGGACCCTGAGACTGCACTGCTGCCGGTGATTCACGTGTCGGCGGCGTCGATCCAGACCGGTGACATCATTACCGGGCTCGACGCCGGTGCCGACGCTTACTTGGTGCATCCAGTGGACCCGGATGTGCTGGTGGCGACCCTGCGGACCCTGATGCGGGTGCGCGATACCGAGCGGGCGCTGCGTGCAAGCGAGGCCAACTTTCGGGAAATTTTCACCAATGTCTCGGCACCCATCGCCGTGCTCGATGCCGAGCTCAAGGTGCATGAGTGCAACCATGCATTCGCCCAGCTGACCCAAGACAACCGTAACCCCAAGGCGCTGCAGGAGTGCTTTGTCGACGGTCAGCAAACCGCTATCGCCGCCTTGCGCCAGCACCTGGCCGCTGGCCAGCGCTGGCGTGGCACGCTGGGCATGAGCGTGCACGGCCAGCCACGGGACACCGAGTGGCAGCTTTCGCCCTACCGAGCGCCAGGGTTCTGCCTGGTGTTCGTCGAGGACGTCACCGAACACCGCCACCGCGAACGCTCGCACCTGGCACGCCTGGATGACGCCAACACCCAGCTGGCGCGAGAAATGGCCCAGCGGGCGCAGACCGAGGCGCAACTGCTGCAGTTACAAAAGATGGACGCTTTGGGCAGCCTGACAGGAGGGATCGCCCACGATTTCAACAACCTGCTGACCGGCATCATCACCAGCCTGGAGCTGATCCGCAAACGGGTGGCGCAGAACCGTCTGGAAAAGATCCCGAGTTACGCAGACGCCGCGCTCAGTTCAGCCATGAGCGCCGCTTCGCTGACCCACCGGCTGCTGGCATTTGCCCGTCAGCAGCCGCTGGACACCCGCCCGGTGGACATCAACGAGCGCGTGCGCTCGCTGGAAGAGCTGATCACCCGCACTATCGGCGAACGGATCGTGCTGGTATTGGAGCTTTCCAGCGAGCCGACCATCGCCCTGGTCGACCCGATCCAGCTAGAGAGCGCGGTGCTCAACCTGGTGATCAACGCCCGCGATGCCCTGGCCAAAGGCGGGCATATCTGGGTCAACACCGCGGCGAGCTGGTCGCATGGCAACCCTTACCTGCAGGACGGCCCCTATGTGGCGGTGAGCGTGCGCGATGATGGCGGCGGCATCGAACCGGAGGTGCTGGAGCGGGTGTTCGACCCGTTCTTCACCACCAAGCCGGTAGGCCAAGGGACCGGGCTTGGGCTATCGACCATCTATGGCTTCGCCCGCCAGTCGGGTGGGCATGTGTCGATCTGCAGCGTGCCAGGGCAGGGGACCGAGGTGACGTTGATGTTGCCGGCCAGCAGCCACCAGGTCACCTGTGAGGCACAGGTGCCACAATTGGACCAGCGCGGCGCTGGCGAGCATGTGCTGGTGGTCGAAGACATGGCCTCTGTGCGCCTGTCGGTGGCAGAAGTGCTTGCTGACGCGGGTTATCGCTGCACCCTGGCCGAAACCATCGAGCAAGCGCTGGACCACCTGCGCGAAGATGCCGACATCGAGTTGTTGCTGACCGATGTCGGGCTGCCGGGCATGAGTGGCCGCGAACTGGCCGACATGGCGCGTACTTACCGCCCAGGGCTGCCGGTTTTGTTCATGACCGGTTATGCCGAGACCGCGCTGGATCGGCAGGCGTTTCTGGACACTGGGATGGACCTGTTGATCAAACCGTTCCAGATCGGTGATCTGCTCGACAAGGTGCGGCTTAACCTTGGCTAGCACAAGTCGAACACCTCGATGCGCGGTCATGACATAAAGGGAATTTAAAGTTGGCATGAAAATCTCATGCTTAACCGTTATGCGACCCATCCTGTCGACCTGTAAACAACTTCCCACGCCAAAAAGAGCATAAGGGGGCTTCATGAGTTGTCTGATTTGCGCTGGACATGCTGATTCCGTCGAATGCCCGCTCGGGTGGGAAGAGCGACGCTGCTCGCAATGCGGGTGTTACAGAATGTCTCAATCACTCATTCTAGTGATGATGGAGGAGGGTCAGATTTTCGATACTGAGCGCATGCGGGCGTGGCTTGCCGCCCGCCGAGAGGAGGTATCCATACCCTCTATCGAACACCATCAGGCCATCTTGGTGAGTTGAACAGATGACCTGCCATGTGTTCGGCGTGCATGAGCGGCGGGGTTAGACTGATTTCGTTGTTGCATCAGGGCAATGCGCGGTGTAAACCACAGTGCTGACGCACTGGCGAAAGCGCTTCAGCGTGCATCTTTATCTCGTTTCTGGAAATAGTCCCCATGCAGCATCAATCTCCCGACGAAACCATTCGCGCCGCGCTGCAGAAGTCGCATGCCAGGCTGCGGCGGCAGCACGAACTGGTCGTCGAGTACGGCGTCATGTCACTGAAGTCGTCTAACCTGGATGCGCTGCTGACGCTGGCGTGCGATGTCGTGGCCAAGGGCATGGAGACGCCATTCGCCAAGGTGCTCACGCCCATAGCGGACAGCGACGAGTTTTTGCTGTCCCATGGTGTGGGTTGGGATGAAGCTGACATCGGGCATGCCACGGTGGGCGGGGACATCGCCAGCCCCGCAGGCTATGCCATTTCCACCTACCGGCCGGTGCTGTCCAACCACCTGGGCCAGGAGCAACGCTTCAGAACCCCCTCACTGCTTAAAAAATACGGCATCGAGCGTGCGATCAACGTACCCATTCGCGGGCCATCCGCCCCGTTCGGCGTGCTCGAAGCCGACAGCAGCAATGGCGAAGACTTCATCGAAAGCGACCTGGTGTTCCTGGAGGGCATCTCCAACGTCATCTCCATGGCGGTCGAGCGAATTTCTGCAAGCTCGGAGATGCATTCGTCCGACCCTTATTCGGAGAGCGTGCTCAACGCCAGCCCCGATTGCGTGAAGATCCTGTCCGCGAGCGGCGACATAGAATTCATGAACGATGCCGGCATGTGCCTGATGCA
Source organism: Pseudomonas sp. LAIL14HWK12:I10 (assembly GCF_900184205.1). Taxonomy (NCBI): domain Bacteria; kingdom Pseudomonadati; phylum Pseudomonadota; class Gammaproteobacteria; order Pseudomonadales; family Pseudomonadaceae; genus Pseudomonas; species Pseudomonas sp. LAIL14HWK12:I10. Next base: position 120,667 of record NZ_FXWU01000003.1, on the reverse strand, counting down.
CATCGGCGACTTGGCCCAGGTTCGCGGTGTGGCGTGGCCGCAGCTATGGCCTGACGAATCCCGAAACCTGGTGCTGGAAGCGATCAGTAAAGTCACAGGCGGCGAGTCGACCCGGTTCGAGGCTTTTTGCCCAACCCAGCAACAGGAGCCTAAGTGGTGGGACGTGACGGTTGCGCCGATTTTTGGCGAGCAAGGGGACTTTCAAAAGATGATCGCTGTTTCACGCGACATCACCGAGCGACGTCATCATGAAGCCCAGTTGCTGTCGTTGATCGACGCGCAGAACATCAAGCTGAGCAAAAGCGACCTGTACCTGGAAGAAATCCATCACCGGGTCAAAAACAGCCTGCACCTGGTCAACACGTTGCTGTTGCTGCAGGCAAACATGGCCCAGGATGAAGCGGTAAAGCTGCAGCTTGAGACGGCGGCGACTCGGGTGTTGACTATCGCCAGCGTGCATGAACGCCTTTATCAGAACGCCGAGGCCCAAGCCGTGCGGGCCTGTGACTACCTTGCGGCGTTATTGGGGGATTTGGGCAAAGCCTTGGCCGAGCGCAGAATCTTGCTCAACGCGGACACGTTCATCCTACCCGCCGAACGGATGGCGCCACTGGGTTTGGTGATTTCCGAACTCATCACCAACGCCTTGAAGTATGGCAAAGGCACGGTGGAAGTCAGCGTGAGTGGCCAAGGGGATCATGCGCTGATCACCGTCACCGACGAGGGCGAGGGTTTTCCGGAGTCCTACCCAAAACCAACGGGTACCGGCCTGGGTATGCGCTTGGTTAAAAGCTATTCGGGTTATGGCAACCAGGCGATCACGGTTGACCGTGCGCAAGCAAAAAGCACGATCCATGTGCGTTTCAAACTTTAGCCCCAGGGCCGTATTGCCACCCCGGGGCCAAAGGCATCAGCGGTCTTCATCCCGTTGCTGAGCATCCCCTTGGTCGGCCTGGCCACCCATGCGGCCCTTGTCGGCGGGGTCTTGGCGGTTGGCTTGGTCAGTGCCGGGCTGCCCACCTTGGCGCCCCGTGTCAGTTGAGCGGTCCCAGTCCTTGTTCATCTTGTCTTCAGGTTTCTGTCCTGGTTGCTGGCCGCCTTTCTGTTTGTCGGGCATGTCGCCCCCGGCACCTTGGCCGCCTTTCTGACCGGCATCGCCGGCACCGGTATTGGCGTTGCCGCCTTGGTTTGCACCCCAGTCTTGATTGTTCGCCATGACTGCATACCTCTGTTCACACACAGGAAGGTCTGTGTTCAGTTGTGACTTCGAGGCAATCTTGGCTGGTGCATTTATTGTTGGGGATTCTGACAAAACGCCTGAACAACCGCCGGCCCGGTATTTATGGCTCCAATAATCCTAAGCTTTTTGGGTTTAACCACATTCTTTGCATGAGCCAGCTTGAGTCTTTCCCATATGCAGACTAATACTAAAGAACTGCCGGAGAGGGCTGATTATGCACATGCGCTTCGTTGTGGTTCCCGCGGTACCTCGCCATAAAGAGATCTTCCCTCGGCGCATTGGTTTTCCCAGTGCCTTGGGGGAGGGCTATGACCTTTACGATACGCAAGAAAAAGTCCGCCTCAGCCTGAGCTTTTCGACGCGCGCCGAAGCCGAGTTCGAATGTGCGGCGCGTAATAGCTGCCAAGATCCCCAGCAAGCAAATTTCGCCTGAGCAAGGTGCTTGAGCAGATTGCCGACCCGTTGTCTACGCTATCTGCCAGGTAAGCGCCAATTCGGGGGGCACGCATGGCCCAGGCGGATGATGTAATCATTTGCGAGTACTGCGACGCCGTGTACCGGCGCACGCCATTGCACCGTCATCAAAGTGCCTGCTGCCAGCGCTGCGGCGGCGTGCTTTATCGCCACAACCCACTGAATGTGCAGCAGCGTCTGGCGTTGTGCATCACCGGCGGGGTACTGCTGGTCTTCGCCAACGCCTACCCGGTGATGACCATCAGCATGAGCGGCTTGAGCAATTCGGCCACCTTGTGGGATTCGGTGCAGATCCTCAGCCACGGCAGCATCACCTTTATCGCCCTGGTATTGGCGCTGTCGATCATCTTCGCCCCGGTGTTGCAGATTGCCCTGTTGTGCTGGGTGCTAGGGTTTGCCCTGGGCAGGCGCCGCGCGCCGGGCTTTGCCGCCTGCATGCGGGCGCTGGAGGGGTTGCGGCCCTGGAGCATGCTGGAGGTGTGCTTGCTGGGCGCCATGGTGGCGGTGATCAAGCTGGCGGGGCTGCTCGAGGTGATCCCGGGGATTGGGCTGATCGCGCTGGCGGCGTTGAGCGTGTTGATGATCTTCATTGCCGGCCGCGATATTCGCGACTTGTGGGTGCAGGTATGAGCGCCCCGGCGCTGGCCGACCAACTGCACCTGTGCCTGTGCCACGGCTGCGGCCAGGCCTGCGACCTGCGCCAAGGCCTGCACCAGTGCGACCGCTGCGGCGCGCCGCTGCACCGGCGCAAGGCCAACCCGATCGCCCGGGGCTGGGCATTTCTGTTTGCCGCGCTGATCTTCTACGTGCCGGCCAATGCGCTGCCGGTGATGCGCACCGAGATGCTCGGCCAGGGCAGCGACAGCACCATCGTTGGCGGGGTGCTGGAGTTCTGGGAGGCGGGCGCCTGGGACATCGCCCTGATCATCTTTATCGCCAGTATCGGTGTGCCGGGCATCAAGTTCGTGTCCCTTGGCCTGCTGCTGTTCACTGCCCAGCGCCGCAGCCAGTGGGCGCGCCGCCAGCGTTCGCAACTGTTTCGCTTCGTCGAGCTGATCGGCTACTGGTCGATGCTCGACGTCATGGTGGTGGCGTTGGTGGCCGCGCTGGTGCAACTGCGCGGGCTGGGCACCATCGAGCCGCGGCCTGGCATCCTGTTCTTCGGCCTGGTGGTGGTACTGACCATGCTCTCGGCCATGAGCTTCGACCCACGCCTGATCTGGGACGACCAACCACACCACGGGGAGCACCACGATGGCGCTGGAGACTGAGAACCGTGCTGGGCCCGGCCAAGCGCAGGTACGCACACGCCGCTTCAGTGTCTCGCTGGTGTGGATCGTGCCGATTTTGGCACTGCTGGTGGGCGCCTCGCTGGTGGTGCGCAATTGGATGGAACAGGGGCCAGTGATCTCGATTTCCTTTCGCAGCGGCGAGGGGCTGGTGGCGCACAAGACCCAGGTGCGCTACCGCAGCGTGGTGATCGGCGAAGTCACCTCGGTGGAGTTGGCGGCGGACCACAAGAGCGTGGTGGCCAAGGTGGAGCTGTCGAAAGAGGCGGAGTCGTTTGCCACCGAAAGCGCCCGCTACTGGGTGGTGCGCCCGCGTATCGGCGCCGGTGGCATATCTGGGGTCGACACCTTGCTGTCGGGCAGTTTCATCGGCGCCGATGCCGGCGAGTCGAAAAAGCCCGCGAAGACCTTCGTCGGCCTGGAATCACCGCCGGCCATCACCTATGGCGAGAAGGGCAAGCGCTTCGTGATCAGCGCCAATGACCTCGGCTCCCTGGATATCGGCTCATCGATCTATTTTCGCCGGATCCAGGTGGGCGAGGTGGTGTCCTACGCGCTGCAGTCCGATGGCAGGGGCGTGGACATCGACGTTTTCGTGCAGGCCCCCTACGACGCCTTCGTCACCCTCGATACGCGGTTCTGGAACGCCAGCGGCATCGACATGCAGATTGGCGCCAACGGGCTGAAGGTCGAGACGCAGTCGTTGTCGTCGATCCTTATGGGCGGCTTGGCCTTCGGCACGCCCGAATATGCCGTTGCAGCCGAGCCCGCCGCCGACCAGCAGGCGTTCGAGCTGTTCGCCGACCGCGATGCGGCCCTCGCACCGCCAACGGGCAGCCCGCAGTACTTGCGCCTGCGCTTCGACCAGTCGATGCGCGGGCTGACGGTGGGCGCGCCGGTGGAGTTCAAAGGGGTTGAATTTGGCAGGGTGACGTCGATTACGTTGGATTACGACCCGAAGAAACAGATCTTCCCTGTGGTGGTCGATGCGGCGATCTACCCGAAACGCCTGGGGCCGGTGCACCAGAAAATGCTCAAGGTGTTCAAGCACACCGAAGGCGACGCCGCCGGTGCCCGGCAACTGATCGGCACGTTCGTCGAGCACGGCCTGCGTGCCCAGGCGCGCAGTGGCAACCTGATCACCGGGCAGATGTACATCTCGCTGGACTTCTACCCCGAGGCGCCGAAGGTCGCCTTCGACATGAGCGCCGACCCGATCGTCATCCCCACCGTGCCCGGCAGCCTGGAAAAACTCCAGGAGCAGTTGCAGGGTGTGGTCGAGCGCATCGGCAAGCTGCCGCTCGAAAGCATTGCCGGAAATCTAGACGGCACGCTGCGCGAACTGCGCAGCGCGGCCAAGCGCGTCGATGGGCAAACCCTGCCTGGGCTGACGACCACACTGGATGAACTGCAGAAAACCCTGCGCACGGCCAATTCAGCGATCTCCGAGAACTCGCCGCAGCGGGAAAAACTCGGTGACACGCTGCAGGAGCTGGAGCGTATGTCCCGTTCGCTGAGGGACCTGGCGGATTACCTCGGCCGTCATCCCGAATCGCTCATTCGCGGCCGGCCAAAAGCGGCAGGCGCGGACGACGTGCAACCCTGACCACGCCCAAGGAGTGAGAGCCGATGCGCACGTTGCCTACCCTGTTGCTGGCCACGCTGGTGGTGCTGACCGCGGGCTGTCGCAGCGCGCCCAATAACTACCACACGTTGGTCGCTGCGCAGCCCAGCCACGCGGCGGGCGAGAAGATCCTGGTCGAGCGGGTCAGCATGCCGCCGCAGGTGGACCGCCCGCAGTTGGTGATCCGCCAGGGCACGAGCAGCTTGGTAATCCTGGAAACCGAGTGGTGGGGCGCCAACCTGGTCGATGAGTTCCGCAGCGCCTTGCAGGACCAGCTAGGCGGGCCGGTCGGCGGCACGCCCCGCGCCCTGCTTAGGGTGGATGTGCAGCGCTTTGACTCGGTCCCTGGCCAGTACGCACTGCTGGAGGCGGTGTGGCGGCTGAAGCGCCCTGGGCAGGACGAGATGACCTGCCGCACCTCCGTGCAGACCCCCGCGCAAAACAGCGTCGGCAGCCTGGTTGGCGCCCAGCAGGCCAACCTGCAGAAGCTCGCCAGCGCCGTGCGTGCCAGTGTGTCGGGTTGCCCTAGATCTTAGGCTTTGTTGCGCAATTTCTAAACATTGACGCACGTGGGAGCGGGCTTGCCCCGCGAACACCGGCGAAGCCGGTGCCATACACCGCGTAGCCCCATTCGCGGGGCAAGCCCGCTCCCACAAAACGTTTCGTACAGAGCCTAAACAGGCGGCGTTCAGCGCAGCCGCAATACGCGGTCCAGTGACAGCGCGCCAGCGCCCTTGGCCACCAGCAACAGCAGCAGGCCCGCCCAGGACAGGTGCGTAGGCCAGGCGTCCGGGTAGACGAACACCTCGATCACCGTGGTCATGCCCAGCAGGGCCAGCGCCGAAAGCCGCGTAAACAGGCCAAGCACCAGCAGCAGCGGGAACAGGTGCTCGGCATAGGTCGCCAGGTGGGCCGCGAGCCAGGGTGAGACCAGTGGCAGCGCATACTCGCTCTGGAACAACTCATAGGTACTGGGCGTGATGCTCAGAAGGCCCTCGACCTTGGTCCGGCCAGACATGAAAAACACCGAGGCGATACCCAGGCGCGCGACCAGGCACAGCACGGTGTCGTTGAGCAGTAATTGCAGGCGTTCGGCCAGGCTGTTCCAGCGTTGGCGCAGGCTGATTGCCGGGGCAGTGGGGCGCAGGGTGTCCATGGCCATTCCTTCATCCGAATGAGAGTGGGCGAAAGACCCGGGCTTGCATCAGTCGGCCGAGCAGGTCGCCGAAGTCCAGGTCGGGTTGGCGTTGCTGGGCGCATTGCGAAGCGGTTTCCAGCGTATGGCCTGCCGCGCAGGCATCCAGAAAGGCGCAACCACCGGCTTCCAGTGGCTGATGGCTGACGCCGTCGAGGCCGCCGCTGAGCAGCACGCCTTCGGCCACCCACGGTTGCGCGCCCGACCACGGCAGGCCTTCACGGCTGCAGCGCCACAGGCTGAGCACCGGGTGCGGATCGAACCACTGCCAGCGCACGCTCTGGCGTGGGGCCAGGTAGCTGTGCATCAAGTCGCTGGCGGTCATGCCAGCCAAGTCGGTGAGCGCCAGGCAAGGGTCTTCGGTAGCGCTGAACGCTTCACTCCAGTAGAAGTCCAGGCGTGCCACATCGGCCAGGTAGGGCAGCCCATGGCTAGCCTGCAACTGTTCCAGAAACGCCGCAAAGCCCGCACCGTAGTGGATCAGCCGGGCATCGTCCGGGGGGGACTGCTGGGCGTAGGCGGTCGCGGCCTCCTGCATCCAATCGGCGCCGACCAAGGTCTCGACGCTGGGGAAGTTGGCCCGCAGCGCGTCGACGCAACCGGCCAGCACGGTATTGCGGTAGACCGCGAACGCCGCTTGCCCGGTCAGGCTTTGCAGCGCCGGGGCAGGGCGCTGGTAGAGCGCGTCGATGAAGGCGTCCTGGAACTGGCCGAGGGGCATGTTCATGGCAAGGCTCCCGAAGACGTGAGGGTGGTTTGGGCGATGCCGCGTTCGCCAAGCAAGTCATCGAACGCCGGCAGGTTGCCGTCGCGCTCAATCAGCGTCGGGCGTGGGCCGATACGCGCAATCAAGCGGCGAAACAGCGCCCATACAGGTTCGGCAATCGCGGCATCGTGCGAGTCGATCAGAAGCGCGCCCTGCGTGTCGTGGCTGTGCCCGGCCAGGTGCACTTCGCTGATGGCCTGGGCAGGGAAGCGGTCGAGATAGGCTGCGGCGTCGAAACCTAGGTTGTGTGCGCTGACATGCACGTTGTTGACGTCCAGCAGCAGGGTGCACCCAGTGCGGCGCACCAGCTCGTCGAGAAAATCGATCTCGTCCCAGTCATGCCCTTGCACCTGCAGGTAGTGGCTGGGGTTTTCCAGGGCGATTGACCGTCCCAGTGCCTCCTGGGTGCGCAGGATATTGTCGCTGATGCGCGTTAGCGCTTCGCGGCTGCGGGGAAACGGCAGCAGGTCGGGGTGGTACTGGCCGCGCCAGGTGGACCAGGCCAGGTGCTCGGACACCAGCGCCGGCTTTACCTGGTCGATCAGCGTGCGCAAGCGGCGCAGGTGGGCGGCATCCGGCTCGGCGTCCGCTGCCAGTGACAGTGCCACGCCATGCAGCGACAGCGGATGGCGCTCGGCCATGCGCTGCAGCCAGGCCAGGCGCGGGCCGCCGACCATGTAGTTTTCCGGATGGACCTCGTACCACAGGCCTTCGGCGTTGCACGCCAGGGCCTGGGCATAGTGCTCGGCCTTGAGCCCTAGCCCAGCGCCCAGGAGTAAGTTCCGGTTCATGGTCGGCGGCCTCTGCTCAGGACTTGATCGGGGTCAGCGACCCCATGCCGTTGGGGGTCTTGATCGACGTGCAGGTACCGGCCGGGACGTTCTTCCAGTGCATGCCGTCGTAGTCCTTTTTCGCGCTGCCGGCGCAGGTGGTGCCAGCGCCGGCCTTGCAATCGTTTTTGCCGGCCATGGCGACGCCGTAGCATTTTTCCATGGCGGTACCCGTGCCGGCGGTGGTGCCGGCGAAGGCGACACTGGCCATTGAAGTAAGGGCCAGGGCGGCGGTGGCGAGGGCGAGGGTTTTCATGAGAGTGTCTCCAGAGGATGGGGCCAGGGTGTTGTACCGAAGGCTCATTGAGTAGTTCGCGGCGATCGCTGCCCGGGTTACAGGCCGACGAAAATTTTTTTCCAGTGGCTGTGGCTCATCTAAGGTTCGATAAAAGAAACCTTCCGACGGTGTAACCCTGGCGCCCAATGCAACGAACTAACCCACAGGACCTCCTCGCCGCTCGCGAGACGCAGTTGCAGGGTTTGCTGCTGCGCGGGCTGGCGGGTGATGCGCAGGCCTACCGCGAATTTCTCGCGGCACTGGCGCTGCACGTGCGGGGTTTTCTCAAGCGGCGGCTGCAACAGCGCCCTGCCGAGGTCGAAGACCTGTTGCAGGAAGTGTTGCTGGCCGTGCATAACGCGCGGCAAACCTATCAGCCGCAACAGCCGCTGACGGCCTGGGTGCAGGCGATTGCCCGCTACAAGCTGGCGGATTACCTACGCCGCTACGCGCATCACGATGCGCTGCACGACCTGCTGGACGACGACAGTGACCTGTTCGCCGCCAGCGACGAAGCGCCAGCCCAGGCCAGCCGAGACCTGGGTAAACTGCTGGGGCAGTTGCCGGAGCGCCAGCGCTTGCCGATCGTCCACGTCAAGCTTGAGGGCCTGTCGGTGGAGGAAACCGCGCGTATCACCGGGCTCTCCAGTTCGGCGGTCAAGGTAGGCATACACCGTGGGCTCAAGGCCTTGGCCAGGCTGATTCGAGGCAGTGAAGACGATGAAAACCGATGAACTGATTACCCTGCTGGCCGCTGGCGAAGGGCCGGTGGACCGCCATGCCCTGGCGCGGCGCCTGGCCCAGGCGTTGCTCGCGGGCCTGCTCGCCGCAGTACTGATGACAGTGGCCCTCTATGGCGTGCGCAGCGACCTTGCCGACGTGGCGCGCACGCCGTTGTTCTGGGCCAAGCTGGCCTTGCCTGGCAGCCTCGCGCTGCTTGCGCTATGGCTCACGCAACGTTTGGCCCGGCCGGGTGTGAAGGGTGGGCTGGCCTGGGGGCTGCTGGGGCTGCCGTTGCTGGTGGTCTGGCTGGGTGCGGCGATCAGTTTGTCGGGCGCCCCGGTCGAGGCCCGTGCCGAGTTGATCTTCGGCCGTACCTGGCGCACCTGCGCGTTGAATATCTCGCTGCTGAGCGTGCCGGTGTTCATCGCCGTGTTCTGGGCAGTGCGCGGCCTGGCCCCAACACGGTTGCGCCAGGCTGGTGGCGCTGCAGGGCTGCTCGCCGGTTCGACTGCGACCTTGGCGTATTGCCTGCACTGCCCGGAAATGCAGGTGCCGTTCTGGGGGACCTGGTACCTGTTGGGCATGCTGCTCCCCACGTTGGTGGGGGCGTTGGCAGGGTCCCGGTTGTTGCGCTGGTGAGAGGCAGCGAAAACGCTAAAGCCCACGCGAATGTGTTAACAAATCGGCTGTTCTTCGCGAAAACGATAACGGTCAGAACAATCGAAGGGACTCTGTGATCCCCTGTTGCGAGATTTAGTCGCGCGTCATCTGCACGAAACGTACAGGCGTTGATGACCTGTCACTCAGATCAGAATGTAATCGCTACGCTGCACAATGCCGTAATGCTCACCCTCAACCAGGTGCACATAGCGCCCTTCTAGCAGATCAATCGGTAAGCAATCGTCTACATCGAGCACCGCGTCGGTATGGGGTTTCAACCAACCTGCCGCCATACGCTGCTTCCCCAGTTGTTTGGCGGCGGCTTTGTCAGTAGCAGCCACTAGCTGGTAGCGATGCGCTTCACCAAACACCTGCCGCTCGTAACCCCCCAGGTTCAGGAAAAACAGGCGCATGGCCCCTGGCGGTGGCGCTGCCTGGCTGAACGCGATGCGATACCCGTCCACTCCGTGCACTTCCAGCCAGGAGTCGATGTGCAACCCTTTGGGGCTGCCGAACCAGGCGTTGCGCAAGAGGGGGTAGGTTTGCTCCAGCGAGTCGGCCTGGGCAAATACCACATCGTGAACTTCGATGCTGGCGCGGGGGTGGCGTCCGCCGAGCATGACGACGTAGAGCATGGAATAACCTGTGGTTTGACAGTGACAATGACCAGCATGCGTGGCGTCTGCCCGATCAGCAAGTCCATCTGACTTCAGATTCCTTTCAGATTCACGCCGGATACTCCCCTCATCGAATCCCACGGGGGGCGTTTCATGAACCCGCATCAATGGAGCAGCCTGCTGCCGCTACGTATCGGCAGCCACGCCGACCACCATGCCCAACTGTCCCTGCACCTGGAGCCTGATGCAGGGCGTCGTGACCTTGAGCACTTCATTCACCAGTGTTTTCTGAGCGTGCATCACGCCGATGTGCACCATTACCTGCCTGAACTCCTGGCGTTGTATGACAGCCATGGGCGGATGATTGCCGCCGCAGGCATGCGCCCGGCCAGCAGTGGTGCGCTGTTTCTCGAGCGATACCTGGACGAGCCATTGGAGGCGTCGGTTTCCCGCGTGGCCGGCTACCCGCTAGCGCGGGAGAGCATGGTCGAGGTGGGCAATCTGGCCTCGCTGAGCGCTGGCAGTGCACGCATCATGATCATTGCCGTGACCTGGCTGCTGGCCACGCGCGGTTTGCAATGGGTGGCATTCACGGGGGCGGCCACGCTGATCAACAGCTTCCAGCGCCTGGGGCTGATGCCTACGGTGCTAGCTGCGGCCGACCCTGAGCGGTTGGGCGAGCAGATGGACCATTGGGGAACCTATTACGACCAGCATCCGCAGGTGTTCGCCGGCAACATCGGGCTCGGTTTCGAGGCGCTGAGCAAGGCTGGCGTGTTTGAGCGCCTGGGGCTGCCATCGATCATCGAGGAGACCGGCCATGCCGCATGAGCTGGAGTACTTCCGTCAGTTGCTGTTCAAGTATGCAAGTGAACAGGAGCGGGCCGTAGCCGTGCAAGGTGTAGCAGGGCGCTTCACCTTCCGGCAACTGCTGGCTGAAGTCGAAGCACGGGCCCATACCTTGCGTGCGCAATCGGGAGGCCCCTTGGTATTGGCCCTGGATAACGGCCCCGAACTGCTGTTCTGGGACTTGGCGGCGTTGTTTGCCGAGCGCCCTTGCGTGATCGTCCCTGGGTTCTTCAGTGCTGCACAATTCAGGCATTGTATCGAGCAAAGCGGCGCCAGCCATGTGCTGTGCGAGGCGCAGTGGATAGATACGCTCGTCGAGTTGGGGTTTGTCCAGCAGGACGCGTTTTGGGCCCGGCCTGTCGGTGGGGAGGTGGCGCTGCCCAGCGGTACCGCCAAGATCACCTACACCTCTGGCAGCACGGGCCAACCCAAAGGCGTTTGCCTGGGTGCCGATGCCATGCTGCGCGTGGCCCGGGAACTTGAAGCCGCCAGCCGGCCGAGCGCCCCCCAGCGCTATCTGGCGGTACTGCCGTTTGGCGTGCTGCTGGAAAACCTTGGCGTGTACGCCGCCCTGATCGCAGGGGCATGCGTGCAACTCTATCCCCAGGTGCAATTGGGCATGGGGGGCGCGAGCCAGGTCGACTTCAAGCGCTTGCTGAGTGCCATTGCGTTGAGTGGCGCCCAAAGCCTGATTCTGGTGCCGCAGCTGTTAATGGGGCTGATTACCGCGATCGAGCGCGGCCTGATGCGGGTGGGGCCGCTGCGCTTCGTCGCCGTCGGGGGCGCGCGGGTTTCGCCCAGCCTGCTGGCGAGGGCCGAAGCGATCGGCTTACCGGTGTTCGAGGGCTATGGCCTGTCCGAGTGTGCTTCGGTGGTGGCGTTGAACCGCCCCGGCGCCCAGCGCCTCGGCAGTGTCGGCAAGCCACTGCCCCATGTGCAGGTGCGCATCGCCGACGACGGTGAGGTGCTGGTGGCAGGTTCGCTCCTGATCGGCTACCTGGGCGAAGCCCCTGTGTCCACGCCATGGTGGGCCACCGGTGACCTCGGCTATGTCGATCAGGACGGCTACCTGTACCTGAACGGGCGCAAGAAGCACCAGTTCATCACCAGTTTCGGGCGCAACGTCAACCCTGAGTGGGTGGAGGCCGAACTGACCCAAAGTGGCGTCATCGCCCAGGCGTTCGTGCACGGCGAGGGCATGCCGCGCAATGTGGCACTGCTCTGGCCACTGGATCCCAGTACCCCTGATGCCACGATCGAACAGGCCGTGCAGCACAGCAATGCGTCACTGCCTGACTACGCCCGGGTTCATGCCTGGCGACGCTTACCCAGCCCCCTCAGCTGCGCTGATGGCACCCTGACCGCCAATGGCCGCCCACGGCGCGAGGCCATTTTGCAGCACTACCAAGGCTTGTTATCCGACATCCCATTGTGAGGTTCGCCATGTCCTTTTTCGACACGCTGCAATTGCAAACCACCGACGAGCGCCAGGCACTGTTCAGTGTGCCGGTGATCCGTGAAGCCTTGGCCGGCCAGGTCAGCCTGGACAGCTACGTCGCCTTCCTGACCCAGGCGTATCACCATGTGCGTCACACCGTGCCACTGATGATGGCGTGCGGCGCACGCTTGCCATCACGCCTGGAGTGGCTGCGCGGCGCCGTGTGCGAGTACATCGAGGAGGAGTACGGCCACGAGCAGTGGATTCTCAACGATATCGATGCCTGTGAGGGTAACTGGCAAGCGGTGCGTGACGGCCGACCGGCAATGGCGATCGAATTGATGGTCGCCTACCTCTACGACCTGATCGCCCGCGGCAACCCGGTCGGGTTGTTTGGCATGGTCAATGTGCTTGAAGGCACCAGCATTGCCTTGGCGACTCATGCCGCCGGCAGCATCCAGCGCACCCTGGCGCTGCCGGACAAGGCGTTCAGCTACCTCAGTTCGCACGGTGCGCTGGACCAGGACCATATGGTGACCTACAAGCGCCTGATGGACCGCCTGGACACTGCTGACGATCAGCAGGCGGTGGTCCACGCCGCCAAGGTGGTGTACCGCCTGTACACCGAGATGTTCCAGGGGTTGCCGCGTGGCAGCCAGCTGGGCCAGCAAGAGGTGCGCCATGCGCTTGTCTGAATCCGTGGTAGTGCTGACCGGCGCCAGCGGCGGCATTGGCCTGCAATTGGCCGAGCAGTTGTGCGCAGCCGGTGCCCGGGTACTGGCGGTGAGCCGGCAGATGGGCAAGCTCGCCAGCCTGATGAACCGCTACCCTGACAGGCTGCGCTGGCAGTCGGCCGACTTGCGTACCCCAGACGGCCGTGAACAGGTGCTCGCCCGTGCCCGGGACATGGGCGGTGTCAACGTGCTGATCAACGCCGCCGGCGTCAATCGCTTTGCCTTGCTCGACCAACTCGACGAGCAGGCCCTCGACGAACTGCTGGACATCAACATCAAGGCGGCCTTGCAGCTCACGCGTGTCTGCCTGCCACTGCTGCGTGCGCAACCCAAGGCGCTGGTGGTCAATGTCGGCTCGACCTACGGTTCTATCGGCTACCCGGGTTATGCCACTTACTGCGCCAGCAAATTTGCCCTGCGTGGGTTCTCCGAGGCACTGCGCCGCGAACTGGCCGATACCTCGGTGAACGTGCTGTACGCGGCCCCCAGGGCGACCCGCACGGCGATGAACAGCAGTGCAGCCATGGCGCTCAACGAAGCGCTGAAGGTCGGCATGGACGACCCCGCCGATGTGGCCCGCGCCGTCCTGCAGGCGGTTCAGTCCGAGCGCAGCGAGCTCTACCTCGGCTGGCCAGAAAAGCTCTTCGTGCGCATCAACGGCATGCTGCCCGGCGTGGTGGACCGCACTCTGCGCAAGCAACTGCCGGTCATTCGTCGCTACATCGGTAGCCATTCCAAGGAGTCGCTCAAATGAAACGTCTGTTCGTTGTCGGGCTGCTGGCCTTCACACCCCTGACCTGGGCGCTGGACCAGGCGGGCACGCAGCAATTGGCCGCGCTGCAGCAACGCTGGGCGCAGATCCAGTATCAGACGCCCAAGGACAAGCGCGCGGATGCCTTCGAAAAACTGTCGACCGACGCCTCGGCCTTGGTCCACCAGCACCCAGGGTCGGCCGAACCCTTGATCTGGGACGGCATCATCAACAGCAGTTGGGCCGGGGCCATCGGCGGCCTCAGTGCGCTGGGCAAGGTCAAGGCCGCCAAGGCGAGCCTCGAGCAGGCGATGGCAATGGACCCCACCGCCTTGCAAGGTTCCGCTTACACCAGCCTGGGGACCTTGTACGACCAGGTACCCGGCTGGCCCATCGGCTTCGGCGACAGCGACAAGGCTGACGCCTTGCTGCGCAAGGCGCTGCAGATCAACCCCAACGGCATCGACAGCAATTACTTCTGGGCCGATCATCTTTACCGGCAAAAACGCTATGCCGAAGCCACCGCGGCCCTTCAGAAAGCGCGACAGGCGCCGCCTCGGCCGGGGCGTGAACTGGCCGACCAGGGCCGGCGTGGCGATATCGATGCTTTACTCAAAGCCATCAAGGACAAACAGGACTGAACATGCGGCTGCTGCTGGTTGAGGACGACACCGCACTGGGCGAGGGGATTTGCGACGGCTTGCGCCAAGAGGGCTACACCCTCGACTGGTTGCGCGATGGCGTGAGCGGGCTGCATGCCCTGCAGCACGAGGCATTTGACCTGGCCATCCTCGACCTGGGCCTGCCGCGCTTGGACGGCATCGAGTTGCTGCGCCGGCTCAGGGCGGGGGGCAAGAGCCTGCCAGTGCTGGTGCTCACCGCCCGTGATGCCACCGAGGACCGCATCGTCGGGCTGGATGCTGGCGCCGACGACTACCTGGTCAAGCCGTTCGACCTCAACGAACTCAAGGCCCGCCTGCGCGCGCTGCTCAGGCGCAGCGCCGGGCGGGCCAAAGTGCTCATCGAGCACGCCGGAGTGACCCTTGACCCCAGCACTCAGCAGGTCCACTACAACGGCCTGCCCGTGGTCTTGACGCCCAAGGAGTACCGGTTGCTGCACGAGTTGCTGGCGCAGCCGGGCAAGGTGTTCACCCGTGAGCGCCTGACCCAGTTGCTGTACGGCTGGGACGAGGAACCGGAGAGCAATACCCTGGAGGTGAACATCTACCAACTGCGCAAAAAACTGTTCAACGGCCTGATCCGCACCGTTCGCGGCATCGGCTATCTGGTCGAGGGCAAGGTATGAGCTCACTGCGTCAACGCACGCTGTGGCGGGTGATGCTGCTGATGTTGCTCGGTACAGGGCTGCTGGCGCTGTACAACTACCATGACAGCCGGCGCGAGATCAACGAGGTCTACGATGCCCACCTGGCGCAGAATGCCCGGCTGCTACAGGGGGTGATGAGCTTGCCGGTGCAGGAGGGCAACCGCGAGCAACTGTATCGCGCGTTCAACGAGGCACTGAGCAAGGCCGGGCGCCACCGGGTTGGGCACCCTTATGAAAGCAAACTGGCGTTTCAGGTCTGGGGGGACGGGGCAGGGCTGCTGGTGCAGACGCCCAGTGCACCGACACTCGACCCACCGCCCACGGCGCCGGGTTTTTATGATTTTTCCAGTGAGGGCGAGCAATGGCGCGGTTTCGTTCTGCCAGTGCCGGAAAAGCACTGGATGATCTGGGTGGGCGAGCGCGATGATGTGCGCTTCGACCTGATCGACCGCATCGTGCGCCATACGTTGTTCCCGTTCCTGTTGGGCAGCCTGGGCTTGGCGTTGTTGGTCTGGGCCGCCATTGGCTGGGGCCTGCGCCCGTTGCAGAACATGGCCAATGTCATTCGCGCACGGCATGCCGACTCGCTCGAACCCCTGCAACTGGTGCCGCTGCCGTCGGAGCTGGAACCCATGCAGGCCGCCATCAACCGCCTGTTGGCGCACATCGAGGACCTGCTGCGCCGTGAACACCGGTTCATTGCCGATGCGGCCCATGAAATGCGCACGCCGCTGGCCATCCTGCGCCTGCATGCGCAGAACGCCCAGGCCGCCAATACCGATGCCGAGCGGCAGAAAGCCTTGGGCTACCTGATTGGCGGCGTCGACCGCCTGACCCGGGTGGTCAACCAGTTGCTGACCCTGGCCCGGGTCGAACCGCGCCTCGGTCAGCGTGCCACCACCGAGGTCGATCTGGGCGAGGTCGTCACCGATATCCTGGCAGAGCTCACCCCCTGGATACTGGACCGCGGCCTTGAGCCATCGCTGGAGATTGGCGAGGGTGATCTTCACCTGGCGATCGATGCCGGCGCGTTGGGTATCGCATTGCAGAACTTGGTCTCCAACGCGGTCGAGCACTCGCCACCCGGCGGGCGTATCACGGTTTCACTCAAGCGCTTGGGCAGTCGTTTCGAGCTGACTGTCGACGACGATGGGCCGGGCATCGACAAGGCCAGCCTCACCCGTGTGTTCGAGCGATTCTACAGCCGCAATAGCCCGAATGGGGCAGGGCTCGGGCTCTCGATCGTGGCCACCATCATCGAGCGGATGGGCGGGCAGGTACGCCTGGACAATCGCGCCAACGGCGGGTTGGCCGCAACGTTGTCACTGCCCTTGCGGTGAGCGGGCGCTTCAGCCTGGGGTATTGATCCTTCGCTGATCATCAGGCGTACACCCTTGGTGTTGCCCCCTGGCCTAAGCCGGTCTCGGGCCTTAATCATCGCGCCACGCGCGCCGGCCCAAAGCAGCCTGCAACCCCCTCCAAGGCAGCGTACCGAGCGGTGTGCCTGCTTCTGATAATCGCCTCCAACACCGAGCCCACGTTTTTGGAGCGCGTCATGCACAACAACAATAAGAAACTATCGCCTCGTATCCTGACGGCTGTCATCGCCAGCCTTTCAACTCTGGGCCTGAGCGGCGTCGCCGAGGCCGAGATCATGCTGTACGACAAGGACCAGACCACGTTTTCCACCGACGGCTACATCAATGCCTTTTACGTCAACAGTGATGTCGACCGGGCGGGCGATCAATTCGACCGCCGCCAGTCACGGGTGAAGATGGGTTTTTTGCCCAACTACCTGGGCTTCAACATGGGTAAACAGGTGGATGACCTGAAGCTCGGGGCGCGTGCCTCGTTCTGGGTGACCATCAACGACAGCGAAACCAACGGCACCGACACCGCCATCGACGTGCGTCAGTTCTACGGCACCGTGGCCAACCCCGAGTGGGGCGAGGTGCTGATCGGCAAGGACTTCGGGCTGTTTGCGCGTTCCAACATTCTGCTGGACGAGCTGCTTGCCGGTTACGGCCAGGTCAGTGACAGCCTGGGGCTGGTGGACGGCGGCGGGGTATCGTTCGGCAACATCGGCAGCGGTTACCCGTACCCGTTCCCCACCTCGCAGATCACCTACCGCACACCGGTGATGGAGGGCCTGCGGGTGGCGGTGGGCATCATGGACCCGGTGGACACCAACGACAGTAGCCCGACCGGCAAGGCGTATCAGGAAAACCCCCGCACCGAGAGCGAGATCACCTACCAGTTCGACCTTGCCGGCGCCAAGATCTACAGCTGGATCAATGGCAGCTACCAGACCTCGGACAACACCGACTCGACGGTCAAGTCGATCACCTCCAAAGGTGTCGGCTATGGCGTGCAGGCGAAGATGGGCGGGCTGTCGCTCACCGGCTCCGGCTTCCAGGCCAAGGGTATCAACCCGTTCTTCACTAACAACGCCGGCGAGCCGACCCTGCGCAATGTCGACAGCGACGGTTACCTGCTGCAAGGGTCGTACAAAGTTGGTAAAAACCGCCTGGCGTTGTCCTACGGCAAGACCAAGGACGATGGCAACGGTGTGGTGGGCAGTGGCGCGGATTACGAGACGCGGGGTGTGGCGCTGTTTCATGACGTCAACGACAACCTCACGTTGGTGGCCGAGTACAACCAGTTTTCCATTGATGGGCATGACACCAGCGACCAGAACGAAGACACCGATACCCTTGCATTGGGGGCGGTGCTGACCTGGTAGACCGCTGGGGCCGCGAAGCGGCCCCAGCAATTGCACGTGCAACCCATCCTCCCATGGAACCGCCTACCCGCTACCCAAGTAGCATTCGCCCTCCGGGACGTCCTCCGTACACTCAACCTTCAGACAACCCGCGCCGGAGACCACGATGCAGCAGGCCCAGAACGACGGTGTGGTCAGCGCCATGTCCCAGGCAACCGATGCGCGGCTTGCAGCCCAGGACCTGGCGCGGCAGCTGCTGCACCCGCACCTGGGGTTCGTGCTGTTCTTCTGTTCTGCCGAATACGACCTGCAGGAACTGGGCGAGGCCTTGGAACAGGGTTTCGGCGGCATTCGCCTGGTGGGCTGCACCAGTGCCGGCGAAATCACCCCGCTAGGCTACGGCCGTAACTGCGTGACGGCGCTGGGGTTCGATCATCGGCAGTTTTCCATCGCCACCGAACTGATCGATGAAATGGAACGCTTCAGCCTGATCGACGCCCAGCAGATGGTCGAACGGCTGGTCGGCACCTGCCGCAGCAATACCCTCGCGCCGATCAAAGGCCACAGCTTTGCCCTGACCCTGCTCGACGGCTTGTCCAGCCGTGAGGAGATGTTCCTTGGCGCCCTGAGCGCGGCATTGGGGGACATTCCGCATTTCGGCGGGTCGGCCGGCGACGACAACTACCTGACCCGTACCCATGTGTACTTCGGCGGGGCGTTCCACAGCGGCGCGGCGGTAGTGGTGCTGGTCAATACCTGGCTCGACTTTGAAGTGTTCACCACGCACCACATCCTGCCGCGTGATGAAAAGCTGGTGGTGACCGGCGCCGACAGTGCTCAGCGGCGGGTCTTCGAACTCAATGCCGAACCCGCTGCCGAGGAATACGCCCGGCACATCGGCGTGCCGGTGGCCGAGCTCGATCACCGGGTATTCGCTGCCCACCCGTTGGCGGTGCGGATTCACGATCAGTATTACGTCCGGGCAATCCAGCAGGTGCACCCGGACCTGAGCCTGAGTTTCTACTGTGCGGTGGAAAACGGCATCGTGCTCACGGCCATGACACCGGGCCCGCTGTTGCCAAAGCTGCACACCCTGTTCGACGGGCTGCACCAGCGCCTGGGCCCCTTGCTGCTGACCATTGGCTGCGACTGTTTCTTGCGGCGCCTGGAACTGGAAGCCCACGACGGCCTGGAGCAGGTCGGCGCGTTCTTGCGCGAGCAGCGGGTGATGGGCTTCAACACCTATGGAGAACAGTTCAATGGCATGCATATCAACCAGACCTTCACCGGGGTCGCCATTGCCCGCAACCGGCCACCCGTCAGCCGCTGAACTGCAGGCCGAGGTCGTTCGGCTGCAGCACGAGAACCGCAAGCTGCAGCGCATCAACAGTGCGCTGATCGAACGCGTCGAGTCGGGCGTGACCCGCGGCAACGACCCCTACGCGGCATTCCAGCACTCGGTGGTGCTGGCTGAGCAGGTCCGCGAGCGCACCGACGCCCTCAACCAGGCCATGGCCGAGCTCAAGGCCGGTAACCACCTGCTCAGTGAAGCGCGGCTGCGGGCTGAGACCGCCCACCAACACTTGATCGACGCCATCGAAAGCATCTCCGACGCCTTCGTGCTGTTCGACCAGAACCAGCGCATCGTGCTGTGCAACAGCCGTTTCAAGGCGTTCTGGGCCAACAGCCGGGTGCGGATCATCGCCGGCATGCGCTTGGCCGAGGTCAAGCAACTGATGACCGCCAGCGGGGTGTTCACCGAAGAGCCCCGCGGGCCGGCCGATGAGCACCTGCTGTACCGCCTGCAGAACGGGCGCTGGCTGCAAGTCAGCGAACGGCCTACTTGCGAAGGCGGGCGGGTGTTCCTGTTCACCGACATCACCGAGGTCAAGCTCAGCGAGACCTTGCGCCGCGAGCAGGCGGTGGCGCAGAAATCGCAACTGATTCGCCTGATCACCGACCATGTTCCGGCGCTGATCGCCTACTTGAATGCCGACCTGGTCTACGAGTTCACCAACAAGGTGTATGAGCAGTGGTACTGCTGGCCCCGCGGCGTGATGCTGGGCCAGAGCCTGCGCGAAGCCCACAGCGAGTCGCATTACCAACGCCTGGAGGCCTACGTGGCGCGCGCGTTGGCGGGCGAGAGCGTGACCTTCGAGTTTGCCGAAAACAACATCAACGGCCAGGAGCGCTACATGCTGCGCTCCTACGTCCCCAACCGCCTGGCCAATGGCGAAGTGGTGGGGATCTTCGTGTTGATCCGCGACATTACCGAGCGGCGCAAGAGCGCCGAGGCGCTGCACCAGGCATACCAGAACCTTGAACAACGGGTGCGCGAGCGCACCGCCGAGCTGACCAGCCTCAACGACCAGTTGCTGCGCGAGATCGATGAGCGCAGCCGGGCCGAATCACGGTTGCGCGAGGCCAAGCGCGAGGCCGAGCAGGCCAACCTGTCGAAAACCAAATTTCTCGCTGCGGTCAGCCATGACCTGCTGCAACCCCTGAACGCGGCGCGGCTGTTCACCAGCGCGTTGCTCGAACACCGCGAGCCGCACCAGAGCGTTCAACTGGTGCGCAACGTCAGTAATTCCCTGGAGGACGTGGAAAACCTGTTAGGCACCCTGGTGGATATTTCCAAGCTTGATGCCGGGGTGATCAAGGCCGATATCGCCCCCTTCGCCCTTAGCGAATTGATGGACAATTTGGCCGCCGAATACGCCCAGGTGGCGCGCAGCGAAGGGCTGAAACTGCACTTCGTGGGCTGTTCGGCCTTGGTGCACAGTGACATCCAGCTGTTGGCGCGGATCCTGCGCAACCTGCTCAGCAATGCCATCCGCTACACCCGCAGCGGCCGCGTGGTGCTGGGCTGTCGGCGCCAGCGCCGGGGCCTGTGGATCGAAGTTTGGGACAGCGGGATCGGCATTGCCGAAGAGCGCCTGGACGAAATGTTCCAGGAGTTCAAGCGGGGCGATGTACAGCGCCCGGACCAAGACCGTGGCTTGGGCCTGGGCCTGGCAATCGTGGAAAAGATCGCGGGCATTCTCGGCCATCGGATTCGGGTGCGTTCCTGGCTCGGCAAAGGCTCGGTGTTCGCCGTCGAAGTGCCGCTGAGCGCAACCGCGCCCAAGGCCCCGCCGAGCCTGGCCATCAGCGAGCCGATGCTCGAACGCCTGCGCGGTGCGCGGGTGTGGGTGCTGGATAACGATGCGGCGATCTGTGCCGGCATGCGCACCCTGCTGGAAGGGTGGGGTTGCCGGGTGGTCACTGCGCTGTCGGAGGAAGACCTGGCGCGGCAGGTGGACAACTACCACGCCGAAGCCGACCTGTTGATCGCCGACTACCACCTGGACAACGACTGCAATGGTGTCGATGCCGTGGCCAGGATCAGTGCCCGCCGCGCCGTGCCGATTCCGGCATTGATGATCACCGCCAACTACAGCAACGAACTTAAGCAACAGATCCGCGAGCGGGGCCACACCCTGATGCACAAGCCGGTGCGGCCAATGAAACTCAAGGCTGCGATGAGCCATTTGCTGGCCAACAGCCCCGTTCAGCCACTTTAACGGCGCAGGTAGTCGCCGAAGTCGATATCGCCAGCACTGAGGATGGCCTGCACCCGGTTGTGCACGTTGAGTTTGCGCAAGATCGCCGAAACGTGGGCCTTGACCGTGGTTTCAGCGATGTCCAGGGTGTAGGCGATCTGCTTGTTCGACTCGCCTTTGGTCATGCGCTCGAGCACCAGCAACTGCTTGCGGGTCAGGGCCTGGAGCATCTCGGGTGGGAAGCTTGGGGTATCGCTCTGGCGCCGGCTGGTGCTGCTTTTGTTGGCGCGAATGATGTCGGGTGGCAGGTAGACATTGCCGGTGAGGATCTGCTCGATTGCTTCGATCATCTGCGAACGTGGCGAGGACTTGGTGATGAAACCCACGGCGCCATAGGTGATGGCCTGCAGCACGATTTGTTTTTCCTGCTCGGCCGAGACAATCACCACCGGTGTGGTCGGTGCCTCGTTGCGCAGGGTGATCAGGCCATTGAGGCCGTGCATGCCGGGCATGTTCAGGTCGAGCAGGATCAGGTCGAGGTCGTCATGTTCCAGGGTCAGCGCCAGGGCGCTGTCCAGGTCGGCAGTCTCCATGACTTCGCTGCCTGGGAAGCCATCGCTGATGACGTTGTGGATGGCTTCGCGAAACAGTGGGTGATCGTCGGCAATCAGAATTTTGTACATGGCCTTTTCACCTCGTTTTTATTGGATGGGGCGCGCACGCGTTTACCGGTAGTGAGTTCAGGGAAAGGGCTCTGGCTGGGCCGGCTGCAATGGCAGGTTGGCTGCTTCCCAGGCGTCCAGGCCGTCGCGGTACCAATACAACGTCTTATAGCCCAGGGATGCTGCGCGTTTTACCGCGTTCCAGCTTAACCAGCAATCGGAGCGGCAGTAAAAGACCAGCGGTTGCTCCAGGCGGCCGGCGGTGGCTGTTTGCAGGTGGCGCACGAAGTAGTCTTGCCAGGCCGGGCTCAGCTCGCCGTCGCCGGTGTTGGCCAACCAGTGGCTGCCGGGGAGGTTGGCGTGGGGTTCGTCTTCGATGAAACGGCCTTGCAGCCATTGCCGGCGGTACACATCGACCAGCACCGGCTTGGGGTGCTGGCCCAGCAGGTTTTGCAAGGTGGCGGTGTCGATGACCTGGGCGCCCTCGACCTGGTGCGGTGTCGGGCTGCGGTAGAGGGTGGTGCGATACCCCTCGGCAGAAAACAGCGGCGTGGTGCCGGCCTGGGCGACGCCCAGCAGCAGATTCAGCGAAAGGGCTGCCAGCAAAGCACGTGGCAGCCTGGGCAGGGCACGAGGCATGGGGTTTATCCTTTTTGTTATAGGCCCATTACATGCCAGCGGCGGTGCTTTGTGAATGCGACGATAGACAGTAAAGCCAGTACTAAAGTAGTAGGGCCTAACCCGCTGCTGTCGCACGCCACTGTAGGAGCAGCCTTGTGCTGCGAAGAGGCCGGCGACAGCAGCGAAGATTCTCTGTGTTGTCACTGGCCTCTTCGCAGCACAAGGCTGCTCCTACAGAGATTGCGCATGATGATTGGCTCAGCGTCACTCCATAATCATTGCAAAGCCCTTGCGTGTGCTCAGTTATTCCTTCGCTCAGCACGGACCGGTAGGAGCAGCCTTGTGCTGCGAAGAGGTCGGCGACAGCAGCGAAGATTCTCTGTGTTGTCACTGGCCTCTTCGCAGCACAAGGCTGCTCCTACAGAGATTGCACATGATGATTGGCTCAGCGTCACTCCATAATCATTGCAAAGCCCTTGCGTGTGTTCAGTTATTCCTTCGCTCAGCACGGACCGGTAGGAGCAGCCTTGTGCTGCGAAGAGGTCGGCGACAGCAGCGAATATTCTCTGTGCTGTCACTGGCCTCTTCGCAGCACAAGGCTGCTCCTACAGGGATTTTCGCAAGGCATGAGCTGTCAGCGCGGCTTGCGCAGCGCTGCGTGCTGGGGGTTGAAGGTCAGTATCGCGAGCAGGGTGAACAGCACGGTCAGGCCCAGGCAAACCGCCAGCGCCAGCGGATTGAAGCGTTCGTACAGCGCGAAACGCACCAGTTCCACGGCGTGGGTGAAGGGGTTCAGGGCGCACAGCCAATACAGCCACTGGCTGGCCTCGCGCATCTTCCACAGCGGGTACAGCGCCGAGGACAGGAAAAATAACGGGAAGATCACGAAATTCATCACCCCGGCAAAGTTCTCCAACTGGCGAATCGCATTCGACAGCAACAGCCCCAGAGCGCTGAGCATCAAGGCCACCAGCAACAAGGCCGGCAGCGCCAGCAACAACCCCGCAGCTGGGGGTTGCACGCCATACAGCCAGGCGATGGCGAGAAACGCATAAACCTGTAGCAGGGAAATCAACGAGGTCGCCAGCAGTTTGCTGCCGAGCAGAAACGCCCGCGGCAAGGGGCTGGTCAGCAGCACGCGCATACTGCCCATTTCGCGGTCATAGACCATCGACAGCGAGCCCTGCATGCCGTTGAACAGCAGAATCATGCAGGCAAGGCCGGGGATAATGTACACCTCGTAGGGGATGTAGGTGTCGTAGGGCTCGATGATCGCTATACCCAGGGCCGCACGAAACCCGGCGGCAAAGACCAGCAACCACAGCAGAGGGCGTACCAGGGCGCTGAGAAACCGCGTGCGCTGCAACACGAACCGCAGGCATTCGCGCAGCAGGATGCCGTTGAAACATTGCCAGTAGGCGTTCATCAGGCCTTCACTCCTGGGGTGGGGCCGGGCGCGCGGGTCAGGCGTGCGAAGGCGTTGTCGAGGTCGCCGCCGTGCGCTTGGGTCAGGGCATCGGCGGTGCCACTGGCGACCAGGCGCCCCTGGTGCAGGATCAGCAGGTCATCACTGGGCTGCACCTCGTCCAGCAGGTGGGTGGTCCAGAGCACACTCAGCCCCTGCTCGCGGCACAGGTGCCGAAGGTGCTGGTTGAGCGCCAGGCGGCTGGCCGGGTCGAGGCCGACGCTGGCTTCGTCGAGCAACAGCAAGCGCGGTTGGTGGAGCAGGGCGCGGGCAATTTCCACTCGGCGCCGGTGCCCGATATTCAGCGCACGAACGGGCTCGCGCCGGCGCTCGTCGAGGCCCTGGCGGACCAGTTCGGCGTCGACCCGCAGGTTGCCCTGGCGCCGCGACAGGCCATGCAACGAGGCGTGGTAGCGCAGGTTCTGTTCGACGCTCAGGTCCAGGTCCAGGGTGCTTTGCTGAAACACCACGCCCAGTTGTCGCAACGCCGGGCGCGCCGCGTTGCGCAACGAGCAGCCGCAGACGCGGATGTCGCCCTGTTGCACGTCGTAAAGCCGGGTGAGCAGTGCGATCAAGGTCGACTTGCCGGCGCCATTGGGGCCCAGCAACGCAGCAAAACGCCCAGGCGCCACACTGAACCCCACGTGCTTGAGCGCCTCGCGCTGGCCGTAGGCGAAACTCACGTCACTGACGTCGAGGGTATTCATGGCGTGACCACCACGCCCCAGGGGTAACGCCCGACCTTTACCGATTTGAGCACCTTGAGGGTTTTCGTATCGATCACCGAGACGTCGCCGCTGACCCCGTTGGTGGCCAGTAATTGGCTTTGGTCTGGGGTGAACGCCAGCTGCCAAACACGCCGCCCAACCAGCAGGTAGTCCAGCACCTCGTAAGTCTTGGCATCGATCACCGCCACATGGTTGGCCGGGCCCAGGGCGACGAACGCGTACTGGCCATCGGCGCTGAGCTTGATGCCCACCGGCTGGACTTTGTCCGGGTGCACGCCCTTGATCTGGAAATTCAGGGTTTTCAGCACCTGGCGCGTGGCCACGTCGAGAATGGTCACCGTGCCGCCGATTTCTGCCGAGGCCCAGAGCCGCGAGCCATCCTGGTTGAACTCGACGAAGCGCGGCCGTTGATCCACCAGGGTGCTGTCGGCCAGGGTCTGGGTGCTGGTGTCGATCCAGTGCAGCATGTTGGTGGTTTCGCTGGTATTGACCGCCCACTTGCCATCGGGGCTTACCGCCATGCCCTCCGGCTCGATGCCGACGTTGATCTGCCCGAGCACTTTGTCGGTTTCGGTGTCGATCACCGTTACCAGTGCGTCGTCTTCGTTGGACACATACAGCCAGCGGTCATTGGGGTGCAGGGCGAACTGCTCGGGGTCCTTGCCGGAGGGCAGTTCCTTGATGATCTTGCGGGTGGCCACGTCCATCACCTGCACCCGGTCCGAATCGCTGGCGCAGATGTACAGCCGCTTGTTGTCGTGGGACAGCAGCAGGCCACGTGGGCGCTGGCCCACGGGCAGGGTCTCGATAACTTCCAGGCTTTGCAGGTCGATCAGGCTGAGGCTGTTGTCCTTCTCGTTCGAGACCCAGGCGGTGGCGGCGCTGGCGTGCCCGGTGGCAAGCGCCAGCGCGCCGGCCAGCAGGGTGGGGAAAAGCACAGGCCGGTAGCAAAGGGGGCGACGCATGGCGGAATCCTTTTTTTGTGATTATCGGTTTCAGGGGTAGCCGCAGGTCACTTCGGGCTTGTCGAAGCCCAGGCTGTCCATTTCGTTGAAAGGGTGCAGGAAGCCCTCCTGGGGCGAAGTGCTGACCAGCGCGCGTGGCTGAACCAGCGGGATGGGTTGGCGCAGCTCGCCGTTCCAAGGGCGGTAGCTGAGCTTGCGGCCCTTGAAACCATCCAGCGGCAGCTGGTCGCTGAGCAGCAGTTGCTGCAGGGCGCGTGGCTCGGCCTGGCGCAGTTTGCTGACGGCGCTGGCGATGCTGCGCACGGCCATCCAGGCAGCGAAGTCGCGGTCGTTCATCCAGCGTCCGGCCTGGGCTTCGAAGCGTTTTTGCAACTGCGCCGCGCCGAAGGTTTCTACCGTCTTGTGCCAACCGGTGGGGGTCAGGCCCTGGGTGCCGGCCACGGGGCGGGGATACCAGGTCTGGTAGGGCAGGTATTCGCCGAAGTCACCGCGTTCGTCGGCCACCAGCACTACGTCGTACTCGGCGGTTTGGGTGAACAGTGGCATGTCGGCTTGGGCGCTGCGGCGCTGGTCGTTGTCGAAGCGCCAGGTTTTTTCCGCCACCAGCTGCACGCCGAAGCGCTTCACCGCCCGGCGCAGGGCCGCGGCGTAGGCCTGGTCGTCTTCGGTCTGGCCGACCACGAGCAACGCCCGTTGCCATTTGCGCAGTACCAGAAACTGCGCCAGGGCATCGGCCAGCATGGCGCGGCTGGGCAGGCTATGCAGCACATTGCCCAGGCACTGGCTGCTGCGCAGGCTGTCGTCGGGGCTGCCGGCGTTGAACAGCAGGCTGTCGGGCAGGGCGGC
This sequence comes from Pseudomonas sp. LAIL14HWK12:I10, assembly GCF_900184205.1. NCBI lineage: Bacteria > Pseudomonadati > Pseudomonadota > Gammaproteobacteria > Pseudomonadales > Pseudomonadaceae > Pseudomonas > Pseudomonas sp. LAIL14HWK12:I10. The sequence goes on along the minus strand of NZ_FXWU01000003.1, from coordinate 94,322 downwards.
AGACAGCGCGCGCAGGCTGGCGGCCGGCGCGTTCACCACAAACAGCCGCAGGCCCTGGTCATGCTGGGCCTTGGCGGCTTGCAGCAGGGCCTCGGGGCTGTCTACGTGGGTGCTGGCAAGGGTGAACGCCTGCTTGAGAAAACGCCCCGTACTGTTGCTGTCGACAATCGCCAGCTCGGCGCCCTGCAGCCCCGCGTCGGCGGGCTCGGGGATGATGTTGGACAGCAGCGGGCCGGGGTCGGGGCGATAGCCCAGGTAGCCGATGCGCACCTGCAATTGCTGCTCTGGCGGGGCGGCCGATGCGAAGGCCGAACACAGCGCCGTGGCCAGGGCCAGCAGGCAGGTCAGGGCAAGAGGGGCAGGCTGGCGCATAAACGTACTCCACGGCAGATGGCGCCAGCATAGGAAGCCGGCCGGGAGGGGGAAATATGCAGAAAGTAGCGCTCGGCCAGTACCAAGGTAGTAAATCACCGCTAAGGCCTCGGTTTTACGATGGGTCGCAGCCCTGGCCGCGTTCACCCGGAGGAAACTGCCCAATGCGCCTCATCAACCTGTCGGCCCAGTGGCGGATCAACCTGTGGGTCACGTTCTTTTTCGCCTTGGTCACCTTGGCCTGTGGCGGGTTGCTGCTGCACCAGGCGGTGGCCGATGTCGAGCGCGAATTGCAGTCTGCCGAAGCTGTGGTGGCGTACCTCGCCGACACGGCCGAACGCAACCCGGCGAGCCTGCAACCGCGGCTGACCCAGAGCCTGCGCCACGTGCGGGTGCACTGGCTGGCGGCGGGCGAAACTGCGCAGATGCCGCGGGAGGCCGGCCTGGATGCCTGGCTGGGGCGCCAGCTGTTCGGTGATCGCCGCCACAGCACCCGCTTGCTGGACTTGAGCGAGGGGCGCCGGGTATTGATCGCCGTGGATGCGCGGGATGAAATCGACGAAGTCCGGGATTCCCTGCAGCAGTTGCTGGGCTTGTGTGGCCTGGCCTTGCTCGTGAGCCTGTTGTCCATCCGCTGGGCGGTGCGGCGCGGCATGGGCCTGCTGGATGAACTGCTGCGTGCGTTGCGCCAGGTCTCGGGTGGGCAGTTGACCACTCGCCTGCGCGAATCCGGCCTGCCGGAGGCACGCCAGTTGGCGGCGCACTTCAACCGCATGACCGCGACCTTGGAGCAGACCCGGGCTGACAATGCCCAGCTCACCCAAACCCTGTTGGCGGTACAGGAACAGGAGCGCACCCACCTGGCGCAGGCCCTGCACGATGACCTCGGGCAGTACCTGGCGGGTATCCGCGCCCAGGTCTGTCTGCTGCGAATGGTGGCAGGCCAGCCGACGGTGGTGGAGCAGACCGCGCAAGCCCTGGAGCTTAATTGCGAACGCCTGCAGCAAGGCTTTCGTGCCTTGGTACACGACTTGTATCCGCTGGCGTTGCAACACGTGCCACTGGCCGAAGCCTTTGGTGTGCTGGTGAGTCAATGGCAGGCCAGCCAGGGCATCGATTGCCGTTTGCGGGTCGGTGAGCGCCTGCCGGTGCTGCCTGGCCCCAGCAGAACGCATTTGTATCGCCTGCTGCAGGAGGCGTTGACCAACGTTGCCCGGCATGCCGGCGCCAGCCAGGTGCGGGTGCGCCTGCAACGCAGCGCCAAGGGCTTGCGCCTGCTGGTGCGTGATAACGGCTGCGGCGCGAGCCAGCCACAGCGGCCCGGCGTAGGCCTGCATTCGATGGCCGAGCGCGCGCGCAGCCTGGGCGGCGAATTACGCATCCTGAGTCGCCCGGGTGCCGGCTGGGCGTTGGCCCTGAACATTCCCATGGAGGCCTGATGAATATCGTATTGGTGGATGACCACGCCGTGGTGCGCCAGGGTTATGCCAGCCTGTTGCGGGCGGTGCTGCCGGCGATGGAAGTGCGCGAGGCTGCCAGCGGCGAAGAGGCGCTGGTGCGGGTTCAGGAGCAAGTGCCGAACCTGGTGATCATGGACTTCGGCCTGCCCGGCATCAGCGGCCTGGAGACCACCCGCCGGCTGCGTCAGCGCCTGCCGCAACTGCGGGTGCTGTTTTTCAGCATGCATGATGAGCTGCCCCTGGTGCGCCAGGCCCTGGAGGCGGGGGCTTCGGGCTACCTGACCAAGAATTCGGCGCCCCAGGTGTTGATCGAGGCGGTGCACCGGGTGTTGGCCGGGCATGCCTATATCGAGCAGCCTTTAGCCACACAACTGGCCTGCACACCGCAACAGAACGCCAGCGACCCGCGCTTGCAGCGCATGACCCAGCGCGAGTTGGAGATTTTCGTGATGCTGGCCAAGGGCACCCCGGTGCGGGTGATTGCCGAACAGCTGTGCATCAGTGCCAAGACCGTTTCCAATCACCTGACCTTGCTCAAGAGCAAGTTGCAGGTGAGTTCCCATGCTGAGCTGGTGCACCTGGGGATCGATCTGGGGGTGGTGCGGGTGGCGGGGTGAGGTTTTGTGGTGGTTGACAGGGCCTCAGACGAACACATGACTCATAGATTTAGCAGGGACCCTGTGGGAGCGGGCTTGCCCGCGAACACCGGCGAAGCCGGTGCCAGGCACCGAGTCGCCTTCTTCGCGGGCAAGCCCGCTCCCACAGGTGACCGAGTCGCTGCAGACTGGCTGCGCTCACTTGTCCCAGGTTTCAGGGCATCCCTTGCACCCTTCCATGTTGGTCTCCTGAAAATTCCCATAATGCTGCCGCGCGCCGCGCAGATCGGCTTGCGCCAGGTTGCTCTGGCCAAACTTGGCTTCCTGCAGGTTAGCATCGCCAAGGTTGGCCCCTTGCAGGTCGGTTTTGCTCAGCCAGGCCATCTCCAGGTCCGCCGCCCGCAGGTTGGCCTGGTGCATGTTCGCCCCGGAAAGCCTGGCGAACTGCAGGTACGCCGCACTGAGGTCGGCCTTTTCGAACTGCGCACCCTGGGCAAACAGCCCCCAGCCTTGAATGGCAATCAACGTGCTATGGCTCAGGTCTGCCAACCGCAGGTTGCTCTGCTGCAGGCTGGCGCGGGTCAGGTTGGCGCCCTGCAAGCGGGCGTTTTCCAGGTTGGCCAGGTCCAGGCGGGCATGGCGCAGGTCGGCATCGCGCAGGTCAGCGCCGGCCAGGTTCATCTTGCGCAAGTCCTGGTTGGCCAGGTTGGCGCCACGCAAATTGGCGCCCGGGCACTGGCTGCCTTCGGCGATCACGCAGCCGTTGACGGTCAAGGGCGCATCGTTGCCGTCGTCGTCCGCACTCACGGCCAGGGCAGGGGCAAGGACCAACAGCAGGGCAAAGGGCAGGTAATTCATGTTCGAAGACTCTCGGTGAAAGGAGGGCAGGTGCGGGGAGGGCGCTGGGCGCTCCCCGCAGGCGATCACCGCTGCGCGGTCTTGTTGTCCCAGCTTGGGATCTTGAACACCCAGAACGAGCCGCCCTGGGCCACCGGCTTGGTCAGTTCGGCCATGTCGCCGCCCCACAGCGGCACCGCGCCGCCATAGCCCACGGTAACGCCGATATACTGCTCGCCGTCCTGTTCCCAGGTGATGGGTGGCGAGACGATGCCGCTGCCGGTCTGGAACTTCCACAGCTCCTTGCCCGTCTTGGCGTCGAAGGCCTTGAAGAAGCCGTCGCCAGTGCCGGTGAACACCAGGTTGCCCTTGGTCGCCAGTACGCCGGCCCACAGTGGCAGGTGCTCTTTGTGCTCCCAGACCAGCTTGCCGGTGGCCGGGTCCATGGCGCGCAAGGTGCCGACGTGGTCGTCATACATACGCTTGATCCGGAAGCCCATGCCCAGGTAGGCCGAGCCCTTCTTGTAGTTCACTTCTTCGGTCCAGTACTCCTCCTTCCACTGGTTGCCGGGGATGTAGAACAGGCCGGTGTCCTGGCTGTAGGCCATGGGGTTCCAGTTCTTGCCCCCCAAGAATGGCGGCGAAACTTCCACCGGCTTGCCCTTGGTTTCACCCGGCAGCGGCTTGGCTGGCCGCTGGCCGGGGTTTTCCACCGGGCGGCCGGTCTTGAGGTCGATATGGCTGGCCCAGGTGATGTTGTCGACGAAGGGGAAGGCGTTCTGCAATTTGCCGTTGTTGCGGTCCACCACGTAGAAGAAGCCGTTGCGGTCGGCGTGGCCGGTGGCCTTGACCACCTTGCCGTCCTTGTCTTTGTAATCGAACAGCACCAGCTCGTTGTTGCCGGAGAAGTCCCAGGCATCGTTCGGCGTGTGTTGGTAGAACCACTTCACTTCGCCGGTGCTTGGGTCGACGCCGACCTGGCCCGAGGTGTAGAGGCTGTCGTAGTCGTGGGGGTTGCCGTCCTTGGACGTGCGCGCCCAGGTGTTCCAAGGGCCAGGGTTGCCAGCACCGACGATGATGGTGTTGCTCTCGGGGTCGAAGCTGGCGCTCTGCCAGGGTGCGCCGCCGCCGTGGCTCCAGGCCTCGACCTTGCCGGTCTCGGTGGTCGGGTCGTCTGGCCAGGACGGCGCCTTGACGTCGCCGGTCGGGGTGCTGTCCTTGCCGTTCAGGCGGCCCATGTGGCCTTCGACGAAGGGCCGCATCCACACTTCTTCGCCGGTGTCCGGGTCGCGGGCGAACAACTGGCCGACCACGCCGAACTCATCGCCAGAGCTGCCGTGGATCAGCAACACCTTGCCGCTGGTCTTGTCTTTGATCAGCACCGGGGCGCCGGTCATGGTGTAGCCGGCGCTGTGGTCGCCGAACTTCTTGTTCCACACCACCTTGCCGGTGCGCTTGTCGAGGGCGATGAGGCGGGCGTCGAGGGTGCCGAAGTAGATCTTGTCGCCGAAGATGGCCGCCCCGCGGTTGACCACGTCGCAGCACGGGCGAATGTTGTCTGGCAGGCGGTGGTTGTAGGTCCACAGGCGTTTGCCGGTCTTGGCATCGAGGGCAAATACCCGCGAGTAGGAGCCGGTGACGTAGACCACGCCATCGCTGACGATGGCCTGGGATTCCTGGCCGCGCTGTTTTTCGTCGCCGAAAGAATAGGACCAGGCCGGGGTCAGCTTGAACACGTTCTGGTCGTTGACCTGGGCCAGCGGGCTCCAGCGCTGGGCATTGGTGCCCATGCCGTATTGCAGCACGTCCTGGGTAGTCAGGTGGTCGTTGGCGATGTCTTCCCAGGTCACGTTCTTGCTGGCAGGTGCGGCGGGGGCGGTGGCCGCGGTGGCCGCCGTGCAGAGGGCCAGGCTACCGGCCAGCAGCAGGGCCCGCACGCTGAGGGCCAGAGGGGAAAGGGCGGGTAGCGATCTTATTGTCATGGTTGCAGTTCCCTGTGGAGGTTTTGGCCTGCACAGGGTGGCGGCGGGACGGCGGCTGGGGATACGGAAAAAGTCCCGCCCTTGCCGGGAATAGTTCCCGGGCGGCACCTCATTTGGCCCTTCGCCACAAGCCCTACTACCAAGGGAGTAAGGCCCGGCCACCAAAGCAGCATACGGCCGCGCGCGGGCTGTTTCTAAGATGGCGGCACGGCCTCTGTGGTTGAGGCCTTGCGTGCAATCTTGAGGGCATAACAATGACAAAAAAACGCAACGTCTTGCTCGCTACAGGCCTGCTGGCCGGTGCTTTGCTGACGGGCACGGTGTGGGCTCATGGCAATGTGGTGCCCCAGGCGGTGGAAACCCAGGGCCTGACCCCGATCAAAGATGCTGGGGTAAGCCTGGACGGCGACGGCTGGGCCGCGGTCAACCCTTACCGCACCTCCCCAGAGCACGACAAAGCCGTGGAAATCGGCGCCTCGGCCTACAACCAGAACTGCGCCGCCTGCCATGGCCTGGAAGCCAAGTCTGGCGGTATCGCCCCGGATTTGCGCCTGCTCGATGTGGGCGAGGCCGGGGATGAGTGGTTCGTTGAGCGGGTGCGCCACGGCGCGGTGCGTGACGGGCGGGTGTACATGCCGAAGATGGCCGATTACCTGAGCCAGGAAGCCCTGTGGGCGGTACGCACCTACCTGGACAGCGTGCACGTCGAGGAGTGATCGCCATGCGTCTGTCGGCCGTGCTGTTGAGTGGCCTGCTGCTGTGCTGCGCGGCAGTGCAGGCTCAGGTGCGCAACTACGACGCGATCATCGCTGCCGGTGAATTGAAGGTGGCGGTGTACAAGGATTTCGCGCCCTACAGCTTCGAGGACCACGGCCAGCCGCGTGGCGTCGATGTGGAGCTGGCGCAAGCGCTGGCCACGGCCTTGGGGGTGCACCTGCAATTGATCTGGGCGCCGCCAGGGGAAAAGCTCGACGACGACCTGCGCGACTACATCTGGCGCGGCAGCCCGCTGCGCCACCAGCAGTTGGCCGACCTGATGATGCGGGTGCCCTACGACCACGCCTACGCGCAGAAGCGCAACGAGCTGGGCGAGCTGGAAAACGCCCAGGTGGTGATGTTCGGCCCCTATCAGGAGGAGCGCTGGCAGGTGGCCTATGACCGCCGCCGCCTGCCCTCGGTGGCCAGTGTCGCGGTGTTCCAGCAGCACCCCATCGGGGTCGAGGTGGACAGTGTGCCGTCGTTCTACCTGACCTCGGTGTTCAACGGCATGCTCAGCGCCAACACCCACCATTACCCCAGCGTGCAACAGGCGTTCGGCGCGCTACAGGCCGGCCAGGTGGACGCGGTGATGGCGATGCGCGGCGAGGTTGACTGGCAGTTGCATCAGGCCGCCGACCCGCAACTGGCCCTGGCGGAAAACGCCTACCCTAACCTGGGCAAGCAAGCATGGGACATCGGCATGGCCGTGCATGAAAGCAACCGGCAGTTGGCCTATGCGGTGGAGGAAGCCCTCGAGGCGATGATCCGCGATGGCCGGCTGAAGGCGCTGTACGCCACCTACGGCCTGCGCTACGAGGTACCGGAGATGTACCAATGAACTGGCGGGCGACCTTACTGCTGGCCTGCTGGATGCCTTGGGCAGCCCAGGCCGGTGAACCGAGCAGCAAGACCGACCCGGTGCCCTCGGTGATGTGGGATTTCTACCACAAGCAACTGCTGGGGCAGGCGCCGTTCGTTTTCGATGAGCGAGTGAAACTGCTGGCGCCGCCCTTTGCCGAGGACGCCCGGCAAGTGCCACTGGAGATCGACGCCCGCGCATTCGCGGGCGACGTGGTTCGGATTCTTGCCTGGGCCGAACTCAACCCCCTGCCGCGTATTGTCGACTTCGAGCCTGGCGAACGTGTGCTGCCGTGGCTGTCGATCCGCATCCGCATCGAACAAGCCACGCCGCTGCGCGCTGCGGTGCTGACGCGTGACGGCGTGTGGCATGTCGGTTCAACCCTGATCGATGCAGCTGGCGGCGGTTGTACCGCGCCCAGCGTGGTGCGCACCCAGCCTGGCTGGGAGGAGCATGTCGGTGAGGTGCTGGGCGGGCGCTACCCGCGCGGTGATGGCAGCCGCTTGCGCCTGCAGGTGTCCCACCCGATGGACAACGGCCTGGTCAGCGGCATCCCTGAGTTCTTCCTCGAACATGCCGAATTGCAAGGCGCGGATGGCCAGCGCCTGGCCAGCCTCGCGCTGTATCCGGCAGTCAGTGAGAACCCCAACCTGGGGTTCGATATCCAGGGCCCCGGGCTTACCCGGCTGCTGTTGCGGGACAACAGCGGTAACCAGTTCGAAGCGGCGGTGCCGTGAGCGCGTTGCTTGCCTTCACCCCCTGACCAGAGGCGCCTGTCATGCGTTGGATGCTGCTGTTGTTGCTATGCCTGGGCCTGCCGGCCTGGGCGGACCTGGACTATCGACTCACGCCCCGGCAAATCGCGGAAGGCACTTGGCTGCTGGAGGGCAGCACCGACAATTTCGCCAAGGCCAATGGCGGCAATATCGTCAATACCGCGTTCATCGTCACCGACAGCGGTGTGGTGGTGATCGACAGCGGGCCGTCCAAGCGTTACGGCGAGGCCCTGCGCCAGGCTATTGCCGCGACCACCGACAAGCCGGTGGTCGGAGTGCTGCTGACCCACCATCACCCCGACCATGTGCTGGGCAACCAAGCCTTTACCGATGTGCCCATCGGTGCCCTGGCTGGCACAGGCGACCTGTTACGCCAGCAGGGCGAGGCGATGGCCGAGAACATGTACCGCCTGGTCGGTGACTGGATGCGCGGCACCGAGGTGGTGCTGCCGACCCGGGTGCTGGAACCGGGTGTGCATGAGGTGGGTGGGCACCGGTTGCGACTGTTGGCGCTGGGCGGGCATACCGGTGCAGACCTGGCGATTCTCGATGAGAAGACTGGGGTGCTGTTTGCCGGCGATTTGGTGTTTTACGAGCGCGCCCTGACCACCCCCAACAGCCCAGGGCTGGACGTTTGGCTCAAGGACCTGGACACCTTGCAGGCCTTGCCCTGGAAGCAGCTCGTGCCGGGGCATGGGCCGGTGGCAAGCGATGCTAAGCCTTTTGCGCAGATGCGTGATTACCTGGGCTGGCTGGATGGCTTGATGCGCGAGGGGGCAGCGCGTGGGGATGACATGGTCGAGATGATCCGCAGCCCGATCCCTGAGCGGTTTGCCGGTATCAGCCTGACCCGTTATGAGTTGATTCGCAGCGTCAGTCACCTGTACCCGCGGTATGAGCGTTTGCGGTTGCAGCGTATCGACGGCAAGCCGCCTCTCTGACCCGAAGAAGCAGCCTACAGGCTGTGGGAGCGGGCTTGTCCCGCGAATGGGGCTACGCGGTGCTTGGCACCGGCTTTGCCGGTGTTCGCGGGGCAAGCCCGCTCCCACAGAGTCCCTGCTAGCTCAACAAGCTATGCGCTGTTCTATGAAAGCCCCTGTACCAAGGAAGTAGAAAACTCCACATTGCGGGCAATTGTTGGCAAGCAGGTCGGGCACAAGAATTCTCGGCACACCGGGAAAATTTCCCGGGCACAACAAAAAAACCAAAGGTAGCCGTCATGACCCGATCCCCACGTCGTCCCTTGTTCGCCGTGAGCCTGGTGCTCAGCGCCATGCTGCTGTCCGGCGCGGCACAGGCCGCTGTCAGCGATGAAGAAATCCTCCAGGACCCGAAAAACCCGCAGCAGATCGTGACCAATGGCCTGGGGGTCCAGGGCCAGCGCTACAGCCCGCTGGACCTGCTCAATGTCGGCAACGTCAAGGAACTGCGGCCAGTCTGGGCCTTTTCGTTCGGCGGTGAAAAGCAGCGCGGCCAGCAGGCCCAGCCGCTGATCAAGGACGGCGTGATGTACATGACCGGCTCCTACTCGCGGGTGTTCGCCGTCGACGCCCGTACCGGCAAAAAACTCTGGCAATACGATGCGCGCCTGCCAGATGACATCCGCCCTTGCTGTGACGTGATCAACCGCGGCGTGGCGCTGTACGGCGACCTGGTGTTCTTCGGCACCCTGGATGCCAAGCTGGTGGCCCTGAACAAAGACACCGGCAAGGTGGTCTGGAGCAAGAAGGTCGCCGACCACAAGGAAGGCTATTCCATCAGCGCTGCGCCGATGATCGTCAACGGCAAGCTGATCACCGGTGTGGCCGGGGGCGAGTTCGGCGTGGTGGGCAAGATCCAGGCGTACAACCCGGAGAACGGCGAACTGCTGTGGATGCGCCCGACCGTGGAAGGGCACATGGGCTACGTCTACAAAGACGGCAAGGCCATCGAGAACGGTATCTCGGGCGGCGAGGCGGGCAAGACCTGGCCCGGCGACCTGTGGAAGACCGGTGGCGCAGCGCCGTGGCTGGGCGGTTACTACGACCCTGAAACCAACCTGTTGCTGTTCGGCACCGGCAACCCGGCGCCGTGGAACTCCCACCTGCGCCCAGGCGACAACCTGTATTCCTCGTCGCGCCTGGCCCTGAACCCGGACGACGGCACCATCAAATGGCACTTCCAGAGCACGCCTCATGACGGCTGGGATTTCGACGGCGTCAACGAACTGATCTCGTTCAACTACAAGGACGGCGGCAAGGAGGTCAAGGCCGCCGCAACCGCGGACCGCAACGGCTTCTTCTACGTGCTGGACCGCACCAATGGCAAATTCATCCGCGGCTTCCCCTTCGTCGACAAGATCACCTGGGCAACCGGCCTGGACAAGAATGGCCGCCCGATCTACAACGAGGCCAGCCGGCCAGGGGCACCGGGCACTGAGGCCAAGGGCAGTTCCGTGTTCGTCGCACCGGCATTCCTCGGCGCCAAGAACTGGATGCCCATGGCCTACAACAGGGACACCGGGCTGTTCTACGTACCGTCCAACGAATGGGGCATGGACATCTGGAACGAAGGGATCGCCTACAAGAAGGGCGCGGCGTTCCTCGGGGCCGGTTTCACCATCAAACCGCTCAACGAAGACTACATCGGCGTGCTGCGCGCCATCGACCCGGTCAGCGGCAAGGAAGTGTGGCGCCACAAGAACTTCGCGCCATTGTGGGGCGGGGTGCTGACCACCAAAGGCAACCTGGTGTTCACCGGCACGCCGGAAGGTTTCCTGCAGGCGTTCAACGCCAAGACCGGCGAGAAAGTCTGGGAGTTCCAGACGGGCTCCGGCGTACTTGGCTCGCCCGTGACCTGGGAAATGGACGGCGAGCAGTACGTCTCGGTGCTGTCTGGCTGGGGGGGCGCGGTGCCGCTGTGGGGCGGCGAAGTGGCCAAGCGGGTGAAGGACTTCAACCAGGGCGGCATGCTCTGGACCTTCAAGTTGCCTAAACAGCTGCAGCAAGCGGCCAGTGCCGAGGCGCCAGCACCCAGCGCCAAGCCGCAAAGCTGACACCGGGCCGCTTGCGGCCCTACTACCAAATGACGAGAGCTCCGCTGCCAACGATGCATACGTCTGGCACGCGGGGCTTTTTACCATCGGTCCATCGCCTGTCGTTGGACAGGCATCGACCCGCAGAGGCTCAGCATGATCTACGCACAACCCGGAACCCCAGGCGCCATCGTGTCGTTCAAACCCCGCTACGGCAATTTCATCGGCGGCGAGTTCGTACCGCCGTCCGGTGGCGAGTACTTCACCAACAGCTCGCCGGTCAATGGCCAGCCGATTGCCGAATTCCCACGCTCCACCGCCGCGGACATTGACCACGCCCTGGACGCCGCGCATGCCGCTGCCGACGCCTGGGGCAAAACCTCGGTGCAGGACCGCGCCCTGGTGCTGCTGAAGATCGCCGACCGCATCGAGCAAAACCTGGAAGTGCTGGCCGTCAGCGAAAGCTGGGACAACGGCAAGGCTGTGCGCGAAACCCTCAATGCCGACGTGCCGCTGGCGGCGGACCACTTCCGTTACTTTGCCGGCTGCATCCGTGCCCAGGAAGGTGGGGCGGCAGAGATCAACGCGCTGACCACGGCCTACCATTTCCACGAACCCCTGGGTGTGGTCGGGCAGATCATCCCGTGGAACTTCCCGCTGCTGATGGCCGCCTGGAAGCTCGCCCCGGCCCTGGCCGCCGGTAACTGCGTGGTGCTCAAACCCGCTGAACAGACCCCGTTGTCGATCACGATTTTCGCCGAGCTGATCGCCGACCTGCTGCCAGCCGGTGTGTTGAACATTGTCCAGGGCTTTGGCCGCGAAGCCGGTGAGGCCCTGGCCACCAGCAAGCGCATCGCCAAGATCGCCTTTACCGGCTCCACCCCGGTGGGCTCGCACATCATGAAATGCGCGGCCGAGAACATCATCCCGTCTACCGTCGAACTGGGCGGCAAATCGCCGAACATCTTCTTCGAAGACATCATGCAGGCCGAGCCTGCGTTCATCGAAAAGGCCGCCGAAGGCCTGGTGCTGGCGTTCTTCAACCAGGGTGAGGTGTGCACCTGCCCGTCGCGGGCGCTGATCCAGGAATCGATCTACGAGCCGTTCATGGCCGAGGTGATGAAGAAGATCGCCAAGATCACCCGTGGCAACCCGCTGGACACTGACACCATGGTGGGTGCCCAGGCGTCCGAGCAGCAATACGACAAGATTCTCTCCTACCTGGAGATTGCCAAGGAGGAGGGCGCGCAGTTGCTCACCGGCGGCGCTGCCGAGCGGCTCGACGGTGACCTGGCCACCGGGTACTACATTCAGCCGACCCTGCTCAAGGGCCACAACAAGATGCGCGTGTTCCAGGAGGAGATCTTCGGCCCGGTGGTGGGCGTGACCACCTTCAAGGACGAAGCCGAAGCGCTGGCCATCGCCAACGATAGCGAGTTCGGCCTGGGCGCAGGCCTGTGGACCCGTGACATCAACCGCGCCTACCGCATGGGCCGGGCGATCAAGGCTGGCCGCGTGTGGACCAACTGCTACCACCTGTACCCGGCGCATGCTGCGTTTGGCGGTTACAAGAAATCCGGCGTGGGCCGCGAGACCCACAAGATGATGCTCGACCACTACCAGCAGACCAAGAACCTGCTGGTGAGCTATGACATCAATCCGCTGGGCTTCTTCTAAGGGCACACAGGCCCGGCGGTAGGGTGCCGCCAGGCCTGGATGCAACGACGCACGTGGGGAGGGCTCTGGGTGGGCGCCTCCCCGCGTGCGTCACCCGCGTGGGTAAAGGCCCGCGTCACCCCCTACCAACGCACCCCGCAAGCTCGTTCCAAAGTAGCATTCGGCCCCGCCGCCCCCCGTGCATTAATGCCTCTACCGGAATTGCCCGGCACAAGAAGAGGACCGCCCCATGTGGACTAAACCCGCCTTTACCGACCTGCGCATTGGCTTCGAAGTGACGATGTATTTCGCCAATCGTTGATGGCTCTGCGGCCATCGTAGCGATGGCCGTTCCTTCTCTGGGGATCGTTGTCCATGCACATTCGTGTTCTCGGCTCCGCCGCTGGCGGAGGTTTTCCGCAGTGGAACTGCAACTGTCGTCAATGCACCGGTGTGCGTAATGGCAGCCTGAGGGCGCAGCGGCGCACGCAGTCTTCGATCGCGGTGAGCGACGATGGCGAGCAGTGGATTCTGTGCAACGCTTCACCCGACATCCGCGCCCAGCTCGAAAGCTTCCCCGCTTTGCAACCGGCGCGCCGCCTGCGCGACACGGCAATTGGCGCGGTAGTGCTGCTGGACAGCCAGATCGACCATTGCACGGGCCTGCTCAGCCTGCGCGAAGGCTGCCCGCACACGGTGTGGTGCACCGAGCGGGTGCATGAAGACCTGAGTAGCGGTTTCCCGCTGTTTACCCTGCTCAAGCACTGGAACGGTGGCTTGCAGTGGCAATGCATCGGTCTGGACCGCGAACCGTTTCGCATCGCTGCCTGCCCAAACCTGCAATTTCGCGCGGTCCCGTTGCTGAGCAACGCGCCGCCGTATTCGCCCAACCGCGGCAACCCGCAATCGGGCGACACCATTGGCCTGCTCATCGAGGACCGGCGCAGTGGTGCCTCGGTGTTCTATGCGCCGGGCCTGGGGCAGGTCGATGCCGAAGTGGCGAGCTGGATGCGCCATGCCGACTGCCTGCTGCTGGACGGCACGCTGTGGCGCGACGACGAGATGCGGGTGTGCGAAGTCGGCCAAAGCCTGGGCAGCGAAATGGGCCACCTGGCGCAGAGTGGCCCCGGTGGCATGCTCGAGGTGCTGGAGGGCTTCAGCCGCCAGCGCAAGATCCTCATCCACATCAACAACACCAACCCGATCCTCGATGAAGACTCGGCCGAACGGGCCTTGCTGGATCGACGGAGGATTGAAGTGGCGTACGACGGCTTGTCTATCACGCTGTAGTGGCTGGCACCGCGTGCCCTGGAGAACCGCAATGACCGACACCCCCATGACACCCCCTGAATTCGAAGCGGCCTTGCGTGCCAAGGGCGCCTATTACCATATCCACCATCCCTTCCATCAGGCGATGTATGCCGGGCGTGCGACCCGTGAGCAGATTCAGGGCTGGGTTGCCAACCGCTTCTACTACCAGGTCAACATCCCGCTCAAGGACGCGGCAATCCTCGCCAACTGCCCAGACCGTGAGGTGCGCCGGCAATGGTTGCAACGGGTGCTCGACCACGATGGCGCGCCGGGCAGCGAAGGCGGTATCGAAGCCTGGTTGCGCCTGGGGGAGGCGGTCGGGCTGACGCGTGAGCGCATCCTCTCCCAGGAGATGGTCCTGCCTGGGGTGCGTTTTGCCGTGGACGCCTACGTCAATTTCGCCCGCCGCGCAGGCTGGCAGGAGGCTGCCAGCAGCTCGCTGACCGAACTGTTCGCGCCGCAGATCCATCAGTCGCGCCTGGACAGCTGGCCCCAGCACTACCCCTGGATCGATGCCGCCGGCTACGACTACTTCCGCACACGCCTGGGCCAGGCGCGGCGCGATGTCGAACATGGCCTGCGTATCACCTTGGCGTATTACGTCACGCGTGCCGGCCAGCAGCGGATGCTGGAGATTCTGCAGTTCAAGCTCGACGTGCTCTGGAGCATGCTCGATGCCATGAGCATGGCGTATGAGCTGGAGCGGCCGCCTTATCACAGCGTGACCCAGGAAAACGTCTGGCATCGGGGGATCGCCCTGTGAAACTGATCGATGGCGAACAGGTGCTGGGGTTGCGCCGCGGCTACCGCCTGCAATGGGAGCCGCGCCAGGATTGCCATGTGCTGCTGTACCCCGAGGGCATGATCAAGCTCAATGCCAGCGCCGGTTGGGTGCTGGAACTGTTGGACGGCCAGCGGTGTGTGGCGAAGATCATTGACGGCTTGGCGCAGCGCTTCCCCGATGCACAGGGGCTGGACGAGGATGTGCTGGCGTTTCTGGAGGTGGCCCGTGGCAAGCACTGGATCGAATGACACGCGCCCGGGGCCGCCGCTGTGGCTACTGGCGGAGCTGACGTACCGCTGCCCGTTGCAGTGCCCGTATTGTTCCAACCCGTTGGACTTTGCCCAACATGGCCAGGAGCTGACCACTGACGAGTGGATCCGCGTGTTCCGCGAAGCGCGGGCGATGGGCGCCGCGCAGTTGGGCTTTTCAGGCGGCGAACCGCTGGTGCGCCAGGACCTGGCGCAGCTGATCAAGGCCGCGCGGGACATGGGCTACTACACCAACCTGATTACCTCGGGTATTGGCCTGACCGAACAGAAAGTCCGCGACTTCAAGGTCGCCGGGCTCGACCATATCCAGATCAGCTTCCAGGCCGCAGATGAGGCGGTCAACAACATGCTGGCCGGCTCGCGCAAAGCGTTCGCCCAGAAGCTGGCGATGGCCAAGGCAGTCAAGGCCCAGGGTTACCCGATGGTGCTGAACTTCGTGACCCATCGGCACAATATCGACCAGATTGCCGACATCATCGAGCTGTGCCTGGCGTTGCAGGCGGACTTCGTGGAACTGGCGACCTGCCAGTTCTACGGTTGGGCCGAGCTCAACCGTGCCGGCCTGCTGCCGACCCGCGAGCAATTGCAGCGGGCCGAAGCCATTACCCAAGCGTATCGACAGCGGCTGGAGGCGGAGGGGCATCCGTGCAAGCTGATTTTCGTCACGCCGGACTACTACGAAGAACGCCCCAAGGCCTGCATGAACGGCTGGGCCAACCTGTTTCTCGATATCACCCCAGACGGCACTGCGCTGCCGTGCCACAGCGCCCGCCAGTTGCCGGTGGCCTTCCCCAACGTGCGCGAGCACAGCATCGAGCACATCTGGAGCGATTCTTTTGGCTTCAACCGCTACCGTGGCAATGACTGGATGAAGGAGCCCTGTCGCTCGTGCGATGAAAAACACCAGGACTTGGGCGGCTGCCGCTGCCAGGCGTACATGCTTACCGGCGATGCCGCCAACGCCGACCCGGTGTGCAGCAAGTCGCCGCACCACGGTGTGATCCTCAAGGCCCGAGAGCAAGCGCAGACCGCAGGGCAGGGCATGGCGCAGCTGACCCTGCGCAACGAGCAGGCGTCGCGGCTGATTTTTCGTGGCTAAGCCGGGCCCCCGCTTTGGTCTGGTTGCTTTCGCTGCGGGATGCTTTACGCTGGCGATTACCTTCCAGAACAATAAGAACAGGCTTACCAATGAGCCAGAGTTTCAGCCCGCTTCGCAAGTTCGTTTCGCCTGAAATCATCTTTGGTGCCGGCTGCCGGCACAACGTCGCCAATTACGCCAAGACCTTCGGTGCGCGCAAGGTGCTGGTGGTCAGCGACCCCGGCGTAATCGCTGCGGGCTGGGTGGCGGATGTCGAGGCCAGCCTGCAGGCCCAAGGCATCGACTACTGCCTGTACACGGCCGTGTCGCCCAACCCGCGGGTCGAAGAGGTCATGCTCGGCGCCGAGATCTACCGGGAAAACCACTGTGACGTGATCGTTGCCGTCGGCGGCGGCAGCCCGATGGATTGCGGCAAGGCGATCGGCATCGTGGTCGCCCACGGGCGCAGTATTCTCGAGTTCGAAGGGGTGGACATGATCCGCGTGCCCAGCCCGCCGCTGATCCTCATCCCCACCACGGCCGGCACCTCGGCAGACGTGTCGCAGTTCGTGATCATTTCCAACCAGCAGGAGCGCATGAAGTTCTCCATCGTCAGCAAGGCGGTGGTGCCCGACGTCTCGCTGATCGACCCGCAAACCACCCTGAGCATGGACCCATTCCTGTCTGCCTGCACTGGCATCGATGCGCTGGTGCATGCCATCGAGGCGTTTGTGTCCACCGGCCACGGGCCGTTGACCGACCCGCATGCGCTGGAAGCCATGCGCTTGATCAATGGCAATTTGGTGCAGATGATCGCCAACCCGACCGATATCGCCCTGCGCGAGAAGATCATGCTGGGCAGCATGCAGGCCGGGCTGGCGTTTTCCAATGCGATTCTGGGTGCGGTCCACGCCATGTCCCACAGCCTGGGCGGCTTCCTCGACTTGCCCCACGGCTTGTGCAACGCGGTGTTGGTGGAGCACGTGGTGGCGTTCAACTACAGCTCGGCACCCGAGCGTTTCAAGGTGATTGCCGAGGTGTTCGGCATCGACTGCCGCGGGCTTAACCACCGGCAGATCTGCGGGCGCCTGGTGGAGCACCTGATTGCCCTGAAGCACGCGATCGGCTTCCACGAAACCCTGGGCCTGCATGGGGTGCGTACGTCCGACATCCCGTTCCTGTCGCAACATGCGATGGATGACCCGTGCATCCTCACCAACCCCCGCGCGTCGAGCCAGCGTGATGTCGAGGTCGTTTATGGCGAGGCCCTCTGACGAGCAGCAGCGGGCGCTCGCCGGGCTGCTGGGGCTGGGCGACCACTCGGCACGCAAGAGCCATTACCCGGAGCTGGCAGCCCGCCTGGACGAGCTGGAGGCCGAACGCAACCGCTACAAATGGCTGTTCGAAAATGCCGTCCACGGGATTTTCCAGGCCAGCCTGCAAGAAGGCATGCGCGCCGCCAACCCCGCGCTGGCGCGCATGCTTGGCTACGACAGCCCGCAGGCGGTGCTGTTTTCCCTGACGGACCTGGCCGCCAACCTGTTTGTAGGCGGCGCCGAAGAGCTGCATGCGATCACTGCGACGCTCGCCCGCGAACACAGCCTGCACGGCTACGAAACCCGCTTGCGGCGCCGCGACGGCAGCCACCTCGATGTGCTGATGAACCTGCTGCTAAAGCCTGGCCACGAAGGGCTGGTCGAAGGCTTTGTCGCCGACATTACCGAACGTAAGCAGGCCCAGCAGCACCTGCAGCAACTCAACGACGAACTCGAACAACGGGTCGCCGCGCGGACCGATGAACTGCTCGAGGCCAACCGCAACCTGCAGCAGCAGATCACCGAGCGTAAAGCGATTGCCCGCGCCCTGCGCGATGCCCGCGACGCCGCCGAAACCGCCAACCGCAGCAAGGACAAATACCTGGCTGCTGCCAGCCATGACCTGCTGCAACCGCTCAATGCCGCCCGCCTGCTGATCTCGACCCTGCGCGAACGGCAGTTGCCGGAGGCGGAGCAGGTGCTGGTGGAGCGCACCCACCAGGCACTGGAGGGTGCCGAAGACCTGCTGACCGACCTGTTGGACATCTCCCGGCTCGATCAGGCGGCGGTCAAGCCCGACGTGGCCTTGTACCGCCTCGACGAGCTGTTTGGCCCGCTGGTCTCGGAGTTCAGTTCGGTGGCGGACGCTGAAGGGCTGAAGCTGCGGGCGCACATTGGCGACTATGCCATCAACACCGACCTGCGGCTGATGACACGGATTTTGCGCAATTTTCTCAGCAACGCCTGCCGCTACACCGACGAAGGCAAGATCTTGCTCGGGGCCAGGCGTCGCGGCAGCCACTTGCGCCTGGAGGTCTGGGACACCGGGCGGGGCATTGCCGAAGATCGGTTGGAGGCCGTTTTCCTTGAGTTCAACCAACTGGACGTCGGCCGTGCTGCCGATCGCAAAGGCGTGGGCCTGGGGTTGGCTATCGTCGAGCGGATCGCCAAGATTCTCGGTTACCGCGTCCAGGTACGGTCGTGGCCGGGGCGTGGCTCGATGTTCAGCATCGAGGTACCGATCGGCACAGAAATGCCGCTGCCTGCTCACCCGGCGATGCCGCAAGCCAGCGCCGGAAACCCGTTACCCGGCCGCCGGCTGCTGGTGTTGGACAACGAAGTGAGCATCCTCGAAAGCATGGGCGCGCTGCTTGGGCAGTGGGGCTGTGAGGTGGTGACTGCGACCGACCAGGCCGGTGCCCTGTTGGCCTTGCGGGGGCAGGCGCCGGAGTTGATCCTGGCGGATTATCACCTGGACCACGGCGTTGTGGGTTGCGAGGTGGTCAGGCATTTGCGCGAGCATTTTGCCGTCGCCATTCCTGCGGTGATCATTACCGCAGACCGCAGCGATCAGTGCCGGCGCGCCTTGCAGAAGCTTGGCGCGCCGCTGCTGAACAAGCCCGTCAAACCGGGGAAGTTGCGGGCGGTGTTGAGCCAGTTGTTGGGGTAGGGCGGTTTGGGGCCAAAGGGTCCGCTGCGCGGCGGCCCCAATAACAGCCCACTCAGTCGCCCAGGCAATCCTGCACAACCCTGACCCACAATCTGAACCCAAGCGAATTCGTTCCACTTCAGTTCGACAAGCCTGCTTTATACGTATGCGGTCCACAAACCCCACCTCCCCAAGCAGTGGGTTAACGGCTTACCGTGGCGTCTCTGGCGAGCAGTCCCACGGCAGCAGAGCTTCGTAGTCTGCTACTGACGAGGCGTGTTGAGATTGTCACGAGGGTGCCCAGTCAGGGTGAAGCTCAGGCCCGGTTGCAGGCGAACATCTTCACCTTGGACTTCGGCATTGCGTACATCATGGCGAAGCGCGGTGATGCGGTTATCGGTGAACGGCTTGCCCACGGCATCGCGTTTATAGCGGCCCGGGTAATCAAAGTATTTGTACTCCTTGGACTGATGCTCCAGGAAGGGCCCTGCAGCTCTGTGTTCCTGGCGGTAGGCTGGGTTGGTAAAGGTGTAGTCGCGCTGAACCTGGCGAGCGGTGCGCACCTGCTCGCTGTAGCGCAAGCGACGAAGGCAGGGTATGGCTTGATCGCCACCGCTGTTGGCGTGGTACAAGACGATGTTGCGGTCTACAGGCTCGTCTTCATCCTCGGTTTTGATGGCGCCATGGCTGATCAAGCCAAGGGACTGCAGGCGATCGGTGATGATCAGCTTGTGCAGCTTTTCACTGTGTGCGAAGCGGTAGACGAAGCCCTCTTCCGCAGCAATACGGGCGATGAATGCCAGGTCCGTCTCACCGGCCTGAACGCAGAATTCGCGAACCTGATGGTCCATGCTGGCGCGCAGTTCGTACTGATTGATGCCCTGGCGCTGGAGCATAAGCTCAAGAATCTGCGGGACCGTCTTTTGCTGGAAGATGCGCCAGTTCGAGCGCAGGTTGGCACGGGCCAGCTGGGGCTCGACCAGCGTGTGATAGTAGGTGCGGTAGGAGCCGCTTTCAGCCTGGCTGAAACGGCTGACGAGTCCGTGCACATACCGTACCGGGCGCTCCGCTTCCCAGATGGTGAAGAGCACGGGTTTGTCGAGCAGGTGGCCGAAGTCGATATCGTTTTCGAAGCTGATCAGTTTCAGCTCCAGCTCGAAGGGCGTGCTGATCCCTTCTCGGAGTTCGAACGACACCACTTCGAATTCAGCATTTCCAACCAGCGGCTGGAAGCTGTAACGCAAGTCAGATTGGCTAGGCATAAGCAATCCTTGTCCGCCGTCTGAGGTGACACAAAGTCCGGGCAGGATCACCCACCCGGAGCATGTGTAGATCTCAGGCGGCTGGTGCGCGCCAATCATCAGAGCCACCAGTACCGGCTACAGTGTGCTCCCAGACGATCTTCCGATAGGTCAGCGCAACCTCGACCAGCTGCGTGTAGTTTTCGTTCACCTTGTTTTGATAGTGAACAGCACAGGCTTGTCGAGCAATTGGTCGAAGTCGTGCTGGAAACTGATTAGTTTCAAGTCCAGCGCAAAGGGCTGGCTGATCCCTTCCGTGAGCGTGAACGACACGACTTCGAATTCAGCATCGCCCACGAGGGCCTGAAAGCTGTAACGCAGATCGGATTGGCTAGGCATGAGCATTCCTTGTCCGCCGTCTGGGAGATCGAAAAGCCTGGACAGGAGCGGGGTGCCGTCTTACAGCTGCGGCGAAGGCACCTGGGATAAGAAGTGTCGTCGGCGATCTTCCATATCTAGGAGCACCGAAGCCTGCCAGCGCTGGGGCTGCCAGCCAGCCTGCAACAGGGGGCGTGCATTGTCGGTGCGCATGACCTTGCCGGCCAACAGGGAAGCGCCCTTTGGCATGCTGTTCACGTAGCGTCCCACCCATTCAGTCAACCTCTCGATATCAGGCATCAGTAGGCCATCGTCCTCGCTGAAATGTGGGGTAAGCTCTGCATCTTGGTGTTCTGGCTGCCACAGCCCTTGTTCATCCAGGTCCATGCCCGAGATATGCCCGATGGCATATCCGGCCAGCCGGGCGTACTGCGGCATACGCAGGTATTCAAGCAGTTTCGACAGCGCAAGCGCGTTCCCACGAAATGCCAGTGACCAGATAAGTGCCCGGGTTTGTGTGGAGTCGACTTGCGCCTGCTGCACCCAGGTTTCGAACGCTGCGGGCTGCGCGGTCATGGCAAACAGCAGCGTCCCTCGCCGTTGGCGACTGCCCTGCACGAGGGGCATGGTTTCGAGCAAGGCAGCGTCGGCCTGGGGCATCCCCAGCCAAGCCATTGCGTAGGCGCTTTCAAATCGGCATAAGGCGTCGTGCCCCATGAAGACGTTCTGCAGGTGCTCTGTCTGTGCCGACAAGCGCCATTCTCCGATGCGACGCAGAGCACAGGCACGTACTTCAGACGCCGGATCGACCAGAGTTTTTGCCAGCCAAACGTTATGGACATCGGGGCTGTCATTGGCGTGGAGCGCGACATAAGCGGACGCCGAAGCCACACGCAGGGCGGGTATGGCCGAATTGCTCCAGCGCTGCAGGCAGTCTTCAGCCGATGGTCCGGAACTCCAGATGAGCGCGGCTGCCGCCCCTTTGGCCGCGGCTGGCTGCGCTTCGAGCACCCGCTCCAGTGGCGACCAATCCACTGCACCGCAGTGCAGCAGGGTGTAGGTGCAGGCGAATACCTCGTCTAGTGTCTTCCAGCGCTGCAAGTTGTTGAGCACGATGGGGAGCGCCGCCTGGGCGGCTACACGTAAGCCCTCTAAGTGTGCATCCAGCAGTTGATCTAGGCGTTGCAGGTGCGAGCAACGATAGCTAGGACGCCATAGGGCCTCCTGGCGGCGCAACCAGCAGAAGGCGGTCTCTTCGGCATGCTGGTTCAAGATGTAGCGATTGACGGGGCGGCGCAACGAAGTAGTGGCTGTCGTAGGCATGGTTCACCGTACCGGAATGTAGTGAAAGGCGGCACGGCCGCCCATGGTTGTGGCTTCAACGCTCATTGCCCTGGCCCTCTGCATCGTTCTGCGCGTCTTCCCAATCCATCTCGTCAGGGAGCTCATAGGGGATGGCGAAAGCCTTGCTGTGTAGCTGCTGCAGCTCTTGCAGCGCTTCTTCGCGCTCCTGCCGGTAGGCCATGCTGATGCCTGCCTTCAACGTGCGACGCAACTCTTCCTCGTTACATCCTGTCCTGTCCTGGGCGAACAGGTACTTACTCAGCACGCGGGCTGCGCTTATGAGGCTGTCCTGAATAATGCGGTGGTGCGCCTCGGTGAAGTCGCTCGGCTTGGGATTGACTTGCTCCAGCATCTGTCGCGCCGTTAGAGCTGTCTGTTCACCCAAGCCCTGCGCCATCAGGACCTCCATTTTGAGGTCGTACCAACCCGACCAGTCGTAGTCGTCCTGGATGTCCAGTGACACGAGGCTGATGCGTGCTGCTTCCAGGTGCTCCAGCGCACGCGCATGTCGGCCACCTTGCGAGGCCTCTGCGGCCTGGCCGATGAGGGTGTCGAATTCGTGTTGCTGTGATGCGGTGAATTTCATGATGAATCGCTCACTGTCGAATGGCGCTCGCGGGCGTTGGCGAGAGCGAAAGGTTCTGGTATCAGTCCTTGAGCTCATGCCAGCGGGCTTGCAACACACCGTCATACAAGCCTTCGGTCCTGCAGCGGTCTACCATCTCGTTGTAGCTAAATATCTTGTGCCACTGGCCTTGCTCAAGGAACGCGGCACCATAGAAACCGGCTAGCAGCAAGACGCCATCACGGGCGGAAAGATGGCCCGCACTGATTTGGGCGAAGGCAGGGATGTCGGCTTTCACCAACTGGTCGCCGACGATCCACCACACGCCGTAGTCATTGGTGCACCAGACGCGATCCTCGTACCAGACCATATCTTTGAATGCGAGGCTGATAAGTTCCCTGGTCTCAATTTTTTTCCAAGTTTCACCTCGACCTACAAAGGTATGGCCGTCGTAGCCGCTGATATAGACACGATCGTCGCCGCCGCAGCAGACGGTCTCAATACGCAGATTGCTAGGAAAGTCAATGCGGCGCCATTGTTGCCCATTAAAGTTCCAGACATCCCCCTTACCTCCGGCTGCATAAAGATCATTTTGTGAGAAGCCGTCCAATGCCTCGAAACCCGCAGAAAAAATTTCATCTTCTTTTTTGTAAGGTAAATCGGTTGATATCCATCTCCAGTCATTTTTGCCCTCGCGAATACCAACGCTTCTTCCGCTTCCGGCTAGGTATAGCTTTCCATCAATATGATGAAGCCGGTTTAGTGAGCCTTTCAATTGGCTTCTGATTTCATTTTGAATTTCATCGTCACCTCCGCCCAATACATATATTTGGCCAGTTCGAGATCCCACAATAAGTTGCTCTTTTGGCACGTTTGAAACTTCGCAGGTTAACCTCGAAAAGCCATTCAACCATCCATGTCCCCATTGACTTTCTGGCGACTTCTTCCTCATGAAAGTAATAACTCGTTTCTGAAGAGCTTCTTCACTGGGATAGCTTCCATCATCCGTCCAATCAGTCCACTGAGTGTTGTCCTCGCGGGCTACGAAATAAAAAAAATCTCTCCTTCGGACCGCGCAGTCCGTAATCCGGTAGCCAAGCAGTCTTTTTGAAAAGTTGGGTGTAGTTATTTCCATGATTTTTACTCCGTAGTGTTATCCGCGTTTCCACTGCTTGTGCCGGTGGGTTTACCCCTTGGAAAGCCGGAGTGGGCTGATATGTTTTTTTGGTCGCCCTTGTTGCATGCGTTGTAAAAGTTATCTAGCTGTGCTTGCAAACATTTTTTACTGCAGTGTGCCGCGCCTGCAGTTTGAATGGCTTCAATCGAGGAGTCGCGTATGGTTTTGTAAGAAGTAGTATCTCCGTTGGCAAGTCCTTGATCCTCTAATATCTTCTCTAATCGTTCATGAGCTTTCCCATGACTTCCATGTCGCTGTGTTGTACCTTCTAGGCAAATCGTGGGCGCTCCACCTTTCCCGCTATAGCAAGAGTTTCCCTTCATCGCTGCATCGGGTATCACATGGTGTCCAGTTTGTCCCGGACAACAGCCTTCGCCTTTATTAACTTGCGGCTTTTTAGAATTGTTATAGGGGACTAGCATGCACTTGCGTGCGCTGATGCAGGGGCTGCGTCGGGCCTGGAGTTCCATAAATTCTGCCAGGAATTTGTCCGGTTCCTTCTTGTAGGCTGCCGCCTTGGCTTCGATTTTTGCCTGCAGATTGTCCAGGTCCATCAAATCAGCGAGGATTTCCTGGCCTTGCGGCCCGAGCATTTCGGCAACTTCCGTGGCGGTGTCGATGACATCGGTCAAGGTCCACGCGGCCATTCCGGCGGTGACTACCAGCCCGACGCCGGTCGTTCCGGCAACACCGCCGATGATGTTCTTGAGCACGGAGCGGGTGGCTAGCCCGCCGAGCTTTTTGACGAGGAACCAGGCCCCCATTTTTTCGTAGGCCAGGTCGATCAGTTCGCCAAACAACATCTTTTCTTGCGGATGATAGGCAGAGCGGAGCATAAAGCGAGGTCCGGTCAGCCCAGCATGACGGGAATCCTCGCTTTCACGGAACGCGCGCCACTTGGCATGCCGCGGGCCGGCAAAGATGTCCTTGATCTCCTTGAGATTGGGGAGTTCTTCAAAGCTGCTCAAATTGAAGAATTCAGGAGAGGGCGCCGCGAGAAAAGGTGCGTGTGCCATGGCGCCGACCGAGGCCATGTAACTTAGCAGTTTGATATCTGGAGAAGAGGGCCCGAAGCTGTAATTGCCGACCATTGCTGCAACGGGTTCACCACCAAATTGGCCATAACCTGCGGTGTAAACATGCTTGTAGATACCGCTGCAGGTAATGTCGGCCGCATTTTCAAAGTCATCGAGCAGGTCGTCTTTGCTGACATGCAAGACGTCAAGCTTGATGTTTTCGCGGAAGTCTGTTCGGTCAACCAAAAGTTTGAGGCTGCGCCACGCGGATTCAAGTTGCTGGAACTCAGGTTGATGCAGGATGGTATCCATCTGTTTGCTGAGCACTCGATCCAACTCCGCAATCATTTGATCGACACGGTGTTTGTTGATTAATTGATCTGGGTCATGGCTTTTAAGGATTTCGGCAATAAAGGCAGATACACCCTGGCGAGCGACTTGATAACCCTCTTGAGTGGGCACCAACTTGGTTTCCGCCATGATCTGGTCGAGCAGGGTGGCGTTGCTCAGCGTTTCGGTCACTGTTTCAACCGCGACGGTCGTGCTGTTTTGCTTCGGCATGGGGACGCTCCGTTGTCTCAGTCTACTTTTGGCGCTTCAAGCACCAGGTCCAGTTCCTGGGCCAGTTGTTTGCGCGCGTGCTTGTCGTTTAGCAGGTGCTGCAATTGCTTGCGGAACGTGGGCACGTTGCCCAGCGGGCCTTTCAGGGCGACCAATGCTTCGCGAAGCTCCAGCAGCTTGTTCAGCTCCGGGACCTGGCGGGCGATGCTGTCTGGCCCGAAATCGTTGATGGACTTGAACTGCAGGTTGATCGCCAGTTCCGCATCGGGGGCTGTGCTGAGCACGGAGGGTACGGACAAGGCCAAGTTGACATCGGCATCGTTCAGCACATTGTTGAAGGTGTGTTTATCGATGCGCATGACCGAGCGGTCTTCCAAAGCGCGCGTGTCATCAAGGCCGAAATCACCCAGCACCAGCATCTTATGCGGCAGCTCTACTTCGGCTTGCTCATCGCCGTTGGCGGGTACGTACTTAATGTTTATGCGTTCTTTGGGTGCGACGGAACCGGATGATTTGGTCATGGGTATATATCCTTGCTAGCGCCAGGCTTATATGTAGGATGGGTCCTACAGGTTGACGTTTAATATTAAACGCGTGCTGCTCAAGCTTTCGAGGCTTGAATGTCGTGTTGCTAAAAACCATGCGCTTAAAAAATGCCGTGGGTCGAGTTTAAATATGTAACAGAATAATTTCTTGTATGTATCTGTCTCCGTGTACTAGCCTCTTTTCGCTGTTGGGTGATCGGGTGATTGCCTGTGCGCGTGCTTAAGAGAGTTGAAATGGGATGAATGTTCGATATGCAAATGGAGTTTGGCTCTTACTGCTGTTTTGCTCGACGCCCGCCTTAGCGACGGAATCGCGGGACTGTCCGCGAATCGTGTCCAATGTTGAGCGTTTGGCGTGCTTCGATGAGGCGGCGGGTACCCTGGGGCTCACGACGAATCGACAGTGGTCAGCACAGGAGCAGGATGCGCCCACGTTGCGCCGCGTGATGGCCCAAGAACAGGGGCGCCCGCCAGAGGACCTGATGTTTCGTCTCAGTTCCGGGGACGACGGGATGATGATTTCAGCTCCTGCAATTGCTTCGGCCAGCCCTCAGCCCTACTTGGTGATCAGTTGTGTGCAGAGCATCTCCAGACTGCAGCTGGTTACCGCGCATCCTATCGACACAGGCCGTGTCAACGTGCGCCTGCGTGGGGAGCGCGGTGCAACCACCACCAGGCCATGGCAGGTGATGGAGAACGGCCAAGTGCTCGATGCCGGGCGAGGCCTACCGGGTATCGAGCAGATCAAGCAACTGATTGGGGCTCATCGCATTCACGTCGAGAGCGACAACCGAGCCGTTGACGGCCTGGTTTTCGACGCTCAGGGGTTGGATCCACTCATCAATGAGGCGCGCAAAGCATGTCGCTGGTAGCCGAGGTCATCGCACAGGAAATTACTCGGTTGCTTGCCCCCATCGACGCGCATAACCCTGCCGGCCTGTTCGACGTGGAGGACGAAACGTACCAGGCCATTGACCAGGAGATGGTCAAGCTGGGTGGGCTGCAGGAGGCTTCCATCGACTGGGCCTACATCGAAGAAGCGTCTCGTCAGTACCTGGGTGAGCAGTGCAAGCATTTGCGCATCGCCGCGCATCTGAGTGCCGCCTGGCTGCGTAGCCGATGCTGGGAGCGATGGGGTTTTACCTTGGCAATGCTCGCTGGCCTAATCGAACAGTATTGGGAAGGCTCATACCCGAAACCTGGCCCTAAAGGCTTCCTGGGCAAACGCAAGCTGGTTGCCCTGATGCTCAATCGTTTGATCGAAGCGCTGCCACGGCTGGACCGCTTCACCTACAGCCCTGCTCATGCGGCGGCGGCCCAGGACGCATTGCAGCGTTTGCAACAGCAGCAAGCTGCTGCGCAGCTGGATGAAGCAGCCCTGGGCGAACTGACGCGCCTGCTTGACAAACACACAGAGCTTGCCAACGGCGTGGACGAGTCGGCCACGGTCAAGGCCTCTGCGGCGAGCATCAAGCCCGTACCGCTGGCCGAGGTCGTCGCTACACCGATGCCGCGCGTATCGCTAGGCAACGAGCGTGAGTCACGAAGGGCCGTGCTGTCTATGGCCGAGCAGATCAATCAGCAGGACCCGTATGACCCGACCGGTTACCAGCTACGGCGGTTCGGCTTGTGGGCCCATATCCAGGCGGCGCCTCAAACCAAGCAAGGCAACCGCACAGAGCTGATGGCAGTGCCTCAGGATATTGCCAGTGATTATGAAGAGGCCATTTCGAGCAGCGCGATTGACGCGGCATTGCTTCTGCGGATCGAAAAGAGCGTGACGGCTTGCCCCTACTGGATACGCGGCAGTTTCCTGGCGGCAACCGCTGCCACGCGGCTGGCCATGGGCGAGGTGGCCGAGGCCATTCGCGCTGCGACTGCGCGGTTCGTGCAGCGCATGCCAGCGCTGCAGCAGCTGTGTTTCAGCGACGGCAGGGTATTTGTCGATGACCAAAGCCTGGCGTGGCTCAAGGGTACACAAGGTACATCCGATCAGGGGGCGGCCACCCATGAGTTTGTCAGCCTGCGCGAAGAATTAGTCAGCCAGCTGGAAACGGGCGGCGTGGAGCCGGTTTTGCTCAGGTTGCAGGGGATGCAGGCGGAGCTCCACGCCCCCCGCGAACGCTGCCATACCACCGTCATTGCAGCTGACCTGTTGGCCGCTCGGGGCGTGTCCTGGTTGGCCCGCGACTTGTGCGCAGGTGTAGCCAGAACGATGCAGGAAACCACCGCAAGCGCCTGGGAACCGGAGGTGTTTCAACGTCTTCAGCAGTATGCGGCACCGCACATGCAGACTGATCGGAACAAGGAACGGGAGTCACGATGAATCAACTATGGAAGCACCTAAAACGCTGGGGCTTGCCCTTGGTGACCCGTATCGGTCTGGCCATGCCGCTGCTGCTCGGGCTGGGGGCTGCACTGATGCTCGTTGCCATCTGGTGGCTCGGTCCGCAATGGACGTGGCGTGAGCAGCAGCCGTTGTCCAGCGTGGCCCATCGAGGGCTGGCAAGTCTGGTACTCGTGCTGGTACCACTGCTGTGCTGGCTTGTTGTGCTGCGCAGGCGTTTTCGCCGCTTGCAGGCAGAACGCAATCAGGCAGTGGCCGCCGAACTGGACCGAGCGTTGCCGTTCGTTCAAGCGCAAGAGAAGGCGTTGGACCAAGGGCTTTCGCGGTTTCTGCACAATGCGGGTGGGCGACGCGCCTTGTACCGATTGCCCTGGTACCTGGTGTTGGGCGACCAGCAGGCAGGCAAGACCAGCTTCATCGACCGTACCGAACAAAGTTTCTCTCTGACCCGCATCGACAAAGCACAGGCGCGCGGCCGACAAGCGCAAGCGCTGGCCTACCCGATCGGTTGGTGGGTCAGCAACGATGCGGTGATCATCGATCCTCCGGGCACTTTCATCAGTCAAGCATCGCGGTCAGTTCTGTCAGCCGAGGAAGCAGACGCATCGCAAGTTCCTCCCGCCACTCCGGCCAGGTTGTGGCAGCACTTGTTGGGTTGGCTGCTGCGCAACCGCAGCCAGAGAGCCCTCAACGGCTTGCTGTTGGTCGTCGACTTGCCTGCGCTGTTGCATGGCACGCCTGAGCAACGTGTCGCCTTGGCGCATGTGCTGCGCACGCGGCTGTATGAAGTGAGTAGCCAGTTGGGTTCGCGCCTGCCGCTGTATGTGGTACTGACCAAGTTCGATCTGCTGGACGGTTTTGACCAGCTGTACGCCGGGCTTCCCGCTGGCACGCGGGAAAAGATGCTGGGCTTTACCTTCAAACTGGATGCGGTCGGCACGTTCGATGCCTGGCTGGATGAATATGGCGATCATTACGATCGGTTGATCAGTCAATTGTTTGAGCAGGTGGTGGACCGACTCGATGGAGTAGGCGGTGCGCCACTGCGAGCTCGCTTGTTCTCGTTACATGCCCAGTTGATCGGGCTGCGCCCGATACTGTTGGGCTTTCTGAAAGAAACACTGGCAAGCGATCGTTTCACTACGCCTGCCTTGGTGCGTGGCGTGTACTGGTCTTCGGTCGTGCAGCAGGGCGACATGCTCAATGCGTTCGTGCGTGAGGCGGCACAACCCTATAAGACGGAACTCCCCCTGCGTGAGGGCAAGGCGCAAGGCAAGGCGCTGGCCTATTTCATCCAGCACGCGTTCAGACGGGTCATCTATCAGGAAGCCGGCCTTGCCGGGGACAACATCAAAGTGGCGCGCAGCAAGCGCCAGCTGCTCTGGGTCGGCTCCGCTGTGGGCGTCCTGGCGGTCTGTGTCGGCCTCGCCAGTTGGCAGCGCTTCTTTGATATCAATGGTGCCAAAGCCGCCAACGTGCTCGCCAAGAGTAAGGAATACAGCCACCACGAAGTGGACCAGCGTTTGGATCCGACCGGGCGCAACCTGCTGGGGCCGTTGGACCAGATCCGCGATGCCGTTTCGGTGTTTGGTGACTATCGTGCTGCGTGGCCGGGTGTTGCTGACCTGGGGTTGTACCAAGGGCGTGCCATCGGCCCTACGGTCGACGAGGCCTACCTGAGCTTGCTTTCCAAACGCTTCCTGCCGGCCTTGGCCAGTGGTGTGATCGATGCCATGAACGCGGCGCCCCCAGGCAGTGAGCAGCAGATGGCTGCACTCAGGGTTTACCGCATGCTGGAGGATCGCCAGAACCGCCGGCCCGAATGGGTCGAAGACTGGATGGCACGCCAGTGGCAGCAGCGTTTCCCAGGGCAGGGGCAACTGCAACGCGACCTCATGCAGCACCTGAAGTACGCGTTGGCCTATGCCGATACCGAACTGCCACAGTACAACCAGCGTATCGCCGAGGTGCAGCAGGTTCTGCGCAAAGTGCCGCTGCCAGAGCGGGTCTATGCGAGCCTGAAACAGCAGGCCGCGGAACAGCTGCACACCGGTTTGGATCTGCGTCAGCAGGTGGGGCCGGCCTTTGATGTGGTGTATCAGTCAACTGGCAGTTCCAGGAAGGACGATGACGTCTTGCTGGCATCGATGCTCACCGCCAAAGGCTTCAAGGATTACTTTGAGCCGCGCAGTCAGCGGTTTGCCGACATGGCGATGATCGACCAATGGGCACTGGGCGAGCGCGGCCAGCTTGATTACTCGGACGCTGACCGGGAGGCGCTGAGCGAGCGGCTGCGCAACTTGTACAGCGCCGATTTCATTGACAGTTGGCGGCGTGCCTTGAACGCAATTTCGGTGGCTGACTTCCGCGATCTGGATCATGGGGTGGCTATCCTGCAGCAGTTCACCGGTCCAACGGCCCCGCTGCAGCGGCTGCTGGATACTGTAAGGGACAACACATCACTTTCATCACCCGTGGGCGTTGAGTCCCCTGCAGAGACCGACGCGTTGCGACCGAACAGTAGCAACCCCGAGCAACAGCAGGCATGGGCTATTCAGCGGGCTTTTGCCGGGCTGAGTGCCATGCTACAGGCAACCGGTGAGAAACCCAGCTACTACGATGAAACCCATGGCGCCATCGCGGCCGTGCACGAATATGCCAAGGCGGTGCAAGACAGCCCCGACAGAGGCAAGGCTGCACTGCAGGCCGTGCATCAGCGATTCTCGATGACAGGGCAAGACCCGATCGGCACCCTGCAGCGGGTGGCCACTGGCATACCGGAGCCCATCAACCATCAGGTCAGGAAGATTGCCGATCAAACAGCACAAGTGCTGAATGTCGAAGCCCTACGCGAGCTGGAGCGGCGCTGGGATGCCGAAGTGTTTAGCTTCTTCCAGCAGCGGCTGGCAGGACGCTACCCCTTCGTGGTGAGGGCACCCGATGCCTCACTGGATGATTTCGAGGCTTTCTTCGGGCCGAAAGGGCGGCTACAGCAGTTTCATGATCAGTACCTCAAGGTCTTCCTGAAGGATAACCTCGAAGCCCTGCAAGCCGGCCAGCAGGGGCAATCACTGATCCGCAGTGATGTGCTCGAACAGCTGGAGCGAGCAGATCGTATCCGCGAGACCTTCTTTGATCAGCGCGGCAACCTGAGCGTGCAGTTCAGCATCGAGCCGTTGGGGTTGAGTGCCAATCAGCGCACAAGCTTGTTGGACCTGGACGGCCAACTGATTTCCTACACCCATGGCCCGAGTCAGATCACCGGGATTGTCTGGCCTAATACTTTGGGGCAGCAGGTGCGCAGCAACCTGACCTTGCTCAGGCAGAACGGCAATAGCAGCAGCCTTGAATACCGTGGCCCCTGGTCGATGTTCCGCTTGCTCAGCCGTGGATCGCTCAACGGGCGTACGGCGACCAGCGTGGACCTGAGTTTCAGGACCGGCGATGGCGTGATGCGTTACAGGCTCAACGCGGAGAAGGCCTTCAACCCGATCACGCAAGAACCTTTCAAAGGCTTCCAGTTGCCACGAGGGTTGTTGCAGAAATCGCCCAAGCTGGAGCCGACCACGCAGGCCGGCTTATAAGGGGGAGCTCATGCAAACGGAAGAGCGTGTAAAAGCGTTGAATTACTGTACGCAGGCCATCGAGCAACTGGAGTTAGGCATGCGTACCGTGCGTAAGGATATGCCCGGCATCTTGCACGCCCATCACGTCTTGGTGAGGCTTTTGCGTGAAAGTGTGAAGTTTATCCTGCCCAACTGCGCTGAGCTGGTTGATATGGGCGAAATCCGCCAGGCACATCTGGACTTGGCGAGACTGCCCTTTCCGGTGGTAGCGCTGGAATCACCCTGGGTGTTCGTCGGCAACGAAGGCGAGGATAAGCCAGGCTGTCACCGTTCAACAAAGCGCATCGCCCTGTGCGTCACTATGGGGCCTGAGCTGGCTGAGTTGCTGCCCGATACCAGAAAGTTTCTCAAAGAGGAGCATGGTGGCGTGGTGGTGTACTCGTTGTATTGGAATGACGCGACGAGTCGATGGACCCTGCCGATAGGTGGCGTGTTTGTTCCCCATCAGAACGAGGTGGCAGACTATGTGCCAGAGGAGGCGACATTGTTAGACCGCTTGGCCAGCGACTGGTTGCTGGAGGTGAACCCAGCCTGTTCCAGGCTACAAAAATTCAATGTCGCGCCTACGGTTCTCATGCCCGAGAAGTTCGATCATTGCTGTGTCGAGCTTGGGCTTGAAAGCTCCCTTGCATGCATTATCAAAGAAACCCGTGAA
Organism: Pseudomonas sp. LAIL14HWK12:I10; assembly: GCF_900184205.1. Taxonomy (NCBI): domain Bacteria; kingdom Pseudomonadati; phylum Pseudomonadota; class Gammaproteobacteria; order Pseudomonadales; family Pseudomonadaceae; genus Pseudomonas; species Pseudomonas sp. LAIL14HWK12:I10. Next base: position 62,151 of record NZ_FXWU01000003.1, on the reverse strand, counting down.
GAGGTCGGGGCCTTCCTGCAAGCCAGCGTGATGCTGAACTGCGCCAATGTGCGCCTGGGCGACGTTGCTGCTCCCAGTCTGTTGAACAAGAAACGCAAGGCCAAAGGCAAACCGCCGTTCTTCAGTTACCACGTGCTTGAGGTCGAGGCACCCCGAAGTGGGGCTGCTAGCGCAGGCGGTCATCATGCCTCTCCAAGGGGGCATTTGCGGCGGGGGCACATTCGACGATTGCAGGATCGGATGGTGTGGGTGAGGCCGGCGCTTGTTAATCCGAGTGCGACAGGGGAGATGATCCACAAGGACTATTCACTCAGCCCATCTCGGGAGGTCCAGCGATGACGAGCGGTGTACTGGGGGAGGTCATCGATCGGCTGGCAAAGGAACAACATGAGCGAGGTTGCCGCCTTGTCGACATGCTCAGTCGGGAAGCCACTTTGGTCTCGGAAATTGCCTCGATGCGTGAACAGGTCAAGCTCGCCCGGCAGGAGGCTCACGCAGGGCGTAAGGCGCTGGACACCCAGTGGCTGAGAAGAATCAACTACGCGATCATCATGGCCAAGAAGGAGTTGGCAGGACTTCGGGTTGATCGTGGTCTGGCGCAGTTCCAGCAAAAGGAGGAGCGACGAAGATTGACCTTGCTGACCCAACTGTCGGAGCAAGCACTGTTCATGCGTCATGCCAAGCGCTTGCTGCCACGCAAGGCCTATGAGGAGATACGCACAGCAGTGTGTAGTGAGGTGACGGTGGCCATTGCGCTGACGCCTGAGCAGATGCTTGATGATTGCACGTAAGCGCGCATCAGGCTTCGGTCTAGCTGTCACCCTTGTCGTGTCACGCTGGCGCCAACGCTTCTCAAAATTGGGAGTGCTGGGTTTGAGCGATGAGCCGCGCCCTGGCCGCCCTCGTACCATTTCGGATGAGTTAGTTCAGCAAGTAGTAAATCAGGTATTGCAGGGTAAGCCCGACGATTCCAGTCACTGGAGCACGCGACGGATGAGCCGTGAGACGGGCCTACGCATAAGTCCCTGCTGAGATGCCGATTCACCGAATCGTGGGTAACTACGCAATACACAAAACCGAAAAGATCAGGGCATGGCTTGCGGCGAGGCCACGCTACAACATCCACTTCACGCCGACTTCGGCGTCATGGCTGAATCTGGTTGAGCGATTTTTCTCAACGCTGAGCGGAAAGTGGATCAAGCGCCAGGCCCGTGTCAGCGTCAAGGATCTTGAAGCGTCGATCGAGCACTATCTGGAAACCCACAACCAAAACCCGAAGCCATTTCGGTGGTATAAAAAAGGCCGAGGACATCCTTGCCTCAGTCGCCCGTGCGGCACGGGCACTGGGCAAGTAATTTTTAGTGGTATTTCTGAAACACCACACTAACACGGGGGGAGCCGGCTAGCCTGGAATGGCAATTCAGTTCACTTCAGTTCGACAAGCCTGCTTTATCCAGCACCTTGTCGAGCCACGACTGGTCCAGTGCACCCGTGGCAATCTCTGCCTTGACGGCCTCTTCGTGAGCCTCGTGTTCGCGCGCTTTGCCTAGCACGAGTTCAGCCAGGTTCTGGGGGAAGGCGACGATGCCGTCTTCGTCAGCAACGATGATGTCACCGGGTGAGATGAGCATGCCACCAATCGAAACCGGCACGTTGATTTCGCCCGGCCCGCTCTTGTAAGGGCCGCAGTGCACGACAGCCCGTGCATAGCAAGGGCTGGTCTTGAAGCTTTCAACGTCGCGAATCGCCCCGTCGACGATGAAACCGACGCAGCCACGCTGCTCTGCGTAGAGCTTGATCAACTCGCCGATGACCGCATTGTTGGTGTCACCCTGGGCATCGATGACCAGTACGTGACCGGGTTCGAGCAGCGTCAGTGCCTTGTAGATGAACAGGTTGTCGCCGGGGCGCGTTTTGACGGTCAGCGCAGTGCCGACCAGCTTGCCCGAGGTGTTGTAGCGGGTAAGCCCTCGCGCGCCAATGTGTCGACCCAGGTTGTCGCTGATGTGCGGCGTGACGACCGATCGGAACGATTCGATCACATGCGCAGGGGCGAGTGTTGGCGACGGCAGGATACGAGACCCGGGTAACAGCATGACAATCTCCTGAATGACTTGACCCAGTGGGGTATGGGTCGATAGTAGGAGAGAACTGCCGTTACTTTTAGCGATATTTATTGATCAAAAAACATCGCTTCAGGTGATGATAAGCCGGGTGAAGTCGCAGGCCTGTTGCGCCAACCGCGCCACTTCATTGCTGAGCCCTTGGTAGCGGTCAGCCCGGTGCACGCAGACATAGCTGATCGGCGGCAGTGGCAAGTCGGTTTGTACGACCTTCAAACGGCCCTGCTCGATCATCGAACTCATGCATTGCCTGGGCAGGTAGCTGAGCCCGACACCCGAAATCGCCAACCCGACTTGTGCCACCAGGTAGTTGCTGGTGAGCGTCTTGGTCAGCCGCACGTCATGTTCCGCCAGCCAGCGTTCGTAGGTTTTTCCGGTGCCTGAGCTGCCTCCCTGGGTGAGTACCGTAAAAGACGACAGCGATTGCAAGTCCATGGGGGCGTCACTCGGGTACAGCGAGGGTGAGCACATCCACGCGTTTTCGACAGAGGCGAGCGGGGTGCTGATGAAGCGGGCATCGCGGAAGATGTCAGGCACGATGATCAGGTCAAGCTCGTCAGCCTCGAGCCGGCGCAACAGGTCGGTGCTCAACTCGATCGAGGGTTCCAGATCGACCTTGGGGTAGGTCTGGTGAATCTGATCGACCAGGTTCGGCAACCACGTGAGCGCCGTGAGTTCCGTTACGCCGAGCCTGAAGCGTCGGACCAGCGTTTCTTTCGAGCTGATGCGCTCCAGCAGGTTATCCCGCTGGCGCAACATTTCAACGGCGCAGCCATGTAGCTCTAAGCCCTTTTGGGTCAGCCGGGCGCTGCGTTTCGAGCGGTCGAAGATGGCTACGCCAAAGGCATCCTCGAGCTCTTGCACGCGTTTGGAGATCGCCGATTGAGACATATTGAGTTTGGCGGCAGCTGCTTCAAAGCTGCCCAGCTCGACAATCCAGTAGATGGCCTCGATTTGCTTCAGCGTGATCATCGCGTGCTCCAGGTGTGAAAAGCCCGTTTCAGAGCGGCCCCGAAGTGATTTCAAGGCAGGTGAATGAAAGCGATTGTCCACTAAAAGTGATGATAAGTGGTGAGTATTTGTCGCTTTTTTTCTACCTTTGCGGCGCCTAGATTACCGCCGAATTACAAAAACAAAGGTATGTACCTATGTCGATCGCTGAAGTTGCCTATGCCAAAGGGCGCAGCAGTTACCGGTGGATCGTGGCTGGCATGATCTTCTCGATCTACACCATCGCTGCCGCCGACCGCGCCAATCTCGGCGTGGCGCTGCCTTTTATTCGCAAAGAGTTCGAGATGAGCAACGCCGAAGCGGGTGGGCTGATGAGCCTGTTCCTGCTGGCTTATGCCTTGGCACAAATCCCGGCAGGCTTGGCCTTCAGCCGCCTGGGCGTGAGCCGGATCTTGCCGACCGCCATGGTCATGACGTCGGTGCTGACCGGGTTGGTAGGTACCGCAGGCTCACTGCTGGCGTTGAAAATCTATCGGTTCGGCCTGGGCCTTGCCGAAGGGCCGCTGCCGATCAGCATGACCACCACCATCAACAACTGGTTTCCCCCGAGAGAAAAGGGCATTGCTTCAGGCATTTTTCTGTCTGCGGTCAAGTTCGGCCCGGTCATCGTACCGCCGCTGTGTGCCGTGATCATCGCGGTGTGGGGCTGGCGCGAGGTGTTCTATTTCTTCGCCGTGCCGGGCATTTTGCTGTCGATCGCCTGGTACTTTCTGATTGCCGACCACCCTTCGAAAAGCCGCTTCGTCAATCAGGCGGAGCTTGATTACATCACTGACGAAACGCCGCGCGAAAACGTCGCCAGCACTGAACCCACCGTGCAGACGACCTCAGGGCGAGGCTTCGAGCGCCTGGACTTCTTCATTCGTCGGCGCGAGGTAGCGGCGCTGGAGACCAAGCGCCAGGTCTTCGGTTCGTGGTTGATCTGGGGGAGTGCGCTGGCGTACTGCTTCCAGCTGGGTGTTTCCAGCGTATTGTTGTCCTGGATCCCCACCTACCTGATCACCGTCAAAGGCTTCTCGTTGATGAATATGGGGTTGGTCTCGGCTGCGCCTTGGGTTGGGGCAGTGCTGGGCAACTTGTTGGGCGGCTATTGCTCGGACCGCTGGTTGGGCGGGCGGCGCAAGCCTGGGATGCTGCTCTCAGCGCTGGGTACCTCGGTGATGATGTACCTGTTGATTCATTCGCCTGCCGACCCGTTCTCGTATGGCCTGTTGCTGATGGCGACCGGCATCGTGCTGAGCTTCGGGTTCTCTTCTTACATGGTTTACCCAATGGCACTGGCGACCAAGCAGACGTTCCCCGTCGCCAACGCCATCGTCAACATGGTCGGGCAGCTGGGGGCTGCGGCGACGCCGTTTTTGACCGGCTTGTTGCTTGACAGTTATGGCTGGAACTACGTGTTCTCTTACCTTGCGATGGGTTCGTTCGCCAGCTTTGTGCTGTTGCTGACGATTCTGGAGCCGGTGTCGAAGACCCAAAAGGCGTGACCTCACGGCCTGTGGTGTCACCCGTTGTGATCAATCCGTCTGTTTGAAAGGAGCTAATGATGCACGCAGAAGATAAAGCGCTGGTCGCACTGTTCGAAGGCCTGGATACGCCCGGCGTCTCGGATGCCTTGGACAAGCTCGGCCTGCCTGGCCATTGCTTTGGTGTGATGCCGCTGGACAACTACAAGCAGGTGGTCGTGGGGCCGGCGTTCACGGTGAAGTACGTATCGGCGAGCGTGCCACCGGGCACCGTTGGTGATTTCATCGAAGAGGTCGCTGAGGGCGACATCGTGGTGATCGACAATGATGGCCGCACCGACTGCACCGTGTGGGGCGATATCATGACCCAGTATGCTGGGGCCCGGAAGATTGCTGGCACGGTGATCGACGGCGTCTGCCGCGATGTGAACAAGGCCTTGGGCGATGGCTATCCGCTGTTTACCCAGGGGCGCTTCATGCGCACAGGCAAGGACCGTGTCCAGGTCGAATCGGTCAACCAGCCGGTTTCCATCGGCCAGGCCCGTGTCTGCTCCCGTGACATCATCGTTGCCGATGCCAACGGCGTCGTTGTAGTGCCCCGTGAGCGGGCGCAAGAGGTTGCTCAGGTTGCCCGTCAGATCGAAGCAGTCGAAGCGGATATCCGTGCGTTGATCAGCGAAGGGCGCACCCTCAAGCAAGCGCGCGAAGCGCTGAATTACCACACCTTGCAACGCAAGTCCTAAGTGGCATTGTGCTGACCCCTGCAGGTGCAGGGGTCAATAGCTGTTATGCCCAGAGGGTTTAGCACCGCTCGCAGCATCGCCTTAAACTAGGCGCGTGCGTCCCGCGCACTGATTCGTTCTTCTTGCTGGCGGTCATGGGCGAGCCGATAACGCGCGAGACCGGTTGGGGCAGCCAGTGGGTGTACGGCGCGTTGTCGCTGAGCCTGATGGTCTCGGCCCTGCTTGCGCCGCTGTCGAGCCGCCTGGTTGCCCGTTACGGTGGCCGGACACAACTGGCCAGCAGTGGCGTGATCGTTGCTCTCGGGTTGTTGATCATCGCGGCTAGCCAGACGTTGCCGACGTTTTTGCTCGCGTGGGTGATCATCGGTGTTGGCATGGCCGCTGGGCTCTACGAAGCGCTGTTCGCGACATTGGGTGCGCTGTATGCCGAGCGTGCGGGTAAAGCCATTACCGGCATCACCCTGATTACAGGATTTGCCACAACCCTGTGCTGGCCGCTGGTGGCATTTGCCATCGAGCATGTGGGCTGGCGCTACGCGTGTGTCGGCTATGCCGCAGTGCTTCTGGTGACAACGCCGTTTTACCTCAAGGTACTGCCGAGCGCCGTCCGGTCAGCGCCGCGCAAGCGCCTCATCGAACAGAGCAGCGCGGGCGTGAACCGACGCGTGTACCGGCAACTGACGTGGATCTTCGCGCTGGGGGCGGTCATCATGACCGCCATTTCGGTGCAACTGGTCGCGGTTCTGCAAGGGCTGGGCTATTCGCTGGCTGCTGCCATCGCGCTTTCGGCGTTGTTGGGGCCGAGCCAGGTCGCCTCGCGGGTGTTGCAGATGCTAGCGGGCAAGCGCCACCCCATTTGGACTGCACTGGTGTCAGTCGTGCTGGTTGCGGTAGGCGTATTGTTAGTCGCGTTTGCGCCAGGCGCGACAGCGGTGGGCTTGTTACTCTACGGCCTGGGCAACGGGCTGCGAGCGATCGTTCGCGGCCTGCTACCGCTGGCGTTGATGCCACCGTCGCAGTACGTGGTGTTGATGGGCAAGATGTCGCGGCCTTCACTGATCGGCCAAGCACTGACACCGTTAGTTGGCGGCTACTTGCTGCAGCACTTCGGTGCCATGGGGGTGCTCATGGCGTTGGGCTGCTTGGCGGCAATCAATGTCGGGCTGGTAGTGATGGTGTTGCGCGCGTTGCCAGCAGCCAAGTCGGCATCGAATGAAACGGACGAAACGATAGCGGTCGATGGAGATAGCGATGCACGATGATGCACGAAGCGAACAGCTGATCACGGGCCCGGCCGGGCTGATCGAATTGATTGTCGATGAACCGGTGTTGCCCGTCAGGGGCGTGGCGGTGGTCAGCCATCCGCAACCCTTGCTGGGCGGCAGCCCGCACCACGTGGTACCGCTGACCTTGGCCCGCAAGCTGTGCGCTGCAGGCTGGCGCGTGGTGCGCCCGAGCTTTCGCGGAGTGGGACAAACTGCCGGCGCACATGCCGAAGGAGTAGGTGAGGCCGAAGACAGCATTGTCGTCGTCAGGCACCTGCAGGAACGTTACCCCGAACTGCCCATCGCACTCGTCGGCTTCTCGTTTGGTGCGCACGTGTTTGCCAGGGTCGCGGTCACGCTGGAAAGCTCGCTGCATGCTGTCGCGTTGTTGGGGCTGCCGGTGGGAGAGGTGCCTGGCGGGCGGTTCTACCCAGCGCTGCCGTTACCATCCCGCTGCCTGTTGCTGCATGGCGAGCACGACGAGATGGCGCCGCTGGCCAACCTGCTTGATTGGGCACGGCCAGAGCACCGCCCGGTCGTTGTCTATAGCGCGGCCAATCACTTCTTCAAAGGCTGCCTGGCGCAGGTAGCGGACCAGGTGGTCAGGCATTTGAACGAGAGAAGCTGAACGCCCGGCAGGATTGATGTATAGCTGCCTGGTATCTCAGACATTCACGGGAAACACGGCTTTCCCTAGGGATGTTGCGATCAACTGTTTTCGAGCCATCCACAGGTTCGACAGGGCGAACAGCGTGGTCAACTGAGCGGTGTTTTTCATCAGCCCACGAAAGCGCACTTTCACGTAGCCAAACTGACGCCTGATCACCCGAAACGGATGCTCGACCTTGGCGCCGATATGCACCTTCATGCCGAAGAAGTATGGGTTACCTTTCTTTGTTTGATGCATCTCGGGGGTTGGTACTGTAGTGGTCATGCAGTGTCCGGCACTATCAAAACTATCACTTTTACCAGGTGTTGAAGTGTTCCCGTGTGTGTAACGTTGCTGAACGCACCTGCGCGCCTGTTTCCCTTACGCTTGAAGAGGGCTGGGTGGGGCGCCCATAACTAATGTTGCTTGTTTTATTGCGGCTCCAACTGCATCGAAGGACTGAAAAAATGAGCTCAACAATGATACCCCCCCCCGTTAATCCGAATAGCATTGTGCCAGGCAGTCCTGCTGGCATTGACGATTTGCGCATCGAGTTTGATCTTCACCTGAAGAGCCGCTATCCGAAAGAGGCGATTTCGGATTATCCAAGGCCTATGGTCATCGGTGCCACGTGGCCTGTCTCAATCGCGGATGTGGGTATCAACCACGAGGAAGTCTGGGACCCTGACGACGGCGTGGTGGTCGTCATCCCTGCCTATAAGGGCATGGCCGTGGATGATTGGATCATCGCAGAATGGAGCGGCAAGAGAGTACCCGCGAAGGTCGTAGCAGGGGACGTGAGCAACCAGTACCTGACAGTGATCGTGCCCAGTGCCTTCATCAAGGAAAAAGATGACGCGCAAGTAAAGTATTACGTTACACGCAAAGACAGCGCTGGCCTCTATGGCACTGTGGGCACTTCACAGGTGTTGATTGTAAAGGTGCGATTCGGCCAACCGGGGCATGTGGGTAACGCAGCACCTGTGCCGTTGAATGCGCCCACCCTGACAACGCCGGCCACGGGGCCGGTAGGCGAAAGCGACGCCAAGAGCGGCGTGCAAGTGACGATTGCGGCTTACACGGGCATGGCGGCCTTCGATACGGTCGTACTGTATTGGGGCCATGAAACCGTTGAGCATAGCGTGCAAGCGGCACAGATGGGCAAGCCGATTGTCATCACCGTGCCGGAGGCTGCAGTACTGGCAGCGGGAGACAGCAAAGACCTTGAAGTGGATTACCACGTCGTTGATGAGGTTGGCAACGAGTCCGAATGGTCGGTAACCACCCGTGTACAGGTCGCCGTATCGAAGCTTAAGTTTGCTGCACCCACTCTCAGCGATCTGGAAAACCTGAAACGCACTATTGTCCAACCTTTCAATTTGGACATCTATGGCAGCAGAGGGCTGGAAATTAAAGCTGACCCCGGCAATTTCCAGCCAGGCGATAGTGTAACCGTCAAATGGAAAGCCACTACCGAAGCAGGCCTTGCTCAAGCATCCGATCTGGGTACTGTGGATATAACAGTTGCTGGCGAAGTGCTTACCTTTACACTGTCCCCCACGGAGTTGTGGGGCCTCGCCAATGGTGCAGGCAGCGCTTATTACGAAGTAAAACGCAATAATACGGTCACGTTGTCACAGTCAGCCACGCTTGATTTCATCGGCACGCGTGCATCCAACGCATTGCCCGCAGTGTCGATAGACGGCGCCGAAAGTGTGGATAATGGCTGGTGGACCGACTCTGATCTGGCGGTAGCAGACCTGGTCATTCCTCAACTGGCCAATCTGGTGAAGGATGATATTGTTGACGTCGTGATGCGCGGGGTTGCTGCCGACGGTCGTAGCCTGGTATTCAAACCCAGAACGCATCGTGTCACCGCAGTCCAGGTCAGCAGTGAATTGCGGTTACGCTTGGACGGGCCTAAGTTCCTGCTGCCCTTGGAGGGGGGCTATGTGGATATCTACTACACCGTGAAACGGGGCAAGAACAAGGTCAAGTCGTTATACCAGCGATTCTACGTTGGTTATCTTGCCGAGACGCTGCCGGCGCCCACCACTGAAACCGATCTTTCCGGTTCCAATAATGTGTTGGACCCCGGCCGGCGGGAGTTTGCACACGGTGTTTATATCGCGCTGCCGGATCTAAGCGCGGTGAAGGGGGATTATACGCTCCAAATGATCTGGGAAACCTCGGATGGGGGGTACCACGAGCAGTCGCAAGGCATAGACGCAGGCGATACACCGACCTCGTTCCAGGTGCCTGCCGCTGAACTGAAGCTCAATGGAAACCCTATTGATGTCGTTGTTTACTACATTGTGTCCCAGGCCAACACACCTGATCGTGCGTCTGCGGACCTGGAGTTTACAATCGCAACGCCTGCGATGCTGGTTGCCCCGTTGGATGTCAGCCAAGCCCCGATGGTGCTGCGCGGAGGGGCCATCGAAATGTGTCAAAGGGTGGCCAATGCCTGGGCCGTTATCCCGCCCAAAGTCAATGGCAATATTGCAAGGTCCCAACAGCGATTGCCCACCGGCGGCACCCCTCCGTATACCTATGCTTCAAGTGCCCCAGCCATTGCTCGGGTAGATGCCGACGGTCGTGTCTGGCCATTACGCAATGGCGACGTAACCATCACGATCACCGATGTGGCGAAAAAAACCATCAGCTATCCGGTGCAGGTGAGTTATTGCTTCAGGGTGCTGATCGGCCCAGGCAGCTACAATTTGGTCAGTGCCGAGAGTTTTGTCAGAGCGGAGTCGGCCCTGCCTGTGAATGACGATTTGATCCCGGATCTGCGTGTATTGTACGGGGCACAGTTGCCATTAAATCGTCATACCTGGACAGGCCATAGGCTTTTTCCTGAAGGTATCAACAATGGCCCAGGCTCCGGATCTTTCTATCACGTGGCAACAAAGACAATTCACTTTGCGAATTCTTATAATACGAATGTCACAGGCGCCATGGCAATGAAACCTGTCTAGGGAAACTTCAAACGAACAGCTCAACTTCGCGCATTTCCCTGCGCATGGTGTTGAGCTGCTTCACCGCCGATTAGAGCGTGGCGGGCGGACAGCCGAAGGGCAATCGCTTGAGCAACGCTCGGGCAGGCAACATCAAACCACCCTGTGCCATTGAGTTTGCCAGGCTGTGCCATGACACCGACGTGGGCGGACAGTATCAACGCCATTTGGACTGTGTCCTACAGCCGCAAGCCGGGAGTGGCAGTACCGATCACGTCGCCGGGTTGCTGGCCGATTCGCATCGCTACAGCCTGTTGCTTGATGCCTCTGGGCCAGGCTCAAGGGCGTGCTGAGCGAGAGCGAACTGCAGCTGGTGGTCGGGCTGTGCAAGACCGATCGCTTGCCGCGCCTCGATGGCGATCCGGTGGTGGCCATGCAACTGAGCCTGCTCGGTTGGCTTTTCGCTTCGGCCGACGTCACTGAGCATGGCTTTGCAATTTATTACATTTCAAACGGCCACTACCCTGCCTCGGTGCTGTAAAGTTGACGTTTCCCCGAATTCGCATGCCGAATTATCGCTTTTTTGACGTGAGTCAAAAGGCGTCATCGGCGCACGTGCGAAATTCCACGCTGTAAGCCATTTTATTTTTGACGAAGAGCCAGTGTTTTGACGAATGCAATGCCGTTGTTGGCTATTTCCGGCCTAGGGGCCGAAAGCAGCCAGCTTCATGTACAAGGACTGTACTGGTTGGCCTGTGACACCGCAGAAGACGCCACCGTGCTGTGCCGCCAGGTGGTGGAGGGTTTGCCCGGGCGCACGCGGGCAGCGCTGATCGCCGATGCGCAAGCCATGGGTGACGTGCTAGGCGCACTCGATGCGGTGCAGGGGCCGGACGCGTTGGCGTTGTATGAAGCCAACCCGCAAGCGATGCTGCGGCTGGTCGATGACCTGCCCCGTATCGATGTGCCTGGGCGTGTGCTGATCGTGCTGGCGCCTGCCGACGTCTGGGATGGCGGCAAGATCGAGGGATGGTGCAATGCCCTGCGCACGGTATTGATGGCGGAGACTGCGCTGATGCTGGTCATCAGCGGCGGGCAGTGCGCCGGCCTGGTCGAGCGCTTGCGCGCCTTCAACCAGGGCGTCGACGGGTTGGCCCAGGTGTATCGAGGCAAAGGCGGGGTACGTTACCTGCAGCACTTCTGGAGTAACGCGCTGGGCAAGGTTGGCACCCGGGACATCAAGCTGGTGCGCCTTGATGCAGGTTTTGCCGTTGCCGCGTCGCCGCAGGCGCCAACCGACACAGGTGGCGATGAGCTGATGTGCCTTGCCCAGCGGCCGGTACTGGAAGGCGCTCCAGCTTTCTCCGAGCACTGGCAGGTCTGCGAAAGCCTCGACGAACTGACTGACAAAGCCGGCCGGGCGGTATCTGCCACGGTCATTTTTGCAATGGAGGGTGGGCAGCGTCTGGATACCCTGGCGCGTCAGTTGCACCACCTGCGCCAGTTGCGCGGCAATGCCCTGAAGCTGGTAGTGCGCGAGATGGCGCCCACCCTGCGCTATCAGGATGAACAACTGCTGCTGGCCTGCGGGGCCACCCAGATCGTGCCCTTTGGCGCGAGCCTGTCGCGCTTCCTGACCATGGTGGAGAGCATCCAGGGTTACGTCTGGCGCCGGCACCTGCCAACCGACTTCGATGCCTTGCTTGCGCGCTTGCGGCCGCTGGCGATCTGCGGGCTGGTGGCGCCTGGCGCGTTTGCTGAAGCGGTGCAGACAATGTGGCACGGTGTGCGTAACGGCGAAATTGTCCACCAGTTGCTGGTGCTGCGCCCGGCCCCTGGCCTGACCCCGCTGCAGGCATGCTCGCGCACCGTGTTCCGCCGCGACGGTGACATCGCCTGTGTCGTAGGTGATGTGCTGTTCCTGTTTCTGTTCGCCTGCCGGTCCGAAGGCGTCGAACAGGCGCTTGATCACATCTTCCAGCTGTCGTGGAAAGAGCTGTTCATCAGCCAGGAAGTGCTTGCCGGCGTCGACAGCCTGGCCGCCCCTGCCTTCCTCGATGACAACGTGCCACAGCCACCACGGATTGACGCGGCGGCGCAATTGCCCGCACGCGAGCGGCCGGCCCTGGCGCCGCGCCGGGTCGCACTGGCCAAGTGGGGCGCTGTATGAACTTCGTGCAACTGCTGCAAGTGGTTGGCATCACTGCGCTGGTCACTGTAGGGCTGGCCTTGCTGGTGCTGCGCCTGCGCGCCGCGTTGCGCGGCTGGTTGTGCCGCCGCCTTTGCCCCCGTTACTTGAAACCGCTGGGCGTACGCCGCCGCGCTGGACGCCAGGAAACCCGTAATGACTAATGCAAGCACCACTCTCGAGGTACCGGCTCAATGGCCTGGACTGGGAGGGTGGAACCTTTATTTTTTGGCCAAGTTCCTGCTGGTCGCCCTGGGTATGCTCGATTTCCAGGCCCTGCCAAACCTGCTGTTCGCTGTGTTTCTGCTGATCCCGCTGCCGGGTAAGTGGCTGCGCGTTGCGCGCCAGTTGGTGGCGCTGCCGATTGGCATCGCGCTGTTCTACCAGGACACCTGGTTGCCGCCGTTCAGCCGCCTGCTGGCGCAGCCAGGGGTGCTCGATTTCTCGTGGGATTACCTGCTTGAACTGCTGGCCCGCTTTATCAACTGGAACCTGCTGGGCGCGCTGATGCTGCTGCTGGTGGGCTATCTGTACCTGCGCCATTGGCTGCGCCTGAGCACCCTGAGCCTGTTGGGGCTGGCCTGGCTGGCAGTCGGTGGCCTGCCGTCACTGGGGTTCAGCGCGGGCCAGGTGCCCAGCACTGCCGCTACCCACCCCGCTGAGCCGGTGCAGGCTACTGCGATAGCCGACAACGCCACACTCGACAGCTGGCTTGAGCGCTTTTTCACCCATGAGCGTGAACGGGTGACGGCATTCCCTGCGATGAACGCCGATGAGCAGCCGTTCGATCTGCTGGTGATCAACATCTGTTCGCTGGCCTGGGACGACCTGTCGGCGGTGGGGCTGCGTGACAACCCCTTGTTCTCGCGCTTGGACGTGGTCTTCGATCAGTTCAACTCGGCCACCTCCTACAGCGGGCCAGCTGCTATCCGTGTGTTGCGTGCCAGCTGTGGGCAGTCGTCCCACGTGGGCCTGTACCAGCCAGCCCCGGCGCAGTGCCTGTTGTTCCAGAACCTGGCCAGGCTTGGCTTCCAGAGCAATACCTTGCTCAACCACAGCGGGCGGTTCGACAACTTCATCGGCGACATCACCCAGCAGCACATGCCGCAACCTGGTATGCGTAACACCGATTTCCCGCGGGCATTGGTCGGCTTCGACGGCTCGCCGATTGCCAGTGACCTGGAGGTGCTGCGGCGTTGGTGGGGGCAGCGCAAAGACACCGCGGATGATCATGTTTCGTTGTTCTACAACAGCATCAGCCTGCACGACGGTAACCGCATCGTTACCGCCGATGGGGGGACCCGCGTGGCCGATTACGCCACCCGCGCCAACCGCCTGTTCGGCGAGCTGGGCACCTTCTTCGATGAGCTGGAGCGCAGCGGCCGCCGGGTGGTCGTGGCTATCGTCCCGGAACATGGCGCCGCGCTGCATGGCGACCGCATGCAATTGTCGGGCATGCGCGAAATCCCCACGCCGTCGATTACCCATGTGCCGGTTGGCCTCAAGTTCATCGGCATGGGGCAGCCTGCACGCAGCGAGCCGCTGCGGGTCTCGGCCCCCACCAGCTACCTGGCGCTGTCCGAGCTGATCTCGCGCGTGTACGCCGGGCTGGGCCAGCAGCAGGCGCTGGATGTGCCCAGCCTGCTGACCGACTTGCCGACCACCGAGCAGGTCGCGGAAACCTCCGGTGCGCAGGTCTTGAACTACCAAGGGCGCGCCTACATGCGCCTGCAAGGCCAGCCGGACTGGCAGCCCATTCCCGAGGAGCGCCGATGAAACCTGGCAACGCTGACCCCGCTGACCGTAGCGACGACATTGCCCAACTGCGCCAGCACCTGGATATGCCGGGCCTGCACTACCAGGACATCTCCATGCTGGTAGGTGTTCAGCAGGCCTTGCAGCGCTGGCCGTTGCTGGGTGAAAGCTGCCGCTCCAGCGCCCAGGGCGAGCTGTCCATGACGGCACCGCGGCGTGAGAGGGTGACACCATGACCAGCTTGGCGTTGCACGGGGTGCGCGGTGGCTTGGGGCGCAGTGCCTTGCTGGCCGCGCTGGGCTATGCGTTGCAGGAGGTGGGTGAGCGGGTGCTGCTGATCGATCTGTGCCAAGACAACCTGCTGGGGTTGCATTTCAACCTGCCCCTCGACACGCGCGAGGGGTGGGCGCTTGCCGAGCGGGAAGGGCGGCCGTGCACCGATGCTGTATACGAGGTGCTCGATGGGCTGTGGCTGATGCCTTTCGGCGCGCTACCTGCCGACGCGCCGCAGCGGGCGCCCGATGCTGCCGCGTGGGACGCTCGCCAGGTCGAATTGGCCAAACACTTTGACTGGCTGCTGTTCGACGTGCCGCAGTTGCCGGCTGATGTCGCTGCCCGTGTCGAGACCGATGTGCGGGTACTGGTGGCCGAGGCCGAGATGGCCAGCCATCTGTTGCTGGGGCGGCGGCAGGTCGAGCATTACGATTTGCTGCTGGTCAATCGCTACGACCCGGCAAGTCGCTTGCAGAGCGACCTTCTGATGGTGTGGCGGGATCTGTACCGTGAACAGTTGCCCATCCAGGTGGTGCACCGCGACGAGGCCTTTCTCGAAGCCTTGGCGTGCAAAGCTCCGCTTGGTCATTACGCGCCGCAGAGCTTGGCCTGCCGGGATGTGCAGAGCCTGGCGGTGCGTTGCCTGACGAGGCGCCCGTCGTGAGCTTGACCCCTCTGTCTGCCTACACCTGGTTCACTGCCCGCGGCGCACAGCGGCCAGTTGCCTGGCTGTTTACCCTGGGTGTTTGGCTGGCCTTCCTGTTCTTGCGTCTGGAGTCGCCCGCTTGGCAGGCCCTGTTGGCCGAGCGTCAGCGCCTGTATCCGCAACTGGCGGGCAAGCGCCCGACCCTGGGCGACCCCTTGCGTGTGTTGATCCAGAGCCTGTGGCTGCTACTGCGACGCCCACCGGTGCCACGCGAACCTGGGCTGGCCAGCCAAGCTTGGCGCACAGTAAAAGCGCAGTGGTGCATCGCGGGGCAGCATGTACGCCAGTGCCGTGGCCTGCTGATCGACAGATTGCAACAATTGCCCGGGCGCTATTGGGCCAGTGCCTTCAAGCGAGAAGCCTCGGCACGCCTGCGCGGTTTGAGCGACTTCGCCCGGTGGGCGTTCTATAGCGTGCTGACACTCTGCGCCATTGGCCTGGCCTTGCTGTGCGTGACCGAGCCGTTCGGCTACCTGGCGCAGTTGGTGTTCATCTGCCTGCTTTTGGGCATTGCCATGCTGGTGCGGCACATGCCGGGCCGCTTCCCGACACTGATGCTGATCGTGCTGTCGACGATCATCTCCTGCCGTTACCTGTGGTGGCGCTACACCTCGACCCTGAACTGGAACGACACGACCGACCTGGTGTGTGGTGTCATCCTGCTGGCGGCCGAGACTTACTCGTGGTTCGTGCTGATCCTGGGCTACATCCAGACCAGCTGGCCGTTGCAGCGCAAACCGGCGAGCCTGCCGGCAAACCCGGGGCACTGGCCGACGGTCGACCTGATGATCCCGACCTACAACGAAGACTTGGCAGTGGTACGTACTACGGTACTGGCAGCCCTGGGCCTGGACTGGCCCAGAGAGAAGTTGCGCATCTACCTCCTCGATGATGGCCGGCGCGAAGCGTTTCGGGCGTTCGCTGACGAAGTCGGGGTGGGCTACATCGTGCGCGCGGACAACAAGCACGCCAAGGCCGGTAACCTCAACCATGCGTTGAGCGTGACAGACAGCGAGCTGATCGCCATTTTCGACTGCGATCACGTACCGGTGCGCTCTTTCCTGCAATTGACAGTGGGCTGGTTCCTCAAAGACTCAACGCTTGCGCTGGTGCAGACGCCGCACCATTTCTTCTCGCCTGATCCGTTCGAGCGCAACCTGGGTTCGTTCCGCCGTCGCCCCAATGAAGGGGAGCTGTTCTACGGCCTGATCCAGGACGGTAACGATATGTGGAATGCGGCATTCTTCTGCGGCTCGTGTGCTGTGCTGCGGCGTACCGCGCTGGAAAGCATCGGTGGCTTTGCCGTAGAGACCGTCACCGAGGATGCCCATACCGCTTTGCGCATGCACCGCCAGGGCTGGTCTTCGGCCTACCTGAGCATCCCGCAGGCAGCGGGCCTGGCTACCGAGAGCCTGTCGGCGCACATCGGCCAGCGTATTCGTTGGGCGCGCGGCATGGTGCAGATCTTCCGCACCGACAACCCCCTGTTCGGTCGCGGGCTGAGCCTGTTCCAGCGGGTGTGTTATGCCAACGCCATGCTGCACTTCCTGGCCGGCTTGCCGCGGCTCGTGTTCCTGACCGCTCCGCTGGCGTTCCTGTTGCTGCATGCCTACATCATCTATGCGCCGGCCTTGATGATCCTGCTCTACGTACTGCCGCACATGATCCATGCCAGCCTGACCAACTCGCGCATGCAGGGCAAGTACCGGCAAACGTTCTGGGGCGAGGTCTACGAGACCGTGCTGGCCTGGTACATCGCCCGCCCTACCACGGTCGCCCTGTTTGCGCCGAAGAAGGGCACGTTCAACGTCACCGCCAAGGGCGGCCTGATGGAGCAGGAGCAGTTCGACTGGCGTATCGCCCAGCCTTACCTGTGGCTCGCGGCTTTTAACGTGGCCGGCCTGGGCTTTGCCGTGTGGCGCCTGTTTACAGGCCCCACAGCAGAAATCGGCACGGTGATCGTCAGCTCGCTGTGGGTTGTCTACAACCTGCTGATCATCGGCGCCGCCGTTGCCGTGGCCGCCGAAGTGCGGCAGGTGCGCCGCGCCCACCGGGTACAAATGCGCTTGCCAGCGGGGCTGGTGCTTGCCAGCGGCCACGCCTACCCCTGCACCCTGGTGGATTACTCCGATGGCGGTGTTGGCTTGCAGCTGCCCCCGGGCCTTGAGCTGCAGCCGGGGGCGCGGGTACGCCTGCTGCTCAACCGTGGCCAGCGCGAATTCGCCTTCCAGGCCTGTGTCACCCGTACTGTCGGGCACCACGTGGGCCTGGTGTTCCATGACTTGAGCCAGCAACAGCGTATTGACCTGGTTCACTGCACCTTCGCCCGCGCCGATGCCTGGCTTGGCTGGCACGAGCAGCATGAAGCCGATCGCCCGCTGCGCAGCCTGGTCGATGTGCTGAAGCTGGGTGGCGTTGGTTACTTGCGCCTGGTCGAGCACCTGCCGCCGTGGCTGCGTGCGTGGTTGCGCCCACTGCGTACGCTGGCGCGCTGGCTGGCCAGCTACAGGCCCCGCACACCGCGGCCTTTCCCTTCCCTGAACCTTGTTGATCGAGACGCATGATGACTGGTTATCCCGCGCGTACCTGGGGCTTGGCGATGGCGCTGTTTGCCGCCTTGTCGCAGAGCGCCGCAGCCGACGCTGTAACCCCGCTTGCCGAGCCAGCCGTAGCCACGGTGCCGAACTGGCCGGTTACGAAAACCTTCGAGCAGCTCGGGCATGCGTCCGACAGCCTGCTGTTAGGGGTGCGCAACAGCGAACACATCGAGTTCGGCCTGCGTCGCGACCGCCTGGCTACCGATGCCACCTTGCAGCTGGACTACACGCCTTCGCCCGCGCTGTTGCCGAACCTGTCGCACCTGCGCGTGTACCTCAATGACGAGCTGATGGGGGTAGTGCCGGTCGAGAAGCAGCAGTTGGGCCAGCGCGTACGCCGACAACTGCCCCTGGACCCAAAGCTGCTCAGCGACTTCAACCGGGTACGCCTGGAATTCGTCGGGCATTACACCGACATCTGCGAAGACCCGGCGCACAGCGGCCTATGGCTGAACCTGAACCGCAAGAGCCAGGTGCAGTTGCACGAGCAGGCACTGGCGCTGGACAACGACCTGGCGTATTTCCCGCTGCCGTTCTTCGACGCCCGCGACACCGGCAAGGTCGAGCTGCCGGTGGTGTTCAGTGGTGTGCCGAGCCTGGGTGAGCAGCGCGCGGCGGCTATCCTGGCGTCTTACTTCGGCAGCCAGGCCGGCTGGCGCAAGGCGTCCTTCCCGGTGCTGTACAACAGCCTGCCGGCCATTGCCGACAAACCCAGGCCCAGCATCGTGTTTGCCAGCAATGAGCGACGTCCTGCATTCCTGGGTGACCTGCAGAGGTTTCCGCTGGTGGACGGCCCGGTGTTGCAGATGATCGATCACCCCGGCGACCGTTGGAGCAAGATGCTACTGGTACTGGGGCGCAACGATGAAGACCTGGTCAAGGCAGCCTCGGCCCTGGCGGTTGGCAACAACCTGTTCCGTGGTGCCAGGGTCAAGGTCGAGCAGATGACCGCGCTGCAACCGCGCCTGCCCTACGATGCGCCGAACTGGACGCGTACTGATCGGCCGGTGCGTTTCGCCGAACTGCTCGATTACCCTGAGCAGTTGCAAGTCAGCGGCCTGCAGCCGCGGCCGGTGACGTTGGAACTGAACCTGCCGCCAGACCTGTTTGTCTGGCGCAACCAAGGCATTCCGCTACGAACGCTGTACCGCTACACGGCACCGGCAGTCACCGACGAATCGCGCCTGAGTATCAGCGTCAATGACCAGTACATCACCAGTATGCCGCTGGTGGGCAACGACCGGCGTGCTGGCAAGCTTGAGCAGATGCGCCTGGCGGTGTTGTCGGGTGACAGCACTGCCTTGACCGAGAAATCGCTGGTGCCGGCGTTGAAGATCGGCGACCGCAACCGGTTGCGCTTCGATTTCAGCTTTGCCAGCACCCTGGGCAGTGCTCAGCGGGATCATTGCCAAACCTCGCTGCCGGTGGATGTGCGGGCGGCGATCGACGAAAACTCGACCATCGACCTGTCGGGCTACCACCATTACATCGCCATGCCTGACCTGCGCGCATTCGCCCGCAGTGGCTTCCCGTTCAGCCGCATGGCGGACCTTTCCGAGACCTTGGTCATCATGCCGGCAACCCCGTCGGCGATGCAGGTTGGCACCTTGCTCGACAGTGTGGGAGGGCTGGCCGGGCAGATCGGTTACCCAGCGCTTGGCCTGCGCCTGGTCGACGACTGGAAGCAGGCAGCAGCGGCAGATGCCGACCTGCTGCTGATCGGCAGCCTGCCCGAAGCATTGAGCGATGCGCCCAACCTAGGCCTGCTGCTCAGCGCCCAGCGTGACTGGTTACTGCAAGGCCGTAGCGCGGGGCTGCCAGGCAGCCAACGTTTCGATACCACGCCGGTGGCAGCGAGCAGCCGCGTGGCGGTCAGCGCGCAGGCGCCGATCGCGGCCATTACCGGTCTGAAATCGCCGTTTCATGAGCAGCGCAGTGTCGTAGCCCTGTTGGCCAACAGCGACAGCGACTACGGGTTGCTGCGCGAGGTGCTCGGCGATGTGGGCAAGCTCGATGCCGTGGCGGGCTCGGTCACATTGGTACGCAGCAGTGGTGTGACCAGCCAGTTCGTTGGCGAGCATTATTTTGTTGGCGCGTTGCCGTGGTGGCTGCTGCTGTGGTTCCACTTGTCCGAGCACCCGGTGTTGTTGGCGGCGATCGCGGCCGTTTGCGTGGTGCTGTTCGCCTTCTTGCTGTGGCGGGCATTGCGCTGGGCTGGCCGGCGTCGACTGGGTGAGGCGGGGTGATGATGCGTCAGTGGCTGGTAGGGCTGTTCGCCTTGGGCGTGCCCGTTTTCGTGAGTGCCGCGCCGGCTTGCCCGTGGCCAGCCTGGGACCGCTTCAAGGCTGAACGGGTGAGCGTGGATGGCCGGGTCATCGACCCGAGCGACGAGCGCCTGATCACCACCTCGGAAGGGCAGAGCTATGCACTGTTCTTCGCCCTGGTGGGCAATGACCGGCCAGCCTTCGCACAGGTGCTGCGCTGGACCCACAATAACCTGGCTGAGGGCGACCTGGGCCGGCACCTGCCAGCCTGGCTGTGGGGCCGCGACGGCCAGAGCCAGTGGCAGGTGCTGGACGCCAACAACGCCAGCGACGCCGACCTGTGGATCGCCTACAGCCTGCTGGAGGCCGGGCGGCTGTGGGACGAGCCCGCGTACACGCAACTGGGCCAGCGCGTGCTATGGCGCATCGCTGCCCAGACCGTGCGCAAGCTGCCGGGCCTGGGCGTAATGCTGCTGCCGGGTGACTACGGCTTCGAGGATGCCCGCGGTACTCGCTTGAACCCCAGCTACCTGCCGCTGCAATTGTTAGAGCGCTTCAGCCTGGTGGACCCCCTGTGGGGTGAGCTGGCAGCCAACACACGACGTTTGTGGTTAGCGTCCTCGCCCAAGGGGTTTGCCCCGGACTGGCTGCTGTGGACACCGGCCGGAGAACTGGCTGCGGACCCGCAACATGGCAGTGCCGGTGACTACGACGCCATTCGGGTGTACCTGTGGGTCGGTATGTTGGCCAAGGATGCGCCCCAGCGTAGCGAGCTCGTTGCCCACTATGCCCCGATGGCGACCGTGACCACACGCCAAGGCCTGCCGCCAGAGCGCGTGGAGGCACACAGCGGCAACACCAGTGGCCATGGCCCGACGGGGTTCTCTGCTGCGTTGTTGCCCTTGCTGGCAGCGTTACCTGAACACGCTGCTGGCCTGGCTGCCCAGCGTCAGCGTCTGCGCGAGCAGCCGGTCGAAGCCAACGCCTATTACAGCCAGGTGCTGGCGCTGTTTGGCCAGGGCTGGGATGAATCCCGTTACCGTTTTGACCCGCACGGTCGCCTGTTGCCAGCCTGGAGCGCGCCATGCAGCGAATGATGGGTGTGTTGATGCTGGCGGCAGTGGCGTGCCAGGCCGCTGCGCAACCCAAGGATGCAACTGAACAACGCCAATGGCTGCTGGACCAGGTGCGCCGGGGCGAGGCGCTGCACCGTGACGACTTGGTGCGCGATGCGCTGGGCCGCCTGCAATTGCTGGAACCGCGTAACCCGCAGGTGCTGCTGGCAGCCTTGAGCCTGGCGTTGCGCGACAAGAACATCACCGAGGCCGAGCAGTTGCAGGCTCGGATCAATGCCCTGGCGCCCGGCAGCCCGCAGGCACGCCAAGCCCTGCGCTTGCTCGAACTGCAGCAGCCAGAGGCCGCGCGGCGCCTGCAGCAGGCGCGGCTGCTGGCCGTTACCGGGCGCAATGAAGAAGCGCTGGCGGCGTATGAGCACTTGTTTGCGGGTGAGCCACCCAGCCTTGAACTGGCCCTGGACTACTGGCGCGTGCGCGGCAACCTGCCAGGCCAACGTTCTGCGGCGATCCGCCAGTTGCAGCAGTTGGACCAGCAGTACCCAGGCAGTGCGGGACTGCGCCAGACCCTGGCCGGTTGGCTGTTCGCTGAAAACCGCGACAGCGAAGCGCTGGCACTGCTCGACCAGCTGGCGCGCGACCCTGGCGCACGCGATGCCGCTGCCCAGCGCGAGTTCGACTACCTGTCTGGGCAGGCGGTGAGCGCCGCCAGTGCGGCGGCGTGGCAAGCTTTTCTGCAGCGCTACCCGGCCTCGCCGTTGTTGGCCCAGGCCAGCGAGAACCTGCAACAGCAACGCAAACTGCTTGCCGACCCGTCCTGGCAGGCCGGCCAACGGGGCAAGGCGTTGCTCGACAAGGGCCGTAACGCCGAGGCCGAAACCCAGTTGCGTCGGGCGCTGCGGCAGTACCCGGACGATGCCGGCCTGCACGGTGCGTTGGGCTATGCCCTGATGCGTCAGGGCCGCTATGAAGACGCCAATGCGGCGTTTCGGGCCGCGAGTGCCAAGGAGCAGGACACCTACTGGATCAGCCAGTGGAAGGACCTGGAGTCGTCCAGCCAGTACTGGGCGTTGCTTAACAAAGGTGAGCGGGCTTTGCAGGCACACGATGTGCGAGGCGCGCGTGCCATTTACCTGCGGGCACGTCAGCAGCGCCCCCAAGATGAATACGCCCTGCTGGGCCTGGCGGATGTCTCCCTGGCAGAGGGTGATGCAGCCGCTGCCGAGCGCCAATTCCTGCAGGTGCGGCGTAGGGCGCCAGATAACGAAAGTGCCGTGCGTGGCCTGATGCGGGTGTACCAGGCGCAATCCCCCGACAAGGCGCAGGCGTACCTCGACAGCCTGCCACCCCGGCAACAAGCGCAGTTCGCCAGCCTGCGCCGCAGCCTGCAACTGGCGCGTCTGCGTCAGCAAGGCGATGAAGCCCTGCAGCGCGAGGACTGGTCGGCGGCCAGCCAGGCGCTGGGCCAGGCCTATGCGTTGGCCCCGGATGAGCCCTGGCTGGTTTATCAGCTGGCGAACAGCCTGCGCCACCTGGGGCGCACCGGGGAGGCCGACGCGGCATTCGCCAAGCTGGTGCAGCGCCAGCCCAATGACCCGGCGACCCGCTATGCCCATGGCCTGTTCCTGGAGTCCAGCGACCGAGATGCCTTGGCCTTGGACAGCCTCGCGGCGGTGCCGCAGAGCACCTGGAGCGCTGACATGCAGGGGCTGGAGCAGCGCATTCGGCGCCGCATGACCCTGGCCTCGGCGCAGCAGTTGCAGGCACAAGGCCATAGCGCGCAGGCGTCCGCGCTGCTTGAGGCCAACCTGGCGCGTGGCGAGGGCGGCGCGGACGACCTGATGCTGTTGGCCGACTGGGCAGCGGCACGCGGTGAGCCGGGCAAGGCGCGCGGCTATTACCAGCGTGTGCTGGCCCTACAGCCCGGGCAGCCCGCAGCGCGCCTGGGCGTGATCGAAAGCTGGGTCGCTGAAGGTAACCTCGCGCACGCTCGGCAGTTGCTGGTCGCTCAGCCGCCACAGTTGGCTGCCGATGACAGTAACGCCCAGCAGCGCATGGCGGCGGTATGGGTCGCTTTGGGTGAGCGCGACCAGGCAGCCAGGCTGCTTGAGCGGATGGCTGTTCAGCAGCCGCAGCCTGATCCGTTGCTGCGTCGCGACGCCGCCCGCCTGGTGGCGCAGCACGACCCGCAGCGGGCGCTGAGCCTTTACGCTGCAGCGATGGCCGATGCGCAGTTGCTTGACCCGGCGGCGGTGTCGCCACGGGACGACCGCGCAATGACGCTCGCCAGCCGAGAGCAGGACGGCGATGACTGGTTGGCGCGCAGCCTGCGCAGCGATGTCGATGCGCTGTATCGACAGCGCAATACCCACGTGACCCTGATGCATGACTACGGTTGGCGCCAGGACGACGGTACGCCGGGCACATCCGAACTGAGCACTCAGTCCACCTTGTTGCATGTCGATACCCCGTTGCAGGACGGCACCGCCTTTGCGCGCGTGGAGCGCATCGGCATGGATGCGGGGTCATTCGAACTCAATGATCAGGGGCGCAATACCACGGATTTCGGCACCTGCCAGTTTGTCGGCCGCAACGCTGACGGGGTGTCCTTCCCAGGCTGCAGCGGTGGCTCGCAAACCGCAGACGGTAGCGTGCTGGCGCTGGGCTGGAAGGGCAGCCGCTGGGCCCTCGACCTGGGTACCACCCAAGGCTACGAGGTCAACAACTGGCTGGGTGGCGCCACGGTCAACGGCGATGTCGGCCAGGTCGGCTGGTCGCTGACTGCGTCGCGGCGGCCGATGAGCAACTCGCTGCTGTCGTTCGCGGGCGCGCGTGACCCGGCGACGGGTGTGCGCTGGGGTGGGGTCACGGCCAACGGGGCCACGCTTGGCCTGAGCTGGGACCAAGGCGGCAATGACGGGGTTTGGGCCAGCCTGGGGCACCATTGGCTGTATGGCGAAAACGTGGCCGACAACCAGCGTACCCGTGCCATGGCCGGCTACTACCACCGCCTGGTGGAAAAAGCTGACGAGCGTGTGCGCGTTGGCGTGACGCTGATGCACTGGCGCCACGACAAGGACCTGGGCGGCTACAGCCTGGGGCAGGGCGGCTATTACAGCCCGCAGCGCTACACGTCGGTCGGCGTGCCGGTCAGTTATGCCTGGCGCAACTACGACTGGTCGTTGCTGCTGGAGGGCTCCGTCGGTTGGTCCCAGGCCCACAGCGGCAGCAGCCGTCTGTACCCGGATGCACATGTCAATCACAAGGTGCTGGCGCAGTATGGCGTCGACTCCAACCTCGACGCCATCAGCGACGCCAGTAACAGCAGCGGACTGGGTTACCGCCTGCGCGGTCTGTTCGAACGCCGGCTGAGCGATCACTGGGTGATGGGCGGCGGGTTCGACTGGCAGCACAGCGATGACTATGCACCGAGCCATGGCATGCTTTACCTGCGCTACCTGTTCGAACCGTGGCGGGGCAATCTGGCGCTGCCGGTGACGCCGCTGGAGCCTTACAGCGAGTGGCGTTGACAGGCGCATCTAAGGCGCGCTCAGCCGTCTTATGTCCACCACCGGCAGCCCACCGCGCTGCGCTGCTTCCAGGCCTTGCTCGCTGTCCTCGAACACCAGGCAGCGAGCAGGCGGCAGCCCCAGTCGCCGGGCGGCCTCTAGAGGGATAGCAGGATCAGGCTTGGCCTTGCCGACATCGTCGATGGTCACAATGGCGCCGAACAGCTCGACCAAACCCAGTGCGGCCAGTGAGTTCAAGACAATCTCGCGTGATCCACTGGATGCCACCGCCATGGGCTTCACCCCGGCAAACCGCCTGGCGATGGCAGTTACCTGGGTGATCTCACGCACATGCCGGGAAAGGTTGGCCAGGTAGTGCTGGCGCATCGTCGCCACCACCCTGGGGCGATCCAGCGTGACCTGGTGGCTCTGTTCGAAATGCGTCATCAATTGCGTCTCGCAGAGCCCGCAGCGGGCGGCGTGCCATGCGCTGTCCATGCCCTTGCCAGACGCAGCGAAGCCCGCGCGCCAGGCGCTGGCGTAGGCGGGCAGGCTGTCGATCAGGGTGCCGTCGCAGTCGAAAATCAGGCCTTCGGCGGCCAGCAAGCGTGTTTCCAATGGGGTGTCGAGTAGGTGTTTCATAGCGCTTCGACCTGGCCGGGGTAGCGGGTTTGCAGCACCACGGCGAGGGCGTCCGGGCGCCAGAATTCCTGGTCGAACTCCACGGGCTGGCCGCGCTCGCCGAAGCTCAGGCGTTCCAGATAGAAACTGCTCGAGCCTGGGGAGACTTGCAGCAGATCGGCCTGAAAGTCGTTCATCGTCTCAGGGTGCATGCACAACTCGCTGCGCGACTGCACGCGGCCGAAACGTTCGCGCAGCAGGGCCGTCAGCGAGGTGTTGAGGTCGGCGTCGAGCAACGCGGGGCACCAGTCGGCGACCAGCACATTGCACTCGAGCAGCACCGGGCGTTGGTCCACGTAGCGACGGCGCTGCAGGTAGAACACCGGCTCCTCCGCATGCTCCAGGCCCATGCGCTTGGCCAGCCAGGCCCCGGCTGGGCGGCGCTCGGCGTGCAGGCACTCGGTGCGTGGCGTGCGCCCTTGGGTGGCGACGTACTCCATGAAGCCTGTGATGCCGGTTGGGTCGTAGCGGATGCGTGGGGGGCTGACGTACCAGCCGCGGCGGTCCTGGCGGTAGATGACGCCGTCGGTTTCCAGCAATTGCAGTGCCTGGCGCAGGGTCACCCGTGTGCAGCCGAAACGCTCGGCCAGGTCGCGCTCTGCGGGCAGCTTGCTGTCGGCGGGCAGGCAGCCTTTGGCCAGGTCACTGGCCAGTTGATCGCGGATACGCAGGTAATGGGGCTGGCTGGCGCGCCAAGTGGCCTGTGGCTGCGACTCGCTGACGAACGAGGTGCGAAACGGGTTCATGGCAATACCTCGGCGCTTGCAAGCAGGGGCTGTTGCTGGGCCAGCAGTTCGTTGCGCCAGGCCAGCAGGCCGTAGGCGGCCAATACCACGAAGCCGGCGTACAGGGCCGCCGTGAGTTGCAGGTCCTTGAACAGGAACAGCCCGACGTAGGCGCTGTCGAGCACGATCCACAGCCCCCAGCTGGCGACGTATTTGCGTGCCGCCCAGAAGCTGGCCACCAGGCTGAGCGAACTCAGCAGCGCATCGACCCACGGCGCGGAGGCATCGGTGTAGCGCTGCATGACGGCGCCAAGCAGTACTGCGCCAGCAAGCCCCGCCGCCAGGCTGACGATGGCCTCGCGGCGCGGCAGGCGTTGCACGCCGACCTTGCCGGCGACGCTGTAACCCTGGCTCCAGCGCCACCAGCCGTAACCTTGCAGCACGGCGAAGACCAGTTGCAGCAGCATGTCGCAATACAGCTTCACGTCGAAGAATATCCAGGCGTAGAGCAGCACGGCGACCACGCTTACCGGCCAGCACCAGCGAATACGTTGGGTGGTAAGCCACACGCCGAGGATATTGAACAGCACGGCGATGATTTCTAACGTTGACATGGGCGCCTCCTCGGCAGCGTCAGTACTGGGGCTTCAAGACCTTGTGCTTGAAGGCGCGCTTCTGTTGTTCCGACAACCCTTCGCGCCCCTGATACGGCGCGCTGTACCAGCCGCCATAGGTGGGGTTGGGCAGCAGGAACCAGCGTTCACCCAGCCAGGCGAAGTAGGGGCGGGCCGCGTCGAGCTGGGCCTGCTGGCTGCCGCGGGTGGCCATGAAATCACCGAAACTGTCGCCCAGCTGCATCAGCACCCGCGCCTGAGTCCCCACCCAATGACGGCGGCAGGTCTTGTCCGAACCGCTGGCCTGGCAACCGCCAATGGCGGTGCCGGCGGTGAGGATCTGGGCGCTGCTGTCGATGGGGAAACCGGCGCGGCGCAGGTTTTCCAGGGTTGCCTGCTCCTGGCCTGGCGCTCGGTTGGTCAGGTAGTACGGCGTGACACCACGGCGCGCGGCGGCCTGCAGAAAGTCCACCGCGCCGGGCAGGGCAGGGGCTTTGGCGCGGTCGACCCACTGGTACCAGGCGTCGTAGTCATAGGGGCGGTCATTGATGATCGAACGGGCGTTGAGCGGGACGTTATCCAGCAGGGTTTCGTCGATGTCGATGATCAGCGCCGGTGGCAAGCCGTTTAGCGCGCGCGGTGCGTGTGCCAGCGCATCCCAGGCGGGGTCGGCCAAGGCCCTGTCGAGGTGCTGGGTGGCACTGGCATAAACCTGGCGGAACAGCAGGTCGTGTTCCACCGACGTCTGGGCCCAGAGCACTGCATCGAGCTGGTCGTTAGCGGGCGGGTGCTGCTGGCAACCGGTGAGCAGCGTTGCCAGCAGGGTGGCGATCAGCGAGACGGACCGGGTCATGGCGATTCCTCAGAAATTCACGGTGGCGGACAGGCGAGCGGTGCGCGGCGCACCCTGGAACAGGTAGCCATCCCCCATGTATTCGCCCACATCACGCCAGTAGCGTTTGTCGAAGAGGTTGTCCACGGTCAGGCGCACTACGGTTTCGTAGCCCTCCAGGTCCAGGGTGTAGCGCGCCCCGGCATCGAACACCGTGTACCCGTCGACCTTCACGTTGCCGGCCTGGCTTGCATACTTGCTGGCGCTGTAGCGCAGGCCGCCGAGCAGGGCCAGGCCCTTGATGCTGGCGACACTGTAGTCGGCGTGCAGGCTGGCGCGTACGTTCGGCACGTTGATCGCCTGGTGCCCTTCGTAGCTGTCAGTGCCGCTGTCCTCGACCCGGGCGCGGATGGCCGCGGCACTGGCCGACACCTGCAACTGCTCGGTCAGGTGCCCGCTGGCGGACAGTTCGAGGCCGATGTTTTCCTGGTCGCCTTGCTGCACGTTGGTGAAGCTGCCGTCGCCATTGGGGCGTGAATACTGGTAGGCCTTGCTGACGCGAAACAGCGCGGCGCCGAGGCTCAAGCCCTGCCAGTCACGCTTGGCACCTACCTCCAGTTGCCGTGAAACCGTGGGCGGCAGGATCTCGTCGGCATTGGTGGTGAACCACGCCGCTTCGCCGCCCAGTGACAGGCCTTTGCTGTAGCTGGTGTACAGCGAGATGTCCGGGCGTGGTTTGTAGATCAGTGCCACGTTGGGCAGGAACTCCGAACGTTGGGTATGGCGCGTGGTGTTGCCGTCGATATCGAAGGTTTTTTCGTCCAGGCGCACCTGGCGGCCACCCAGAATGGCCTGCCAGTGTTCGCCGTAGCTCAGCCGGTCGCTGAAGAACAGCCCGTACTGGCGGCTGTCCAGGCGCCGATAGGTGTGGCCCAGCGGTTCGCTGGTCGGCGCAAAGTCGGGTACCGGCTGGTAGATGTTGGCGGTGCCCACCCATTCGTTGACCGAGTCGCGGCGGTCGACGATACGGCGCAGGGCGCTGCTGCCGACGGTCAGCTCATGCTGCAAAGGGCCGCTGTCGAAGCGCCCGCTCAGTGCCGCCTGGAGCTCGTCGTTGCGGCGGGTATCGTCGGGGTTGCGGAAGTCGTAGACATCGTAGTCGCCCTCGGGGCTGAAGTAGTTGGGCACGACGGAGCTGGAGCAGCTCGGGGCGCCATAGCAGCCCCAGGCGAAGGCGCTGTAGTCGTCGATCACCACCCGGCTGCGCGAAGCGCTCAAGTTGGCGCTCCAGTTGTCGTCGAAGCGGTACTCGAAGCGGCTGCCAAGGTTGAGCGAATCGATACCCACCGGTTTCGACCAGCGCTGGTCGGCCAGGCGGTCCTTGGGGTCGATGCCGCTGGGCACCACGCTACCGCCGAGTAGCTGATAGCCCGGCACCGAGCGCTGTTCGCGGGTCTGGTACTCGGCATCCAGCTGCAGCAGGGCGGCATCGCTGAGGTTCCAGTCCACGGCCAGGGAGGCGAAATCGCGTTTGCCGTCCGAGTTGTCCACGTAGGAGCGTATGTCTTCGTGGGCGAAGTTGGCGCGCACGCCCAGGCGCTGCTCGCTGTCCAGCCAGCCGCCAAGGTCGGTGGCCACATAGCGCTCGCCTGATTCGTTGCTCGCGACGGTGACTGAATGTACGTTCTGCGGGCGCTTGGTGACGTAGTTGACCAGCCCGCCCGGCTCGGAAACGCCACTTTGCAACCCGGAAAGGCCTTTGAGCAGCTCGACCTGCTGTTTGTTTTCCAGCGCGACGTTCTGCTCGCCGGTGATAGTGCTGCCGTTGATCTTGTAGCTGTTGGCGGCGCTGAGGGAAAACCCGCGAACCACGAAGTTTTCGTAGTAACCGATCGGCGCATAGCTTTCGCCGGTCGAGGCGTCGTTGCTGAGCACGTCGCTGAGCAGCCTGGCCTGGCGGTCCTTGAGCAGTTGCTCGGTGAACACCGCAACCGAGGCCGGCGTATCGAGCAGTGGCGCCTCGCCCAGCCCCCCCACCGAGGCTGAGGTGGCTTGGTAGCTGTTGGTCAGTGCGCCCGTCACGGTGATGGCCTCCAGCAGGGTGCTGTCTGCCCAGGCCAGGGCCGGGTTCAATGACAGGCTCAGCAGCCCCAGCGCAAGGCCGTGGCGGTGATGAAAAGACAAGGATGAAGCCATGAACGAACTCCTGGGTGACCAGCGGTGTGGCACCGAAAATCGGGTAAACCTGTGCTCGCGATGCCGCGCCTATGCAGCGGCGACAGCATCGTTGAGCGGGCGCTTGAAGGGGGTGTAACTTCAGGCCGGCGTTGCTCCGGTGGTCATTGGTAATGCAGGGTCAGCTGCCCATTCCTGCAGCGAGCCGTCATAGATCGAAACGCCCTGGCGCCCCAGGCGCGTCAGGGCCAGGGCAGTGGCGGCCGCGGAAATACCGCCGCCACAGTAGAGGACCAGTGGCTGCGTGCCTTCGACCAATGCGGGGCCGAGTGCGCGGGCCAATGCGTCGGGCGCCAGGTAGCGGCCCTGCTCGTCGAACAGTTGCCGCGCCGGTCGGTTGAGGCTGCCGGGGATATGGCCGCGTCGGGCATAGCGGGTCACCGCGCTGCCCTCGAACAACCCCTTGGACAGCGCACATACCAGCGTGCCTGGGGCCTGTCCATCGAGTACGGCCAGCACGTCCTCACGGTTTGCCCAATACCCTGGATGGACGGTGAACGACACTGGCGAACCCGGTACACCAGCCAGAGCTTGTTCACCGCGAGCCAAGGGCAGGTTGGCCTGGCGCCAGGCCTTCAGGCCGCCGTCGAGCACCGACGCGGCCACGCCCAGGCTACGCAGCATCCACCACAGGCGTGCGGCCCAAAACCCCTCATGCCGGTCGTAGACCACGATGTGCCGTGCCTCGGCGATGCCCAGGCGTGCCAGCGCCGCGGCTGCCTCCGTCGGCGAAGGCAGGGCGAAGCTGTAGCTCGCTGCGGTGTCGGCCAGCTCGCACGTCAGGTCGGCATGCCGCGCCGTCGGGATGTGTTCGGCCAGCCAGGCCGCATGGCCACTGGCGACGCGGTAGTCGCCATCGAACTGGGCGGCGGCCAGTTCCACACTGGCGTCGAGCACCACCAGGCCCGGCTGTTGCAGGGCGTGGTGCAAGGCGTTGGGTGAAATGAGGATGTCGGGCATAAGGGCTCCTGTCAGCGCGCGCGTGCGATGCGGTGCAGATGATCGAGCAGGCGGGTGCCTTCGCTGTCGCCAAACCATTGGCCATGGCCGATCAAGAAATTGTGGTAGGCGATGTCGGCGTTGCTCCGGGATCCGACGATGCCCTGGAAGTAGTCGATTTCGGCGAGGGCGAAATCCACATGGACCAATGGCAGCAGCGCTTTGAGCGTGAGCAGGTCGGCCTGTGTCAGGGGCCGCTGGCTGTGGTAACCGGTCAGCAGTGCATCGACGGCGTCGAGGTCGGCGGCGGCGCGCCCGCCTGCATCGAGTTCAAGCCAGGGAATGCAATTGCGTTCTACCGCAGTGGCCAGGTCGAATACGGCGAAAGTCCGGTCACTCAAGCCGAAATCAAGGACGCTGCGCACCTGCGTGGTGTTTGCCGATTCGTCCCACAGCAGGTTGGAGGCGTGCCAGTCGTTGTGGGTCCACAGCGCTGGCTGGTGCTGCAGCAGGGGTAGCAGGGCACAGTGATGGGGCAGATAGAGTTCGCTCAGGGCCTGCTGCCAGTGTTTGTCTGCGAGGTAGTGGGCCAGTGCGGGCTGCTGCGTCAAGGCTGCTTCGATGGACGACAGCGGCGCGTGGTGGCTGAAGAACCGCAGGTTGGCAATCAATACGGGCGTGCGTCGGGCGCCCGCAGTGAAGCCTTCGGCGGCCAAGTGCAGGCGAGCAAGGGCAACGCCCGCCGCATGGGCGTGCTGCAGGCTGAGGAAGGGTGTCCATGACAGCGCGTCACGGTACAGGTCGTGGCCCTGCGCGCAGGGCAGCACCTCGTAAGTCCAATCACCCAGGGCCACCACGCTGTCGCCGTTGCGGTCGAGCAACGGGGTAGCAACGGGCGCGCCACGCTGTTCAAGGTGCTGAACGAAGCGGTGTTCCTCCAGCAGCCAGGCGGGCTGGCGGACACTGCGGTGGTGGCGTTTGACGAACAGCTCGCCCTGGTCTGTGCGCACCTGCGCGGCAGCCGAGAAGGGGCGGGGGCTGTGCCAGTGCAGCGGGCCCACGGTGCCAAGCCGCGGGAAGTGGCTCAGTACCGCTTCCACATCCACCTGAGTCAGCGCGGGCCAGTCGGCTTCTACTGGCTGCACGCCCATGCCATGGGCCATGCGCAAGGGCTCGTTCATGCCTGTGGCTCCGGCAGGTAACGGTTACTGGTGGCACCACGCCAAGCGTCGGCGTCGGCCAGTACGCCGTGGTGGTGCAGCCACTGGGCGTAGGGCGCGATCAATTCTTCGCGTTGCTGGCCCCAGCGCTGCTCATGCAGCCAAGTGGGTGCGATGTGCTGTAGCGATTGGCTGAGCAGCGCCCTCGGAAAGTAAGGGGTGGCGGCCTCATAGGCGCCCAACGCGCTTTGCGGGTCAGCGGCCGCCGCGCGAAAGCCACGCTCGGTGGCGGCGAGAAAGGCGCGGGCGATCTCGGGGTTTTCCTCAAACCAGCGTTGCTGCCCGCCCAGCAGGTAGCTGTGATAACGCGGTGCGCCAATGTCATCGACTGGCCAGACCACACGTCGCTCGGCCGCAACCGGGCTGTCCATCAAGGCTTCCCAGGCCCAGTAGCCGCCAAAACTGGCGTCGGCAATGCCTGCCGCCAGGTCTTCCGGGCGCAGTTCGCGCACTTTGCTGTCGACGATGATCACGGCATCCGGGTCGCCGCCATCGGCGGCCACCAGATGGCGCACCATGGCCAGGCCACGGGGCGTGGGGTTGAGCGCCAGGCGTTTGCCTGCGAGGTCCCTGGGGCGGCGAATGCCGAAGTCGGTGAGGGTCTGGATCGATTCAAGGCCCCGATGGTTGATGGCCGCGACACCCAGCAGCGGCTGGCCGAGGCTGCGCCTGACCAGCAAGCGATTGCTGGGAAACACGCCGACATCCGCATCGCCGTTGAGCAGGTGCTCCAACGTGTCGCCATGGAAGGGGTCGGGCACTACCAGTTGCACCGACAAGCCGGCGTCCTGATACCACCCGCGCTCCCTTGCGACGTAGAACCCTGCCGAATTTGGCCAAGGGTGGAAATATTCCAGCATTACCCGTACAGCGTTCATCCTTTCGTGCTCCTTGGTGCCCTCGGGGCTCAGGGAGCAGATTTAACGGGTAGACATCTGGTATATACCAATATCGTTCGGTGCTATTTTTATTCCTTCAGGTAATAAACTGGCCTGCTTTAATTTCTTTTTGGCTGTGGCGCATTCGGTTCATGCAGCCTTTCGTTCGCCCTTGAGCATTTTCCTGTGCGCCTCCATGGCAATGCCCATCTCTTCCAGCTGATCTTTGCCCAGCAGTTTTTTCGCCGTGGGGAACAGCTCGCCTTCCTCTTCTTCGATGTGATGTTCAAGCAGCTCTTTCATCACCTTCACCCGCCCGGCAAATTCCAGGGTGCCGGTTTCGGTATGAAGCAGATCAGGAAGCACCAGCGAATCGACGGTACGGTGTTCTTCCTTGGCTTCGTAATACATCTTCGCCTCTTCCTTGCCGCCGGCTTTCTTGATGGCCGGGTAGAGGATGTCCTCCTCCAGTGCAGTGTGGACTTGCAGCTCCTGCTCGATCCGGTGCAGCAGTTCGGCGCGCTTTTTCACCGCTCGCTCGGTGGTTGAAGACAATTCAGCCAGCAGCTTCTTCACCAATTTATGGTCTTGAATCAACAGGTCGATAGCGTTCATGCAGGCACCTCATGGTGGTCGGAGAAAAACGGATTGCTGGGTACAAACTCATCGTTTCTGTTGCGGTGGACGTAATGTGCGTGCGAATGGTTCAAGTCTTTACCGCATGGTTCGCAGCGCGCAGACGAAGCGTCCAGGCCTGCAACAACAAGCCTCCTCATGGTCGTCAGAGGATCGGTTTGCCCCCTGTGACGCCGTAGCGTGAACCCGAGATATAACTGGCTTCATCAGAGCCCAGCAAAACGTAGATCGGCGCGACCTCGACCGGTTGCCCTGGCCGCCCCATGGGGTAGCCCGAGCCAAAGTTTCTGACGGCCTCATCCGGCATGGTGGCAGGGATCAACGGCGTCCAGATCGGGCCTGGCGCCACGCTGTTGACCCGGATGCCTTGCTTGGCCAGCAACTGGGCGAGGCCTGCGGTGAAGTTGGCAATGGCGCCTTTGGTGGCGGCGTAGGCCAACAGGCTGGGTGACGGGTCATCGGAGTTGACCGAGCTGGTGTTGATGATCGAGCCGCCCTTCGGCATTGACGGCAATGCCCGTTGGCAGATGCGGAAGATGGCGGTGATGTTGGTGTCGAACGTCTTCACCCATTCCTCATCGTCAATGTCGTCCAGGCTTTCATGGGCCATCTGGAATGCGGCGTTGTTGACCAGGATGTCGATACGACCGAACTGTTCCACGGTCTTGTCGACAATGGCGTAACAGTGCTGTTTGTGCGACAGGTCACCGGGCAGCAGGAGGCACTGGCGGCCCGCGGCTTCGACCCAACGCGCAGTTTCTTGCGCATCTTCGTGCTCATCCAGGTAGGCGATGGCAACGTCTGCACCTTCACGCGCATAGGCAATCGCAACGGCCCGACCGATGCCGCTGTCGGCGCCGGTGATCAAGGCGATTTTGCCTTCGAGCCGGTTGTGGCCTGTATAGGTCTGCTCACCACAGTCCGGGTACGGCTCCATCTTGCGCTGCGAACCGGGGACGCTTTGCGGTTGCGAGGGGAATGGCGGAGTAGGGTAGTCGCTCATGGTCGAAGCTCCTGCAGTTGAGAACGCTCATTACCGTTCGAACCGTGCGGGAAGCCAGTGTTGAAGTGGATGCTGGTTTTGAACGACGGACGGCCTGCCACCCACTTGCAATGAATTTTCGTTGAAGGGATCGCTCTATCGCTGATCAGCAGTGCGCTGCTCTCACCCCTTTCAGGAGCGCCCGAGTGCCTCGAATCATTACGCCCACCACCTCTGAGCATGAGATCGATCAGCAGAATGCGCGGATGTTCGGCACGCCCAAGGAACGCCTGGATTTCTATCGACGCGAAATCCAGTACGAGACCACTATCCTGGCCAACCGTACCGATGCGTATTTGGCCGCTCAGTCGTTCCTGGTCATCGCCTTCGTGTCTTCGATGAGCAACCTTAACCAGAGCTGGGGGGAAATGTTCACGTTGATCGTGCCGGCGTTTCTCGCCCTGCTCGGCGTGTTGAGCTCGTTGAATGCCTGGCCAGGCATCCGCGCGGCGTTCCGGATCATCGAGCACTGGCAGTTGAAGCAGAGCCACTTGCTGCGCAGTGAGCCGATGATGGGCCTGGCCTATGATGAATCGCCCTTATTCTGCGAGGCTGAGACGTCCCGGGCCGGGCACCGGAAATCCTTGCTGTTCTCCCTTCGCACGCCTTGGATTTTTCTCGGGTTCTGGGTTTTGCTGGGCAGCTACTCGGTGTATATCCAGCTCGCGTGACGGGCGCGCTGCTGTGCGCAAATGACTGCCAGCAAACTCTAGCGGCGCCTGCGTTGCGAACGGGTGAAGACAAACCCGGCAATGACACCCAGCAGCGCCGCACCTACCCATAACGATGTTTTATCTTTCTGAGTTCTCCAGCCACCGTCCACACTTCGCCGGTCATCGGGTGGCTCGAACAGATTCCCGGAAGATATCGCCGCGCTGGGGCTGCGGTTCAAGCCCCAGCGCGTGAGCCACCCTGACAACTGAGGCAGCCCCGGTACCAGGTAGCTGGCCAGATGGGCGAGGCGAGCGGCAGCGCCGACAGTGGTGCGCGCGCTCGGGGAAATGGCGCAGGCTACCATGGCGTTTGCCACCCGTTCCGGGTCGTAGATCGGCCCTGGGGGTGTCAGCGCGTGGCCGGTGTAGTTGCCTGCGTCCCGCAAGCCTGGCGTGTCCATGACGGCCGGATAAAGATCACACACATGAATGCCGGGGAACGCCGTCAGCTCACCGCGCAGCGCTTCGGTCAGGCCACGCAGGCCGAACTTGCTCGCCGAGTAGGCTGCCGCATAGGGTTGGGCGATCCAGCTGCCAAGCGACAAGGTGTTGATCAGTATGCCGCTGCGCTGTGCCTTGAAGTAGGGAAGCACCACGTAAGCGCCGCGCAGATAACCGACCAGGTCGGTTTGAATCACCTGCTCATGTGCCTCTAGCGGTGTTTCGTCGAAGCTGCCCAACGCGCCAACCCCGGCGTTGTTGATCCAGATATCGATACGTCCATGGCCAAACTCGGCAGCTTGGGTGGCCAGGGCTGCCACTTGATCGCTGTGGGTGACGTCGGTGGTGATGGCGACAGCGTCCGTGCCGCAGTCGGTGCATTCATCCAGCACGTCGAACAACGCTTCCTCATCGCGTGCCGCGAGCACCAGGCGCGCACCTTTGCAGGCAAACGCATGCGCAGCCGCCCGGCCTATGCCGCTGGAGGCGCCGGTGATGACCACGACCTTTCCGCGCAATGGGCCTTTGATCGGCGTCGGGCTCATTGGCATAGCGTGCTCTGGGGCTGGTCTGTCTTCACGGTCGATAGACCCGAGGGTGGCACTGGCCTCTATGGGGGTGAGATCAAGGGTGGTTCCGTCGGCCATTACCAGCTTCAAGCCCTCGATGGTGCCCGCTACCCGATCCGGGAAGACGGGTTTGCCTTCTGCATCCAGGCTGTCGTAGATGAACTGCGTGCCTTCGAGCCAGCCGACCGCAGTCAGCAGTTCGGGGCCGAGGTAATACTTGCCGTCTTGAAAGTACCCCGGGAACTGATGGGCGCGCTCGACGTTCTCCACGCAATAGCGCTCGCCTGGTTTCATACCTGTCGCTTGATCGATCATGGTGAAAACCCCTTTTCTGAAAGCCGGCTGTGCAGCAGATATTGCAGTGAGTAAGCAGGGGAATCCGTTGGGCAGGACAAAGTTCAGAGCAAGCGTTTCAGCGGTTTTTTTTTAGCGGCGGATGGACAGTGCTTACCGTTTGTTGAAACCTATACAAAAAGCTATTCTTGTACAGGATTTTCCCAATTGTTCGAGGTAAGCATGGTGCCTCCTGCGCGTTGGGCCAGCCTGTGCGTGCTGATGGTTGCGCTGTCGACCGTGGCGGCGGACTGGCGAGCCGAATTGCCAACGGCGCAACCGTTGGGTGCTGGCGATTTCACGTGGTTCGGCGTGCGCCTATACAGCGCCCGGCTGTGGACAGTGGGCCCGGTTCAGGACTGGAACCAGCCCTTTGCCCTGGAACTGCGCTACCACCGATCGCTGTCCAAGGAGACGCTGGTAGACGCGAGCCTTGCGGAGATACGCCGCCTTAACGCCAACATCACGCCGCAGCAGCGCGCAGCGTGGAGCAAGGCCCTTGAAGGGGCATTCGTGGATGTGCGCCCAGGTATGCGTATCACGGGTGTGTACCTGCCAGGCCAAGGGGCTCGCTTCTATGTCGATGGCACACTCAGCCAGGTAATCGCCGACCCGGAATTTTCCCGAGCATTCTTCGCCATCTGGCTCGACCCACGGGCCAGGGACCCACAGCTGCGCCAGCGCCTGCTCGGGCGGGCGGGCAACGACCGAGGGACGTAAACATGTACAGAGCACTGTTACTGGTTGGCTGCCTGCTCCTCGGCAGTTGTGGCAACGTCGGTGTCGAGCACTATGCCAAGGAGCAACCAAAACTCGACCTGGCGGCATTCTTCTCACGACCGGTGCAAGCCTGGGGGATGTTCCAGAAGCGTTCCGGCGAGGTGGTGAAGCGCTTTCACGTGCGTATCGACAGCCGCCGCGACGGTGAGCGGCTGATCCTCGATGAGCATTTTCTGTACAGCGATGGCACGCGTCAGCAGCGAACCTGGACGCTGGTGCCGGAAGGTGCGGGCCGCTGGCGAGGAACAGCGGGTGACGTGATCGGTGAGGCCCGTGGCGAATCGGCCGGTAATGCGCTGCGCTGGCGCTACCGGCTGGACCTGCCGGTAGACGGGGAGCATTGGCAGGTGGACCTGGACGACTGGATGTACCTGATGGATGAAGACACCCTGATCAACCGCTCGAGCATGAGCAAACTGGGCGTGGAGATTGGGCAGATCACTCTGTTCTTCCGCCGCTTGCCGGAGGGCACACCATGAACCTGAATGCGCTTACTCAACGGGTTACGGCCGGTGAAGTCAGAGAGCTTGAACTGCTGTCGCTCGAAGGTGGCTTCTACATCCTCCGCGCACTGACCGGTGCCGGCCCGGTCACGTTGATTGATGATCATGGTCAGCCCGTTCGCCTGCGCTCCACCACCGAGCTGCGCCACTTGTTGGCCGAGCTGCCACCGGTGCCGTGCATGCTGGTGCAGCAGGTGGTGCATGATGAAATGTGTGGGCAGCGTGACGGACCTATCGCGCCGCTGCGGGTGCCCGTGACGCTGACGACCCAATGGTAGCCCGGCCCCCGCGGCTGGGGTTGGTGCTCGGTGACCAACTGTCGTTCGACCTGGCAAGCCTGGGGGCCCTGGACCCTACCCGCGACGCTATTCTGATGGCGGAAGTGGAGGGCGAGGCCCGCTACGTGCCGCATCATCCGCTGAAGATCATCCTCATCTTCAGTGCCATGCGGCATTTCGCAAAGGCGCTGCGGGAGCGGGGTTGGCAGGTGCACTATGTCGAGCTTATCGCTGCCGGCAACAGCGGTAGCATTGCGGGCGAGCTGCGTCGCTGGCAGCAGGCATTGGGCGCCACGCACATCCACCTGACAGAGTGCGGTGAATGGCGCCTGGAGCAGGCGCTACGCGATGCGCAGCTGCCGCTTGTGTGGCACCGCGATACGCGCTTTTTGTGCTCGCGTGAAGCCTTCGCGCGGTGGGCGCAGGGGCGTAAGCAGCTGCGCATGGAGCATTTCTACCGCGGCATGCGCAAGCGTTGCGGGTTGCTGTTGGAGGCCGATGGCAGCCCCGCAGGCGGTGCCTGGAATTTTGATGGGGACAACCGCAAGCCGTTGCCGCGCCAGTTGCGAGGGCCGTTCGCTGCGCAGTTTGAGCCAGACGCGATCACGACAGCGGTAGTGGCCTTGGTTCGGCAGCGTTTCAGTGACCATTACGGGGCCGTGGACGGGTTCAACTACCCCGTGACCCATGAGCAGGCTCATCAGCTCTGGCAGCATTTTCTCGATTTCGGCCTGGCGGCGTTCGGTGACTACCAGGACGCCATGGCAGAAGGCGAACCGTACCTGTTCCATGCGCGCATCAGCGCGGCACTCAACATTGGCCTTCTGGATGTGCGTTGCCTGTGCGACGACGTCGACAAGGCGTGGCGTGAGGGGCGGGTGCCGCTGAATGCCGCCGAAGGCTTCATCCGCCAGTTGATTGGCTGGCGCGAGTATGTGCATGGCATCTACTGGCTGCGCATGCCTGAGTATGCCGGGCTCAATCATCTGGGTAACCAGCGTGCCTTACCGGAATTCTACTGGACGGGCGCCACCCGCATGCGCTGCATGGCGCAAACCATCGGGCAGACGTTGCGCTTGGGTTACGCCCACCACATCCAGCGGCTGATGGTCACCGGTAATTTCGCCCTGTTGGCCGGCATCGTGCCAGACGCCATTTGCGAGTGGTATTTGGCGGTGTATATGGATGCCTTCGACTGGGTCGAACTGCCCAACACGCTGGGAATGGTCATGCATGCAGACGGTGGGTACCTGGGGTCGAAACCGTACTGTGCCAGTGGTCGTTACATCCAGCGGATGTCCGACCATTGCAAGGCGTGCAGCTACAAGGTCGACCATGTGGTCGAGGAGGATGCCTGCCCATTCAATGCCTTGTACTGGCATTTTCTGATACGTCACCGCGCTCAGCTGTCGGCCAATCCACGCCTGGTCATGGTCTACCGTAACCTGGACGGCATGCCGCCTGGCCATCGCGAAGCGGTGTGGTTGCGTGGTCAGTCACTGCTGGCGCGGCTGGATGCTGGCGAGGTGGTATGAAAAAGAGCCTGCTGCCCAGCAAAACCTGCGTGGTATGTGGCCGACCCTTCAATTGGCGCAAGCGCTGGGCACGCTGCTGGGCCGAGGTGCGCTATTGCTCCGAACGCTGCCGCCGGTCAGCGCCGCGCCGCGATGTGCAGTAGTAATGGCAGGGCCAGGGCCCACACCGGCATAAGCAACAAGCCGGTTTCAATCACACCCAGCGGCAGGCCGACCCCCGCCAACCTGGCGCCACCGACGTAGGCCAGTGGGGCGCCAAGGGCGCCCAGCAACGCGCCGCGCCAGTAAGGCCGGCCGGCCCAGGCCAGGCTATGGCGAAGGCCGCTGGCCAGCACCCACCACAGCAATACCAGCCACAAGGGCAGGGGCCACGTATCGAAGCTGAATACGCCCAGTGCCCCGAGCACGCTATCCAGCACGCAGCCGGCCAATGCGACACGCAACAATGCCTTGATTTCTACCTTGTAGTCCGGGCAGAGCCACAGGTGTATGGCCAGGCCGAGTGGCACCAGCAGCAACAACCCAGGGTACCGAGCGCCCAGCACGCAAGCCCACCAACCGGCCTGCAACCAGAGTGCATTGGCGATCAGCCAGCTGCTGGGCATCATTCACCGGCCGGACAAAAATGGGCGTCGAGATTGCCCCTTTCAAGATTATTGAAGGGCTTGGCGAATGGCTGAAAAACGGACATGTTTGGCTCCAGATGATCCTCAAGCAACAGTGAACTGTTGAAGGATATAGCTGAAGCCTATGACTAAATTTGTACAAGTCAACGAAGTTGTACAGCTTCTTATCCAGTCCTGGCCTCACTCAACGGGTACGTAAGTGAGCGATTTCCGCTTGCAGTTCGCGAACCCGCTGTTCGGTGTTCATTTTGATACTGAATGACCGGATGAGTGCTACGAAGGAACCTATTCCGCTTTTCAGTCAAGCTGCCCAAGGCCGACACGCATGCGGGCCAGTGCTGACCTTGTAACGTCGCTAGCGCAGTGCGTCGGATCCACAGACGGTGTCTAGCATGGACTGGCAGCGTTGGGTATAGGACTGTGCAAACAGCCTGTACCTCGATGGCTTCCTTTTGAAAGTGTGAAACATTCTTAAGGATTGATTAACCATGGGCACGCCCTTCGCCTCGGTAACATGCCGTTCTTTTTTCCTGCGGAGAACGTTCCAATGCGTCGAATGCTGCCCTTTGCTGCCCTGCTAATTACGTCAATCGCCTGCTCGGCTGCTGACGCCGCGCAAGCAGGCGCTCAAACGCTGACCGTCCTGAGTTCAGGCGGCATCATGGGCGCTATCCGGGAAGTGGCCCCAATCTATCAGAAGAAGTTCGGTGTGAAGCTGGAAGTACTTGCCGCGCCCTCTATGGGGGAGACCCCACAGGCTGTCCCGAATAGGCTCGCCCGCGGTGAGCAGGCGGATGTTGTCCTGATGGTGGGCTCGGCGCTAGACAACCTGGTGGCCGACGGCCAAGCGGACAAAACCAGCCGCGTCGATCTTGGGAAATCGTTCATCGCCATGGCCGTACGCAAGGGCGAACCGAAGCCGGATATCAGCACCATGCAGGGATTGCGCACGGTGCTGCAAAACAGCAGCGCTGTCGCCTACTCTGACAGCGCGAGCGGGGTATACCTCTCCAAGACCCTGTTTCCTCGCATGCAGCTCGGTGAACAGTTCGAGGCTAAGGCTCACATGATACCGGCTGAACCCGTCGGTGCAGTGGTCGCGCGCGGCCAGGCGCAGATCGGCTTTCAACAGCTAAGCGAGCTCAAGCCGGTAAAGGGCATCGACATCGTTGGTTTGATCCCGGCCGAAGCGCAGAAAATGACAATGTATTCGGGCGCGGTCGTCAGTAAGAGCCAACATCATGCCGCAGCCCAGGCGCTACTCGACTACCTTGCCTCGCCACAAGCCGACGCCGCGATCGAAGACAGTGGTCTGACGCCACTGCCTCATACCGCCAGCTAACCATACATGCGGGCGCCGATACCGAGGCTGTAGCGTACTTACGACCAGCTGAACCGCCCAGGCTCTGCAAATACCTTTAACATGGCTCAGCACTTGGGCCGGTCGTTGAAAGAGACTTGTATGGAGCTGCGTCAACTTCGCTATTTTCTGGGTGTATTGGAGTACGGCAGCCTGGGCAGGGCTGCGGTCGAGCTTGGGGTTGGCGCCTCTGCATTGAGCCAGCAACTGTCGAAGCTGGAGGGTGAATTAAGTACCCGGCTTTTGACACGTTCGAGTACCGGCGTCTCCCCGACGGCAGCGGGCCTGGCCTTCGAATACCATGCTCGCCTGGCGCTGCGCCAGGCAGAACATGCCGTCCTGGCGGCACAAAGCGGGCGCATGAGCGGCTATGCCAGCGTGGGGCTGGCACCGACCACGGCGTCGATTCTAGGCCTGGCATTGATCGACAGGATGCGCGAACGCTATCCCAACATTCGTCTGCACCTGGTGGAAATGCTATCTGGCTATCTGACCAACCAACTCAATACCAGGCACCTTGACCTGGCGGTGTTGTTTCAGACGGAAACAGGGCCGCGATTAGAGGTGCGGGCGCTTTTGACAGAGCGACTGTTCGTGCTGGTTCCTGCGCCGCTGGTCAACGCTGAGTGGGGCGAGTCGTTAACACTGGAGCAGATCGCGACGCTACCCTTGGTGATGCCCAGTACACAGCATGGTTTACGCACGACAATGCGCGCGATTTTCGAACGGGCGGGGCTAGAGACCAGCATCGTCATGGAAGTCGATGGCCTGTCGTTATTGATGGATTGCGTCTGTGCCGGTCATGCCGCCACCATTCAGCCTGGCGCGACGGTGGCCCGGGCGCATCAGGCGGGCTTGCGCGTGTTCGCTATCGATGAAGCACAGGCGCAGCGTCGCAATGTGATTGTCAGCCTGACCGATGACGAACTTTCGCCGGCCGCGTTGGCGACACGGATCGTATTGCAGGATGTCGCCCGGGACTTGGTGGAACAGGGCCGATGGCCTGGGGCCCGGTTGCTTTGACCCAGGCTCGGGGGCCTCTCACCCAACCCCTTTAGTAAAACTGAATGCCTCCCCTCGGCGATCGCGTTTCGCACCCTCCGGGCACTGATTAAAGTCCGTGGCCACGAAGAGCCCCCGAACATTTGGCTCTTCGCGACCTGGAGGCGAAATGATCGATGTGTTAGTCATCGGAGGGGGCAATGCCGCCCTCTGTGCCGCGCTGATGGCGCGCGAGGCCGGAGCCAGCGTGCTGCTGCTCGAGGCTGCACCCCGCGCTTGGCGCGGTGGCAATTCGCAACATACGCGTAACTTGCGGTGCATGCATGATGCCCCGCAGGACGTGCTGGTGGAGGCGTACCCGGAAGAAGAGTTCTGGCAGGATCTGCTGAAGGTAACCGGTGGCCAGACTGACGAGAAGCTCGCGCGCCTGGTGATTCGCGCGTCCTCCCATTGCCGCGGGTGGATGCGCCGTCATGGCGTGCATTTTCAGCCATCGTTGTCTGGTGCGCTGCACACCGCACGGACCAATGCCTTTTTCATGGGCGGCGGCAAGGCGCTGGTCAATGCCTACTACCGTAGCGCCGAAAACCTCGGGGTACAGATTCGCTACGACTCACCGGTGGCCGACATCGAACTGCAGGGCGGTCGCTTCGTTGCGGCCCATGTGCCAGCGCGTGAGTCCCACGGGCGACAGCTGCCTGCCGAGCGCATCGAAGCGCGCAGTTGCGTCCTCGCCGCCGGCGGCTTCGAGTCCAATCGCCAATGGTTGCGTGAGGCCTGGGGGCAGAACGAGCGAGGGGAGTGGCCTTCGGACAATTTCCTGATTCGCGGTACGCGTTTCAATGACGGCGTGCTGTTGCGCCGCATGATCGAAAAGGGCGCTGACAAGATTGGCGACCCGACACAGGCGCACATGGTGGCGATCGATGCCCGTGCCCCCCTGTACGACGGGGGTATCTGCACCCGTATCGATTGCGTGTCGCTGGGCGTGGTGGTCAACCGCGACGGTGAACGCTTCTACGATGAGGGCGAGGATTTTTGGCCCAAGCGCTATGCCATCTGGGGGCGCTTGGTGGCACATCAGCCGGGGCAGGTTGGTTTTTCGATCATCGACCAGAAAGCGCTCGGTCGGTTCATGCCGCCGGTTTTCCCAGGCACTGCCGCCGACAGCCTGGAGGCGTTGGCCGGCTTGCTGGGTTTGCCCGTGCAGGCCTTCGTTGAAACCGTGCGTGCCTACAACCGTGCCTGCCAGGTGGGAACCTTCGATCACACGCGCCTTGACGACTGCCACACCGTGGGCCTCGAACCGGCTAAAAGCCACTGGGCGCGCCCGCTCGATACCCCGCCTTACTACGGGTACCCCCTGCGTCCTGGCGTGACCTTTACCTACTTGGGGCTGCGCACCGACGAAACCGCCGCGGTTCACTTCGATGGGCGCCCCAGCCCGAACCTTTTCGTCGCCGGCGAGATGATGGCGGGCAACGTGTTGGGCAAGGGTTACACCGCAG
Source organism: Pseudomonas sp. LAIL14HWK12:I10 (assembly GCF_900184205.1). Lineage (NCBI taxonomy): Bacteria > Pseudomonadati > Pseudomonadota > Gammaproteobacteria > Pseudomonadales > Pseudomonadaceae > Pseudomonas > Pseudomonas sp. LAIL14HWK12:I10. The sequence continues at coordinate 18,119 of NZ_FXWU01000003.1, read as the reverse complement.
GTGTCGGCATGTCCATCGGCACCGCTTTCGGCCGCATCGCCGGGACCAGCGCCGCGGCAGCGGCAGGACACGTCTATCCAGAACAAGAGAATCGCCATGACCGCACAACTGCCTGAACCACGCCAACCGGATGCCGCCCAGCCGGGCCTTGCACTGATCCCGGTACTGAACCTGGAAGAGCAGGAAGTCGATCGGCAAATGCGGATCTGTAACGCCTGCCGATACTGCGAAGGTTTCTGCGCTGTGTTCCCGGCGATGACCCGCAGGCTGGAGTTCGGCAAGGCCGATATCCATTACCTGGCCAACCTTTGCCACAACTGCGGCGCCTGCCTGCACGCCTGCCAGTATGCTCAGCCCCACGAATTTGCCGTGAACGTGCCACAGGCGATGGCCAGAGTGCGCGGGCAGACATATGCCGATTACGCCTGGCCGCCCCTCTTTGGTCGACTGTATCGGCACAACGGCACCTTTGTCGCCGGTGCCTTGGTAATCGCGTTGTCACTGTTCTTGCTGCTGACGTTGTACGTCAACGGCACATTGCTGCCGGGGCGGTTGGCGGGGAACTTCTATGCTGTCTTCCCGCACAACACCTTGGCCTTGATGTTCGGCGGTGTCTTTGCCGCGGCAGCGGTGGCGCTGACGGTGGCGATACGGCGTTTCTGGCGCTCGGTCTCGCCTGCCGAGGCCCTGGCGCAACCGGCCAAGGGGGCAGTGTTCGAGGCCTCGAGCGCGGCGTTGACCCTGAAGTACCTGGACGGTGGGCATGGCCAAGGCTGCACTGATGTCGATGATCGATACACGCTCTGGCGCCGTCGTTTCCATCATTTCACCTTCTACGGCTTCCTGTTGTGCTTCGCTGCCACTGTGGTCGCTACCGGGTACCACTACCTATTGGGCCAGCAGGCGCCGTATCCATTGCTGAGTGCACCGGTGCTGCTGGGAACCTTGGGTGGTGTTGGCCTGATCATCGGGCCGGCCGGGCTTCTGATGCTCAACCTTCGCAGGGCACCGGAGCAGGGCGATGTTGCCCAGCGCCCCATGGACCGGGCTTTCATCCTGCTTCTGCTGCTGGTCAGCGCTACTGGCCTTGCCTTGCTGGGCCTGCGTGATACTGCAGCGATGGCAATTGCGCTGGCGATTCACTTGGGTGCGGTGATGGCGCTATTCATCACGCTGCCATACGGCAAGTTCGCCCATGGCCTGTTCCGCAGCGCCGCACTGCTCAAATTTGCGATCGAAAAGCGCCGGCCCAACCCACTGGGTTTGGGGGAGGAATGAGCCATGAACGCAGCCCGTAATTACCCTGCGTTGCGTCAGGCCGCAAGACGCGCATTGCTTTCAACGGTTCGGCCATTTGTCCAACAAGATCGACACGAACTTCTCCGCTGCGGGCGACAGAGACGCCCCTCGGCGATAGACCAATCCCAGTGTGCGGGTTACCTGCGGTTCGATCAGCGGCACGCTGACCAGCGTCGGGTGGTCGGCGCTTGGCATGGCCAGGCTAGGCATGGCCGACACACCCAGCCCGGCCTCGACCATGCCCAGCGAGGTGGACAGGTGCTGAACCTCATAGAACCACTTTGGCCGCAGGTTGAGCCCGGACAGCGCATGGTCCAGCAGCATCCGGTTGCCGCTCAGGCGGCCTACGCCGATCAGCCGGTAGTCGGCCAGCTCTGTCCAGGTGACGGAGTCACGGTTCGCCAACGGGTGGTCTCTTCTGCAGGCCAGCACGAAATGCTCCTGCACCAGGGAGACGAACTCGATGTCTGGGTGCTGGCCGCTCATCATGTTGATGCCGAAGTCCGCTTCACCCCGCAGCACGGCTTCGAGCCCGTCATTGGCGCTGAGGTCCAGCAGGCGAATACGGATCTTCGGGTACTGCTCGTTGTAGTCGCGGATGACCGACGGCAGAAAATAGAACGCTGCCGTCGGGATACAGGCAAGGGTGACCTGGCCGCTCTGTCGTTCGGCGAGTTCGCGAATGCTCAGGATCGAATCTTCGAAGTCATCCAGCAAGCGCCTGGCCTTGGGCAAAAAGTCCCGCCCGACGCTGGTGAGGCTAACGCGCCGGGTGGTGCGTTCCAGCAATGAGGTGCCTAGTCCTTCCTCGAGCTTCTTTATCCGCCGGCTGAGTGCCGGTTGGGACAGGTGCAAGGCTTCTGCAGCTTCATGGAAACTGCCTAGTTCGGCGATTTTAACGAAAGATCGAATGTCTTGAAGCTCATATTCCATCTGAGTTGACTCCCCAACCTTGGCCGTAAATTGATGTGTGAATCGCAATAATGCCTACGATATTTGCATTGGAATGATTTATACAGAGCTGTCAGTCTTGTGCCCACAACATCAATGATGTCCATTGATCAACAAGAGTGCAAAATCATGCAACGAATTCCCTGCGTGCTCATGCGCGGTGGCACCTCTAAGGGGCCCTTTTTCCATGCATGGGATCTTCCTGCCAATGTGGTCGAACGCGACGAACTGCTGATCAACCTGATGGGTTCCGGGCATGAACTGGAAATCGACGGTATCGGCGGTGGTAGCCCTCAAACCAGCAAGGTCGCGATCGTCAGCCCTTCGCTGCATGCCGACGCCGACGTCGATTACCTCTTCGTCCAGGTCATGGTTGCCCAGCGCCGGGTCGATACTGCGCCCAACTGCGGCAACATGCTGTGCGCCGTTGGCCCGTTCGCTATTGAGCAAGGGCTGGTCAAGCCCCAGGATGGCAAGACCCTGGTACGCATCCGTAACTTGAACACCAACACCTTCGTCAACTCGCTGGTGGAAACACCTGGCGGGATCGTGCGTTATGAAGGCCGTACGGCGATCGACGGGGTACCCGGCACTGCCGCCCCGGTGCACCTGACCTTCCTCGATGCGGTAGGCAGCAAGACTGGTAAGCTGTTCCCGACTGGCCAGGCCCAGGATGTGATCGACGGTGTGCCAGTCACGTGCATCGACATGGCCATGCCAATGATGATCGTCGATGCCAGCCAGTTGGGTGTCACAGGCTCCGAGACCCCGGCGCAGTTGGATGCGGACACGCGCCTGCTACAGCGTCTGGAGGCGTTGCGCCTGAAAGCAGGCAAGGCGATGGGGCTGGGCGATGTCAGCGGCATGGTGATTCCAAAGCCAGTGTTGGTTTCTCCGGCGCGCTATGACGGCACGCTGCAGGTCCGCTACTTCATGCCCCATAACTGTCACCGTGCCCTGGCCATTACCGGTGCTATCGGCCTGGCGACTGCCTGCGTCAGCCCTGGCACGGTGATCTTGGACATGCTTGGGGATCAAGCCCAGCAATTGAAAGAGGTCCGTCTGGAGCACCCGAGCGGCGGTATCGACGTGGCGCTTACGCGCAGCGGTGCCGATGGCAAGACACTTCAGGCCTCCGTGGTGAGAACCGCACGCCGACTCTTTTCAGGCTTCGTCTACGCCCCGACCTTGCGCAGGATGGCAGGGTAGGAAGGGGCGGATCACGTTGGCAACCATCGCATCCGCACAATTTCAACAATGGGTGATGCCTCATGAAACTCGCGAAGTCACTGTATTTCCAGATCCTCTGCGCTGTCCTGCTGGGCGTGGTGGTTGGTCACTTCTGGGCGCAACAGGCCGTTGCGCTGAAGCCACTGGGTGATGCGTTCATCAAGCTGATCAAGATGATGATCGCCCCCGTGGTGTTCTGCACCATCGTCACCGGCATCGCCGGCATGACCGACAAGCGCTCCCTTGGGCGGTTGATGAGCAAGACCTTGCTGCTGTTCCTGGTATTGACGGTGGTCAGCCTGATCATTGGCCTGGGGGCGGTGTACCTGTTCCGTCCGGGTGTCGGCATGAACATCGATCCGGCTACGCTCAGCACTGTAGGCCTCAGCCAGTACACCGCCTCTGCGGCCAAGCTCAGTGTGGTCGATTTCTTCATGCACATCATTCCGGACACCTTCATGGGGGCGTTCAACAAGGGTGAAGTGCTGCCGGTGTTGTTCATCGCTGTACTGAGCGGCTTTGCTCTGTCATCAATGGGCGAGAAAGGCAAACCGGTACTCGATGTACTGGAGTCGGCCTCGACCATGGTGTTTCGTATCTTCGGCTACCTGATGCGCTTCGCCCCAATCGGCGCCTTCGGTGCACTGGCCTTCACTGTCGGGCAGTATGGCGTGACCTCCCTGGGCGCATTGGCCAAGCTGGTAGGTACACTCTATATCGCCTGCGCATTCTTCGTGCTGGTCGTGCTGGGGGGTATCTGCCGGGCGCACGGCTTCAGCCTGTGGAAGCTGCTGCGGTATTTTCGCGAGGAGTTTCTGGTGGTGCTCGGCACATCGTCGACCGAGCCCGTTCTGCCGCGCATGTTGGAAAAACTCGAGAAGCTTGGCTGCAAGAAAGGTGTGGTGGGGCTGGTGCTGCCAACCGGCTATTCCTTCAACCTCGACGGTACCGCCATCTACCTGTCACTGGCGGCGGTGTTCATCGCCCAGGCTTGCAACATCGATCTGACGTTGGGCCAAACGTTGACAATGCTGGCGATCATGCTGTTGTCGTCCAAAGGCGCTGCGGGCGTCACCGGCAGTGGCTTCGTGGCGCTGGCCTCGACGTTGACGGTTATTCACGACATCCCATTGGCAGGGCTTGCCTTGCTGATCGGTATTGATCGCTTCATGTCCGAAGCGCGTGCCCTGACTAGCCTGGCCAGCAATGCCGTGGCCACGGTGGTCATTTCACTGTCGGAGAACGCTTGTGATCGGGAAACCTTGCTGCGTCGCCTGAACGGCACCCCGGCAGCCCCGGGCGAAGCGGACACGGCGCAGGCCAGCTGGTCAGCCGAACCTCGGCATCACGGCTAATAGCCGCTTCCACCTCCCATTGTTGACTTAAAATCCCACTCAACATCCCAGTGATGTCGAGTGGGGTAGGGGGCCGTCTGCCCTATAGACGGCCGCACACAATAAAAACAAGAGAAAAGACCATGCTCGCACTTCTGGGCCTGATTATGGTGGTGACCTTCACCTACCTGATCATGAGTAAACGCCTGTCTCCTATCGTTGCCCTGACCGTCGTTCCGATTGTTTTCGCTGTGATTGGCGGCTTTGCGCCGGACCTTGGCAAGATGATGCTCGATGGGCTGAAAATGGTCGCACCGTCTGCGGCGCTGCTATTGTTCGCCATCCTGTTTTTCGGCCTGATGATCGACGCCGGTCTGTTTGATCCGCTGATCCGCAAGATTCTCAAGCGGGTGAATGGCGACCCGATCAAGATCGCCATCGGCACCGCCTTGCTGTCGCTGCTGGTGGCGCTGGACGGTGATGGCACCACGACCTACATGATTACCTGTGCCGCCATGCTGCCGCTGTACAAGCGTATCGGCATGAACCCGATGATCCTGGCCACCGTATCGATGCTGTCGTTGAGCATCATGAGCGGCATGAGCCCATGGGGCGGGCCTGCCACCCGTGCCATTGCGGCGCTGGGTCTGGATGCGACCGAGTACTTCATCCCGATGCTGCCGACCGTCATCGGTGGGGCAGCGTGGGTAGTGTTCACAGCCTACTTGCTTGGCCGCGCCGAGCGCCGACGCATCGGCAACATCGCGCTGGAGTCCGGTGGTGGTAACTGCTACATCAAGGAAATCCTCGGCGATAACCCGCACAAGCGCCCACGGCTGGCCTATGTGAACCTGTTGCTGGTCATCGCTGTCATGACTGCGCTGGTGCTGGGGGTTATGCACGCCGCCATCTTGTTCATGATCGGTTTTGTCGCCGCATTGATGATCAACTACCCGCAACTGGACTTGCAGAAAGAGCGCATTCTCGCCCATTCAGGCAACGCCATGACCGTGGTGCTCCTGGTGTTCGCCGCAGGCATCTTCGCCGGTATTTTCTCGGGTACGAAGATGGTCGATGCGTTGGCGCAGACCCTCGTGGACTGGATTCCGGAAGCCTGGAGCCACTGGTTCCCGCTGGTGGTGGCGCTGACCAGCATGCCGCTGACTTTCGTGCTTTCGAACGACGCTTACTACTTCGGCGTTGTGCCGATCCTGGCCAATGCGGCTGCCGCGTATGGTATCGACCCTGTAGAAATTGCCCGCGCCTCGGTGCTGGGCCAGCCTGTACACCTGATGAGCCCGCTGGTGGCTTCGACCCTGCTGCTGGTGGGCATGGTCGATCGAGATATCGGCGACTTCCAGAAGGCAACCGTGAAGTGGGCGGTTTTGACATCGTTGGTCATCACTGCGCTGGCCTTGCTCACGGGTGCCTTGTCCTTCTTCGTCTGATCTAAATAGGGCGCAGCTTGCGCCCACCTCATCCAATAACAACAACAGAGTATCGAACATGTCCCGAGCTGTTTTCCGTGGGGCCACCTGTGGCCTGCTCTGCGGCTGGTTGCCTGTGGCCGGCGCTGCCGGATTCATCGACGACAGCAAGCTCAAACTGCAGCTGCGCAACGTCTATTTCAACGAAAACTTCCGCGACGAACAGGGCATGAGCGCCCGCGCTGCTGCGACCGCCAAGAGTGAGCGAGTGGAATGGGCGCAGGGCTTTTTGCTCGACTACCAATCAGGGTTTACCCAAGGCCCGCTGGGCCTTGGGCTCGACGCCCTAGGGCTTGTAGGGGTGCGCCTCGACTCGGGGCGTGGCCGCAGCGGTACCGGCCTGCTGCCGGTCCATGACGATGGCCGCGCTGCAGGCGAGTTTGCCAGTGCCGGCGTGACTGCCAAGGCGCGGGTGGGGCAGACCGTGGTCAAGCACGGTACCTTGCTGCCCAAGACACCGGTGCTTGTTTATAACGATGCCCGGCTTCTGCCGCAGACCTACCAGGGCACGCAGTTGACCAGTACGGATGTCGATGGCCTGACGCTGACCGCCGGCCACTTGGATCGGTTCAAGCAGCGCGACTCGTCCAACAGCACGGGCCTGTACCTGGATGGTTACGGCGGCGACGAGTCTGGCGATTTCAGCTTTGCGGGTGCTGACTTAGCCATCAGCAAGCAACTGCGTGTGAGCTACTTCCACGGCCAGCTCGAGCACTTCTACCGCCAGGATTATGCAGGGCTGGTGCACGATCTACCCTTGGCCGGCGGGGTGTTCACCACCGACCTGCGCTACTTCAAGAGCCGCGACAGCGGAGCTGCTTATGGCGGCAAGATCGACAACGACATGTTCAGTGGGCAGGTGTCGTATACCCACTCCGGGCACACCGTCGGTGCCGGGTACCAGATGCTAGATGGCGATGCCGGGCTGCCCTACATCAGCGGTGCGACGGTTTATTCATTCAGCAACGTCGGCATCGGCAAGTTCATCGAGGAGGAAGAGAAAACCTGGATGGCAAGCTATGCCTACAATTTTGCAGCAGCCGGTGTCCCTGGGCTCACGTTCATGGCGCGATACCTGAGCGGGGACAACGGTCGTTCCGCTGAAGCCGAACTCAACGAATGGGAACGTGACATGGAACTGGCCTACGTTGTGCAGTCAGGGCCCGTCAAAGGGCTGGGTGTAAAACTACGCAACTATGTCTACCGTTCTGATTTTTCCCGCGGGCGCGACAGTAATCGCATCTACCTGACCTACGACATTGCGATTTGGTAATGCGGCACCATTGCAAGTACAGGTGGTGGCCCTCGAGATAGCCAAGCACGGCCAATACGGGATCATTTGCTATCGTGGTGTCGACTCGTAGGAGCTTTGCGCCGTGTGATGTTGGCTGTCTCAATCACAACACCTTGTCGAGCGTGATGGGGAAGTCCCTTACACGCTTGCCCGTGGCATGGTAGACCGCGTTGGCCACCGCGGCGGCTACCCCGACGATGCCGATTTCGCCGACACCCTTGGACCCCAGTTCGTTGACAATATCGTCGTGCTCTTCAACGAAGATCACGTCGATATTCCCGCTGTCTGCGTTGACCGGGATGTGGTACTCCGCCAGGTTGTGGTTGACGATGCGGCCCAACCGATGGTCAGTCAACGCTGCTTCGTGCAGGGCCATGCCCACCCCCCACACCACGCCTCCCAGAATCTGACTGCGCGCGGTTTTCGGATTGACCACCCGTCCTGCCGCGACCGCGCTCACCACTCGGGTTACTTTGATCATGCCAAGATCCTCGTCGACGTGGACTTCCACGAAGACCGCCGAATGGGTGGCGGTGGAGAACGGTTGGCGCCTGGCGCCGGGTTCGGCGTCGATCTGCACGGCAAACTCCCCGCCGGGGGCGCTGGCAACGATGTCCGCCAAGACCAGCCGATGGCTGCCCGCGTGCAGGTAGCCCTCGGCGAAAACGATCTGCTCCCGGGGCGTGCTGGCCACTTGGGGGTACATTTTGCGCGCATGTTCCAGCACTTTGGTGCGCAGTACCTGGCAGGCCTGGCGCACGGCCGAGCCCACCGACGACACCGTGAACGATCCGCCCTGAAGCGGGGCGGTGGGCAGTGAGGAGTCACCCAGCATGAAGGTGACATCCTGCACCCTGACGCCAGCGGCGTCGGCGGCAATCTGAGTCATGACGGTGTAGGTGCCGGTCCCGATGTCGGTGGTGGCACTGCTGACGGTGAGGTGGCCTTGGGCATCGATATGGGCCTTGGCGCTGGCCTTCATCTGCATGGCTTCCCAAACGCCACCGGCCATACCCCAGCCTACTAACTGGCTGCCATTGCGCATGCTGCGCGGTTGGGGGTTGCGGTTACGCCAGCCAAAACGTTCGGCGCCTTGCTGGTAACACGCCAGTAGCTCTTTGCTGGAGTAGGGTTTGCCTTCGTTGGCATTGTTGGCGGCAAAATTACGCTGGCGCAGGTCAACCGGGTCGATCTGCGCCGCACAGGCCAGCTCATCCATGGCGCATTCCAAGGCAATCATCCCGGACGCGGCCCCAGGCGCACGCATGTCCAGCGGGGTGTACACATCGAGCGATGCCAGGCGGTAGCTAAGCGCAATGTTGTCGCACTGGTAGAGCATGCCGCTCCACTCCACCAGGTGCTCGGTGAAGTCCTCAAAGCGGGAGGTCTGGCCAAGCGCATCGTGGGCGATCGCCAGCAAGCGCCCGTTTGCATCTGCACCCAGGCGCAGGCGCTGCTCGGTGCGGGGCCGGTAGCCAAAGGTGAACATCTGCTGGCGCGTTAGCGTGACGCGCACCGAGCGCTGCAGGTGCAACGCTGCCATCACTGCCAGCGGCAACTGGTACTGCGGGCGCAAGCCCGAGCCGAAGGCACCGCCGACGAACGCCGCGCGCACATGGATGTTTGCCTTGGGCAGGCCGAACACCTTGTGCAGGTAGTCCTGGCAGTTCTGGGTGCCTTGGGTCTTGTCGTGGATGTCCAGGGTGCCATCGGCTTTGTACAGTACGGTCGAGGCATGGGGCTCCATCGGGTTGTGGTGCTCGTTGGCCGTCAGGTAGGTGGCATCCACCTGCACCGCGGCCCCGGCAAACTGCCCGGCGAAGTCGCCACGCGGCGCCGGTGTTTGCGCAGGTGCCGCATGTGACTGTTGGCATGCGCCAAGGTCTGTCTGGTGGGCTTCCTCGGCATAGTCGATCCTGATCAGCGAACCTGCATAGCGGGCCAGTTCGAGAGTTTCGGCGACCACTAGCGCCAACGGTTGCCCGCTGTAGCGCACGCGATCATTGAACAAGGGCCGAAACGGCGCCCCCTGCGCAGCATCGGCGTCGCTGTAGTCGTCGTCGTAACTGGAGATGCGCGGACGATGGCCATGGTCGAGCACGGCGATGACCCCTGGCACACGCATGGCCTGCGAACTGTCGATGTCGAGCACCCGACCGCAGGCGATGGTACTGGATACCACGCTGCCATGAAGCAACCCCGCCTCGGGGTATTCGCCTGCATAGCGTGCCTGCCCGGTGACCTTCGCCACGCCGTCCACGCGGTCCAGGGGCGTGCCAACTACCGGTATGGGTGTGATCATGGTCGTGTTCCCCAGTCCGCGGCGCCGCGCGCCGCATCATTCAATGCCCGCACGATTGCCCGCTGGGCGAGCGATACCTTGAAGCCGTTGTGGCTCAGGGGCTGTGCACCTTGCAGCAACGCTTGCGCGGCGCGGGTGAAGAGCGCTTCGCAAGGCACTTGGCCGGCCAGCATGCGCTCCACAATCGGGTCCCGCCACGGCTTGTGGGCAACGCCGCCCAGCGCTAGGCGAGCCTGCTGGATCAGCTTGCCATCGAAGCTCAAGGCGGCGGCGACCGACACCAGCGCGAACGCGTAAGAGGCGCGGTCGCGTATTTTCAGGTAACGGTAATGGTGGTCGAACGCCGGGGGCGGCAGCTCGATGGCAACCACCAGTTCATCGACTGCCAGGTGATTGTCGCGCTCCGGGGTGCCCTCGGGAAGCCGATGGAACCCCGCAAAGGGTATCTGCCGTTCACCGCCCGGGCCCTGTACATGCACCACGGCTTCGAGCGCTGCCAATGCCACGCACATGTCCGAGGGATGGGTCGCGACACAGGCATCACTGGCGCCGAGAATGGCATGGATGCGGTTCATACCTGTACGCGCAGGGCATCCGCTGCCTGGTTCGCGCTTGTTGCAGGGTGTGCCGGTGTCATAGAAGTAGTAGCAACGGGTACGTTGCAGCAGGTTGCCACCGGTGCTGGCCATGTTCCTCAACTGCGGTGATGCCCCCGCGAGGATGGCATGCGATAACAGCGGGTAGTGCTGTTCGATCGTCGGGTGCCAGGCCAAGTCGGCATTGCTCACCAATGCGCCGATCCGCACGCCGCCGTTTGAGGTGGGGTGGATGCCGTTCAGCCCAAGGCCGGAAATATCGATAAGGCGCTTGGGGCGAACCACGTTTTCCTTCATCAGGTCGACAAGGTTGGTGCCCCCGGCAATGAAGTGCGAGCACGCGTCAGCCAGGCTGACGGCTTCACGGACCGATGCGGGCTTGTGGTAGCTGAAGGGCGTCATGGGTTCGGCCCTCGTTGTGGCTGGGCCTCGGCCCTCATCAACGGCAGGGCTTCTTCCACCGCAGCGACGATGTTGCTGTAGGCACCACAGCGGCAAAGGTTGCCGCTCATCTGTTCGCGGATCGCTTCGCGGGTGTCGGCATGCCCTTCATGGGCAAGCCCGACGGCGGAGCAGATCTGGCCTGGCGTGCAATACCCGCATTGAAAAGCATCGTGAGTGATGAATGCGCGCTGCATGGGGTGCAGAACGTCGCCGTTGGCCAGCCCTTCGATGGTTACCAACTCGGCCCCATCGCACATGATGGCCAACGTCAGGCAAGCATTGACACGCTTGCCATCGCGCAGCACGGTGCAGGCCCCGCACTGGCCATGGTCACAGCCCTTCTTGGTGCCGACCAGGTCCAACTGCTCACGCAGCAGGTCGAGCAAGGTGGTCCAGGGGTGCACCTGCAGTGTTCGGGGTTGACCATTGAGGGTCAGGCGGAGGGGGTATTCTTCAGCCCCATGGGGAGAGATCGCGCTCATGGTAGGTCCTCACGGTCAGGGTTCGCGCAGTCCGCTGCGTCTTTGTTGTGCGACCTGGCCGGCTGAGCAAACGTTCAGCCGGTTAGCCGACGTGCCCATCACTTTTTGCCTGGTAGCACCGAGCCGAGCACCTGCTTGGCTGTCTGGACGATGATGCCCGCCTGGTCGGGGTCGCCCTTGAGCAAGGTACTGGCAAACTTCTTCGCTTGCTCCAGCTTGATGTGCGGTGGCAGTGGCGGCACGTTCGGGTCGGTCTTGAACTCGATCAGTACCGGCCGATCCGCAGCCAGCGCGCGCTCCCACGCAGCGGCAACGTCCTCTTCGCGGTCTACGTAGATACCTTGCAGGCCAATGGAAATAGCGAACAAATGGTAGGGCACGTCAGGGATCGACTGCGACGCTTCGAACTTGGGGTCGCCCTCCATGACCCGTTGCTCCCACGTCACCTGATTGAGGTCCTCATTGTTGAACACAGCACAAATCCATTGTGGGTTGTCCCACTGTTGCCAGTACTTGGCCACGGTGATCAGTTCGGCGAGGTTGTTCATCTGCATCGCCCCATCGCCCACCAGGGCAACCACAGCCCGTTGCGGGTGGGCGAACTTGGCAGCAATCGCATAAGGCACGGCTGCGCCCATGCAAGCCAGGCCGCCGGACAGCGAGCACTGCATACCCTGGCGAATCTGCAGGTCGCGGGCAAACCAGTTGGCACAGGAGCCGGAATCGCTGGTGATGATGGCCTGGTCGGGCAGGCGAGGGGACAGCTCATGCACTACACGTTGCGGGTTGATCGGGGCAGCCTTGACCAGGGCGCGCTTGGCCACGGTCTTGTCCCACTGCGCACGCCAGGTCTGCACCTTGTCGCGCCAGCGCCGTTCGGTCTTGTATTCAAGTAACGGCAACAGTGCGCGCAATGTTTCGCAGGCATCGCCGACCAGGTTGACCTCCATCGGGTAGCGCAGGCTGAGCATGTCGGGTTGCAGGTCGATCTGCACGCCCCGTGCCTGGCCTTCCTTGGGCAAAAACTCGGAATAGGGGAAGCCGGAGCCGATCATTAGCAGGGTGTCGCATTCGCTCATCAGCTGATAACTGGGTTCGGTGCCGAGCAAGCCGATCGACCCGGTGACCCACGGCAGATCATCCGGTAGCACAGCCTTGCCCAGCAGCGCTTTGGCCACGCCAGCGCCGAGTTGTTCGGCGACCGCCATTACTTGCTCAGTCGCCTGCAGGGCGCCGGCACCCACCAGTATCGCCACTTTGCGCCCGGTGTTGAGTACAGCGGCGGCGCGCTGCAGGTCTTCGTCGAACGGCAATACCCTCGGCTTGCTGTAGCCGATGCCTGAATGCACCGTACCGTGAGCCCGCGGGGGCTCGTTGTAGGGCAGGTCCTGCAAGTCGTTGGGCAGAATAACAGCGGTGACCCGGCGTTCGCCGACGGCCGTACGCACTGCACGGTCGAGCAGGTGGCGCACCTGCTCTGGCGTAGAGGCCTGCTGGACGAAGGCACCGGCGACATCCTTGAACATCGACAGCAGGTCCAACTCCTGCTGGTAGTGCCCGCCCAGTGCTGCACGGGCCTGTTGACCGACGATGGCCAGCACTGGCTGATGGTCCATGCGTGCATCGTACAGCCCGGTCAGTAAGTGCGAGGCGCCCGGGCCGGAGGTCGCGATGCAAACACCGAGCTCGCCGGTGAACTTGGCATGGGCGCTGGCCATGAAGGCGGCCATTTCCTCATGCCGGGCCTGGATGAATTCAATCTTGCCGTTGGCCCGGCTCAGCGCGCCGAACACGCCATTGATGCCGTCGCCGGGGTACCCGAAGATGCGCCGCACGCCCCATTGATACAAACGCTCCACCAGAAAGTCGCCTACCGTGCCGGTCATTACCTGCTCCCGTTTAGTGATCGATAGGGGTCTGGACTTGGCAGGTGTCGGGAAAGTTTCAACGGTATGCGCACCCGTCTGCCGGCTGGAACTTGGCAACAGCGGGTGGGTTCGAACCTGAACCCATCAACCGATCAGGATGCGCATCGTGACGCTCATGAACACAGCAGATGCCGCCGTACAGGCGTTGTATTTCGAGGACGACGGCGCTACGCCGAACAGCCGTTTTCCCGTGCTGTTCTATCGGCTGAAGCTTGATCCGTCGGTGGATAATGCCCGTGCTTTCGAAGCACTGTTTGCGGCTCACCAATGGACCCCGCTGTGGCGCGACGGGATCTTCGATTATCACCACTTTCACCCTAACGCTCATGAGGCGCTGGGCATTGCTTGCGGGCAGGCCCGATTGACGCTTGGCGGAGCATCTGGGCAAAGCGTCAGCGTAAAACGCGGCGATGTGCTGGTGCTGCCGGCAGGCACGGGTCATCGCTGCATCCAATGCAGCGATGACTTTCTGGTGGTCGGCGCCTATCCACACGGGCAGGAAGACTACGACATCCAGCGGCCCGCCAGCGCCGCCCACCCGCACGCGCTGGCGCGCATCGCCAAGGTGCCGCTCCCTGAGCAAGACCCGGTCAGTGGCATCCGCGGTGCATTGATGACGCATTGGCGTTAAGTGCGCGGCTAACGGGGCTTGCGCTAAAACGCTCTCAGGGCCGCCAGATAGCATCGGCTATTTCAGTTAACTGCCGGAACCTGAGCCTGATCCGCTAGCGGCCGAGCCGCTGCTTCCACTGCCCGAGCCTGTGCCACTATCACCAGAGCCATTACCGCCGGTTCCCGAGCTACTGTTGGTACCGTCACCTCCGGTGTTGTCCGTCCCATTGTCATCAGTACCGCCATCACCGGTACCCATGCTATCGCCTGGTGTTCCTGAGCCCGTCGCATCGCCTTGGCCGTTCATGTGCCCATTGTCATGGGATTGTGTGCCCGGGGCGCGCTGTTCGTTCAGGTCTGTGGCAGCCAAGGCAAGGGGGGCGCCCAGGCTCAGGCACAACGCGAGCAGTAATGTATGTGGTTTTGCTGGCTTCATGGCGGAGCGCCTTTTCTGGTTGTTCACCCTCTATTCGGCCTGCTGATAGCCAGAGGGTGCCTGCAGAGCGACGGAAGGCTCTGCTAACTTGGCATAGACCACCAGGCGTAGGTGGCGGTCTTCGTCGATGGTCAGCGAGGTGTGCTCGAACAGCTCGATCTTGCCGTCAATCGTCAGCTTGCGCATGCCTGCAGAGGGGGCGTGAACATCGTGCCGGCGCCACCAAACTTTGAACTCCGGTGAAACGCGCTCCAACTCCGACACCAGTTCATGTATGTCGGCATCTTGTGGGGCGCGGGCGAAGTCGCGCCGGAAGCCCGACAACATCTGCGGCGCCTGTTCATCCCAGTCATACAATTGCTCTCGCAGAACAGAATCGGTAAACAGCAGCCACAGTAAATTGCGACGCTCGGGTGTGTGCGAGCCAAAGTTAAACAGCTGATCAGCAAGCGCATTGAAGCCCAGTACATCCCAGCGCAGGTTGAGTACAAAGGCGGGGTGCGGCAAGTCGTGCATCAGGCGCCGTACCAGTGGGGGTAGCACGCACCATGTTTTGCCGGGTTCGGCAGGTGGCCGTTCGTGAGCCAACAGGAACAAGTGGCGTCGTTCTGCGGCATCCAGCTTCAGCACCCTCGCCAGGTTGTCCAGAAAAGCAGCCGAAACCCCTATGTCACGGCCCTGTTCCAGCCACGTGTACCAGGTCAAACCGACACCTGCGAGTGCGGCAACTTCTTCACGTCGCAGCCCAGGCGTGCGGCGGCGACCACCACTGGGTAGGCCCACATCTACAGGCGATAGCCGCTGGCGGTGCGCCAGGAGGAATGCCGCCAGATCGACGCGTGTTCGTGCCAAGGTTCGCATTGCTTATCTCGTTACTTTGAGTAATAGCATAAAGGGTTAAATTGTAATCGCTTAACGGTGGTTCGAGAATGCTGACGTCTCTTCTCAGGATGCGCAAGATGAACTCGAACTCCCACCCTTCAGTACTGCCTGTGCGCACTGTTGACGGCCCGCCCTGGCTCGGTTTGTCGGTGCTGCTATTAGCCGGTTTCGTGACGATTTTCGATCTGTTCGTGGTCAATGTGGCCATCCCCAGCCTGCAAGCAGGGTTGGCGGCCAGCTTCGCACAGGTTGGCTTCATCGTGGCCGGCTATGAACTTGCGTTTGGCGTCTTGCTGATTACCGGCGGCCGTCTGGGCGACCTGTTCGGGCGCCGCCGCCTCTTCGTGATCGGCATGGCCGGGTTCACCTTCGCCTCCCTGCTGTGCGGGCTGGCCCCCACTGCCGGCTTCCTGATTGCTGCGCGGGTATTACAGGGGCTGGCGGCGGCGTTGCTGTTCCCGCAGATCTATGCCTCTATCCGTGTCAATTTCAATGACGGCGACAGCCGTCGTGCTTTTGGTCTACTGGGAATGACCCTGGGGCTGGCCGCCATCGCAGGGCAAGTGCTGGGTGGCGGGTTGATTCATGCCGACCTGTTCGGCCTGGGGTGGCGTAGCATCTTCCTCATCAACGTGCCTATCGGCCTGTTGGCCATCGCGGCGGCACGTTATATCCCTGAGTCGCGCGCACCACAGCGACCTACCCTGGACTGGGCGGGCGTAGGGTTGGTCAGCACCGGCCTAGTGCTGCTGCTAGTGCCGTTGATCGAAGGACCGGCGCTAGGCTGGCCAGCCTGGTGTCTAGGGTCGTTGGGCCTGGCGGGAGTACTGCTGGTACTTTTCCATAGACAGCAGGAGCAGCGAAGAGCAGACGGCGGATTGCCACTGGTGGATATGCGCTTGCTGGCCCAGCGTCACTTCGCGTTGGGCGCATTGCTGGTGTTTTTGGTGTATTCCACGTCCAGTTCGTTCTTCTTGTGCTTCACCTTGTTGGTGCAGACCGGGCTGGGGCTTGATCCTTTGACTGCGGGTAGCATTTTCGCACCCTGCAGCGTGGGATTCGTACTAGCGTCGCTCGTCGCGCCCAAGCTGGTGGCGAGATGGGGGGCGAGCGCCATCGTTGTAGGTGCGATGGTGTATGCCGTTTCGATCGGGCTATTGATTGCGCAGGTTTGGATGGCGGGCGCGGCCCTGAGGCCCACGGGGTTGATCCCCGTACTGATGGTGGTCGGCGCCGGCCAGGGTTTCATCATGACGCCACTGCTGAACCTGGTATTGGGTTTTGTCGATGAAGCCCAGGCCGGTATGGCGTCGGGAGTGATCTCGACTGTCCAGCAGGTGGGGGCGGCTCTGGGAGTAGGGGTAGTGGGCATCCTGTTCAACAAGGCGCTGGTCGCGGGTGATGGCGGGGTCGTGCTGGCAGGTCACTACGTGGCGGCTTTCGTCACGGGCATGCTCTACAACTTGGTGGCAGCGCTGCTGGTTGGCCTTTTGTTGCTGATGTTGGCGAAGGCACAGCAGCCGGCGGTAGGCAGTTGAGAGAAAGCGTGCGATGGCACGTGAACTGATTGTGCTAGCGCCCATTTGAGCCTTAGGCGGCGTGGTTAAGGGCGCAGCTTACGCATTGGATTCGTGCCAGTCGCTATCCCCAGTGATGAACGGGCGTTCCTGCGACAATGCTCGACATCAATCGCTGATACATGGCTCGCAACGCTGGAGGCGGCTTTTCAATGCCTCTAAATCGCCTTAAAGGCTGTCAGGATCCCCAAAGAACATTTTGACATGGCTCTAGGGCGGTGGTTTCAGAAGACTATTTTGAAGCTATGCCCCCAGTTTTGCCCCCAGTCGCCCCAGGTGCACGGGCGATCGCGACTGGCGATTTCTGACACGGGCGAGGGTGGTCGTCAGCGGCCTTCAGTGTACGCCATTCTCGGCTTGTTCGGGCATGCCTGAAGACTGGTGCCTAGGGTATGACGCCAAGCATGGCGCGTGAGCGTAGACGACGCTCCGGTTCCAAATGCTCTCACTGCTGCGCTACCATACTGGCACTTTGAGGTCGGCGGTTGCTTCGCTTGAGCAGCGATGTATTTATTGATGGGATCGTGAGGCTTACGGTCCTCCGCTGCGCATTCGGGGAGCCTGAAGCCTGGATCAAGCGCGGAGGACTCGTTCAATTTGGCTAGGAAACGGTCCTCAAGGGCGGCTGCGCTCTTAGCCGAGCTGGCCATGGCGTTCGAGTATTCGCATCAAAACGCTGTTCGCATGACTGAAGTTCTCGCGCTGATCGCGAAGCTCATAAGCCCATTTTGCGCCGTGGAAGAGATTGTTGCGTAGGCGCCAGACGATCATCAGGAGAGCCAACATTCGGTCGCATGGGGTGTCATTCACCCCTTCAATAACCGCCTGAACGAGGTCGCGGTGGTCTGAGGGCCGGAGTTGCAGGTGAGGGAAATGGTGAGTCAATTCACCGTCGGTATAGTAACGACTCCGATAATAGGCAAGCTCCGCGTCGTAGAGCTCAGCTCCTAGTGTGGTGTTTCAGAAATACCACTGAAAATCATCTACCCAGCGCTCGTGCCGCGCGAGCGACTGAGGCAAGGATGTCCTCGGCCTTCTTGTGCCACCGAAATGGCTTCGGATTCTGGTTGTAGGTTTCCAGGTAGTGCTCAATCGACGCCTCCAGATCCTTAACGCTGACATGTGCCTGCCGCTTGATCCACTTCTCGCTCAGCGTTGAGAAAAACCTCTCAACCAAATTCAGCCAGGATGCCGAGGTGGGCGTGAAGTGGATGTTGTAGCGTGGCCTCGCCGCAAGCCACGCCCTGACCTTGTCAGTCTTGTGA
>NZ_FXWU01000002.1:201040-712367 GCF_900184205.1 Pseudomonas sp. LAIL14HWK12:I10 | reverse complement strand
CTTCGTCCTTGGAGCCCGCCTCCAGCCGTCTACGGCAAGCTGCAGAGCCTCCTCCGCCGCAGAGCCGCACTGGTGTCTGCTCGCACCGCTATGACTCAGAGCTGGGCTAATGAAACCCTCTTAAAGGCGGCCTTCGAAGCTTTCGTAACATCAATAGATCGATTGGATCTGCTGATGCAAAAGAAGATGAAAGAAGTGCTCCGAGAGGCCGGACTGCATGAGCAAGTTGCTCGTTGTCAGGCAGTAGAGGGGATAGGTTTCCTTACAGCCACGGCATTGGTAATGGCTTTTGTCAGAGGCGAATTCAAAAACAGTGATGCATACATTGCGTTTCTTGGAATGGATCTGCGAGTGAGTGACTCTGGGCAGAAAACAGGACGACGCCGACTGACAAAACGGGGTTGCTCAGAAATCCGTCGCTTACTGCACAACGCAGCGATGGCCGCTAGCAAGTCTACGGCCTGGAAAGGCATCTATGAACAACACCGCAACAGCGGCAAGGCAACGACCCAGGCCCTCGTGATCCTGGCAAGAAAGCTTGCTCGCGTAGCATTCGCCCTGATGAAAAATCAGGACGAATATGTCACCAAAGCGAGCAAACCGGCTTGCTGAAAACCATAGAATCTCCCACAGGATACTTGCCAGCCTGAGAAGGCACGCAAAACCTGTGGGAGCAACTGTCTTGTAATGCTTGTTCCGGCCGCATCGCTGGCAAGCCAGCTCCCACAGGTGCGGCGCTAGCCTTGGAGGCTACACAGTTCAGGTGAGAGCAACTGTCTTGTGGTGCTTGTTCTGGCCTCATCGCTGGCAAGCCAGCTCCCACAGGTGCGGCGCTAGCTTTGGAGGCTACACAGTTCGGGTGGGAGCTGGCTTGCCTGCGATGGGCTGCACAGCAGCCCCCGACAATCAAACCACCGCCGTCTCATGCAGGTACACCCACACCACCCGCTGCTCGCCACACTCAACAATCGCCAACGAATACCGCGCAGTCTCCTGCCCCTGCAACCGGTGGGTCTCCTTGTAGCGCACCGCCACACTTGCCCCCGCCTGCCAGACTACCTGCACGTCACTGACATCGATTTCTAGCCCTGGCCGAGCGCCGCCCCCCCGCTCGAACAACTGCCCCACCTGCTGGCGATCAACAATCGCGCCCGCCGTGGTGACCATACTGAAGTTGTCGGCAAACACCGCCATCAACTCGCTGCGAAGCGCCTCGGTCTGCGCAGCGGGCCGGGTGAATACGGCATGGATCAAATCATGTACATCGTGGATGCTGCGTACAGCCCGTTCACTCAAGCTCATAGTCAAGGTTCCAACCCAATGCCGCGCAGGATGACACTGGTCACCGTCTGCACCGCGTTTTCAAACGCCCTGTCCGACAACGCCTCGCCGCCATTGAGCAACGCCACCTGATAACCGAAGTCCGCATAGTGCTGGGTCGATGCCCAGATCATGTACAGCAGTGCAGACGGCTCCACCGGCAGGATGCGCCCTTCTTCCACCCAACGGCGGATCTTGGCCTCCTTCAGCTTTGCCCACGGCACGAGGCTTTCATCCAGGCTCACGCCCAGCACAGGCGCCCCGTGCAGCATTTCTTCAGCCCAGATCTTGGAACCCAGCGAGCGCGAGCGCGAGTGGCCCATCTTGGCCCGGATGTAACTGGTGAGCACCACCCGCGGGTCATCGAAATTTTCGAAGCACAACGCGTCCTGTTTCCACACGTCCAGCAGGTCCTGCAGCACCGCGCGGAACAGTTCGTCCTTGGTGCTGAAGTAGTAATGCAGGTTAGAGCGCGGCAGCTCAGCTTGCTCGGCGATATCACCCATAGAGGTAGCGCCGTAGCCTTTTTCGGCGAACACCTTTTCCGCCGCCTGAAGAATTTTCTCGATATTGCGCCGACGGATCTCGATCTTGTGGTTGGCCATTAAGGTTGGGCCGTCCACACCGCCAGTTCATAGCCGTCCGGGTCCACGAAATGGAACCGGCGCCCCCCCGGGAACGCAAACGTCGCCCGGCTGATCACCGCCCCCGCCGCCACGATCCGCTGCTGCGTTGCCTGCAGATCGTCCGCATACAGGATGACCAGCGGGCCACCCAGGCGCACCGGCTCACCCGTGGTAAAGCCCCCGGTCAGGCGACCATCGCTGAACTCCGTGTAACTGGGCCCGTAATCGGTGAAACGCCAGCCGAACACGCTGCCGTAAAAAGCCTTGCTCCGTGCGATATCGCCGACGTTGAATTCGATGTTGTCGATCTGCCGATCGTGGCCACGAACGCTCATGCGTGCTCCTTGCCGATGGGGATGCTCCAGTCTACTGCAGTCGTTGCACATCCGCCGACCTATCCACACCGCGCCCGGTCCCGCGCCGGGCACTGCGCACGGTGCAGGTTCAGTGCCGTGTTGATGATGCCGATATGGCTGAACGCCTGTGGGAAGTTGCCCAGCATTCGCTTGCCGGCCGGGTCGTACTGCTCCGCCAGCAAACCCAGGTCGTTGCACAGGCCGCTCAGCCGTTCGTACAAGGCTTGCGCCTGCGTTTGCCGGCCCAGCAGGACATAGACGTCGGCGAGCCAGAACGAACACACCAGGAAGGTGCCCTCGCCCGGGGTCAGGCCATCGCTGCAGCTGTCGGTGTCATAGCGCAACAGCAAGCCATTTTTCAGCAGACGCTGCTCGATTTCCTGCAGGGTACGCAGAAAACGAGGGTCATCCGCTGGCAAAAAACCGGTCAACGCGATGTGCAGCAGGCTGGCGTCCAACTCGCTGGCGCCATAGGCCTGCACGAAATATGTGCCGCTGGGGTCCAGCCCGTTCTCACACACTTCCCGATGGATCTCATCCGCCACCTGGCGGTAATGCCGCCCGCGCGCGCGGTCTTCTTCGGTGGTGTCGGCCAACCCTGCGGCGCGGTCGAATGCCACCCAGGCCATCACCTTGGAGTGCACGAAATGCTGCCTGCCGCCGCGCACTTCCCAGATACCTTCATCGGGCTCGCGCCAGATGCGCTCGACATACGGCAGGATCAACCGGGCAATCGCGGCGCTGCGTGGGTGGCGGGGCAAACCGCCTTTGATTGCCTGGCTCATGGCATCGGCCAGTTCGCCGTAGATATCCAGCTGCCGCTGCCCCGACGCCGCGTTGCCCACCCGCACCGGCTGCGAGTGCTCGTAACCGGCCAACCACGGCAAGGTGTATTCCTGCAGGTCGCGCTCGCCGGCCAGGCCATACATGATCTGCATCTGCTCGGGGTTGCCGGCGACCGAACGCAGCAGCCATTCACGCCAGGCCTGGGCTTCGTCGAAGTAGCCAAGGTTCATGAACGCCAACAAGGTCATGGTGGCGTCGCGCAGCCAGCAGAAGCGGTAGTCCCAGTTGCGTTCACCGCCGATACGTTCGGGCAGCGACGTGGTAACCGCGGCAACGATCCCGCCGGTGGGCGCGTAGGTCATCGCCTTGAGCGTGAGCAGCGAACGACGCACCCGGGCGGTATAGGGGCCGACCTCCGGGCAGCGGGCGGCAAAGGCCTGCCATTGGTCGATGGTTTGCCCCAGCGCGGTGTCGACATCGCAATCGGGCTGAACAGGCAGGTGCGAGGGCTGGTGGCGCAGGCTGAAGACCTGGCGTTCACCGGCACGCACGCGAAAACGTGCAACGGTGTGGTGGTCGCGGGCATGCGGGGGCACGGTGCTGCTGAGGATCAACCGGTCTGGGCCGGCGACGGCGCTGAGGGTCAAGGGGTCGAGCCGTTCCACCCACGGCACGCTGCGGCCGTAGTCGAAACGCATCACCAGGTCCATTTCGAAGTTGGTTTCGCCAGCAAGCCCCTCGACGATGCGGATGACCGAGTTGACCTCGCCCAAAGGCATCAAGTCCAGCACGCGGGCCCGGCCTGAGGCGGTGACCCATGTGGTTTCCAGCACCAGGGTGTCGTCCAGGTATTGCCGGCTGGTGTGTTCGACCGGGTCGCAGGGGGCCAGGCGCCAACGGCCGTTTTCATCGTTGCCCAACAGCGCTGCGAATACCGCCGGGGCGTCGAAGCGCGGCAGGCACAGCCAGTCGAGCGAGCCATCCCGGCTGACCAGGGCGGCACTGCGGCAATTGCCGAGCAGAGCGTAGTCTTCGATAGCTGCGGGCATTGGATCTCCTTCAATTGAGCCGGGGCTGTTGCCTGTACTGGCCTCTTCGCGGGCAAGCCCGCTCCTACAGGTTCTGCACAGTGCTCAAGACTGTGGGAGCGGGCTTGCCCGCGAAGAGGCCGGCACAGGCAACACCGCTTGATCAGGTCACCCCAGGCGGTGCCATTCTCGCTTGTCCCGGGTCAGCAGCTCATTGCCTGCCTCGGGCCCATCCTCACCCGCCGGGTATTCATGCACCTCCCCTTCCTTGGCCCAGGCATCGAGAAACGGCTGTACCGCGCGCCACCCGTTCTCGATGTTGTCGGCGCGCTGGAACAAGGTCTGATCGCCGGTCAGGCAGTCGTAGATCAGCGTCTCGTAGCCCGTCGCCGGGGTCATCTTGAAGAAGTCTTTGTAGGCAAAACCCAGCTCGACATTCTCCATCACCAGCTCCGGCCCTGGGCGCTTGGCCTGCAAGTCGAACCACATGCCCTCATTGGGCTGGATCTGGATTTTCAGGTAGTTGGGCTTGGGCCGCTCCAGCTCCGATTCGCGAAACTGTGCATACGGCGCAGGCTTGAAGCAGATGGCGATCTCGGTGTCG
Organism: Pseudomonas sp. LAIL14HWK12:I10; assembly: GCF_900184205.1. Lineage (NCBI taxonomy): Bacteria > Pseudomonadati > Pseudomonadota > Gammaproteobacteria > Pseudomonadales > Pseudomonadaceae > Pseudomonas > Pseudomonas sp. LAIL14HWK12:I10. The sequence continues at coordinate 707,647 of NZ_FXWU01000002.1, read as the reverse complement.
CGTACGCTCATGCGCTTGCCGGTACGCAGGTAGAACGGCACGCCGGCCCAGCGCCAGTTGTCGATCATCACCTTCAACGCTACGTAGGTTTCGGTCTGGCTGTTTTCCGCTACGTTGGCCTCCTGGCGGTAACCGGCCAAGCGCTTGCGCCCCTGCTTGCCAGCGCTGTACTGACCGCGCACGGAGTTCTTCAGCGCCATCTTCGTCGACCACGGGCGAATGGCACCGATCACCTTGGCCTTTTCACCACGCACCGCATCGGCGCCAAAGGCGGCCGGTGGCTCCATGGCGACCATCGCCAACAGCTGGAACAAGTGGTTGGGGACCATGTCGCGCAGGGCCCCGGTGTTGTCATAGAACGCACCCCGGGTCTCGACGCCAACGGTCTCGGCGGCGGTGATTTGCACATGATCGATGTAGTGGTTGTTCCAGAACGACTCGAACAGGCCGTTGGAGAAGCGGCTGACCAGGATGTTCTGCACCGTCTCTTTACCCAGGTAATGGTCGATGCGGTAGATCTGCCGCTCGCCCATCACCTTCAGCAAACAGGCATTGAGTGCCTCGGCGCTAGCAAGGTCGGTCCCGAAAGGCTTCTCCACCACGACCCGACGGAAGCCCCCGCCGGACTCATCGAGCAAGCCGGCCTGGCCCAGGCGTTGGGCCACTTCGGGGAAGAAGCGTGGCGATGTCGCCAAGTAGAAAATCGCGTTGCCATGCCGGGTCGCGTCGATGCGCTTGGCGATGGCCTGGTAAGTGGCCGGGTCCAGAAAGTCGCCGGTCTGGTAGTCGAGCTGTTTGGCCAGGCGCGCCCAGAGCTTTTCGTCCAGGCACTTGGCGCCTCCCTCACTGCCCTTGTCCCGCTCCAGCATGAACGCGTGCAGGCGGTCGGCGAACGCTTCGGCAGTGGCCGCATTGTGGTCGACGCCGACAATGCGCAGGTTGCGGTCCAGCAACCCGTCGCGGCTAAGGTTGTACAGCGCCGGCATCAGCAGGCGCTTGACCAGGTCGCCATTGGCGCCAAACAGGAACAAGGTACAAGGCGGTGCAGCAGGGATCGTCTGTTTAGTCATTCGCCTTTATTCTCGACATGGCCACCGAAGCCCAGGCGCATGGCCGAGAGGATCTTGTCACCGTAAGTACCCTGCTGCTGGCGCGAGCGGAAGCGGGCGAACAGCGCGCTGGACAGCACTGGCACTGGCACGGCTTGCTCAACGGCGGCGTCGATGGTCCAGCGGCCTTCGCCACTGTCCGACACCGAACCACTGAACTGCGCCAACTGCGGGTCAGCCACCAAGGCGTCGGCGGTGAGGTCGAGCAGCCACGAGGTCACCACACTGCCACGACGCCAGACTTCAGCGATTTCGGCCACGTTGAGGTCGAAACGTTGTTCTTCCGGCAGCTCGTTGCCGCCTTTGCTGCGCAGCAAATCGAAGCCTTCGGCGTAGGCCTGCATCAGGCCGTATTCGATGCCGTTGTGGACCATTTTCACGTAGTGACCGGCGCCGGGCGGGCCGGCGTGAATGTAGCCATGCTCGGCGCGCTGGTGCTCGCCTTCGCGGCCATGGGTGCGTGGGATGTCGCCAACGCCGGGTGCCAACGCCTTGAACAGCGGCTCCAGGCGTTCAAACACGTCCTTTTCGCCACCGATCATCATGCAGTAGCCACGGTCCAGCCCCCACACACCACCTGAGGTACCGACGTCCAGGTAATGCAGGCCACGTTTGGCCAGTTCGCCCGCACGGCGCATGTCGTCTTTATAGAAGGTGTTGCCCCCGTCGATGATCGCATCGCCCGGTTCCAGCAGCTCGGCCAGTTGGGCGATGGTCTGCTCGGTAGGCTCCCCGGCCGGCAGCATCACCCACACCGCGCGCGGTGCCTTGAGTTTCTGTACCAGTGCACCGAGGTCGTGCGCACCTTGGGCTCCCTCGCCCTCCAGCCCCACAACGGCGTCACGGTTGCGGTCGTGCACCACGGTGCGGTGGCCGGCGCGCATCAGGCGCCTTGCAATATTGCCGCCCATGCGGCCCAGCCCGACGATTCCCAGTTGCATGAGCCGATGCTCCCCTTGCGAAATAGATGACGACTACAGTTCAGCGTTTCAGATTAGTCCAGCGTACCGCCGAAGGGTTCAGCGACGAACGGCAAGACCACGATAAACAAAAAAGTTCCCACGGGCGGTGAAAGAATTCAGAATGCGCCCCGCATGAAGCGACTACGCTTGAAAATGTCTCCACCAATTGCGAGGTGTGCAATGGGTACTTTGATGCCAGCGACTCCCATCCAGACACTCTACGTCTCAGTGCGCCGTGATGAACTGGCCCGCCTGAAGCAAGAACGCGATCAGCTGCAACAACGTGTCGCGCAACTCAGCCAAATGCTGGAACAAGCCAATATTGGCGAAAAATCCGTCAGCCGCTGACGAACTTTCTACTCGTTGACGGGGGCACGCCCTCCTTACCGTAGCATCCGCCGCAGGCCCGCTCCGGAGCCTGCATCCGCCGATGGATACGCGTATGTCCCCCGTTGCCTATTTGCTCCCTGCCGCCCTGCTCATCGCCTGCCTGCCGGCGCAGGCGAGCACGCCACAAACAAACCCGCCACAACAATGCCAGACGCTGACTGAGGCCGAGTCCCGCGCCTTGTTCGAGCAATGGAATGCCAGCCTGCAGACTGGCGATGCGGCGGCCGTCGCCAAACTGTACAGCGACGATGCGGTATTGCTGCCCACGGTGTCGAAGGTGCCTCGGCTGACCCCCGACGAGCGAATCGACTACTTTCAGCACTTTCTTGCTGATCGGCCAAGTGGCACGCTGGACACGCTTCACCTGACCCCTGGCTGCAACAAGATGACCCTGGCAGGGCTGTATACCTTCGACTTTGCCGCCAACGGCAAGCAGGTACCCGCGCGCTACACCTTCACCTACCGCTGGGACGGGCAGGCCTGGCTGATCAGCCACCACCATTCCTCACTGTTGCCACAAAGCTGAGGTCGCCTTAGCAAGACACCTGCAAATTGCGTGTTTTACCCGCCCCATAAGAGGGCGAGAAAACACGCGCGCGCCCCATGACGACGCGCCGCCCTTCCCGCCTGCCCCACCCTCGATCACCCCTGTTCACATCCAGTCACATTCGCCAACGTTTGCGTCTAAATCAGCCATAACGAAAGTGACCAGTGGGTCACCTTTTTTACTTCTTCTCTCCTACACTCAGCTTTCGGCCCGCCATTTGCTCAGAGGAAGAGTGACGTAGAAAAGTCGAACTTTCACAAACGGCGGTGGGTCAGCAATTAAGTAGGGCACGTGCAAAGGGGGCTTCCCCAGCCAGGGCCCGCCAACCCCAATCAGTCCAATCGCCGTCGGCCGGAATGCTGATCGCGTTGAGCCTGTGCGCACGACTCAGGGGCATGGATAGCACTACACAGTTTTGTATTAGAGAGAACCAACACGAGATAACACCACGGGTGCCAGCACCCGGCCAAGCATAGGGACGGAGAGAAGTATGATCAGTGCCGCTGTCGAGCCTCACGTAGATTCATTCAACCCGGACAACCGCGAGCCGCTTACCCCGGATTTCGCCACGACAGGCAAGGCACCCGGCGCCCAGCGCCAGCACAACCCGAACAAACGCAAGATTCTGTTCGTCACCTCGGAGATCGCCGACCTGGTCAAGACCGGCGGCCTGGGCGATGTCTCCGCCGCCCTGCCCCGCGCCTTGGCGCATTTGCATGATGTACGGGTACTGATCCCCGGCTACCGCCAGGTGATGGAAAGCGACAACCCGATTCACATTGTCGGCGAACTGGGCGGCCATGCGGCGCTGCCGCCGTGCAAGATCGGGCGTATGGACCTGGCTGACGGTCTGGTCATCTATGTGTTGATCTGCCCTGAGTTGTACCAGCGTGATGGCACTCCCTATGGTGCCAACAATGGTCGCGACTGGCCCGATAACCACATCCGCTTCGCCCGCCTGGGCCTGGCTGCCGCCGAAATTGCCGCAGGCGAAGGCATGATCCACTGGAAGCCCGAAGTGGTGCACGCCCACGACTGGCCTGCCGGCCTGGCCCCGGCCTACATGCATTGGCGCGGGCTGAACACGCCGACGTTGTTCACCATTCACAACCTGGCCTACCAGGGCGTCTATAGCCGTGGCTGCAGCCCGGAACTGGCGATCCCCGAGCATGCCATGCAGCAAGAAGGCATGGAGTTCTACGGCAAGTTGTCGTTCCTCAAGGCGGGCCTGGCCTACTCCAGCCACATCACCACGGTCAGCGCCACCTATGCCCGGGAAATCACCACGCCGGAGTTTGGCTGCGGCCTGGATGGTTTCCTCTCGGCCAAGGCCCAGCAAGGCCTGCTAGGTGGCATCCCCAACGGCATCGACGAAAGCTGGGATTCGGCCACCGACAAACACCTGCAACACAACTTCAGCATCAACGACTGGGCCGGCAAGGCGCGTAACGCCGAAGCGGTGCGCCAGTTGTTCGAGCTGGAACCTTCCGAAGGGCCGTTGTTTGCCGTGGTCTCGCGCCTGGTCTACCAGAAAGGCCTGGACCTGACCCTGGGCGTGGCCGACTACATCGTCGAGCAAGGCGGGCAGATCGCGATCATCGGCCGTGGCGAGCCGGAAGAAGAACAGGCCATGCGCGAACTGGCGCTGCGTCACCCAGGCCGCATCGGCGTGCGCATCGGCTTCAACGAAACCGATGCCCGGCGCATGTTCGCCGGCAGTGACTTCCTGCTGATGCCCTCGCGCTATGAGCCATGCGGCCTCAGCCAGATGTACGCACAGCGCTTCGGGTCGCTGCCGGTGGCGCGTAATACCGGTGGCCTGGCCGACACCATCGAGTGCGGTGTCACCGGCTTCCTGTTCAACGAATCGACCGTCGAGAGCTACCGCGAGGCGCTCAGCCGCGCCTTCTATGTCTACGGCAAGAAAGACCTGCTCAACGCCATGCGCTGCCTGTCGATGACCCAGCCGTTCAACTGGTGCCAGGCGGTGGAACCCTACGCCCGCCTTTACGAGGACTTGGTCAAGCAGGCACAGGTCAGCCATTACTGAGCGGAGAACCGAAGATGCACAGGCATGGCGCACACTTGCTGGACGCCACGTCGGCGCGCTTCGCCCTCTGGGCGCCGGATGCGCGCAGCGTGAGCGTGGAACTGGAGCAGCAGCCTGCTGTAGCACTGCTGCCCGACAATGATGGCTGGTACACGGGGGTTGCCCCGTGTCAGGCCGGTGATCGGTATCGTTACCGGGTGGACGGCACATTGCTGGTCGCCGACCCCGCGTCGCGCTACCAGCCTGAAGGGGTGAAAGGGCCCAGTGAGGTGGTGGATGTTGCCAGCTATGCCTGGCAACACCCTTGGCAGGGCCGGCCGTGGCATGAGGCGGTCATCCAGGAATTGCACGTCGGCGTGCTGGACGGCTACACCGGGGTTGCCCGGCAGTTGCCGCGCCTGGCCGAAATCGGCATCAGCGCCATCGAGCTGATGCCGTTGGGGCAGTTCCCAGGCGAACGCAATTGGGGTTACGACGGCGTGCTGCCGTTCGCGCCACAAAACACTTACGGCACCCCGCAGCAACTGTGCGCGCTGGTCGACCAGGCGCACGGCGAAGGGTTGATGGTGTTGGTGGACGTGGTCTACAACCACTTTGGCCCGGATGGTAATTACCTGCACCAGTACGCCAGCCCGTTCTTTCGCGAAGACCGGCAAACGCCCTGGGGCGCGGCGATCGACTTCCGCCGCGCAGAAGTGCGCGAGTTTTTCATCCAGAACGCCTTGATGTGGCTGTGCGACTACCGCTGCGACGGCCTGCGCCTGGATGCGGTGCATGCCATCGACCAGCCGGACTTTCTGGTCGAGCTGGCGCAACGGGTGCGTGCTGCCGTGGCGCCCGGCCGGCATATCTGGCTGGTGCTGGAGAACGAGCACAACCAGGCCTTTTTGCTGGAGCAGGGTTTCGATGCCCAGTGGAACGACGATGGCCACAACGCCCTGCACGTGCTGCTGACCGGCGAAACCGAAGGCTACTACGCCGACTATAAACACCGCCCCATCGACCAGTTGGCCCGCTGCCTGTCGGAAGGCTTCGTGTTCCAGGGCCAGGCCAACCGCCATGGCACACCGCGTGGCGAGCCAAGCGGGCATCTCGAGCCCAGTTCATTCGTGCTGTTCTTGCAAAACCACGACCAAATCGGCAATCGCGCACTGGGTGAGCGCCTGACCCGCCTCTGCCCGCCGCAGGCTTTGCGGGCAGCCACCGGCCTGTTGCTGCTGGCGCCGATGATCCCGTTGTTGTTCATGGGCGAGGAGGATGGCAGTTGCAGCCCGTTCCTGTTCTTTACCGACTTCCATGACGAATTGGCCGATGCGGTGCGCGAAGGCCGGCGGGGCGAGTTTGCCCACTTCGCCGCGTTCGCCGACCCCGAGCAGCGTGAACGCATCCCCGACCCCAATGCCGCACAGACCTTTGCCTCGTCACGGCCGCAAAACAAGGACGTCATTGCCGGTTGGCATGGCCTCTATCATCAGTTGCTCGACTTGCGCCGCCGCCACGTCATCCCGCACTTGCCGGGCAGCCGCGCGCTGGGCGCTGACGTGCACGGCGACAAAGCGCTGACCGCACGTTGGCAGTTAGGCGACGGCAACACCTTGCGCATTGACCTCAACCTATCCGCAAGCCCCCAAGCCGTCGCGCTGCCGCCCGCCGAAAGCCGGCTGTTCGACAGCAGTGACACCCGCCACCCCGATACGTCCCTGGCCGCGTACAGCTGCGTGGTCAGCCTGCTTCCCACTGGCCAGGAGCGCCCATGAGCGAAACCGCCCTGCACCGTTTGGCGGCCCGCGTCGGGCTTAGCCGCGACTGGATCGATGCCAATGCCCGGCCGCAGCAAGTCAGCGATGACGTACTGCGCAATGTCCTCGAAGGCCTCGGCCACCCCGCCGCTGACGAAAACGCCATCCAAGCCAGCCTGCGCGCCGTAGAGGCCGCCGAAGACAGCGAACACCTGCCGCCCTTGTTGACCGTCGAGCTTGGCCAACCCCTGGCGCTGGGCCGCTACTTCAGCGCCAACAGCACCGTGCGTTGCACCTTGGAAGACAACAGCCAGCGCACCCTCACCCTGGACAACCAGGGGCGCCTGCCTGCCGAGCTGCCCCTCGGCTACCACGCACTGGAAATCGACGGCCGCACCTGCACCGTGGCCGTGGCGCCTTCACGCTGCTACAGCCTGGCCGACAGCGTGGCGCAACCGCCCCCACGCTGTTGGGGCCTGGCCGTGCAACTGTACAGCCTGCGGCGCACTGGCGATGGTGGCTATGGCGACTGCCTGGCACTGGAACAACTGGCGCGCACCGCCGCCGAGCGCGGCGCCGATGCCTTGGCGATCAGCCCGATTCACGCGCTGTCGGCCATCGACCAGGAGCACTACAGCCCCTACTCGCCCTCCAGCCGCCTGTTGCTCAATACCCTCTATGCCAGCCCGGCCGCGCTGTTCGGCGAGCGCGCCGTGCGCATGGCGATCGAAGCCTGCGGCTTGGAACAGGTGCTCGAAGACCTCGAGCAGCAGCCGCTGGTCGACTGGCCCCGCGCCGCTGCTGCTCGCCTGCGCCTGCTCGAAGCCCTGTACCAGGACTTCAGCCAGGGCGACCACCCGCTGCGCAAGGACTTCGACAGCTACCGCACGGCCGCTGGCCAAGCCCTGGAACACCATTGCCGCTTCGAAGTGTTGCAAGCGCAAGCGGTGGAGCATGGCCTGGGTGCTGACTGGCGCAATTGGCCCCGCGCCTGGCACGACCCCTACCACCCCGAAGTCGAGGCCTTTGCCAACGCCTACCCGGCCAAGGTCGAGTTCCACGCCTTTTGCCAGTGGCTGACCGAACGTAGCCTGCAACGCGCCCAGGAGGCCGCACGTGGCAATGGCATGACCATTGGCCTGATCGCCGACCTGGCGGTAGGTGCCGACGGCGCCGGCAGCCAGGCCTGGAGCCGCCAGGACGAGTTGCTGGCCAACCTCAAGGTCGGCGCGCCGCCCGACATTCTCAACCGTTCGGGGCAGGACTGGGGCATTTGCGCGTTCTCGCCCGAAGGCCTTAAACGCAACGGCTACCGCGCGTTCATCGAGATGCTGCGGGCCAACCTCGCCCACGCCGGCGGCCTGCGCATCGACCACGTCATGGGCCTGCGCCGGCTGTGGTTGATCCCGCGTGGCGCCAAACCCAGCGAAGGCGCTTACCTGAACTACCCGCTCGACGACCTGCTGCGCCTGTTGGCGCTGGAATCGGTTCGGCACCAGGCGGTCATCCTCGGCGAAGACCTCGGCACCGTGCCCGATGGCCTGCGCGAACAGCTGGCCGACAAGGCCGTGCTGGGCATGCGCGTGCTGCCTTTCGAACAGACCCAACCTGGCCACTTCAAGCCCATTCTCGACTGGCCCGACAGCGCCCTGGCCACCACCGGCACCCATGACCTGGCGCCGCTGGCCGGCTGGCTGGAAAACCACGACATCGACTGGTTCCATCGCCTGCACTTGATCGATGCCGCCACCGAACTGCAGTGGCGTCACGACCGCCAAAAAGAACACAACGGCCTGCGCCGTACCCTGGAGACCAACTACGGCCCGCTACCCGATAACGACGCGGTGATCGACGCCGCCATCCGCTACGTCGGCCACACCCGCGCCCCGCTGGTGCTGGTGCCCCTCGAAGACCTGCTGGGCTGCGACGAGCAACCCAACCTGCCTGGCACCACTGCAGGCCACCCCAACTGGCGCCGGCGCTTTGCCCTGCCGGTGCGCGAACTGCTCGACGACGAAGACGCCGCACGGCGCCTGGAACTGCTGGCCCAGGCCCGCGAACAAGCCTGGGAGCGTGACCGATGAAACCCCTGACCGCGACCTTACGCCTGCAATTTCACAGCGACTTCACCCTCGACCACGCGGTGCCGCTGGTGTCGTACTTCGCCCAGTTGGGCATCAGCCACCTGTATGCCTCGCCGATCCTCAAAGCCCGCGCCGGCTCACGCCATGGCTACGACGTGGTCGACCCGACCCAGGTCCACCCGGAGCTCGGCGGCGAGGCGGCGCTGCAGCGCCTGGTCGCTGCCCTGCGCCAGCACGGCATGGGGCTGATCCTCGACACCGTGTCCAACCACATGGCCGTGGGCGGTGCCGACAACCCCTGGTGGCAAAGCCTGCTGGCCTGGGGCCGGCGCAGCCCATATGCGGAGTTTTTCGACATTCAGTGGCACTCCAGCGACCCGCTGCTGGCCGGCCAGTTACTGCTGCCCTTCCTCGGCAGCGACTACGGCGCAGCCTTGAAGCAAGGCGAGATCCCGCTGACCTTCGACAAGCAGCACGGCGTGCTGGAAGTTGCCCATTACGACCATCGTTTCCCGATCTGCCCAATCGACTATGGCTGGATCCTTGCGCAAAGCCCTGAGCCCGCCTTGCAGGCGTTGGCCGCGCATTTCACCGCGCTGAGCGACAGTGCCCAACCGCTGAACGATGCCCTGCCCTTGCAGGCTGAGCTGGCACGCCTGGTAAACGACGGCGCCGACCTCGAATCGGCCCTGATCGCGTTCGATAGCCGCAGCGAAGCAGGCCTCAAACGCCTGCACCTGCTGCTTGAACGCCAGACCTATCGCCTGGCCAGCTGGCGCACCGCCGCCGACGACATCAACTGGCGGCGCTTCTTTGACATCAACGAGCTGGGCGGCCTGCGGGTCGAGCGCGCAGCAGTGTTCGAGGCCACCCACGCCAAGCTGTTCGAGCTGATCGAGCGCGGCCTGGTGGATGGCCTGCGCATCGACCATATCGACGGCCTAGCCGACCCCCGCGGCTATTGCCGCAAACTGCGCCGCCGGGTCGACAGCCTGTTAGCGCGGCGGCCGCTGAACGCGGCGCTGGAACACTTCCCTCTCTACGTGGAAAAAATCCTCGGCGCCGACGAGCACCTGCACCAGGACTGGCTTACCGACGGCACCACCGGCTACGAGTTCATGAACCAGGTCTCGCTGTTGCAACACGACCCGGCCGGCGAGGCGCCGTTAACCGAATTGTGGGCCAACGTCAGCGAGCGCCCAGACTTCCCCGAGGAAGTGCGCCTGGCACGCCACCTGGTGCTCAATGCCAGCCTGGCCGGTGACTGCGAATCGGTGGCCCAGGCCTTGCTGCAGGTGGCCCGCGACGACCTGATGACCCGCGACCTGACCCTAGGCGCAATCCGCCGGGCGTTGCAGGCGCTGGTCGCGCACTACCCGGTGTACCGCACCTACTTCAACGCCTGCGGCCGCCCTGCAGAAGATGAAGCCTTCTTCCAGCAAGCCTTGGCCAATGCCCGCCAAGACCTCAGCGAAGCGGACTGGCCGCTGCTCGAACAGCTCGAACAATGGCTCGGTGGCCAGCCCTGGCGCCGCCTGCCACCGGGCCGGCCACGCAAGCACTTGCGCCATGCCTGTGTGCGCTTCCAGCAACTGACCGCGCCCAGCGCCGCCAAGGCCGTGGAAGACACCGCGTTCTACCGCAGCGCCCGGTTGCTGTCGCGCAACGATGTGGGCTTCGAGGCCGAGCGTTTCAGCGCAGGCAGCGAAGTGTTCCATAACGAAGCCCAGCGGCGCCTGCGCGACTTCCCCGACAGCCTGTTGGCCACCGCCACCCACGACCACAAGCGCGGCGAAGACACTCGCGCCCGCCTGGCCGTGCTCAGCGAACGCGGCCCGTGGCTGGCCAGCCGGGTGGAGCATTGGCGCGAGTTGGCGGCGCCGCTGCGGGCGCAACTGGATGACGGCCTGGCCCCCAGCCCTGGCGATGAGCTGATGCTGCTGCAGACGTTGCTGGGCAGTTGGCCGCTAAACCTGGACCCGCACGATGACGGCGCCCTGCGCCAGTACGCCGAGCGCCTGCGGCAATGGCAACAGAAGGCCCTGCGTGAAGCCAAGTTGCGCAGCAGCTGGAATGCCCCGAACGAGGCCTACGAGGCCGCCTGCGCCAGCTACATCGACGGCCTGCTGCTGGATGACGAGAACCAGCAGTTGCGCAAGTCCGTGGCCGATGCCGCCCAGCTCATCGCCTGCCCTGGCGCACTCAATGGGTTGGTCCAGACGCTGTTGCGCATGACCGTGCCCGGCGTGCCCGACCTGTACCAGGGTAACGAATACTGGGACTTCAGCCTGGTCGACCCGGACAACCGCCGCCCCGTCGATTACGCGCTCAGGCGCCGCACCCTGGACGACGCCACTACCCCCGCCGAGTTGCTAGCGCACTGGCGCGACGGCCGCATCAAGCAGGCCTTGATCGCGCGGGTGCTGGACTGCCGCCAGGCGCATGCCGAGCTGTTCCGGCGTGGCGCCTACCTGCCGCTGAACGTGCAGGGTCGGCATGCCGACAAGGTGCTGGCCTTTGCCCGCCTGGGTGACGACGAACGCGCCATTGTCATTGCGCCACGCCTGGCCAGCAGCCTGCTCGGCGGCGCCCCTACACCGTTGATCCCGGCCCATAACTGGGACGATACCCGGCTGATACTGCCGTTTGCCTTGTCGCCTGCCAACTCGACGGGACTTTTCTCCAGTGCTGCGGTCAGCCCTACAAAGGAGCTGCTGTTGAGCGCCGTACTGTCGGAATTTCCGGTCAATGTGTTGATACAACAATCTTGAGCATCAGGAGCGTCATGATGAGTGTCGATGAGAAACGTATCCGTGAATTTGCCTACCAGATCTGGGAATCGGAAGGTAAGCCTGTGGGTGAGGAGGAACGCCACTGGGAGATGGCGCGCAAGCTTGCCGAAGCTGAAGCACTTGCCCCCAAGGCAGCACCGCGCAAGAAAGCCGCGGCCAAGCCGAAGGCCCCCGCCGAGCCCAAGGTGGCCGCGTTGCCTGGGGTAAAACCAGCCGCTGCGAAAAAGCCCAGATCGGTGAAAAAGCCCTCTGCCGGTTAAACCTGCACCGGCCTCTTCGCGGGTAAACCCGCTCCCACAGGACCATAACAGCCTGATGTGTAGTGGTGGTCCTGTGGGAGCGGGCTTGCCCGCGAAGAGGCCAGCACAGAACCATACAGAACCAAAGCCCCCTTCCACCACGGTCACTCGAGGACTGCCATGAGCCCCCGTACCCCGAAGAAAACCCGCTCGGTCGCCCCCTCGCGCATTCGCGAAGGCATGCCCTTCCCCCTTGGCGCCACCTGGGACGGGCTTGGGGTCAACTTCGCCCTGTTCTCGGCCAACGCCACCAAGGTCGAGCTGTGCCTGTTCGACTCCACCGGCGAGCAGGAAATCGAACGCATCGAGCTGCCGGAATACACCGACGAGATCTACCACGGCTACCTGCCCGACGCGCACCCGGGGCTGGTCTACGGCTACCGCGTCTACGGCCCTTACGAGCCCGAGAACGGCCACCGTTTCAACCCCAACAAGCTGCTGATCGACCCGTACGCCAAACAACTGGTCGGCAGCCTGAAATGGTCCGAGGCGCTGTTCGGCTACACCATCGGCCACCCCGACGGCGACCTGTCGTTCGATGAACGCGACAGCGCGCCCTTCGTGCCCAAATGCAAAGTCATCGACCCGGCCTTCACCTGGGGCCGCGATCAGCGCGTGCAGGTGCCGTGGGAGCGCACCATCCTCTACGAAGCCCACACCCGCGGCATCAGCATGCGCCACCCGGCGGTGCCGGAAGAACTGCGCGGCACCTTCGCTGGCCTGGCCAACGACGAGCTGCTCAAGCACATCAAAGAGCTGGGCGTTTCCAGTATCGAGCTGCTGCCGATCCATGCCTTCGTCAACGACCAGCACCTGCTGGACAAAGGCCTGAACAATTACTGGGGCTACAACAGCATCGCCTTCTTCGCACCACACCCCCGTTACCTCGCTAGCGGCAAGATCGCCGAGTTCAAGGAGATGGTCGCGCACCTGCATGACGCCGGGTTGGAGGTGATCCTGGATGTGGTCTACAACCACACCGCCGAGGGCAACGAGCGTGGCCCGACGCTGTCCATGCGCGGCATCGACAACGCCTCCTACTACCGGCTGATGCCCGACGACAAGCGTTACTACATCAACGACTCCGGCACCGGCAATACCCTCGACCTGAGCCACCCGTGCGTGCTGCAGCTGGTCACCGACTCGCTGCGCTACTGGGCCGGCGAGATGCATGTGGATGGCTTCCGCTTCGACCTGGCCACCATCCTCGGCCGCTACCACGACGGCTATAGCGAACGCCACGGCTTCCTCGTCGCGTGCCGCCAGGACCCGATGCTGAGCCAGGTCAAACTGATTGCCGAACCTTGGGACTGCGGCCCTGGCGGCTATCAGGTGGGTAACTTCGCGCCGGGCTGGGCAGAGTGGAACGACCGCTTCCGCGACACCGTGCGGGCATTCTGGAAAGGTGACGAAGGCCAGTTGGCCGACTTCGCCTCGCGCATGACCGCGTCAGGGGACATGTTCAACAACCGTGGTCGGCGCCCCTATGCCTCGGTCAATTTCGTCACCGCCCACGATGGCTTCACCTTGCGCGACCTGGTGTCGTACAACGGCAAGCACAACGAGGACAACGACGAGAATAACCAGGACGGCACCGACAACAACCTGTCCTGGAACTGCGGCGCCGAAGGGCCTACCGAAGACCCTGAAATCAACGCCCTGCGCATGCGCCAGATGCGCAACTTCTTTGCCACCCTGCTGTTCGCCCAGGGCACGCCGATGATTGTCGCTGGCGACGAGTTCAGCCGCACCCAGCATGGCAACAACAACGCCTATTGCCAGGACAGCGAGATCGGCTGGGTCAACTGGGACCTGGACGAAGACGGCACCGCGCTGCTGGCCTTCGTCAAGCGCCTGACCCGGCTGCGCCTGGCCTACCCGGTGCTGCGCCGCTCACGCTTTTTGGTCGGCGATTACAACGAGGCGATCGGGGTCAAGGATGTCACCTGGCTGGCGCCGGATGGCAGCGAGATGAGCGTCGAGCAGTGGGAAGACCCCCATGGCCGCTGCCTGGGCATGCTGATCGACGGGCGTGCACAGGTCAGCGGCATCGCCCGGCCCGGCGCCGAGGCGACGGTGCTGCTGATCGTCAATGCCCACCACGATACCGTGCCGTTCCAGCTGCCGGCGGTGCCCGAAGGGGACTACTGGAGCTGCCTGGTCGACACGGATCGGCCAGAGCTGCGCAAGGGGCAGCACTTGCAGTTCGAGAGTACCTTCGAGGTGAAGGGGCGCTCGATGCTGTTGATGGTGTTGCAGCACGAGGAAGAGTGAACCCACCTACCCCAGGCAGGTCCTAGCATTAAACCGCCCCGATGATGACCTTGTGGGAGCCCCTGTGAAGCTCGAAGCCAGCAGCCCCGGTTTCGCCACTGTTGACCAGGCCCCAGCCGTGCACCGGCTGAGGGTGCTGACGGTCAACACCCACAAGGGCTTCACGGCCTTCAACCGGCGCTTCATCCTGCCGGAACTGCGCGAAGCGGTGCGCAGTACCCAGGCCGATATCGTGTTCTTGCAGGAGGTGCTCGGCAGCCACGATCGCCACGCCGCGCGCTACCCCGGCTGGCCGCAGACGTCCCAGTACGAATTTCTCGCTGACAGCATGTGGAGCGACTTCGCCTACGGCCGCAACGCCGTATACCCCGACGGCCACCACGGCAACGCCCTGCTGTCGAAATACCCGATCATCGAGCACCGCAACCTCGACGTGTCGATCACCGGCCCCGAGCGCCGCGGCTTGCTGCATTGCGTGCTCGATGTGCCTGGCCCGCATCAGGTGCATGCCATCTGCGTGCACTTGTCGCTGCTGGAGAGCCATCGCCAACAGCAACTGCAGTTGCTGCGCAGGCTGCTCGAGTCTCTGCCCGAAGGTGCACCCGTTATCATCGCTGGCGACTTCAACGACTGGAAGCTGCGCGGCAATCGCACCCTAGGCCTGCGCAACGACCTGCACGAAGCGTTCGAACGCCACCACGGCCACCTCGCACGTACCTACCCGGCGCGTATGCCGCTGCTGCGCCTGGACCGCATCTACCTGCGCAACGCGCAAAGCCATGCGCCGCAGATTCTGGGGCACAAACCTTGGACGCACCTCTCCGACCATCTGCCGCTGTCGGTCGAGGTCAAGCTGTAGCAATCATTCTTCATAGCCAGGCAGCGGCAAATAGCGAACCTTGCTATACCCGACTATTTAACTCAACAAATCAGCCACTTGAACCAAATCATGTGCAATGAACACAACCTTCACGCTTTCTTGACGCAAGCCGCTCCCTCTCCTTAGCTGAACATTATCTAGTTGTAAAGATCTCGCGCCGGGCCTCTAGCTCGCGCCTTCGTGCGCGTTTGCGAAAGCAGGCGTGCTGGTTTGGGTCGCCCACTGTTTTTGCCGTACAGCTCGTGACAACAGGCCAGGTCCTTGGGCTGTACCACAAAAATAAACGGAGATCCGCCATGAAAAGAACCTCGAATCCCTTGCGCTTCGACAGCATTTTCTACGCGGTTTCCACGTCGCTGCTTCTGGCAACCCCAGTGGAAACTTTCGCATTCGAACTGCAGGACGACCCAACCTCCCCCAGCTTCCTGCAGCAACCGGCGATGCCGCAGCTATCGCTCGACCCGGTCAGCGCCAGCGGCGTGAGCCTCGGCACATTGAACGCGTTTTCGGAGAAAATGACCGAACGCCACGGGCAGGCGGCACCGGACCTGGTCGCCAGCCAGTGGTCGCAGTTTTTCCCGGGTGCCACGCGCACCGGTGCACAACCGCCTGACCAGCTCGAAGCCCCCAGCCAGCAACTGCTGGTTGGCCCAGACCTGTTCCTGCGCGAGACCGGCGCAGGCAATGTGCACCGCGCGGGGATTTTTGTCGGCCACAACAACCTGCAAAGCAGCTTCAACGGTATTCGCCCGCTGCTGGGCGACAAGCAACGCAATGCGGTGAACCTGAGTGGCGAGAGCCTGGGGGTGTACTGGAGCATGACCCATGAACGGGGTTGGCACCTGGATGCCGTGGCCATGGGTTCGCGCATCGACATCAATGGCCGTGGCGAAAGCGGCCAGCGCCTGGACGACAGCGGCCATGCCATGACCTTCTCCCTGGAAGGCGGCTTCCCGATCGGCTTGGGCGGCGGTTGGGTGATCGAGCCACAGGCGCAGTTGATCAACCAACAGTTTTTCCCCGGCAGCCGCGTGCAGGAAGAGACGCTGCAGGCGTTCGACAGCCAGCCCAGCTGGAGCGGCCGGGTCGGTGCCAAATTGTCCGGGCGCTACGAAGTGCGCGGCATGCCCATTGAACCCTATGTACGCACCAACGTCTGGTATGACTTCAGCAATGCTGAAGAGGTGAAGCTGGACCAGGTCGACAAGATCTCCAGCTCGCGGTACTCGACCACTGTGGAATTAGGGTTGGGCCTGGTGGCCCGGGTGACGCCGAATGTGGCGCTGTTCGTGAGTGCGGATTACAGCAGCGATGTGGATGACAATGACCTCAATGGGCTGATCGGCAGCCTTGGGGTGCGGATGCGGTGGTGAAGGCTTAATGCGGCGGTGCCCTCTTCGCGGGTAAACCCGCTCCCACAGGTATATCACTGGTCCTGAGGGCAGTGAAGTACCTGTGGGAGCGGGTTTACCCGCGAAGAGGCCGTATCAGGCAAACCCTATCAGGCAGGCTTGAGGATCAACACGCCCAGCGGCGGCAAGTTGAGCGCCAGCGACAACGGCTGCCCATGGCTGGTGACGGCTTCGCTTACCACCGCCCCCAGGTTACCCACGTTGGACCCGGCATACAGTTCGGCATCGCTGTTGAGCAGCTCTTCCCAACGCTCGCCAAACGGCACGCCAATGCGATACCCCTCGCGCGGCACCGGGGTGAAGTTGGCCACCACCAGCAACGGCTCGCCATTGCTGCTCCAGCGCAGCCAGGCATACACGCTGTTTTGCGCGTCATCACCGATCAGCCACTGGAAGCCCTGGGGCTGGCAGTCCTGCTCATGCAGCGCAGGCACCTCGCGGTACAGGCGGTTAAGGTCGCCGACCAGGCGCTGCACGCCCTTGTGCTCAGGGTACTGCAGCAGGTACCAGTCCAGCTCGCTGTCGTGGTTCCACTCGCGCCACTGGCCAAATTCACAGCCCATGAACAACAGCTTCTTGCCCGGGTGCGCCCACATGAACGTGAGGTAGGCACGCAGGTTGGCGAACTTCTGCCAGCGGTCGCCTGGCATCTTGTCGATCAGCGAGTGCTTGCCGTGCACCACCTCATCGTGGGAAATCGGCAGGATGAAGTGCTCGGAATAGGCATAGATCAGCCCGAAACTCATCTCGTTGTGATGATAAGTGCGGTGAATCGGGTCGTTCTGGATGTAGTGCAAAGTGTCGTGCATCCAGCCCATGTTCCACTTGTAGGCAAAGCCCAGGCCGCCCTGCTGGATCGGCTGGCTGACGCCGGGCCAGGCGGTGGACTCCTCAGCGATGATCAACGCGCCTGGGGCTTCGTGCGCCGCGACGCCATTGAGGTGGCGGATGAAATCGATGGCCTCCAGGTTCTCGCGCCCACCATGGCGGTTAGGCACCCATTCGCCGGCCTTGCGCGAGTAGTCGCGGTACAGCATCGACGCCACCGCATCGACACGCAGGCCGTCGATGTGGAACTGCTTGAGCCAGAGCAATGCCGAGGCCAGCATGAAGCCACGCACCTCGTTGCGCCCAAGGTTGTAGATCAGCGTGTTCCAGTCCTGGTGGTAGCCCTCCAGGGGGTTTTCGTATTCGTACAGGGCCGTGCCGTCGAAGCGTGCCAGGCCGTGCTCGTCGGTTGGGAAATGCGCCGGTACCCAATCGAGGATCACGCCGATACCGCCTTGGTGGCAGGCATCGATGAAGGCGGCGAAGTCTTCGGCACTGCCGTAGCGTGAGGTGGGCGCGAACATCGACAGGGGCTGATAGCCCCAGGAGCCGCCGAACGGGTGCTCCATGATCGGCATCAGTTCGATGTGGGTAAAGCCCAGCGCCTGTACATAGGGCACCAGGCGTTCGGCCAGCTCGCGCCAGTTGTAGTAACGCGCCACCTCGCCGAGGTCATCCAGCTCGCACTGCCACGAGCCGACATGCAATTCGTAGATCGACAGGGGCGCGTTGTAGGCGTGACGTTGTGCACGCTGCGCCATCCAGTCGTGGTCTTGCCAGGGGTGGCTGAGCGCACCGGCGACCTTCGACGCGGTGCTCGGCGGCAGCTCGGTGGCGCGGGCCAGCGGGTCGGCTTTCAGGGGCAGCACGCCCTCTTTGCCCAACACCTCGAACTTGTAGGTTTCACCCACGCCAAGCCGCGGCACGAACAGCTCCCACACCCCGGCGCTGTGGCGCAGGCGCATGGGGTGGCGGCGGCCATCCCAATTGTTGAAGTCACCCACCACCGACACCCGCCGCGCATTCGGCGCCCACACCGAGAAGCACACGCCGTCGATGCCATCGGCCTGCATCGGCTGGGCACCAAAGCGCCCGGACAGGTCGCGGTGGTTGCCTTCGGCGAACAGGTAAAGGTCCATGTCACCCAACTGCGGGCCAAAGCTGTACGGGTCTTCGGTCACCTGCTCACCACCGGCCCAGCCGATTTGCAACAGGTAGGGCTGTGCTTCATCAAGGTGCGCGGTAAACAGGCCAGGCAAGCTGGCCTGCACCATTTCGGCGAGCACGCGGCCGTCGTGGCGCGACAGCACGCGCGCATTCAGGGCATTAGGCAGGAAGGCGCGGACCCACTGCCCGCCGGCGCCGTCGCCATGGGGGCCAAGTACCGCAAATGGATCGGCGTGCTCGGCGCGGGCCAGGGCGTCGAGGTCCCGTTGCCGAAGACCGCCGGTATCACGCGTGTTTGCATTCATCTATGACTCTCCCCAGGTACTGATCAGTCCATGCAAGCCATGCAAAGGCACGGCCAGCCAATTCGGTCGATTTTCAGCTTCGTATGTAATTTCGTACGCGGCCTTTTCCAGGCAGAACAATTCCAGCGCGGCGCGCTCGCCTTCGGCCTGTTGCCAGGCGTGGGGCATGGCAGCGGTAGCCAAGCCATAAGCCTCGACAAACGCATGGCGGGATTGGTGCAGGTAGTGCCTGGCAACCCGTTGCCGAGCCTTGCGCGCCGGGTCGGAAAGGTCCACCGCAGAGGCGTTGCGCAGAATCATCGCAGCAGCATAGTCGAAGGATCGCAGCACGCCGCTGACATCTTTGTAGGGGCTGTGACGCGCCCGGCGTTCTTCCAGTGGGCGCGCCGGTTCGCCCTCGAAATCGATCAGGTAAGCATCGCCCTGCACCACCAGTACCTGGCCCAGGTGCAGGTCGCCATGCACGCGCATCAACAGGCCGCCTTGGGCCTGGCGTGCGAGGTTGTCGATGTGCTGGGTCAGGCCGTCGCGCTGTTGCTGCAGGTCGTCGACCAACGCCTGGCTGTCGCTGTCCAGGCTGTCGCGGTGCTGGGCCAGCAGGTCGAGGGCGTGGGTCAGCTCGGCAGTGATCTGGGTGCTCCAGCGCTCGCTGTCCTGGGCATCGCTTGTGCGCGGCTGAAAGGCCGCATCTTCGGTTGGCGCTGCCAACAACACGTGCATCTCGCCCAGACGCTGGCCCAACAAGGCAGCAAAGCCATCGAGTTCGGCCAAAGCATCGGTGTGGGCTTCGCTGGCAGAACTGGTCGGTTCCATCTCGTCGCGGATGGCCCGTTCCAGGGTGTTCTGGGTCCAGGCCCAGGCATCGCCCTGATTGCTCAGGTAGCCCTGGGCGATCATCAACAGGTGCGGGGTGGCGTGCTCGTCCACACGGCAGACCCACCCCAGCAACGGCGAAATATTGGTAAAGCCCGCCGCAGTCAGGTAGGCGCTCATCTCAAGTTCTGGATGAATGCCTGGGTTGACCCGGCGAATCAGCTTGAGCACCACCCGATCGGCAACCACCACCGAGCTGTTGGACTGCTCGGCGCTAAGGTAGCGCACAGGGCTCTCTTCGGTGAGCCCCAGCTTGGCAAGCTGTTCAGTGCACTCGAAACGCAGCTCGCCCAGGCCATTGCCGCAGGGCAGCCGGTGGCGTTCCTGGCAGGCCCGCAGTACAGCGCGGATGAATGGTTCAAGGACGAAGGCGTCGGTGATCAAACCAACCTGTCGGCCACGGCGCACGCGCGACAATGCCAACTGCTGAGGCAAGGCACTGTTGATCTGCTCTTCGGGCAACAGGCCGAACGGCAGTTGGTAGTGGTTGGCGACGCCATCGCTGAGCACTTCCAGTTCGCCGAGCAATACCGGCGTGGTGGCCGTGCCAAAACGCACGCCATAACGCAGGCGAACCTGGTCGATCGGCCCTTCCTTGCCGGCGAACCAGCGCCGTTTCGGCAGGTATTGCGGCAGGATCGAGCCTTCTAACATCTCGCTGGAAGGCGCCTCGAGCAGCTCTTCCAGGCGCTTGCGCAGCACCAGTGTGGTCAATTCGGGTAACCCCTCGGTGGCCTGGATATGCCAGCTGGGCATGCGGTCGTGCGACGCCAGCAGGAACCAGTAAAAAGCATAGGGCGGCAATGTCAGCAAAAACGGCAGCTGGCCGATCGGGGGAAAGGCGCTGCCGCCCAGCATCTCCACCGGTACTTTATCGGCGTATTGCGACAGCTCGAGTTCTGCGGCCTGGGCGGCGCGGGACACGTTGGCCACGCAAAGAATCACTTCGCTGTTGCCCTCTTGGTCGGTGTACTCGCGGATGTACGCGAGGATGCGCCGGTTGCTCGGCGTGAGCATGCGGATGCTGCCACGGCCAAACGCCTTCTGCTGGTTGCGCACCGCCAGCAGGCGGCGGTTCCAGTTGAGCAGCGAATGCGGGTCGTGGGACTGGGCCTCGACGTTGACCGTCTGGTAGCCGTACAGCGGGTCCATGATCGGTGGCAGCACCAGACGCTGCGGGTCGGCGCGAGAGAACCCGCCGTTGCGGTCCGGCGACCATTGCATGGGGGTGCGCACGCCGTCGCGGTCGCCCAGGTAGATGTTATCGCCCATGCCCAGTTCATCACCGTAGTACAAGGTCGGTGTGCCCGGCATCGACAGCAGCAGGCTGGTCAGCAGTTCGATGCGCCGTCGGTCACGTTGCAACAGCGGCGCCAGGCGGCGGCGGATGCCAAGGTTGATGCGGGCGCGGCGGTCTTCGGCGTAGTAGTTCCACAGGTAGTCGCGTTCGCGGTCGGTGACCATCTCCAGGGTCAGCTCATCGTGGTTGCGCAGGAAAATCGCCCACTGGCTGTTGGCGGGGATTTCCGGGGTTTGGCGCAGGATGTCGGTGATCGGGAAGCGGTCCTCCATGGCCAGGGCCATGTACATGCGCGGCATCAGCGGGAAGTGAAAGGCCATGTGGCATTCGTCGCCATCGCCCTCGCCAAAGTACGGGCGGGTGTCTTCGGGCCATTGATTGGCTTCGGCCAGCAGCATGCGGTCGGGGTAGTTGGCGTCGATCTCGGCACGGATCGCCTTGAGCACCCGGTGGGTCTCGGGGAGGTTTTCGTTGTGGGTGCCGTCGCGCTCGATCAGGTAGGGGATGGCGTCCAGGCGCAGGCCGTCAACGCCCAGGTCGAGCCAGAAGCGCATCACCCCGATCACCGCCTTCAGCACCTGCGGGTTGTCGAAGTTCAGGTCTGGCTGGTGCGAATAGAAGCGGTGCCAGAAGTACTGGCCGGCGACAGGGTCCCAGGTCCAGTTGGACTTCTCGGTGTCGAGGAAGATGATGCGCGTGCCGTCGTACTTCTGGTCGTCATCCGACCACACGTAGAAGTCGCGTGCCTTGCTGCCCCGCTTGGCCAGGCGGGCGCGCTGGAACCACGGGTGCTGGTCGGAGGTGTGGTTGATGACCAGTTCGGTGATCACCCGCAGGCCGCGCTTGTGCGCCTCGGCGATGAAGCGCCGGGCATCGGCCATGCTGCCGTAGTCGGGGTGCACGGCTTTGTATTCGGCGATGTCGTAGCCGTCATCGCGCCGTGGCGAGGGGTAGAACGGCAGCAGCCAGAGCGTGTTGACGCCCAGTTCGGCGATGTAGTCGAGCTTGCTGATCAAGCCTGCGAAATCGCCGATGCCGTCGTTGTTGGCGTCGAAGAACGACTTGATGTGCAGCTGATAAATCACCGCGTCCTTGTACCACAGCGGGTCATCGATGAAGGCTGCTGGTCGGGAACGCTTGGCCATGGGTGACTCCTTTCAATTCTGCGGATGCGCGCTACCTGGTTTTAGGGCTGCTGCGCAGCCCATCGCCGGCAAGCCAGCTCCCACAGGTTTTGTGCTGGTTTCACAGGCAGCACCGGGCCTGTCATTTGTCTGCAAAGCTTGCAGCCGACGCCGGCCCCTGTGGGAGCCGGCTTGCCGGCGATGGGCCGCACAGCGGCCCCCGGTTTGAAGACCTAACGGGCCTTTTCAATTCGCCAGATACCAAACGGCTGATGCCAGGGCTCGATGCGCATCCATTGGGTCTTGCCATGCCAGGTCCAGCGGTGGCCGTTCATCAGGTCTTCACCAACAGTGTCGGCGTTGTCGTCCAGGCCCAACTCCCACAGCGGCAGCTCGAAGCTGGCTTCCTGGGCGTTGTGCGGGTCGAGGCTGATCGCCACCAAAATGAAGTTGTCGCGCTCGGGCGTACGCTTGGCGAAGTACAGGATGTTGTCGTTCCAGCAATTGAAAAACGCCACCCCAAGGTGAGTCTGCAAGGCGCGGTTCTGCCGGCGAATGCGGTTGAGCTGGGCGATTTCGGCAATGATGTTGCCGGGTTGGGTGAAATCACGCGGGCGGATTTCGTACTTCTCCGAGTCCAGGTATTCCTCTTTGCCGGGCAGCGGCGTGGCTTCGCACAGCTCGAAGCCCGAATACATACCCCACAACCCCGAGCCCATGGTCGCCAAGGCCGCGCGAATAAGAAAACCCGCCCGCCCCGAGGTGTGCAGGAAAAACGGGTTGATGTCCGGCGTGTTGACGAAGAAATTGGGCCGGTAGCACAGGCTCCACGGCGGCTGGTTGAGCTCTTCGTAAAACTCGCGCAGCTCCTGCTTGCTGTTGCGCCAGGTGAAATAGGTGTAGCTCTGGGTGTAACCGACCTTGCCCAAGCGCGCCATCATCGCCGGCTTGGTGAAGGCCTCGGCCAGAAAAATCACGTCCGGGTGCTGGCTGCGCACATTGGCGATCAACCATTGCCAGAACGGCAACGGTTTGGTGTGCGGGTTGTCGACGCGGAAGGTCTTCACGCCCTCCTCGACCCAACCAACCACTACGTCGCGCAGCGCTAACCACAGCGAAGGCACGGCCTCTGGGGCATAGAAGTCGACGTTGACGATGTCCTGGTATTTTTTCGGCGGGTTTTCCGCATAGCGGATGGTGCCGTCGGGGCGCCAACTGAACCAGCCGGGGTGTTCTTTCAGCCAAGGGTGGTCTTGCGAGCACTGGATGGCGAAGTCCAGGGCGATTTCCAGGCCATGCTCTGCGGCGGCGGCCACCAGGCGGCGGAAGTCTTCGCGGCTGCCCAGTTCCGGGTGAATGGCGTCGTGCCCACCTTCCGGGCTGCCGATGGCGTAAGGGCTGCCTGGGTCATTGGGCTCTGCCTGCAAGGCATTGTTGCGGCCCTTGCGGTGTTTTTTGCCAATCGGGTGAATGGGCGGGAAGTACAGCACGTCAAAGCCCATGTCGCGGATCATCGGCAGGCGTTCGTGCACGTCGTTGAAGGTGCCATGGCGCTCGGGGCTGTCGGTGATCGAGCGTGGGAACAATTCATACCAGCTGGCGAACTGCGCCGCCGGGCGGTCGACGTCGACCGGGAATTCGCTGCTGCGCGTAAGGTAGCTGCGGTGCTCGGCTTCGGTCATCAGCCGTGTGGCTTCGGGGCCCAGCAACAGCGCCACCTGGTCATCCTCGGGCAGTGTCGGCAGCCGCGCCTGCAAGGCTTCGATCTGTTCACGCAAGAAGCCCTCGCTGCGCTCTGCGCCTTTGCCCAGCAGAAGACGGCCTTCCTCAAGCTCCAGCTTGACCTCGACGCCAGCGTGGTACTTCTTCTCCAGGTCGTGGCAATAGGTGGCGAACGGGTCGATCCAAGCCTCGATGCTGAACAGGTGCGGGCCCAGCTCGGTTGGGGTGAACTCGCCCAGCCACAGGTCATTGCCGGGCGAATGCATAGGCACGCAGTGCCAGCGTCGGCTGTGGGCCTGGCGCCAGTTGAGCATCACAGCGAGGCGGTCATGGCCGTCGCTGTAAACCTTGCTGCTGACCGCGACCACCTGGCCGCTGATGGCCTTGGTGGCGAACGTGCCGCCGTCGAGCGCAGGTTGCGTGCTTTCGATCACGATACGCGGCGCCAACAGCGCCTGGGCCAGGCTGATGGCCTGGTCTGGGTGATCGTTCGCCATGGGCACGCTTTCGAAGGGCTCGTTTCGTGACATCGGACCTTGCTCCCTTAGGCTGGTGGCGGTAAGGGTTCAGAGCCGGGCGCGGGCGTAGGGGTTCAAATAAATTGAGCGAACGGCTGCCCCTGACAGTCAGAGCCTGCAGCACCTCTTCATTCACCCACGCGAGGTCAGGCCATGAACATTCCCATTCCACCGGAAACCCCCGATCCGAACATCGACGACCCCAGCTTGCCGCCACCCGTGCCGGAGGAGGACCCGGACGAGCTGCCGATCAAGCCGACCGTGCCGCCAACGGTGGGCGACCCGCCGAGCCAGGAGCCACCGGTGAAGGCTTAAGGGTAGACCACCGCTACTGATATTTTTGCCAGTAGCGGTGTCTGCCGGTTGTGCTGATGATGAGTTCTCCTTACTGCGGGCAGGAGAACTCATCATTGTGGACATCACACGGCATGTAATCGACTGTTTCCAGAATGCTGGTGTGGTCGATCCCGACAAGGGCACTCGCCTTGCGCACCTGGACAAGGACAAGTGTGAATTCGCGTTAATGTGGCTGGAGATATGCCACGGTATCCCTCTGGATCGCGATTACCGCACGCTAGGCGAGCTGGCCGAGGCGCTTGACGAGGCGATAAGGTTTCGCTGACACAGCCGGCTTATCAATGATTCCCCCTCTACGACCCACCCAACACCTGTCATTTTTGCTAGGTGTGCACGTTCTGCTCTCCCTATAGGCTTTGATCACTGGCCCTAGCCTGGGCCGCCGACCGCAGCGCAAGGGAGCTGGGTATGAACGACCTCACCACCGCGAACAGTAACGACACGCCCGCCGAGCGCTCGGACGCCGCCACCTACATGAACCTGTTTCCCGATACCCGGGAACGCTGCGCCCCAGCCTCGCCATGGGCAGACAATGAGCGGCCAGCCTACTTGGTCCATCTCAAGGGCCTGATAGAAGAACTGCAAAAAAAGGCAAAGGTCGCCGAGCCGGTGACGCTGCAGACTCGCCGCCCAGACCTGCTGCAACTCAAGCTGAGTAACAGGAACATCCGCAAAAGCCTGGCGAAGATCGACATCGTACTCGAGGTGCTCGAACGGCATGCGGGGGTGGCGCGCAAAGGCTTGCCAAGCGCTGGAGCCGAGGGCGTGTACAAGGGTAATGTTCCCTTCCACAACGCCTGGGAAGCGATCAAGGCCACCCTGGCCATGAAGCAGCTGCCCCTGTGGGACCTGCTGTACAGCGTGAACATGGGTATGCCCGCCTTCAGCTTCGATGCTGCAACGCTTAACGCCCAGCACAACGCCACGCTGCTGAGCAGCGGTTTCTCGCCGCAATTGCGGACCCTGCTGCTGCAGCCCGCCAGCGCGGCGAAGGACTTCTACAAGACGCAGTTCCACATCCCCGCCACGGGCCCGAAAGGCAACCTCGATACCACCTACCAACTGACCCGGGCACTGGGCCTGACACGCAGGGAGCTGCGCCGTCTGCTGGCCGTGAGTGCCCTCGGCAAACATAACACCTCGGTGACCCGCAGCCCTTACGTCATCAGCCAAACGGTGGCCGAGGCTTCGAGCAAAGCCTACGGCGCAGCGTTCATCAACGGTGGAGGCACCCCTCTGTATCTGGTGGAAGCCGGCGGGACCCAGAAGGCCGATGCGCCATCAAGCGGTGCAAAAAAAAACACCAAGAAGACCATCGCGATCGCTGGGATCAGCACCCAGCATATCGATCGCCTGCAACGCATCCTGCGCCTGCAGCGCGCACTTGGCCTGGCCCCCGACGAGGCCGATGCCCTGGTCATCGCGGCCTTGCGCGCCGAACGCCAACGCCCCGCCCAGTACCAGCTGACTGCCAGCACCCTGCGCGCAATGGGCCTGTTCCGCCATCTGCAACAAAAGTACCAGGTACAGCCGCTGCAGTTCGCAGCACTGCTGCACGAAATCCCCTGCTATGGCACCGAGCATCAGTTGTCGTTCTACGACAGCGTGTTCGCGCCCCGGCACGATAGCGAAGGGCAAAAACTGGCGGACGTCCTGGTGCTCGATGACCAGCCGTTCGACCCCACCACGGATGAGGGTGCCTTGACCGTCAAGCGCCTGGGGTTGGCGCTGCGAGTCGACCCCCTCGTGCTGCGCGCCATCCTCGACACCGTCACGACAGAACAAGAGCTGGACAAACCACAGCGCTCGCTTGCGGTGGTGTCGGCCTGCTACCGCCTGGCCACGCTCACGCGCCTGTTCGGCACCTCGCAGCTGGACGGCTGGATCGTCCTGAAGCTATTGATGAAGCAGTCCCCGGTTTACCAGCAGCAACTGGCCGGCCGCCCGAGCCTGGGGGCACAGCCGCAACCCTTGCAGGACGCGAAAAAGGTCGAGCTGTTCACCCAGCTGGTCGAGCAACTGCGGGCCCATGCACCCGCATACCGGCCCAGCGCGGGACTACCAGGCGGGCCAGACGATCCATCCGAAGCGCAGGATGTCGACGCACACTTCACTCAGTTGATCGCGTTGAACGACGCCGAAAAGGTGCAAATCTTCAACCGGGTCACGGCCCGGCTGAACCTGCTGGCGGACCTGCCCCTACCCGATCTCGTCGACGTGCTCGCCGACAAGCTGAACCACCTGGATGACACCACCAAGGTCGAGCTTGTCGCGCACGTCGCAGGCGCCTTGAAGTTACCACCAGCGCAGGCAGCGCTGGCTGGAAACGGGCAGGCTGCCAACGCACTAGCCCTGCGTTTGAGCGCACTGCCGCAGGACGCCAAGGCGAGCATCGCGAGCATCGCCAGCGCCGCCGTCGTTGTCACGCAACCGCAAGCGGACATTGTCGATGCCATCGCCGGGGTGATGGCAACGATGGAGTGGCTTGCCCAACAGAACGTCAACCCGCTGGACATGGCAGTGCTCCTCCACGACGGGCCACTGGAAGAGCCTAGGTTGAAAACCCTGTTCGACCTGTACGCGCCCATGGAGAAACCAGCCCTGGGCAAGACCGAGCTGCGCCAGGCCCTGAGCAACGCGCTAGGCCTGCCAAGCAAGGACCACCTGCTGCCACTGCTGCACTGGGTCGCAGTCGATGAAGACGTATTGGTAAACCGCATCGATGCCGTTCACCAAGAAGTGCAGAAGTCAAAAGGCAAACGCCAACCGCTCGAGTGTTTTACCGCAGACGACCGGGCGCAGTGGTTGACGTTGCAGCGCTACAGCCGCGCGGTCAGCCTGTTCGGCATCGGGCATGCCGCCCTTGACCAGATCATGCCGCACCACTTCAACCTCGGCGCCATCCCTCGCCCGCTCGATCTCACCACCCTGCACCAGCTTGGTGGCTACACGACACTGCTGGGCGGGCTGGCCACCGACAAGCACGAGCCGGACTTGTTGCGTTACCTCGAGCACGTGCGAACCCCGCTCGACGCCCCAGGCGAGGCCAAGGCCTGGGCCGACCTGGAAGCACTGCTAGGGCACGACCAGGGTGGCCTGGCCAAGCTCGGCATCCCTCTGCCCACCACGCTGCACGCCTTAGCCCGCGTACTGCAATTGACACAGCAAGCGAGCCGGCAAGGCTTGTCGGTGGATGGCTTGCTGGTCATCGGCGCACTCACCGCGTCGACCGATGACAACGCCTTCGAACAGGCGGCCATCGCGCTGCGCCAAAGCTGCTCCAGCCAGCAATGCCAGGCGTTGGATGCCCAGCTCAAGCTGGCCTGGCGCGATGCGCTGATGCAATGGATGCTGGTGCACTGGGCCGCCCCGCACAAGGACCTGAAGCGGATCAAAAGCCCTGAAGCCCTGGCCGATTACCTGCTGATCGACCTGCAGGTCTCTCACGAACCTCTTACCACCCGGGTGCTCTCGGCCATCGCCAGCCTGCAGCGCTACCTGCAGCAGATCCACTCACGCCTGGAGGACGGCTATGGCGACAAGGCAATCCCCCAGGCCATGCGCGACGAGTGGGATGATTTTTCTTGCAGTTTCGAGCGCTGGAAGCTGCGCAAAGATGCCCAGAACGAACCCCAGAACTTCATCGACCCCTCGCGCCGCGCGCGCACGAGCAGCGCCTTCGCCGAGCTTGAAACCCAGCTGGCCCAAGGTAAGTGCACACCGGCCGAAGTCCAGACCGCCCTGCTCGGCTACCTGAGTACCTTCGAGCACATCAGCAATATCCAGCCGCTTTCGGCGTACGCCAGCGGTATTGATCCTCTGAGCGATACCTACCACTTCATCGGCAAGAGCAATGTCGAGCCACCCGAGTACTACTGGCGCACGCTGGACATGAAACAACGCGACGCCGACAACGCACCGAGCATGCTGGCTTGGGGGGAGTGGCAGGAGATCACGCTGGCAATGAGTGGCGAGATGGTCAAGGGGCCATTGCTGGTGGACGAGGATATCAATAATAAAATCAACAAAAAGAGGGAGGAGTCTCCAACTGAAAAGAAAACCGCTGAGACCCTTGCAAAGGAACTTCTGGAGCTGGAAAAAAAAGCAGATGACGAACGCACGGAAGTCGACCTGATCCGTCCGGTCATCATCGCCGGCCGCCGGTATGTGGTGTGGGTCGAGCGTGACATTGCAGCAATTCCCATGGGACCGGACAAAAAAACGAGCGAGTACCATGCGCTGCGGGTGTGCTTTGCCTTCCAGCAGATCGACGGGAACTGGAGCCCGGCCAATGTGTTGATACGGCTGGATGGGCATGATGCGGCAGGACATTTTGATGAAGGTAAAGATAAAAAAGGCACTCAGAATAAATTCTTGAAGACCAAGAAGTTCCAGGCGGGTTTGATGGTGATGGTGAATCAACTGGGGGGGCGCGAAAATGACCCTTGGTTGATGGTGATGTTGTTCGATGTGGAGAAGGTCAAGGATTCGGAGGGCAACGTCAATACCAGCACCTGGGAGCGTGACAACGAATATTTCCTGATTGGCAAGGATCTCCTACTGCTCGACACCAAGACATTGGATGAGGACGATTCGAAAGGCAGGCCCATTGAGAAAAGACTGGTGAAAAACTGGATAACCCTTTTCCGTGACCCGCGCACGGTGCAGCATCCCTATATTGGGCCTCGACAGACCATAGAGGACCAAAAAAGCAAGCCGAAATGGAAAGGCATAGTGGGAACCCTTAATGTCAACGACATTATTAGTTTCAAAGCCCCCATCGAATTCGGCGAGCTCAATCCTAACAAAAAAAACAGAATAAACGAAAAAAAATACACAATCAGAATACCAATAACCTCCAAGTCCATTAGTTCGACTCAATACCCAGAGATCGCCTTGATACATGATAAACTCGGGGCTATTGGCACATTAAAAATCCTAGAGGCCATAGCTTTATACGCAACGACCATAACCGAGACATACCACATCCACAAAACCGAAACAACCATAACGAACGAACTTGTCCAGAGTGTTATAATCACCACATATAGGATGAGCGACGACGAGAGTCCCGTAACGATATCCATCCCTCTATTTGACTCCAAATTCGACTCACACAACAAGCCCATACAGACCTTGCACACCAGCTCAAATTCCCACATCTCCTTTGACCGCTTAAACCCCAGCGAAGCTTACAAGGATTGTATTTTAGGCATAACCACAAGACACGAAAACCTCGATGAAACCTATGACATTAAACTTCAACACAAGAATCTGACCCCTGCATTCCCAACGCTTACAGCCACGGCATCGCCAACAACCGAAACCCTAGCTAACCTCAAACAACCTTTATCTATCGCAGACTCAAACACTCTCAAAGAATACAGTCTAACAGACCTAGAATCTGCCTTAACCAGCCCCACTCACTTGGACAATCTAAGCATAATAAAGCGCTCCATTTTGAGCGTCCGCTACACTTCAAACCCTGATTCCGAGGGCCCGCCCCAAGATGTTTCGAATCACTCTGCTGACAGGATTTCGGTCCATGCGGCCATCACGCGCGCGCAGCATGCAGGCCAGCTCAAGGCGGTCAGCGCGTACATCGCAATGGAAAAGTCCGCCATCCTGGCTGAAGTAAACGCGCCCCTTGACCCGTCCCTGCTGCAGCTTCTGGACTCGCTCATTCGCCTTCGGCACTTTCAACCTGAGGCCTGTGTTCGCATCCTGCTCCGTTTCGGCCCCGAGCATCCACCGGTCTTCACCGATGAAGTCTCCCTCGATGGCCAGAGCACGATTGCTTTTCAGCTCCCCATCAGCCGTGATCGGGCCATCTCAAGCTATTCATTTGACTTTGAGCTCTACTATCTTGCTAACCATTTGAAAACGACCCTGACTTACAAGCTGGTGGACGACGCCGACGATGCCGTGGACAGCGTACACATCAGACGTAACGCCGAGCAGGCCCTCTACCTGGATTTGTCCGAAGTCAATCAAGCGAACCCTGATAACGCCCTATCCGTCGATTACCTACGCCTGAACACCCTGTTCGGCAAGCGCCTGGTCGCTGAGGCCACGCAGTCGGTCCAGCAGGTGCTGTCCTGGCCGACCCAGCACCTGCCCGAACCGCGCCTGGAACCTGGGGGCAGCAGCAGTACCGTCGACTTCCGCGGTGCCAATGGTATGTATTTCTGGGAACTGTTCTTCCATGCCCCGCTGCTGATTGCCTGGCTGCTACGTCAAAACCGCGACTACCGGGGTGCCTGGCAGTGGAGCACCGGCCACCTGTTCGACCCCTACCGTACCTGGAGAACGGACCAGAACACCCCACAGTACTGGTTGAGCAAGCCGATCCGAGATGGCCATGGCGCCTATCGAAAAAACACGAAAACCGACGATCCCGACCTGATCGCCTATGCCGAGCCCGAGCGCTACCGCAAAGCGCTACACCTGTTCGTGGTGGAAAACTGGCAACGCGAGGGCGACGAACTGTACCGCCAGCTCACCCTGGCCACGCTGGAGGCCGCCGCGCAATGCTACGACAAGGCCCTGCGCCTGATCGGCCTGTTGCCCGAGCACCTGTCGAGCGCCCCGGCCGATGCGCCAACGCTGGCACAAGCCACCCCGGACCGGTTCACCCCGCCGCTGAACAACAAACTGGTTGAACTGCGCAACCTGCTGCGCAACCGCCTGTTCAACCTGCGCCACGGCCTGAGCCTAGACGGCAAGCCCGTGCCGATCATGCTCGACCCCGACTTCCTGGAGCGCCTCGCCCAGGGCCACACCAGCGCCAGCGAGGGTCCGGTAGCCAGGCTCACGCCCCTGCAGGTGCCACCTTGCCGTTATGACGAGGCGCGCACATTCGCCCGGGAGGCCGTGGAACAGCTGATCGGCATGGGGCAGACCCTGCTGGGCTATTACCAGACCGAAGCCACCCAGCAGCTTGAATTGCTCAGCAAGCGCAACCTGATCAAACTGCTGGACTTCCCTTACCAGCTTCAGCAACAGGCGCTGGAGTTGGCCAAACGCGAGCGTGAGACGTTACTCAGCAGCAAAGCGATGGTGCAGCAACGTCTGGATTACTACCAGGAACTGAACGACGTCGGGGTTAAAAGCCTGGAGGAGTCTGCGCTCTCGCATTGGACCGATTCATATAACACCCGCATAGCCGCAGCTCCGTTCTATTACCTTACTTTCGCTCTGTCTTTTTTACCCACTATCGGTGGGGCTGCAGTGGGTGGTTTTTCACCTGAAGAGGCACCCGAGGCGATCGCCAACCTACTCGAATCAGTATCAGAACTACTGGAAACGAAGGGTAACACCTTCGACAAGAGGGCTGAATTTCAACTCCGTGCCAAACAATGGCAGTACGAAGCCGGGCAAGCCACCCTCGAACTCACCGTCCTCGACAAACAACTGCGCGAAAGGGACGTGCAGCTCAAGGCCGCCCGCATTGCCCTGCAAGAAGCCCACGCCACCCGCGCAGCCCACCAGGCCGAATATGAGGTGATGACCTCGGTGTTCCCCAGCCGCACCACCTACCTGTGGCTGATCGGCCGGCTCTCGCAGATTTACGCCACCGCCTACGATGCCACGCTGTCACTGTGCCTGATGGCCGAGTCTTGCCTGCAGTATGAGCTGGGTGATTTCACGAGCACCTGGATCAAACCTGGCGCCTGGCTGGATAACTGGCGCGGCATGCTAGCCGGCGAGGCCCTGGCGCGGGACCTGATGCTGATGGACCTGTCGGCCATCCGCGAAAACCATCGGACACTGGACATTCATGCAGAGCTCTCCCTTGTCAATGACCTTGGGCTTACCAAAAAACAACTGCATCAGCAACTGCTTAAAGAAATCCCGATTCAGTTCAGCCTTGCCCCCCACCACTTCGATAAGCATTTCCCCGGCCATTACATGCGCAGGATCGAGCGCATCTTTCTCACGTTCACATACAGTCCGAAGACTAAACCTACCTCTCCCTCGGGCATGCTCTATCAGACCGCTAACAGGGTGTTGCTAAAGGATGATTCCGGCGGCGCTAACTACCTTTACGGCGTCGAAGGTGGCAACCTAGATAACATAAAGCTAAATCTGAGACCCGGCCAGAAGATTGCCATCTGGTCACATAAAGAGACCTTCCCCAACTATGACCTGCAACCCTCGATCCCCGATAAGTCTCGCTACCAGCCATTCGAAGGTACAGGATTGCTTTCCAGCTGGAGGCTCGAATTTCCGCGTGGCGCAAAAAATAATTCCAGTTTATTTGTGGGTGACACTTGTACGCTCGAGGATATTAATGTGCATATCATCTACTCAGCGCTGGACGGCTCGGCCGACTTTCGTAAGCATGTAAAAACTTTACTGCAGAAAACCGGTGTTAATGTCGTCGCCCCCCCCGCGCCGACTAAGAATCCATCGGGAACGACTAAAAATCCATCTGGAACGACTGAGAATCCATCTGGAACGACTGAGAATCCACCTGGAACGACTGAGAATCCACCTGGAACGACTGAGAATCCACCTGGAACGACTGAGAATCCATCTGGAACGACTGAGAATCCACCTGGAACACCTGACAACGGACAAAAGGCGAGCGATGACGCAGTCAATGCAAGCCTGGCTGCGCAGGGTCTTGAAATCCAGCGCCGAGCTAGCGCCTTGGCCGAGGCCATGACGGCTGATCTGGAGGCTGCTGCGTGGAGTCAGGCCGCGCAGGACGACGCCAACGCCGATGCACTCAAAGCCACCGAAGCTGCAGACCAACTGACGACGGCCAATACGGCGGTAACCGAAGCCCAAACCGCAGCCAGCAAAGCCAAGGCTGCCAGAGAAAAGGCCGACAACGCAACAACAGCGGATGACGCAGAAAAAGCGGCGAATAAAGCCAAAAGCGCGGCCGACGAGGCGAAAGCCGCAGCGAAGAAAGCCGCCGCCGCCCGCACGGCAGCCGAAGACGCTGACAGGCTTAAAAAAGATCAAGAGGCTGAACTGATCACCAAGAAAATTGCATACCTGGAAAAAAATATGAACAAGGAAATCAGAATCACCCGATGGACAGGGAACGGCAACGCCTATTACGACCGTGGCACCCTGATCAATATCGACAAAAAAAATAATAGATTCACATTAAAAAGCGAGGTTTATGACGAAAGCTACACATTCCCCATAACAGACGCGCCAGTTAATTAAGAACCCATCACGCTCAACGGCCCCAGACCGTAAATAGGCTATGCATTTAAACCAACACGAGGACACAACAATGAGCACAGAAAAAACAACACTTGAGGCATTCAAGATATTCTTAGACAATCAGCTAGACTACACAGGCGAAATCGACGAGAACACATCACTCTTGGACATTAACGGAGATGGTAAACGCTGGATCAAAGCCCTGCTTAGTGAGTTCGACGAGCTCGAAATTTCCATTAGCGATCTGTCCAAACTTGGGACCGTTGGTGAATTGCTGAATAAGATAAACGGGACTGAATAGCCCCCGTGCACCAGGCTGCGCACACACTGAGTGGTGTCTCAGTGTGTACGCAGCCTGGTGCACGGAGGGTCAGCGTCGGTTCATGTTCGCATTAGCTGTTATGAACAAGAAGGTTACTTTGAATCAACAGGTCCTGTTGATTTCCGAAACACTGATCTCCCGCATCCTGAACTTCTGCACCTTCCCTGTCACCGTCATCGGGAACTCGTCAACAAAGCGGATATGCCGCGGCACCTTGTAGTGCGCGATGCGTGCCTTGCACCAGCTCTGCAGCTCATCGACCGTGGCGCTGTGCCCGGGGTGCAGTTTGATCCAGGCCACGATTTCTTCGCCGTAACGGTTGCACGGGATGCCGATCACCTGGGCATCCGCGATTGCCGGGTGGGTATAGAAAAACTCCTCCAGCTCGCGCGGATAGATGTTCTCGCCGCCGCGGATGATCATGTCCTTGTTGCGCCCGACGATACGCACATACCCCTGTTCGTCCATGACCGCCAAGTCGCCCGAGTGCATCCAGCCGGCTGGGTCGATGGCATCCGCCGTGGCCTGCGGGTTGTCCCAATACCCGAGCATCACGCTGTAGCCCCGCGTGCACAGCTCGCCGATTTCGCCCCTGGCAACAATGCAGCCGTCGGCGTCCACCAGCTTGTTCTCCAACTGCGGCTGGGTGCGCCCGACCGTGGCCACACGCAGCTCAAGCTCGTCGTCCGGGCCGGTTTGCAGGGACACCGGGCTGGTCTCGGTCATGCCATAGGCAATTTGCACTTCAGCCATGTGCATCTGGTCGATTACCCGGCGCATCACTTCGATCGGGCAGGTGGCACCGGCCATGATGCCGCTGCGCAGGCTCGAGAGGTCCATGGCCTGACGGGCCGGGTGGTCGAGCATGGCGATGAACATGGTGGGCACGCCATAGAGGATGCTGGCGCGTTCTTCGGCCACGGCGCGCAGGGTGAGTTCGGCGTCGAAGGCGTCGTTGGGGTAGACCATGGTGCTGCCGTGGGTGATGCAACCGAGGTTGGCCATGACCATGCCGAAGCAGTGGTACAGCGGCACCGGGATGACCATGCGGTCGGCCGAGGTCAGGCCCAGGCTTTCGCCGACCATCAAGCCATTGTTGAGGATGTTGTAGTGGCTGAGCGTGGCGCCCTTGGGCGCGCCGGTGGTGCCGGAGGTGTACTGGATGTTCACCGGTTGGTCGAACTGCAGGCTCTGCTGCCGGGCCGTGAAGGCCTCGAGCGTGGTCTGCCCTGCCCGCTCGGCCAGCGCTTGCCAGGGCAAGAAGCCCTGCGGCGGTTGGGCAGCCAGGCTGATCACCCCGCGCAGCTCGGGCAGGCGTTCACTGGCCAATTCACCGGGGGCAACGCTGGCCAGCTCCGGCACCAGGCCCTGGACCATGGCGTGGTAATCCGACGTCTTGAAGGAATCGGCGCACACTAGCCAGCGGCAGCCAGACTGGCGCAGCACGTATTCCAGCTCGCCGACGCGATACGCCGGGTTGATGTTGACCAGGATCGCGCCAACCTTGGCGCTGGCCAGCTGCAGGATGCACCACTGGGCGCAGTTGGGCGACCAGATGCCCACGCGGTCGCCGGTGTTCACGCCCAGGGCCATCAAGGCGCGGGCGTGCACATCGACCTGTTCGGCCAACTGCCGCCAGCTGTAGCGCAGGCCCTGGTGGCGCGCCACCAACGCTTCGCCATCGGCGCAGCGGACCACGGTGGCATCGAAGGCCTGGCCGATGGTTTGGGTCAGCAAAGGCCGGTCCTGGCGACCGCGGGTATAGCTCGGTTGACTCATGGGTGTCCCTTCTTGTGGTTGTTCTGGGCACGACTGAAGCAAGCGGGAGATACTCTGGCGCAGATTTACGTTTACGTAAAGGTGATGAGGCGATTGACAGTGACTGAAGGCAGGTTTACGTTAACGTAAAGGTGATGAACGACACCGCATCTATCGACCTAAGCCGAACTCTGTGGGAGCGGGCTTGCCCCGCGAAAGCGATCATCCAGGCAATGACGGTGGCCCTGCTGACGCATTCGCGGGGCAAGCCCGCTCCCACAGGGGTCGGCGGCGAATCCATGAGCTACGGTGTTATCCAATTTCAAGAACAAGAAGGTGCCCCCGCATGCATTACCCCTCCCTGAACTTCGCCCTGGGCGAAACCATCGACATGCTCCGCGACCAGGTCAGCACCTTCGTCGCCGCCGAACTGGCGCCGCGCGCCGCACAGATCGACCACGACAACCTGTTCCCCGCCGACATGTGGCGCAAGTTCGGTGACATGGGCCTGCTGGGCATCACCGTGTCGGAAGAGTACGGCGGCGCCGGCCTGGGCTACCTGGCCCACGTGGTGTCGATGGAAGAAATCAGCCGCGCCTCGGCCTCGGTCGCCCTGTCCTACGGCGCCCACTCCAACCTCTGCGTCAACCAGATCAACCGCAACGGCACCCATGAGCAAAAGCTCAAGTACCTGCCCAAGCTGATCAGCGGCGAGCACATCGGCGCCCTGGCCATGAGCGAACCTAACGCCGGCTCCGACGTGGTGTCGATGAAGCTGCGCGCCGAAAAACGCGGCGACCGCTACGTGCTCAACGGCAGCAAGACCTGGATCACCAACGGCCCCGACGCCAACACCTACGTGATCTATGCCAAGACCGACCTGGACAAGGGCGCACACGGCATTACCGCGTTCATCGTCGAACGCGACTGGAAAGGCTTCAGCCGCAGCAACAAGTTCGACAAGCTGGGCATGCGTGGCTCCAACACCTGCGAGCTGTTCTTCGATGACGTCGAAGTACCGGAAGAAAACATCCTCGGCCAACTCAACGGCGGCGTGCGCGTGCTGATGAGCGGCCTGGACTACGAGCGCGTGGTGCTGTCCGGCGGCCCGACCGGCATCATGCAAAGCTGCATGGACCTGGTGGTGCCCTACATCCATGACCGCAAGCAGTTTGGCCAAAGCATCGGCGAATTCCAGCTGATCCAAGGCAAGATCGCCGACATGTACACCCAGCTCAACGCCAGCCGCGCCTACCTGTACGCGGTGGCCCAGGCCTGCGACCGCGGCGAGACCACCCGCAAGGACGCCGCCGGGGTCATCCTGTACACCGCCGAACGCGCCACGCAAATGGCCCTGGAAGCGATCCAGATTCTGGGCGGCAACGGCTACATCAACGAGTTCCCGGCGGGCCGCCTGCTGCGCGACGCCAAACTGTACGAAATCGGCGCTGGCACCAGCGAAATCCGCCGGATGTTGATCGGCCGCGAATTGTTCAACGAAACCCGCTGAGCACAAGGGACGGGCGCACATGGCTACCTTGCATACCCAGATCAACCCGCGTTCGGCGGAATTCGCCGGCAACAGCGCGGCCATGCTCGAACAGGTCCAGGCCCTGCGTGGCCTGCTCGCGCACATTGCGCAGGGCGGCGGCCCCAAGGCCCAGGAACGGCACACCTCACGCGGCAAACTGCTGCCGCGTGAACGCATCGACCGCCTGCTGGACGCAGGCTCCCCCTTCCTTGAAATCGGCCAGCTGGCGGCCCACGAGGTGTATGGCGAAGACGTGCCGGCCGCCGGCGTGATTGCTGGCATTGGCCGGGTAGAAGGCGTGGAATGCATGATCGTGGCCAACGACGCCACGGTCAAAGGCGGCTCGTACTACCCGCTGACCGTCAAAAAGCACCTGCGCGCGCAGACCATCGCCCTGCAAAACCGCCTGCCGTGCATCTACCTGGTGGACTCCGGCGGCGCCAACCTGCCCCGCCAGGACGAAGTGTTCCCCGACCGCGAGCACTTCGGGCGCATTTTCTTCAACCAGGCCAACATGAGCGCGCTGGGCATCCCGCAGCTCGCCGTGGTCATGGGCTCGTGCACCGCCGGTGGCGCCTATGTGCCCGCCATGGCCGACGAAGCGATCATGGTGCGCCAGCAGGCCACTATCTTCCTGGCTGGCCCGCCGCTGGTAAAGGCCGCGACCGGTGAAGTGGTGAGTGCCGAAGACCTCGGCGGCGCCGACGTGCACTGCCGCATCAGCGGCGTGGCCGACCACTACGCCGACAATGACGAACACGCCCTGGCCCTGGCCCGGCGCAGCGTGGCCAACCTCAACTGGCACAAGCTGGGCAAACTGCAGTGCCAGGCGCCCATCGCCCCGCTGTACGCTGCCGATGAGCTGTACGGCGTGGTGCCGGCCGACGCCAAGCAACCGTTCGATGTGCGCGAGGTCATCGCCCGCCTGGTCGATGGCTCGGTGTTCGACGAGTTCAAGGCACTGTTCGGCACCACCTTGGTGTGCGGCTTCGCCCACCTGCACGGCTACCCGATCGCGATCCTGGCCAACAACGGCATTCTGTTTGCCGAAGCCGCGCAAAAAGGCGCGCACTTCATCGAGCTGGCTTGCCAGCGCGGCATCCCGCTGCTGTTCCTGCAGAACATCACCGGCTTCATGGTCGGCAAAAAGTACGAAGAAGGCGGCATCGCCAAGCACGGCGCCAAGCTGGTAACCGCAGTGGCCTGTGCCCAGGTGCCGAAGTTCACCGTGATCATCGGTGGCAGCTTCGGTGCCGGCAACTATGGCATGTGCGGCCGCGCTTACGACCCCCGCTTCCTGTGGATGTGGCCCAACGCACGCATCGGCGTGATGGGTGCCGAACAAGCCGCTGGCGTGCTGGCCCAGGTCAAGCGCGAACAAAGCGAGCGCAGCGGTCAGCCGTTCAGCGCCGAAGACGAAGCCAAGCTCAAGCAGCCGATCCTCGACCAGTACGAACACCAGGGCCACCCCTACTACTCCAGCGCCCGGCTGTGGGACGACGGCGTTATCGACCCGGCGCAAACCCGCGACGTGCTCGGCCTGGCGTTGTCTGCTGCGCTGAACGCCCCGATCGAACAGAGCCGCTTCGGCATTTTCCGGATGTGACCCATGAACGATTTCAGCACCCTAGAAGTGGTCAAGGACCCTCGCGGCTTCGCCACCCTGTGGCTCAGCCGCGAAGACAAGAACAACGCCTTCAACGCACAGATGATCCGCGAACTGATCGTCGCCCTCGGCCAGATCGCCGAAGACAGCAGCCTGCGTTTTCTGCTGCTGCGTGGCCGTGGCCGGCACTTCAGCGCCGGCGCCGACCTGGCCTGGATGCAGCAGTCTGCGCAATTGGACTTCAACACCAACCTCGATGACGCCCACGAGCTCGGCGAGCTGATGTACGCCCTGCACCGGCTCAAGGCGCCGACCCTGGCCGTGGTGCAAGGCGCGGCCTTTGGCGGCGCCCTGGGCCTGATCAGTTGCTGCGACATGGCCATCGGCGCCGAAGACGCCCAACTGTGCCTGTCGGAAGTGCGCATCGGCCTGGCCCCGGCCGTGATCAGCCCATTCGTGGTCAAGGCCATCGGCGAACGCGCTACCCGCCGCTACGCCCTCACCGCCGAGCGCTTCAGCGGCGTGCGGGCCCGTGAACTGGGCCTGCTGGCCGAGGTGTACCCCGCCCACGAGCTGGATGCCCACGTCGAGGCCTGGGTCGCCAACCTGCTGCTCAACAGCCCGCAAGCCCTGCGCGCCAGCAAAGACCTGCTACGCGAGGTCGACGACGGCGAGCTG
This sequence comes from Pseudomonas sp. LAIL14HWK12:I10, assembly GCF_900184205.1. NCBI lineage: Bacteria > Pseudomonadati > Pseudomonadota > Gammaproteobacteria > Pseudomonadales > Pseudomonadaceae > Pseudomonas > Pseudomonas sp. LAIL14HWK12:I10. The sequence goes on along the minus strand of NZ_FXWU01000002.1, from coordinate 667,834 downwards.
AGCCCTGCCCTGCGCCGCTACTGCGAAAACACCATCGCCCGCATCCGCGTCAGCGCCGAAGGCCAGGAGGGCCTACGCGCCTTCCTCGAAAAGCGCCGCCCTGCCTGGCAAACCGACGACAACAAGGAGCCGCGCCCATGAGCCGCACCCCGTTGACCACCCTGCTGGTCGCCAACCGCGGTGAAATCGCCTGCCGGGTGATGCGCACCGCCAAGGCCATGGGCCTGACCACCGTCGCCGTGCACAGCGCCACCGACCGTGACGCCCGGCACAGCCGCGAGGCCGATATCCGCGTCGACCTCGGCGGCACCAAGGCCGCCGAAAGCTACCTGCAGGTCGACAAACTGCTGGCCGCCGCCAAAGCCAGCGGCGCCCAGGCCATCCACCCGGGCTATGGCTTTCTTTCAGAAAACGCTGGCTTTGCCCGCGCCATCGAACACGCCGGGCTGATCTTCCTCGGCCCACCGGCCAGCGCCATCGACGCGATGGGCAGCAAGTCAGCGGCCAAAGCACTGATGGAAGCTGCCGGCGTGCCCCTGGTACCGGGCTACCATGGCGAAGCTCAAGATTTGGAAACCTTCCGCGCCGCCGCCGAGCGCATCGGCTACCCGGTACTGCTGAAGGCCAGCGCCGGTGGAGGTGGCAAGGGCATGAAAGTGGTCGAGGACGAAAGCCAACTGGCCGACGCCCTGGCCTCGGCGCAGCGCGAGGCGCAATCGTCGTTCGGCGATGCCCGCATGCTGGTTGAAAAGTACGTACTCAAGCCCCGCCACGTAGAAATCCAGGTGTTCGCCGACCAGCACGGCAACTGCCTGTACCTCAACGAACGAGACTGCTCGATCCAGCGCCGCCACCAGAAGGTGGTCGAAGAAGCCCCCGCCCCCGGCTTGTCGCCCGAGCTGCGCCGGGCCATGGGCGAGGCCGCAGTGCGCGCCGCCCAAGCCATCGGCTATGTGGGTGCAGGCACGGTGGAATTCCTGCTCGATGCCCGTGGCGAATTCTTCTTCATGGAGATGAACACCCGCCTGCAGGTCGAGCACCCGGTCACCGAAGCCATCACCGGCCTCGACCTGGTGGCCTGGCAGATCCGCGTGGCCTGTGGCGAGGCGTTGCCGATCACGCAGGACCAGGTACCGCTGATTGGCCACGCCATCGAGGTGCGCCTGTATGCCGAGGACCCAGCCAACGAATTTCTGCCGGCCACTGGCACGCTGACGCTGTACCGCGAGTCGGCGCCGGGCGAAGGGCGCCGGGTCGACAGCGGGGTCAGCGAGGGGGACGTGGTGTCGCCGTTTTACGACCCGATGCTGGGCAAGCTGATTGCCTGGGGTGAAGACCGTGAGCAGGCACGCCTGCGCCTGCTGGCGATGCTCGATGAGTTTGCCATCGGCGGGCTGAAGACCAACATCGCCTTCCTGCGGCGCATCCTCGCGCACCCAGCGTTTGCCGACGCCGAGCTCGACACCGGGTTTATCCCACGTCACCAGGACGTTCTGCTGCCCGCCCCCCAAGCGCTGCCAGCGCCCTTCTGGGAAGCCGCCGCAGAAGCCTGGCTGCAAGGCCAGGCCGGCCAGCAACGGGACGACGACAAACGCTCGCCGTGGGCTGAACGCACTGGCCTGCGCCTGGGCTTGCCCGCGCGCAGCAGCCTGCACCTGACCAGCGCCGGGCAAGACCAGGCGGTGGCACTGGAACGTAGCGCGACATCCACCTGGCAACTCAACGGCGAGCAACTGGTACACGACCAGGCGGGCTTGCGCCGCCAGCACCTGGCGATACGCCGCGGAGCCACGTTGTACCTGCGCTGGGAAGGTGAAATGCATGCCATCGAAGCCTTCGACCCCATCGCCGAAGCCGAGGCCAGCCACAGCCACCAAGGCGGCCTGGGCGCGCCCATGAACGGCAGCATCGTGCGGGTATTGGTCGAGCCAGGCCAGGTGGTAGAAGCCGGCACAGCGCTGGTGGTGCTGGAGGCCATGAAGATGGAGCACAGCATTCGTGCGCCGCATGCCGGCACGGTGAAGGCGCTGTTCTGCCAGGAAGGGGATATGGTCAGCGAAGGGACCGTGCTGGTCGAGCTGGTGGAGTGAACCAAGGGGCCGCGCGCCCATGCCACAGGAATAATTGGCCCGAAACACCTGTAGGAGCAGCCTTGTGCTGCGACGCGCCGCGCGGGCGGCGCTCGATCTCACAGGCGCCACGACAACCCAGCCGTGCATCCAATAGCGGCCTTGCCTGGGCGCCGGGCCGTTCGGAAAGGGCTGCAAAGCAGCCCCAGTACGCTAGAAGCTGCCATGCACCCGCACAACCACCCCCAAAAACTCACAGCCGTCTTCGCATAACAGCGTTGGGTAATTGCTGTTCAAGGCCTTCAGATACCGCTGCCCACCTTCCTCAGCCAGCTCACGAAAAATCGCCGGTTTGCCCGGCTGCCGAGCGATAACCAAACGCCCCGGCTCAACCTCCACCCCAGGGTCCACCAGCATCCGCATCCCCTGCGGCACACTGCGGCCACTGGCGGCGCTCATCGCTTCATTCTCAACGGTCAGCCAGAACGCCTTGCCCTTGGCCAGGTAGTCCGTCTGCTCGAATACGCTCGCCTCTGCCCCCTCTAGCTCATCCCAGCCCAGCACCGGGTAGCGGAAGCACACGATGTATTGCATGAGGTCCAGGTCATCGTCGGTGTCATCCATGTCATAGCTGCCGCGGTCCTCGCCTACCTGGCCCACAATGCGCAGTTGCAAGCTGACGTTGTAGTGGGGCATGCCAATCTCGACAAACGTGCGGTTCATCGACTCGATCTTCGGCTGGCGCCGTTTGTTCACCCAATGCCCCACACTGCCTTGAGACACGCCAACGCGTTCGGCTAGCTGTTCTTGGGTGAGCCCAAGCTCCTCCATCCGGTCACGGACGAGGGCAATCCATTTATCCATATTCATCGCTGGCACGATACGGACTGCCTTCAAGCGCTCAATAAACATCCTGTATTATTTATCAGAAAGCATGAAAATACTTAAGGTATTAGTATCGACCTGAACCTTTTCCCTATTGGCATTTGCAGGTATCAGGATGAAACCACCGAAAAACGAAGAAACAGATCTCGACAGCGAAGCGGCCCGCCGCGCCCTCGACTACTACCTCAACCCCAACCCACCACGCCCCACCATCGAGAACAAAATCTGGACGCTGCACGAAGGCGTAACCGGTGACCAAGCCCAGGAGCACGCCATCGCCCTGCTCCGCTGCGCCGCCGCCACCGCACAAGAAACCGCCGTGCACCAGCACGGTACGCAGCGCGAGCTGACCTTCGCCTTGATGCACATGATGGACATGGCACGCGCACTGCTGGAGCACAAACGCACCGTGCAGACGGGTCTGTAGGTAAAAAGGAAGGGAGAGACGTGATGGCCGTGTAACGGCAATGGCCCCGATTGCCGGGACAAGGAAGCGCATCGGTAAAACTTTCTTACCGAATTAGCGAAATATCATTTGACTGGCAAATGATAACGATTATTATTGCACTCAGCTGATCGCGAGATCTGCTGGATAACCTGGAGCTTAGGTCGCTCTCAGATTATCTCCTCATCAGGCTAATCACGGTTTTTGACCCGGCTTTTTGCCGGGTCTTTTTTTTTGGCTCTTCAGGCTAATGAAGATCGTGAATGGCCGGCATGATAGCAAAAGTGTGTCAGACCGTGAACGCTCATTACAAAACTTTGCGGAATCAGCACTTGAGAATCAATCTCGTTTCAACTACGCTGATTACGCATCAAGGAAGATGCCCCCATCCCTCCCCCATTGAGCAAGGAGCTGTCCATGACCCGTCTGCTGCTGCCCCTTGAGCACGAATCCCCTGCCGCCGCGCCCGATGCCGACAATGAACTGTTGCACGGCTTGAAACGGCTGCCTCGGCGTGTCCAGCAAGTGTTCCTGCTCAACCGCCTCGACCAACTGGACTTTGCCAGCATTGCTGCCCGGCTCGATTTGCCCTTGGCAAGCATCGAGCGGCATATGGACCAGGCACTGCAAGCAGGCCGCTCCCGCCGCGATGTGTTGGCGAGTGTTGCCGGGCAATGGTATGTGCGGTTGCAAAGCCCCCAGGTGACGGCCTGCGAGCGAATCGACTTTCGCCGTTGGCTGGATGCGGACCAGGCGAACTTACAGGCGTTTCACGATACGGAGCTGCGCTGGCGCAGCCTGCTGGCGCCAGCACGGCAGCTGGGCCATGACGGTTGGTACCGGCAAGGCCGGGCGGCACTGTCGTTGGGCGGGTGTTCGATTGCGGTTGGGCTGGGTGTTGCGGCGTTGGTGCTGTTTGGCTTTTGGGCCTGATGACGCTACGACATTCACATTCACTGGCTCGCGCTAACTCAGGCTACGAAGTGCAGCACCACCGCGCCCGCCCGAGGAATACCGAGCGCTGGACACCAAATAGCCTTGCGTTCAGGCCGACCAGAAAGTCTGTAGCGCCCCAGCACAGGGCCGCTACGACACCCATCAATATGTCCATGATCAATTCCTTTTTAGTTCTTATTGTCGAATTGCCTCTCGCTCCGTAAAGCGTGGGCTAGCACTACAGGACCGTAGGTACTTCGGCCACTCCCCCCCTTGACGCTGACTGCTCAAGCAAACCTCGCGGTAAGGTGAAACCTTTGAAGGGCTGCTGGGTGATGGGGTTGAATGCTTTTTCAGCGTTCAGGCGATAACGCATCACGCCGTCTCCCGTTCTAAAGCTCAAGTCCACACTGGTGGCTGTACGGCCATTTAGCGAACCTCGGCTGAGCAGGCGGAACATTGACCAAGGGCCGCGATACTCCAAACTGCTGCTATTGCCGTTCTGTCGGAGCAAGGTGAGGTTGCTGCGCACTTGCTGCCCCAGGGTATTGGGCCAGACAACGCCGACAATCTGGGTGGGGCCATGCGTGTAGGAAATCAGCTGGCCATCCAAATCCAGCAAGCTGGTGCGCTGGTTCGCACTCAGCCCCAAGGGCTCGATACTGAACTGCACGCTCAGGTTGCCGCGCTGATCGAAGAAGGTTTCGCGAATGCGATCCGCCAGTTCCAACTGCTCGATCACATCGCTGCGGATTAAGGACTGCCCCTGTCGACTGGCCTGCAAGGCTTCGAGATTGTCCTTGAGGAAGACTTTGAGGTATTGGTCATGAAACTGCTGCAGGCGCCCTTTCGGCCCGAAGAACGCCTCGAAGTCATCCAAAGAAGCATCGGGCGCTCGCACCACGAAGGGGTAACGCCCTGCCAAGCGCTGCTGGAAGAAGCTGTACACCTCGGCATCCCAACGTCGTTCCAGCTCACGGAGCGCTTCAACGTTCAGCACTCGCGCTGTCTGGTCCGCAACTTTCTTGACCTGTTGATTGATCGGTTCCGGCAAACCGGTAGCGACCCGCTGCAACGTGCCAATCGGGTCGTGCCCGGTCATGGAGAAACGTTGAAGCACGGCGTGCAACGCGGCTTTGCCGCGCTCAGGGCTGTCTTGCACGGCCTTGGCGTACTCATGAACAGCGGCAATGGCAGCGACCGTTTCATCGTAGTAGCTCGGCTTTTCTCCCGTTGCCTGCAGCATGGTATTCAGGCCAGCGAACGCACGCTGGATGGCCACGGCTTGTAGCTGCTCGGGCTTGCTGTTGGTAGGCCGCGGGCCAGTTGTCTCGTCGGGCACCTCGATAGCCAACGAAGAAGACAGCGAAGTATTGTCTTTCACTGTTTCCAGCAATCTGTGCAGCGGCGCCGCAGGACCAGTCAGCTGCTCCAGAATATCGACACCATGCCCTGTACGCCAGCATCAATTCCTTCCATCAACTGGAAGTGATCAATATCACCAACAACGAGCACTACACATGGCCAATCCAGACCGGCAAACAACCGCTGATCTAGCCGACAAGCTGCTCGCCGACGCGCACCGCTACAACTACTTCCAGTTGCTGGAGCGCTTGCATGGCTTGCACGGAGATGACCTGGAGCCCCGTTGGCCAAACGAGGCCACCCGGCGGCGTGTGCGGCTGGCCTGCGACCCGCGGCTGACCTTTCCGGTCTCGGATGTCTACAAAGCCGAGCGTATGCCCGATGAGGAGCAACGCTACCGTGTCTGCACCACCTTCATGGGCTTGCACGGCACAGATTCGCCTTTGCCCACCTATTACCTGGAACAGGTGGCTTACGAGCATGCGCAGGGTATCGGTGTGCGTCCGGCCTTTTTCGACTTCTTCAACCACTACCTGCTGAGCCTGTTGCATCGCGGTTGGCGCAAGTACCGCTACTACATCCGTTTTCAGCCAGGCGCCAAAGATGGATTCTCACAGTACGTCTTTGCCCTGCTCGGGCTGAATGACAAGCAGCTGCGAGGTGACACGGCACTGCCCTGGAGCCGGCTGCTCAGCTTTGCTGGGGTAATCGCCAGCCGCAGCCGCGCGCCCGGCACCGTCGCCGGCATCATTGGCCATTGCTTCGACCTGAAGCATGTGCAAATCCGCGAATTTGAAACGCGCTCGGTGCCCACCACAGGGAGGCAGCTTGTCAGCCTTGGGCGTAGCAATGGCCAGTTAGGGAGTACGTTCACCGTCGGTTACCGAGGACGATGGTTCACGGGAAGTGGTCACCTACGACTGGCCGACTTACTCTTCGTTACCTCGCGTCGTTCTGCAAACCTTGGTCCCTGGTGGCCAACAACCGATTACCCACCACGCCTGGGCCTGGGAAGGTGAAGAGCGAATCACCGCAGCCACTCGCTACGCACACGCGCCAGTCGGCAGCGACCTGGAACAGATCCCATCCACCCGCTGGGAGTGGTCTCACAGCGCTGAAGGTGCGACGCAACTTGCGCGCCTGATCGAGAAGGTCCCTGGCGAGCAGCAGCGCATCACGCGCCATGTCTATCAGACCGACAACGCCGTGCCCGAGCCACTGCGCCAGGCAAGGTGAAAACAGCCGAGAAAGCGGAGTTTACGGGTTGTAAATGAGCATTCCGAGGCTGTTTTAAACGCAGCATCACCGACTATCAAGGTTTTTCGTACAGAGCCTTCAATCGCCACGAACAGGTGCTGCTTACCGCTTTCAAGACGTAACTCCGAGCTATCGATGTGCAGATAGCCCATCTCCGTTTTGTCGAATTTTCCGCGCTTGGTTGCGGTACCGCTTTGGGGCGCTTGGTTGATTCCGTGACGCACCAGACAGCGGTATAAAGCGCTGCGGCTTAGCTGTGGGAAGTAATCAAGGAGGTGGCCCAGCATGTCGTCTGGGGGCATCATCGTACGCTGCCGGAACTCGACCGCCATCGCCTCTTCAGCGGTTGTCAGCTTGGTACTGCATGACTTGGCAGGTCCCATCCGAGCATCCTGCGTGGTGGTTCGTGATCGCCATTTGATAACCGTCTTCACGTTCAATCGGTAGCGGGCGGCGAGCTTTCGATTCGACTCTTTCAACACTTGGAGTTCGGCTCGGACTCGCGGCGTCGTTCGGGCTGAGCCATGGACACGTCCTTCCAAAATGTATCCTCCTCATGAGGCGTTAAGGATGCACCATGACTCTCTGGAACTGAACACCTAGGGATGGTCTGAAGTTGCCATGTATTTTTGGCTGACTTCAGCCCCCGCCGGTTTTGAAAGCGGCGAATGGATCAAAAAACGATCAGGTCACCCGCTCATTTCTGTGTTTTTAACCGCCACGAGCACCTCGCGGCAGCCATATCCCGCATTACAGGGGCCCCTCTCCCGTATTGCTCAGTAAGTGTCGGGTGCCATCCACAGGTTCGACGGCGCAAACAGTGCCACCAGCACACATTTTGTTTATTTCTTTCGACGTAATGCCAGGCTATAGTTGACTGATTCGGTCGGTATTTGAAGTAGCTGCAATTTGGAGCCAATCCTCCGACCTTAAGAGCGATCCTACAGGGAGGTGTGATGCTCAACAGAACAGCACAAGACTGGGAGCGTTTGCGAGCGCTGCCCGCCTTGCTCAAGGTACTCCCTGCCCTCGCCGATGAACTGGGCTTCCATTTCTACAGTTTCAGCTACTTCTGCCCTGACTACGAGGTTCACGCGGGCAACCTTCCATCGGATGGAGAGCGGCTTGTCCAGACTGCTTTGGACCTCAGTCCTTCTTATCGTCAACACGCGACTGTTCCCGTGCGCTGGACCGAGGATGCCTTCCTGAAACAGCCTCAGTTGTGGAAGGTAGCGCAGAAGCTTGGACTGCGCCACGGGTTGATCCAACCCTTGCACGATGGCGTTAGGCAAAGCAGCCTGGCGCTGTTGCGGCCAGATGTGTGTCTTTCGGCACAAGAGCTCTACCAGCAAGCGGGACATATCAGGTGGCTGATTGAACGCCTGCACTTGGCGGCAACTCAAGGGGAGCAGCGCTAAGGTACGCTCACGAGCCTTATGGACCTTCGTGCGCAGTGTAACGTCGAGCGGTGAGTAGTCGATCCAATGTGTCGTGTACGCAACAAACCAGGTGCGCTTAAGCAACCAACACGCGCTTGCAAGCGTTAGCAACCCGACGGGAACCGCAAACACATTCAGTGCAGTGGCAATCAACGCAGTCACCGACCGATCTGCCACCTGAGGGATAGCCCAGTCTGCCAGGGCCAACACCAGGCAACCGAACACGCGATCGCCCAAGGTCTGCATGAATGCCTTCCGCGCTTGCCGTCGCTCCAAATGGTATTGATACCAGCCCAGCAAGAACTCGCTGCTTTCCTGAAGAGCCAGCTCCAATAGATCGTGCTCAGCCACATGCCCTAACGGGCGCCCCCGACGCTCACCTGTACTCCGCCACGCAGCGGGCAGCAGCGCAATGACATCCCAGCCGAGTCGGCGCACGAGCCCGCCCATGAACGGCAGGACCAGCGAGACGAATACTGCGTATCCCGCGAGGCTCATCGCCCAGAATGCCAACCCTTCGCTGCTCAGCGGCCAGATCGCTGAGCCCTGTTGCGACCACAACAGCCGTGCGACATCACAAAACAATACGCCACCGCAAAGCGTGAGCGCCCATCTCACTTCAGGGCCCAACCGCGAGCCATGCATGCTGTAAGTCATTCGCGACACCCTGCCCCTCTGTCAGTTTGGTTTCACTGCGACCCTACCTTCGCGGGGATCTTCAGGGTTTGCGTTGTGTCCGGTTTTTTGGCTCGCAAGTAGACTGCACCGCCTGTGCTTTGGACTCGCAATGATCCGTCGAGTCCGGACGGCGTACGCACGCGTACATCGCGATCCTCGCACCGACTCGGGTGCAGTTGCAGGACATTCAAACGGGTGAGCTGATTCTGCTCGACGTATCTGCCGCACAGGCCACGAAGGAAAGTGCGGCGCTGGAGCCCATGAAAATCATCAGTACCTCGGCTGGCACCGCGAAACAGGAAAGCTCCGTTCAGACGACTGCAACGCCGGTCCCCGTCGCACTGACCCGCTACGCCGCCCAGAATTTGTATGCCCGCTTGTGGGTAGCCGATTTCATGCAGGGCCGTGGACAGTGTTCCACGCATGCCGTGCCCGGTCAGCAGACCGAAATAGCCCATACGGCGCAAGGCAATCTGGTCCAGCGTGCTTTGCCGCCCCTTCTTGAGCACGCGGCCGCGATGCGCGAACCAAAGGTCGTACATCGCCTGAAAGGTGTTCTGCTCGGCTAGGCTCTGCGTGTGGCGCTGGTGCCGTCGATGGACGCGGGGGTTGGTGCCCTCAGCGATCAGTCGCCGCGCCTCATCGCGCAGTGACCGCGCCTGGCGCAGGCCCACCTCGGGATAGGTGCCGAGGGACATGCGTTTCTGCTTGCCAGCCCATGAATAGCGAAAGTGCCACGACTTGCCCCCAGCCGCTGTCACGCCGAGTGACAGGCCATCGCTATCGCCGAGAGTGTAGTCCTTGCCGGTGGCCTTGGCCTGGCGAACCGTTGCATCCGAGAGTGCCATGTACGAGCTCCTGAACATGAGTTCAGGGCTAAATGCTCGTTACGCTCGACGCTCCTCTCCAGCAACAAACCGGGACTAGGGATGCCCGGATTTCATGGACTAATTTCTGGACTAAAAAAGTCCGGATGCCCATGGATCCCAATGGATCTGACTGGAACGAAAAAAGACGCCGAAGCGTCTATTTTCAACGACTTACAGACTTCCTTGGAACTCTGTAGATCTATAATTGGAGCGGGAAACGAGACTCGAACTCGCGACCCCGACCTTGGCAAGGTCGTGCTCTACCAACTGAGCTATTCCCGCGTCGTGATGGGTGCCATTCTAGCGATATCTAAAACGGCGTCAACCCCTTGATTCAAAAAAGTTTTATTTTTGTTCCGAGCCTTCGCGCAAGTGCGGCCAGGCGGCCAGCAGGTAATGCGCCATCGACCACAGCGTCAGCCCTGCCGCTACCAGCAGCAGGCCGTAACCCAGAATCACCCACATCGTCACCGCAGGTGGGTTGCCCAACAGAATGACCAGCGCCAGCATCTGTGCCGCAGTCTTCCACTTGCCGAGGTTGGACACCGCCACGTGCGCCCTCGCCCCCAGTTCGGCCATCCACTCGCGCAGCGCCGAAACGACGATCTCGCGGCCGATGATCACCGCTGCGGGCAAGGTCAGCCAGAAGTTGGCATGTACCTGCACCAGCAGCACCAGCGCCACGGCGACCATCAGTTTGTCGGCCACTGGGTCCAGGAAGGCACCGAACGGCGTGCTCTGCTGCAGGCGACGCGCCAGGTAGCCGTCCAGCCAGTCGGTGGCGGCGGCAACGGCAAACACACTGCTGGCGGCCATATAGCTCCAGTGATAGGGCATATAGAACAGCAGGATGAAGATCGGGATGAGCAGGACGCGTAGAACGGTGAGCAGGTTTGGAATATTCATCGGTACGACTGGCTGCGGGTTGAGCCCGGCATTCTACTCGCTATGCAGGCTGGCATAAATCGACTCGGCAAGCTTTTTACTGATGCCGGGGGCTTTGGCGATCTCATCGATACTGGCGCGGTTGAGCTCTTGCAGGCCGCCGAAGTGCTTCAGCAGGTCGCGCCGGCGCTTGGGGCCGACCCCGGCCACGTCTTCCAGGCTGGACACGCGACGGGCCTTGCCGCGGCGGGCACGGTGGCCGGTGATGGCGAAGCGGTGGGCTTCGTCGCGGATCTGCTGGATAAGGTGCAGCGCCGGTGAGTCGCCCTTGAGGGTGAACTCGTGGTGCACGTCGTTGAGGTACAGGGTTTCGAAACCGGCCTTGCGGGTCACGCCTTTGGCCACGCCGAGCAGGGTCAGGTCGGTGAAGGCCAGCTCCTGCATCACGTCGCGGGCCATGTTCAACTGGCCTTTGCCGCCGTCCACCAGCAAGACGTCGGGCAACTTGCCCTCGCCGTCCTTGATGCGGCCGTAGCGGCGGGTCAGGGCCTGGTGCATGGCGGCGTAGTCGTCACCGGCGGTGACGCCTTCGATGTTGAAGCGGCGGTAGTCGGACTTGATCGGGCCTTCGGGGCCGAACACCACGCAGCTGGCCACGGTGGCTTCGCCGCTGGAGTGGCTGATGTCGTAGCACTCCAGGCGCTGCGGCACTTCGTCCAGGCCCAGCACCTGGGCCAGGGCCTCGAAGCGCGCGGCCATGTGCTGGCGATTGGCCAGGCGGGCGTTGAGGGCCTGTTCGGCGTTGGTCACGGCCAATTGCTGCCAGCGGGCCCGAGTGCCGCGCACCCGGTGGGTGATGGTCAGCTCGCGGCCGCGTAGGGTCTGCAGTGCTTCGCTGATGGCTTCGAAGTCTTCGTGCACCACGTTGACGATGAGTTCGCCAGGCAGCTCACGCTCAGCGTTGCCCACGTAGTACTGGGACAGGAACGCGGCCATGACTTCAGCCACCTCCTCCTCGATGCCCACCTGTGGGAAGAAGTTTTTGCTGCCCAGCACCCGCCCGCCACGCACGCTGATCAGGTGCACGCAGGCGCCACCGGGGTTGACGAAGGCCGCGATGACGTCGACGTCGCCGGTACCGCCTTCGATGTACTGCTGGTCCTGCACGCGGCGCAACAGGGCGATCTGGTCGCGCAGTTCGGCGGCCTTCTCGAAATTGAGGGCCATGGCGGCCTTCTCCATTTCGGCATTGAGCTCGTTGCCCAACTGTTGGCTGCGGCCTTCGAGGAACATCACCGAGTGGCGGATATCGTCGGCGTACTCGTCTTTATCCACCAGGCCGACACACGGCCCTTTGCAGCGTTTGATCTGGTACTGCAGGCACGGCCGGGTGCGGTTGGCGTAGTAGCTGTCTTCGCACTGGCGCACCGAAAAGGCCTTTTGCAACAGGCTAAGGCTTTCGCGAATGGCGCCGGCGCTGGGGTACGGGCCGAAGTAACGGCCCTTGGCTTTTTTTGCACCGCGGTGGATGCCCAGGCGCGGGAAGTCGCCGTCAGACAGGAAGACATAAGGGTAAGACTTGTCGTCGCGCAACAGGATGTTGTACGGCGGTCGCCATTCCTTGATCAGGTTCTGCTCCAGCAGCAGTGCCTCGGTCTCGTTGGCGGTGATGGTGGTCTCGACCTGGGCGATACGGCCCACCAGCGCGGCGGTCTTGGGGGCCAGTCCGGTTTTACGGAAATAGCTGGCCAGACGCTTCTTGAGGTTTTTGGCCTTGCCCACGTAGAGCAGCCGCGCCTCGGCGTCGAACATACGGTAGACGCCCGGGCGACCGCTGCAGGTCGCCAGGAACGCGCTGGCATCAAAAGCTTGGGACATGAGGTTTACAGGCTTGCGTCAACCATACCGTGGCGAACGGCCAGCAAGGTCAGTTCGACGTCGCTGGTGACCGAGAGTTTTTCAAAGATCCGATAACGGTAAGTATTGACGGTCTTGGGCGAGAGGCACAACTTGTCCGAGATGATCTGCACCTTCTGGCAGCCGACGATCATCAAGGCGATCTGGATTTCCCGCTCGGACAAAGCATCAAACGGCGAGCCTTGCGGCTGGAACGACTTCAGCGCCAATTGCTGGGCGATTTGCGGGCTGATGTAGCGCTGGCCGGCAAAGGCCAGGCGAATGGCCTGGACCATTTCGTCGAGCCCGGCGCCCTTGGTCAGGTAACCGGCTGCGCCGGCTTGCAGCAGGCGCGTGGGGAATGGGTCTTCCTCGCACACGGTGACCGCGACCACTTTGATGTCGGGGTGGCTGCGCAACAGTTTACGGGTAGCCTCCAGGCCACCGATGCCCGGCATTTTCACGTCCATCAGGACGACGTCCGGCTTCAGTTCCCGGGCCAGCTTCAGCGCCGCCTCCCCTGAATCCCCCTCACCCACCACCTGCAAGCCGTCGATGTCGGCCAGCATGCGTGTAATACCGGTTCGTACCAGATCGTGATCATCGACCACTAAGACCCTAATCAAGCACACACCTCGTCTACAGGGCGATTGGATCCCGCCACCTTAACAAAATTTTTCATGGCGGGCCTAACGCAAAACTTCTGTCAGATAGGCCTGACGGCCAAGTGTGAAAGGCCTCACTGTTTCGCGGCTTTTAACCTCACCTGACAAACGCCCCAGCAAGTGCCAGAGCGCTGCTTGATCGGCGAGCGGCAATTGCCGAAAGGCCCCCAGCAATTCGGCCTCATCCTGGGTCATGTTTTCCAGCGGCGCCGGGGTGCGCACACCGCTGAGCACGTAGAGGGCATCCACGCCATGGGCGGCCACTGCGGCCAGGTAATCGGCACGCGGCGTGCGTTCGCCACTTTCGTATTTACCCTGGGCATTGGGCTCGACTCCGCCAATGTCACCAAACACCCGCTGGGTCATCCCCAACCGCTCACGTTCCTCCCGCAGTCGCGGACCGAATCCATTCATAGGGTGCATCTCCTTAGTCCCTAGACATCATCCAACGCCGCTCACCTTCCTGTAAGCAGCTGTAAATTCCTGGGTCCACTATGCCCATGGTCACCGGCCACGACAAGCCATCACTGAGCTATCAGTCGATTGTGCGCTGCATGCGCACGAAGCACTCATCCTCGCCCATTTCGACAAAGCCCCTGCGCTGATACAACTGCCTGGCCGGGTTGCTGCGGAACACCATCAAACGCAGCAGTGGCAGGCGCCGCTGCTGCGCCCAACCGGCGAGCGCCTCCAACACCCCACTGCCGATACCGCGCCCGCGGTGCTCGGGCAGCAGGTGCAACTCGCGAATGAACAGTGCCTGGCGGTCTTGGCTGAGGCTGCAGTAGCCCAGCACCGTGTCACCGTCCATCACCAGCCATTGCTCACGCCAGCCCCAGGCCTGATCGAAGGCATCTTCGAGCCACAACAGGTCGAACTCTCGGTAGTACGGCAGCATGGCCCGGCGCGTAAGGTCGCGGGCAAAGCTGCGGTGGGCGTCGGTGGCAGGTACAAGGTTCATGGCCATTATTGTGCACTGCTCAGGTGGCGTAGCACACCGGCGAGCTGCCTGGGCCACGCCGTTCCAGCTCATCCTCCAGCCACTCGGCGAGCACCTGGGCATTGTTGTGCTCGGTGTTTTTGGCGGCATACAGCAAGGTCAGCGGCCCTTTGGCCGCCAGGTCCAGCAGTGGGTACCAGTGCTCGGGGTGGGCGGCCAGCTGTTGCTGATAGCGCTGGGTGAAACCGGCGAAATCCACCTCCCCCTGGTGAAACGCCCTCCGCAATTCGTCCGAAGGTGCCACCTCGCGCAACCATTGGCCCTGCAGGTCTTCCTTGCGTTTGTTGCGCGGCCACAGGCGGTCGACCAGCACGCGCCGGCCATCCTCGTCGGCGGCCGCTTCGTAGACACGTTTGCAGCGGATCATGGCTTTCTCCCGCATTTACCGTCTGTCTTGAGCCTAGTGAATTCATTGACCGAGGTCACGGACCGGTCACGAATTGCTCCTAAGCTCACAGCCTTCGGCACCTTCGCCCGACGCCAACCGGAGCCCCCATGGCAACCCCGTCCCTGGCCAGCCAGCCGCCACTGGCCCAACGCGATTCCCGCCCGCAGCTGTCCCACAAGCCCGGGCGTGCCACCCTGGTTTTGTTCTTCGGCCTGCTACTGGCAGGCATCGCCTACACAGCCTGGAGCCTGAAACAGGACGTCAGCGCCAGCGGCACGGTGATCACCACCGTTACCCCCTTCCTGTTGTTGGGCCTGGCGCTGCTGATTGCCCTGGGCTTCGAGTTCGTCAACGGCTTCCATGACACCGCCAACGCCGTCGCCACGGTTATTTACACCCACTCTTTGCCGGCACCGGTGGCCGTGGTTTGGTCGGGGTTGTGCAACTTCCTGGGGGTGCTGCTTTCCAGCGGCGCGGTGGCCTTTGGCATCATTGCCTTGTTGCCGGTAGAGCTGATTTTGCAGGTAGGTTCTTCGGCCGGTTTCGCCATGGTCTTCGCCCTGCTGCTGGCCGCGATCATCTGGAACCTGGGCACTTGGTGGCTGGGCTTGCCGGCGTCCTCCTCGCACACGCTGATTGGCTCGATCATCGGCGTAGGCGTGGCCAATGCGCTGATGCATGGGCGGGACGGCACCAGCGGCGTGGATTGGACCCAAGCCAGCAAGGTGGGGTATGCCCTGCTGTTTTCGCCACTGATCGGCTTTGCCTGCGCGGCCCTGTTGCTGCTGGCGCTGCGCGCGCTGGTCAAGCGCAAAGAGCTGTACCAGGCACCGGAAGGCCAGAAGCCGCCACCGTGGTGGATCCGTGGCGTACTGATCCTGACCTGCACCGGGGTATCGTTTGCCCATGGCTCCAACGATGGACAAAAAGGCATGGGGCTGATCATGCTGATTCTGGTCGGCACGCTGCCGATGGCGTATGCGCTGAACAAGACCATGCCCAGCGAGCAGGCCCTGCAGTTTTCGGCCGTGGCCGAAGTGACGCGCCAGGCCCTGGTGCGCCATGACCCGCAAGCGGCGCCCGCAGACCCGCGCCAAACCCTGACCGCGTTCATCGCCGAACCCAAGCCCAACCCGCAACTGGTACCAGCCCTGGCCGCCCTCACCGGCATGATCGGCGAAGAGGTGAAGGGTTACGGTTCGCTCAAGCGCGTGCCGGCCGAAGCCATGGCCAACGTGCGCAATGACATGTACCTGACCAGCGAAGCCATCCGCCTGCTCGACAAGCACCAGCTGACAAACTTCGATGCCGACACCCGCAGCCATGTGCAACTGTTCAAGACACAGCTGGACGACGCCACGCGCTACATTCCTCTGTGGGTCAAGGTAGCTGTGGCCATCGCGCTGGGGCTGGGGACCATGGTCGGCTGGCGGCGCATCGTAGTGACAGTGGGCGAGAAGATCGGCAAGACCCACCTGAGCTATGCCCAAGGCGCATCGGCGGAGGTAGTTGCGATGTGCACCATCGGGGCGGCCGACATGTTCGGGCTGCCGGTCTCGACTACCCACGTGCTGAGCTCGGGTGTGGCCGGGACCATGGTCGCCAATGGCTCGGGGATTCAGCAGCGTACGTTGATCAACTTACTGATGGCCTGGGTGCTGACCCTGCCCGCGGCAATGCTGCTGGCAGGTAGCCTGTACTGGCTTCTTAACCAGATTTTCTAGGCTGCAATAAAGAACCTGTGGGAGCGAGCTTGCCCGCGAATGTGATGATGGACCTACCACAGCATTCGCGGGCAAGCCCGCTCCCACAGGTTCAGGGATGCTCGATCATCCCGGGATTTTCAGGCCACGCTGAACCGCCGGCCGCTCCAAAAACGTCGCCAGCACCCGCTGCACTTCCTTGAACGCATCGAACCCGACCAGCTCACGGGCGTTGTAGCGCTCCACAAGGTTGCGTACCCAAGGGAAAATGGCGATGTCAGCGATGCTGTATTCGTCGACCATCCACTCGCGGCCTTGCAGGTGGCGGTCCAGCACACCCAGCAAGCGCTTCGATTCGTTGACGTAGCGATCCCGCGGGCGTTTGTCTTCGTATTCCTTGCCCGCAAAGAAATGGAAGAACCCGACCTGGCCGAACATCGGCCCGATGCCGCCCATCTGGAACATCAACCACTGCAGAGTCTGGTAACGGGTGGCGGGGTCCTGGCTGAGCAACTGCCCGCTCTTTTCCGCGAGGTACTGCAGGATCGCGCCCGACTCGAACAACGGAAGCGGCTGGCCGCCAGGGCCGTTCGGGTCGAGGATGGCGGGGATCTTGTTGTTGGCGCTGAGGGAGATGAACTCCGGGCTCAACTGGTCATCGTTGTCGAAGCTGACTTTGTGCGGCTCGTACGCCAGGCCGATCTCTTCGAGCATGATCGACACCTTGACCCCATTCGGCGTCGGCAACGAATACAGCTGCAAGCGCTCGGGGTGCTGGGCGGGCCATTTGCGGGTGATGGGGAATGCGCTCAGATCGGTCATGGTCAACCTTGACTGGGGAATGGAGCTGTTACTTTAGTGACATCCCGCGTGGCTGGCCATCACCGGCCATTCGCCAAGCCACTTTACATGTGCGCTTTCCAAGGTGGCTACCTCGCATATCTACGAGTAGTTCATACCCGGCCATCGCTCATATATTCGCCTGGCAGATCCAATCTCCACTACAACAGGCATAAACCATGATCGATATAAAAGAAATCGCTGCAAAATCATTGGCAAAAGAGACCCGCGACGGGCGCATCAAACTTGAAGTAGTAAACGTTGATACCGGCCGTACTCTCTGCTTTGAAAACTATTCTACCTTATGGCTGACCAGGTATTATTTTGGGGGCATCATCACGGACCCAGAAAACCAACTCGCCCATCAATTCTTTGTAGTACTGCAAGGCCAATACCTCGAAAAAGGCGAATTCATAATCGCACCGGGGACCTCGCACACTGCCGAGCACTTTGATGCCTCGATCCCCCTCTATGATCGAAACGGGACAGGCAAGCTAATTGTTACAGCACTGGAAAACTCGCCAAACCCGGAACGGCCACCCACCTACTTGAAAGCAACTACCGAATTGCTGTTGTCATCACAAACAGAACGCTTCAGGGCGTTTGCAGAAATCGAGTTTGGCACCCCCGCTCACCAATAACCATCGCCAACCTTCGCTTAAACCTGGCCGTGGGCCTTGCGCTTGAGCTTTTCGGTGTCGACCCGTACGAACACCGAGTCCGCCGTCACCGTGAGTACGTCGTCTGCCCAGACCTCGCAGATAACCCGGCTCTTGCGCCCGACCTCGCCTTCTACGCGTGCCTTGAGCAGCAACTCAACACCCATGGGGGTCGGTTTCAGGTAACTGAGGTTGAGTGTGCCCGTGACGCAGTCGATACGCGGCAGGCTGCCCGGTTCGCGGCCTTCGTTGCGGTAGTGGTAGGCCATGGCGGTCCAGTTGGAGTGGCAATCGACCAGCATGGCCAGTAAGCCGCCATAAACCAGGCCGGGCCAGCCGATGAAGGTGCTGTCCGGCGCGTGGCGGCACAGCAGGTGGATGCCGTCGGCGTCCCAATGGCTTTGCAGGTGCAGGCCGCTAGGGTGGGAGCAGCCGCAGCCGTAGCAGGTGCCTTCCGGTGCAGCCAACTGCTGGAGGGAAAGGGTGTGCTCGTTCATACGCTTCCTGTGCTTGTTGGAATGGGAAGTGAGGCAAGCGTCGATGGTAGCGCCGCGCTGGGCCAGCGCCAATGAGAAAGGGGCGCCAAGCGCCCCCTCTGGATCAAGCAGTCTGTGCGACCACCTTGCCGCGCCGCTGGGTCAGCGACACCAGCAGGATGAACAGCGTCACCCCGGCAGTCATCAGCGTCTCGTAGCGGTAGGCATCGCTGAACAGCATGTAGCCCAGGACCATGACGATGGTGCCGATCACCAGCCAGGTCAGATAAGGGAACAGCCACATCTTAAGCTCCAGCGGCGTGCCCTCACGGTCTGCACGGGCTCGCATGCGCAGCTGAGACACGGCGATCACCAGGTACACCAGCAAGGCAATGGCGCCGGTGGTGGACAGCAGGAAACCGAACACCTTGCCGGGGAACACGTAGTTGACGAAGCAACCGGCAAAGCCTGCCAGGGTCGAGAAGATGACCGCTACCGTTGGCACGCCAGCACCCGAAATGCGCTTGGTCATGCTCAGCGCCTGGCCACGGGCACCCAGGGAGTAGAGCATCCGCGAGGCCGTGTACAGGCCGGAGTTCATGCAACTGGTGACCGCCACCAGCACCACCAGGTCGACCAGCAGCTTGGCGCCCGGCACATTGAGCACTTCCAGCACCCGCTGGAACGAGCCCACGGCTTTCAGGGCCGGGTCGTTCCAGGCCACCAGCGACACCACCAGGAAGATCGAGGCCAGGTAGAAGATGGCGATGCGGTACACCACCAGGTTGGTGGCACGGCGGATCTTGTCTTTCGGGTTGGCTGTTTCGTCAGCGGCAATGGTGACGATCTCGGCGCCGAAGAACGAGAAGATGGTGATCAGCACGCCACCCAGCACAGTGCCAAAGCCATTGGGCATGAAGCCGCCATTGTCCCACAGCCGGCTCACGCCCGAGACCTCGGCCAACGGCCAGAAGCCGAACACGGCCAGGCTGCAGACGATGATGAAGGCAACGATGGCAACCACCTTGACCAGCGCGAACCAGTACTCGAAGGCACCGAAGTTCTTCACGCTGATCAGGTTGGTACCCGACAGCACGACCATGATCAGGAAGGCGAACAACCACGAGGGCACGCCGGGGAAGTAGGCATGCAGGATGTCTGCGCCAGCAATCGCCTCGACCGGGATGATCAGCACCCAGAACCACCAGTACAACCAACCGATGGTGAAGCCTGCCCAAGGGCCGATGGCCTCGGAGGCGTACGTGGAGAACGAGCCGCTGTTGGGGTTGGCGATGGCCATTTCGCCCAGCATACGCATCACCAGCAGCACCAGCAGGCCGGTCATGGCGTAGGAGATGAGGATGGCCGGGCCGGCGGTGGCAATGGCGTTGGAGGAACCGATGAACAGGCCGGCGCCGATGATGCCGGCGATGGAGATCATGGAAACCTGACGGGACGTCAGGCCGTGCTGCAAGGACCGCTGTTTCTTGTTTTCTAGCGAAGCCATGGAGAACCCTCGAATGGGTCGCCGTCGTGGGACGGCTAAAAAATGGAGCAGAATTCTTATTAATTTCTGGTGTGCGTTTTTTGTTGTTTTGTAGATGCCGGCGGTGGCTACTTCCCTCCTCTTCGCACGACCGGTTGTAATCGTTGATCCAGGTCAGTATTAATCTATAGGCCTGGGTCAACAAACGACCTTTTCGAAGCACATGATTCCAATTCGGAATGAACTTTTTCCTTTTTTGCTCGGTACGCGCCTGTCATGTCCAAACGCCTGATGCCCTCGACCACCGCCCTCCAGTGCTTCGAAGCGGCTGCCCGCCACCTGAGCTTCACCCGCGCGGCGCAAGAGCTGCACCTGACCCAGAGCGCGGTCAGCAAACAGGTCGCGCAACTGGAGGACATGCTGTCGCACTCGCTGTTCCAGCGCATTCGCCGGCGCCTGCACCTGACCCCGGCGGGTGCGCTGTACCTGACCGAGGTGAACAAGATCCTCACCCAGATCGACATCTCCAGCCGCTACATCCTCAGCTATGGCGATGAGACCGAAGTGCTGCGCATCGCCACCCAGCCGACCTTCGGCGCGCGCTGGCTGGTGCCCAGGCTAAAGGGGTTTGGTGATCGCTATCCGCGTATTCACCTGGATATCCGTAACGAGCTGGAACCCTTCGACCTGGTGCAGTCCAAGGCCGACATCGCCTTCTTCTTCGGCCAGGGCACCTGGCCTGGGGCGACGTGTATCGAGCTGTTCAGCGAAGAAGTGGTGCCGGTGTGCGCCCCAGAGCTGCTCGCCAACCACCGTTTCACCAGCGCCGAGGCGCTGACCGAGCACCGCCTGCTGCAGTGTGTATCGCGCCCGGAGGCCTGGCATGAATGGTTTTTGGGGCTGGGGTTGCACAGCCAGAACAGCTACCACGGGCCGCGCTTCGACACGTTCTACCTGTGCATCCGGGCTGCAATCGCCGGCTGTGGCATTGCCCTGATTCCGCGGTACCTGGTGGCGGAGGAGTTGAACGAAGGCAAGCTGGTGGTGGCCTGGGACCACCCGGTGCCGAGCAATGGAAGGCACTTCATCGCCCATGCCGAGCATGCGGCGGAGGTGCCGAAGGTCAGGGCCTTCGTGCAGTGGATTCGCGAGCGGGTGGCTGAAGGGGATTGAAGCCAGTGCAGGTAACACAAAATCTTACAAGATCACGAATCCAAGGAATGATCGCAATCAAATAATTCGTTTGCGCAATACAGCCCCGGCACGCTTCGATAGTGGGAAACTCGAACAAGGTCCGCGTGCACCATGAATCAGGAAAGTATCAGCCAGTCCATTGCCATCGTTCACCCAATTACACTTTCCCACGGCAAGAATGCGGAAGTCTGGGACACCGACGGCAAACGTTATATCGACTTCGTCGGCGGTATCGGCGTACTCAACCTGGGCCATTGCAACCCAGCCGTGGTCGAGGCAATTCAGGCCCAGGCCACCCGCCTCACCCACTATGCCTTCAACGCCGCCCCCCACGGCCCGTACCTTGCCCTGATGGAGCGCCTCAGCGAGTTTGTCCCGGTCAGCTACCCGCTGGCCGGCATGCTCACCAACAGTGGCGCGGAAGCGGCGGAAAACGCCCTGAAAGTGGCCCGTGGCGCCACCGGCAAGCGCGCGATGATTGCTTTCGACGGTGGCTTCCATGGCCGCACCCTGGCAACCCTGAACCTCAATGGCAAGGTCGCCCCGTACAAGCAACGCGTCGGCGACCTGCCAGGCCCGGTCTACCACCTGCCCTACCCCAGTGCCGACACCGGCGTCACCTGCGAACAGGCACTCAAGGCCATGGACCGGCTGTTCAGCGTCGAACTGGCGGTTGAAGACGTGGCGGCTTTCATCCTCGAACCGGTCCAGGGTGAAGGCGGCTTCCTCGCCCTCGACCCGGCATTCGCCCAGGCACTGCGCCGCTTCTGCGACGAGCACGGCATTTTGATCATCATCGACGAGATCCAGTCGGGCTTTGGCCGTACCGGCCAGCGCTTTGCCTTCCCGCGCCTGGGCATCGAGCCCGACCTGCTGCTGCTGGCCAAAAGCATCGCGGGCGGCATGCCACTGGGTGCGGTCGTGGGCCGTAAAGAATTGATGGCATCGCTGCCCAAGGGTGGCCTGGGCGGGACCTATTCGGGCAACCCGATTGCCTGCGCAGCGGCGCTGGCGAGCCTGGCGCAGATGACCGACGAGAACGTCGCCACCTGGGGCGAACGCCAGGAACAGGCGATTGTCAGCCGCGTCGAGCGCTGGAAAGCCCAGTACCCGTTCATCGGGCGGCTGACCGGTGTCGGCGCGATGCGCGGCATCGAGTTCGTCAACGCCGATGGCAGCCCGGCACCGGCCCAGCTGGCCAAGGTCATGGAAGCAGCGCGGGCCAAAGGCCTGTTGCTGATGCCCAGCGGAAAGGCGCGGCATATCATCCGCCTGCTCGCACCACTGACCATCGAAGCCGAGGTGCTCGAAGAAGGCTTGGATATCCTCGAGCAGTGCCTGGCAGAGTTGAACTGAGGCTTACAGGCCCAGCTCTTCAGGGGTGAGCATGTCGGACTCGAAGGCAATCCAGCCCCCTTCGAGTTCGGCGTGGCCGTTGACGATCGGGCCGTAGTAGGTCAGGCCGTTTTCCAGGGTAACGCAGATGTGCGTGGCCGGCTTTTCGGGAGCTGCGAGCGTACCGACGAAATGCACCTTCTTCAGGGTTTCGGTCACCGCTTCAAGGCCCACGCGCATGCTGGGGTTTTCCGAGGCCTCGATGTCGCCCCCGCGGTCTTCAGCGCTGATGGTCACGGTGGCGGTGTACGGGAACTTGCTGCTCAAGCGGGGTTACCTCAATTAGATGTGTAGGCGTTTTGGCGCGTAGAGTACGGCAGCCTTTGTCTATTGTCTCTACTGGCCTCTTCGCGGGTGAACCCGCTCCCACAGGTACAGCGTCATGCCTGGCACCTGGGTGGCCGCCATCAACAGATCAAAATGGCCTCCCCCGCCCCGATCTGTTAGGGTGCCCGCCGATGCACGCCACACCACACGAGGATCCCGAGTGAGCGCCGAAGAACCCCTGATCGCCGACCTGTTCGAGGTCGACAAACGCCTGTCCCTCAAGCCCGTCGTGGACTTCAACACCTACCTGCGCAACGCGTTCGCCGAAGGCCCGTGCCAGTGCCATCGCTGCCGTGACGGTGGCGACCAGAGCAGCTACAGCCACGCGCACAACTTCACCCTCGAAGGTCGCCCGCTCAACCGCCGCTTCGCCAACACCGCAGGCAGTGACGTGCTGCTGGTGCTGAAAAAAGCCTGGCTGTCGTACCACAAAGAAGACCTCAACCTGGTCGGCGCGCTGGACATGGCCAAGCTCAAGACCTTCACCGACGGCGCCCTGCACGAGCGCTTGCTGGCCCTGCTGCCTGCTAGCGGCCTGGCCCGTGAAGTGGACGGCCAATGGCTGCTGCAGGCTCAGGCCGACTGACGGCCCGGCGGTAAAGCAGGATTCTTCCGGTCTGCTAACGTGGGAGAATCCGCCCATCCGCAGGTAGTCCGCCATGGCCCGTACAACGCCCATCGAGCTGTATCGCAATATCGGCATCGTCGCCCACGTGGATGCCGGCAAGACCACCACCACCGAGCGCATCCTGTTTTACACCGGGGTCAATCACAAGATGGGCGAGGTGCACGATGGCGCCGCGACCATGGACTGGATGGCCCAAGAACAGGAGCGAGGCATCACCATCACCTCGGCAGCCACCACGGCCTTCTGGCAGGGCTCGACCAAGCAGTTCCCCGACAAGTACCGCTTCAACATCATCGATACCCCTGGCCACGTCGACTTCACCATCGAGGTAGAACGCTCGCTGCGTGTGCTCGACGGCGCGGTGGTGGTGTTCAGCGGCGCCGACGGGGTCGAACCGCAATCGGAAACCGTGTGGCGCCAGGCCAACAAGTACCACGTACCGCGCCTGGCCTACATCAACAAGATGGACCGCCAGGGTGCCGACTTCCTGCGCGTGGTCAAGCAGATCGACAAGCGCCTGGGGCATCACCCGGTGCCGATCCAGCTGGCCATCGGCAGCGAAGAGCACTTTATCGGCCAGATCGACCTGGTGAAGATGAAGGCCATCTACTGGAACGATGCCGACAACGGCACCACCTACCGCGAAGAAGCGATCCCCACCGAGCTCCAGGCGCTCGCCGACGAATGGCGCGCGCACATGATCGAAGCCGCGGCAGAGGCCAACGATGAGCTGACCACGAAGTTTCTCGAAGGCGAGGAACTCAGCATCGACGAGATCAAGGCCGCCCTGCGCCAGCGCACCATTGCTAACGAAATTGTGCCGACCATCCTTGGCTCGTCGTTCAAGAACAAGGGCGTGCCGCTGATGCTCGATGCGGTCATCGACTACCTGCCCGCACCGTCGGAAATCCCGGCAATCAAGGGCACCCACCCGGACGATGAAGAACAGCACCTTGAGCGCCACGCCGACGACAAAGAGCCCTTCTCGGCCCTGGCCTTCAAGATTGCCACTGATCCGTTTGTCGGCACCCTCACCTTTGCCCGAGTGTATTCCGGGGTGCTCAGCTCCGGTAATGCCGTGCTCAACTCGGTCAAGGGCAAGAAGGAACGCATCGGCCGCATGGTGCAGATGCACGCCAACCAACGCGCCGAAATCAAGGACGTGTGCGCCGGCGATATTGCTGCCTTGATCGGCATGAAGGACGTGACCACGGGCGATACCCTGTGCGACATCAACAACCCCATCATTCTCGAACGCATGGACTTCCCAGACCCGGTGATCTCCGTGGCCGTGGAGCCTAAGACCAAGGCCGACCAGGAAAAAATGGGCATAGCCCTGGGCAAGCTGGCCCAGGAGGACCCGTCGTTCCGCGTGCGCACCGATGAGGAAACCGGCCAGACCATCATCTCCGGCATGGGCGAGTTGCACCTGGACATCATCGTCGATCGCATGCGCCGCGAGTTCAACGTCGAGGCCAATATCGGCAAGCCGCAGGTGGCCTATCGCGAGAAGATCCGCAACACCTGCGAGATTGAAGGCCGCTTCGTTCGCCAATCCGGCGGGCGCGGCCAATACGGCCACTGCTGGATCCGCTTCGCCCCGGGCGACGAAGGCAAGGAAGGCCTGGAATTCATCAACGAGATCGTCGGTGGCGTGGTACCCCGCGAGTACATCCCGGCCATCCAGAAAGGTATCGAAGAACAGATGAAGAATGGCGTGCTCGCCGGCTACCCACTGATCAACTTGAAGGCTGCCGTGTTCGACGGCTCCTACCACGACGTCGACTCCAACGAAATGGCCTACAAGATAGCCGCGTCCATGGCCACCAAGCAGCTCTCGCAAAAAGGCGGGGCAGTGCTGCTAGAGCCGGTGATGAAGGTTGAGGTGGTGACCCCCGAGGAATACCAGGGCGACATCATGGGCGACCTGAGCCGGCGCCGCGGGATGATCCAGGATGGCGACGAGACGCCAGCCGGCAAGGTGATACGCGCCGAAGTGCCGCTGGGCGAAATGTTCGGCTATGCCACTTCCATGCGCTCGATGACCCAGGGCCGCGCCAGCTACACGATGGAGTTCATCCGCTATGCCGAGGCACCGGCCAGCATTGCTGAAGGGATCGTGAGGAAGAACCGCGGGGAATAATTCATTCACCTGTACCGGCCCCTTCGCGGGCAAGCCCGCTCCCACAGGAACTCCATTCGCCTTGAATCCGGTGGCATACCTGTGGGATCAGTGCAGGCAGTAACCCTTCTCAGAGCTCACAGGGCCTCCATCCGCCTTGAATCCGGCCCATACCTGTGGGAGCGGGCTTGCCCGCGAAGGGGCCGGTGCAGGCAATAACCCTTCTCAGAGCTGCTCGCCAGCCCGCTTCAACAGCTTCTTGCACCGCTCCGACAAGTGCACCACGCGTAGATGCTTGCCCGCCTTGGTATACCGCTCACGCAAGGTTTTTAGCGCCGCAACTGCCGAATAATCGACAAAGCTCAAATGCTGGCAGTCCAGCGTAACCTGCGCCGGATCCTTCGCCGTATCGAACTGGTTGAGGAACGAGGCGGTCGAGGCAAAGAACAACGTGCCATGTACCTGATAACGCTTGCCGCCGCCCGCTTCCTCATGGCTGTCGGCATACAGCTCCCGCGCATGCTGCCAGGCAAAGTTCACCGCCGCGATGACAATACCAAACAGTACCGCTACGGCCAGGTCGGTGAACACCGTGACGATGGTCACCGCAATAATCGCCAGCACATCGTTCACCGGCACCTTGTGCAACACGCGCAACGAAGCCCAGGCGAAGGTCTGCTGGGCAACCACGAACATCACCCCCACCAGGGCTGCCAGCGGAATACGCTCGATCAGCGGCGACAAGAACAACACGAACAGCAGGATCATCACCCCGGCAACCACGCCCGATAGCCGGCCGCGGCCATTGGAGCTGAGGTTGATCACCGTCTGCCCGATCATCGCGCAGCCGCCCATGCCACCGCACAGGCCCGAAACCATATTGGCGGCGCCCAGGGCCACGCACTCACGGTCTGGGAAGCCACGGCTTTCGGTGATTTCGTCGGTGAGGTTGAGCGTCAGCAGGGTCTCCAGCAGGCCGACCATGGCCATCAGCACCGCGTAGGGGGCGATGATTTTGAGCGTTTCAAGGTTCCACGGCACATCTGGCAGCGTCACTTGCGGCAGGCCACCGGCGATGTGCGCCATGTCGCCGAGGGTGCGGGTCGGCAAACCCAGCAGGTACACCAATAGGCCTACCCCCAGGATGGCCACCAGCGCGGGCGGTACGGCGCGGGTCAGCTTGGGCAGTATGTAGACCACCAGCATGGTCAGCGCCACCAGGCCGACCATCAGGTACAGCGGCGAACCGCTGAGCCACTGACCGCCCTGCTTGAAGTGCTCCAACTGAGCCAGGGCGATGACGATCGCCAGGCCGTTGACGAAGCCCAGCATCACTGGGTAAGGCACCAGGCGCACCAGCTTGCCCAGGCGCAGCAGGCCAAACAAGATCATCACCACCCCGCCAAGCAGCACCGTGGCCAGCAAGTACTGCACCCCGTGTTGCACCACCAACGCGATGATCACCACCGCCATCGATCCGGCAGCACCAGAAATCATGCCCGGACGGCCGCCAAACAGTGCAGTCAGGGTACAGATGATGAAAGCGCCATACAGGCCCATCAGCGGGTTGAGGTGCGCCACTAAGGCGAAGGCGATGCACTCAGGCACCAGGGCGAACGAAGTGGTCAGGCCGGCGAGCAGGTCGGCGCGCAGTCGTACGGGTTTCATGAAGTTCCTGTGAGGCGGTCCAGGCGGAGGGGCTGGCAATCGAGGGGCGCGATGTTACGGAATTTGTCTGACAGCGGCCACCGCTCAAAAGTGCAGGATGCCGCCCCTTGATGCATAACCTGCACAACCTGGGCAAATTTGCCATCATGTTGATACCCACTGCGGAGATCATGGACATGCCGCTACGCCCGCTTTTCACATCCTTGCTGCTGGCTGCCACCCTCAGCGCTCACGCCGCCACCGAAGTCCTCCCCTTGCAGTACCGCAGCAGCGCCGAACTGCTGCCCGCTGCACAATCGTTCATCGGCAAGGACGGCACCGTCAACGCCTTCGAGAACAAGCTGATCGTCAATGCCAGCCCGGAGCGCATCGACGACCTGCGCAGCCTGCTGCAACAGTTGGACACCGCGCCCAAGCGCCTGCTGATCAGCGTCGACAACAACGACAGCAACTTCCAGGACACCCGCGGCAACGCTCACGTCATCCGCTACGGCACCAGCAACCGCGAAGGCGGCATGCAGCAGGTTCAGGCCAGCGAAGGCCAGGCCGCGCTGATCCAGGTTGGCCAGAGCATCCCGGTCACCAGCACCAGTACCGACGGTTATGGGCGTATTCAAAGCAACACCGAATACCGCAATGTGACCCAAGGTTTCTACGTTACCCCCAGCCTGAGCGGCGAAACGGTTCGTCTGCAAATAAGCACCAATAATGACCGCATCAGCCAGGAACGAGCAGATGTAGTGAAAGTGCAAAGCACCGACACGACAGTCACCGGCAAGCTCGGGGAATGGATCACCTTGGCGGGGTTCAACCAGCAGAGCCAGTCCGATCGTAGCGCGTCAAGCCACACTTACAGTACCCAGCGCGGTGAAAACATGACTTTACGTGTAAAAGTCGACCTTCTGGACTGATCCCAGGCAATTCAAGGCCTCGACCAATGGCCTAGAAACTGACTGCCGAGTCGTATTAGACCAAAGATGTAGTAAGCGAAAAAAGTCACTACAAAACATTTGACAGGTACTTTTTCTCAAGGGCATGATGGCCTCGCTCCCGCTAATCAGGGGCCCTGGCAAGGGCCTTCGAGGCGTGCTCCTCCCACCCCTGGAGGCGCCTCGTGTCTATACGGCCCACAAGGCGGTTCGACGGGATTGCGACTGCAACGAAGAAGTTGTCCCGAGGGACGGAAGCGCATCACCGCAGTTCTGGCAATCGCGTAGCACCGCAGCAAGGCAACCACGAGCCGACCTGCAGCGCACACCTTCGCCTGGCCTGCACCCCCTTCCCCTTCGAGCCTTCGCGTTCGCCGCCGCACGCCCCCGAACAGGACAGCCGCCAGGCCTCTGATCTGCACCCGAGCATCAGCACAATTACCCCAAGATCGATGCGACGAGGTTTATTTCCATGGCACTGACACGCGAACAGCAAATTGCAGCCCTCGAGAAAGACTGGGCCGAAAACCCGCGCTGGAAAGGCGTGACCCGTACCTATACCGCCGCTGATGTCGTTCGCCTGCGTGGCTCCCTGCAGCCGGAGCACACCCTGGCCCGTCAGGGCGCAGAAAAACTGTGGAAGCTGGTCACCCAGGGTGCCCACCCGTCCTTCCGCCCAGAAAAAGATTTCGTCAACTGCATGGGCGCCCTGACCGGCGGCCAGGCAGTACAACAGGTCAAAGCCGGCATCCAGGCTATCTACCTGTCCGGCTGGCAAGTTGCCGCCGACAACAACTCGGCCGAGTCCATGTACCCCGACCAGTCGCTGTACCCAGTCGACTCGGTACCGACCGTGGTCAAGCGCATCAACAACTCGTTCCGCCGCGCCGACCAGATCCAGTGGAAAGCCGGCAAGAACCCGGGCGACGAAGGTTACATCGACTACTTCGCGCCAATCGTAGCTGACGCCGAAGCCGGTTTCGGCGGCGTACTGAACGCCTACGAGCTGATGAAGAACATGATCGAAGCAGGCGCCGCCGGCGTGCACTTCGAAGACCAGCTGGCCTCGGTGAAAAAATGCGGTCACATGGGTGGCAAGGTACTGGTACCCACCCAGGAAGCTGTACAGAAGCTGGTTGCCGCGCGCCTGGCAGCTGACGTTTCGGGCGTGCCGACCATCATTCTGGCCCGTACCGACGCCAACGCCGCCGACCTGCTGACCAGCGACTGCGACCCGTACGACCAACCGTTCGTGATCGGCGAGCGCACCCGTGAAGGCTTCTACAAAGTGCGTGCAGGCCTCGACCAGGCAATCTCCCGCGGCCTGGCCTACGCACCGTATGCCGACCTGATCTGGTGCGAAACTGCCAAGCCGGACCTGGACGAAGCCCGCCGCTTCGCCGAAGCGATCAAGAAGGAATACCCGGACCAGATCCTGTCGTACAACTGCTCGCCTTCCTTCAACTGGAAGAAAAACCTGGACGACGCGACCATCGCCAAGTTCCAGCGCGAGCTGTCGGCCATGGGCTACAAACACCAGTTCATCACCCTGGCTGGCATTCACAACATGTGGCACGGCATGTTCAACCTGGCGCACGACTACGCCCGCAACGACATGACTGCCTACGTGAAGCTGCAGGAGCAGGAATTCGCTGATGCCAGCAAAGGCTACACCTTCGTTGCACACCAGCAGGAAGTGGGCACTGGCTACTTCGATGACATGACCACCGTGATTCAAGGTGGGGCTTCGTCGGTGACTGCGCTGACCGGTTCGACTGAGGAAGAGCAGTTCCACTGATAACAGTGAACTGTTGAAGGAAGGCCCAGGGTTCGTGAGGACCCTGGGCTTTTTTTTTGAAGTGATAGTCACGAAAAATTCAGCGCGTATGAGATCGAGCGCCGCCCGCGCGGCGCTTCGCAGCACAAGGCTGCTCCTACATCTGTTTCGGGCCAATCAATCCTGTGGAATGCGCGCCCCCTCTTTGCGCATGGCACGATATTGTGTCGGGCAAACAAGGCGGTCGCGCGCAAATGCCACATGCCCACTGGCCCGAAACAAATGCAGGAGCAGCCTTGTGCTGCGAAGCGCCGCGCGGGCGGCGCTCGATTTGCGCATCACCAATAATCTCAAGACCTGCGCTTGGCAACCTCACTCACTTTCCGCTGGAGGCAAAGCAGGCCCCAGTATCCGGTCTATGCTTGTGGCAACCCAACAGCAACCCACCCTCCACAACCTGAGCGACATCCACCGCTTCATCGGCCCGCCACGGCTTAACCGATAAAGTATTGATCCAGAGCGGTGCGCAAGGCGCTGGAAGCTGTTAGAACGAGCCTTTTTCGCATTTGCAAGTAGCCAACCCGCCCGGGCAACTTTGCAAGGCTCACAAGAGGAGAATTTCACCGCACCAAGCTCAATGCGATTAATTATCATTACATAACTAGGAATTCGTTACATCGCGCAAGAAACATAATTAACAAAAACGCGCGCAATGCCCGAAATTCAAGGCTTTCAGCCAGTTACGAAAGATTTTTGTTCTTAATCCTACGAATAAATTGCCACAGAAATTTTACTTGCACCGGGTTTACCCATAAAATCAGCGCGATTGATTCAGCTGCGACATTTGGTCACTGCATGTGCGACACCAGGTCGCCGCTCTACTTATTTCAGACTGCAGAGCTGGGTCTCTGTATAAGGATCTCTAGCATGTCCGATTCGGCAGGACTCATCGCCCACAACTGGGGCTTTGCCATCTTCCTTTTGGGTGTCGTCGGCCTGTGTGCCTTCATGCTCGGCCTGTCCAGCCTGCTCGGTAGCAAGGCCTGGGGCCGCGCCAAGAACGAACCCTTCGAATCCGGCATGCTGCCCGTCGGCAGCGCCCGCCTGCGCCTGTCCGCCAAATTCTATCTGGTCGCGATGCTGTTCGTGATCTTCGATATCGAAGCCCTCTTCCTCTTTGCATGGTCTGTGTCCGTCCGCGAAAGCGGCTGGACCGGGTTCGTCGAAGCACTCGTTTTCATAGCAATTCTGTTGGCAGGTCTTGTCTACCTTTGGCGCGTCGGTGCTCTTGATTGGGCTCCCGAAGGTCGCCGCAAGCGGCAAGCGAAGCTGAAACAATGAGGCTTTGGCAATGCAATACAATCTCACCAGAATCGATCCGGATGCGCCCAACGAGCAGTACCCGGTAGGTGAACGGGAAACCGTCACCGACCAACTGCTCGAGGACCAGGTCCACAAGAACATCTACATGGGGAAACTCGAAGATGTGCTGCGTGGCGCGGTCAACTGGGGTCGCAAGAACTCCCTCTGGCCGTATAACTTCGGCCTGTCCTGCTGCTACGTGGAAATGACCACGGCCTTCACGGCGCCCCACGACATCGCCCGCTTCGGCGCCGAAGTCATCCGGGCCTCGCCGCGTCAGGCCGACTTCATGGTCATCGCCGGTACCTGCTTCATCAAGATGGCGCCGATCATTCAGCGCCTGTACGAGCAGATGCTCGAGCCGAAGTGGGTCATCTCCATGGGTTCGTGCGCCAACTCCGGTGGCATGTACGACATTTACTCGGTCGTTCAGGGGGTCGACAAGTTCCTCCCCGTGGATGTTTACGTGCCTGGCTGCCCGCCTCGCCCTGAAGCGTTCCTGCAAGGCTTGATGCTGCTGCAGGAGTCGATTGGCCAGGAGCGACGCCCGCTTTCCTGGGTTGTTGGTGATCAAGGCATTTACCGTGCCGAGATGCCTGCCCAGAAAGACCTGCGTCGTGAACAGCGTATCGCGGTAACCAACCTGCGCAGCCCCGACGAAGTCTGATCCAGCGACCTGCCGCCCGCTCCCCAAGGAGCCGGCGGCCTGGCTTCATTCTCTACGTTGACTCAAAGCGACCGAGACCATGACAGCGGACACCGCTATTTATATTCCGCCTTACAAGGCTGACGACCAGGATGTGGTCGTCGAATTGCACAACCGTTTTGGTGCCGACGCATTCGTCGCCCAGGAAACCCGCACCGGCATGCCGGTGCTGTGGGTAAAACGTGCACAGCTCAAAGAAGTACTCAGCTTCCTGCGCAACGTCGCCAAGCCGTACAGCATGCTGTACGACCTGCATGGCGTCGACGAGCGCCTGCGCACCCAGCGCCGCGGCCTGCCCGCCGCCGATTTCAGCGTGTTCTACCACCTGCTGTCGGTCGAGCGTAACAGCGACGTGATGATCAAGGTGTCGCTCAGCGAAGGCGACCTGAACCTGCCGACCGTGACTGGCATCTGGCCAAACGCCAACTGGTACGAGCGCGAAGTCTGGGACATGTTCGGCATCGACTTTGCCGGCCACCCGCACCTTAGCCGCATCATGATGCCGCCCACCTGGGAAGGCCACCCGCTGCGCAAGGACTACCCTGCCCGCGCCACCGAGTTCGACCCCTACAGCCTGACCCTGGCCAAGCAGCAGCTTGAAGAGGAATCGGCACGTTTCAACCCGGAAGCCTGGGGTATGAAGCGCCAGGGCGCCAACGAGGACTACATGTTCCTCAACCTCGGCCCCAACCACCCCTCTGCCCACGGTGCGTTCCGTATCGTCCTGCAGCTGGACGGTGAAGAGATCGTCGACTGCGTCCCGGACATCGGCTACCACCACCGTGGCGCCGAGAAGATGGCCGAGCGCCAGTCCTGGCACAGCTTCATCCCCTACACCGACCGTATCGACTACCTCGGCGGGGTGATGAACAACCTGCCGTACGTACTGGCGGTAGAGAAGCTGGCCGGCATCAAGGTGCCGCAGAAGGTCGACGTGATTCGCATCATGCTCGCCGAGTTCTTCCGCATCACCAGCCACCTGCTGTTCCTGGGTACCTACATCCAGGACGTCGGCGCCATGACCCCGGTGTTCTTCACCTTCACCGACCGCCAGCGCGCCTACACCGTGATCGAAGCAATCACCGGTTTCCGCCTGCACCCGGCCTGGTACCGCATCGGTGGCGTCGCCCACGACCTGCCGCGCGGCTGGGACAAGCTGGTCAAGGACTTCGTCGACTGGCTGCCTAAGCGCCTGGACGAATACACCAAGGCCGCCCTGCAGAACAGCATCCTCAAGGGCCGTACCGTCGGCGTCGCCGCGTACAACACCAAGGAAGCGCTGGAATGGGGCACCACCGGTGCCGGCCTGCGTTCCACTGGTTGCGACTTCGACCTGCGTAAAGCGCGCCCGTATTCTGGCTACGAAAACTTCGAGTTCGAAGTACCGCTGGCCCACAACGGCGATGCCTACGATCGCTGCATGGTCCGTGTCGAGGAGATGCGTCAGAGTATCCGCATCATCGACCAGTGCCTGCGCAACATGCCGGAAGGCCCGTACAAGGCGGATCACCCGCTGACCACGCCGCCGCCGAAAGAGCGCACCCTGCAGCACATCGAAACCTTGATCACGCACTTCCTGCAAGTCTCGTGGGGCCCGGTCATGCCGGCCAACGAGTCGTTCCAGATGATCGAAGCGACCAAGGGCATCAACAGTTACTACCTGACGAGCGATGGCGGCACCATGAGCTACCGCACCCGGATCCGTACCCCGAGCTACCCGCACCTGCAGCAGATCCCTTCGGTGATCAAAGGCAGCATGGTCGCCGACCTCATTGCGTACCTGGGCAGTATCGACTTCGTTATGGCTGACGTGGACCGCTAAGCATGAACAGCACGCTTATCCAGACAGACCGTTTCGCCCTGAGCGAAACCGAGCGCTCGGCCATCGAGCACGAGATGCATCACTACGAGGACCCGCGCGCGGCGTCCATCGAAGCCTTGAAGATCGTCCAGAAGGAACGTGGCTGGGTGCCGGACGGCGCCATTCACGCCATCGGCGAAGTGCTGGGCATCCCGGCCAGTGACGTCGAGGGCGTGGCTACGTTCTACAGCCAGATCTTCCGTCAGCCGGTCGGCCGCCACATCATCCGTGTGTGCGACAGCATGGTCTGCTACATCGGTGGCCACGAGTCGGTGGTCAGCCAGATCCAAAGCGAACTGGGCATCGGCCTCGGCCAGACCACCGCCGACGGGCGCTTCACCCTGCTGCCGGTCTGCTGCCTGGGCAACTGCGACAAGGCCCCGGCGCTGATGATCGACGATGACACCTTTGGCGACGTGCAGCCTGCTGGCGTTTCCAAACTGCTGGAGGGTTACGTATGACCATTACTTCCTTCGGCCCGGCCAACCGCATCGCGCGTTCGGCCGAAACCCACCCACTGACCTGGCGTCTGCGTGACGACGGCGAGCCGGTCTGGCTTGCCGAGTACCAGGCCAAGAACGGCTACGCTGCTGCCCGCAAGGCACTGAGCGAGATGTCGCAAGACGATATCGTGCAGAACGTCAAAGACTCCGGCCTCAAGGGCCGCGGCGGCGCAGGCTTCCCCACGGGTGTGAAGTGGGGCCTGATGCCTAAAGACGAATCCATGAACATCCGCTACCTGCTGTGCAACGCGGACGAAATGGAGCCGAACACCTGGAAGGACCGCATGCTGATGGAGCAACAGCCCCATCTGCTGGTCGAGGGCATGCTGATCAGCGCCCGCGCCCTGAAGGCCTACCGCGGCTACATCTTCCTGCGTGGCGAGTACACCACCGCAGCGAAAAACCTAAACCGCGCCATCGACGAAGCCAAGGCCGCTGGCCTCCTGGGCAAGAACATCCTGGGCTCGGGCTTTGACTTCGAGCTGTTCGTGCACACCGGTGCCGGCCGCTACATCTGCGGTGAAGAAACCGCACTGATCAACTCGCTGGAAGGCCGTCGCGCCAACCCACGCTCCAAGCCGCCCTTCCCTGCCGCCGTTGGCGTATGGGGCAAGCCGACCTGCGTGAACAACGTCGAGACCCTGTGCAACGTGCCGGCCATCGTCGCCAACGGCAACGACTGGTACAAGTCGCTGGCCCGCGAAGGCAGCGAAGACCACGGCACCAAGCTGATGGGCTTCTCCGGCAAGGTGAAAAACCCTGGCCTGTGGGAACTGCCATTCGGCGTCACCGCCCGTGAGCTGTTCGAAGACTACGCCGGCGGCATGCGCGATGGCTTCAAGCTCAAGTGCTGGCAGCCAGGTGGCGCCGGTACCGGCTTCCTGCTGCCCGAGCACCTCGACGCCCAGATGTACGCCGGCGGCATCGCCAAGGTTGGCACCCGGATGGGTACTGGCCTGGCCATGGCGGTCGACGACAGCATCAACATGGTCTCGCTGCTGCGCAACATGGAAGAGTTCTTCGCCCGCGAATCGTGCGGCTGGTGCACCCCATGCCGTGACGGCCTGCCGTGGAGCGTGAAAATGCTGCGCTCGCTGGAGCAAGGCCAAGGCCGCGCCGAAGACATCGAGACCCTGCTGGGCCTGGTCAACTTCCTCGGCCCAGGCCGTACCTTCTGTGCTCACGCACCGGGTGCCGTCGAGCCGTTGGGCAGTGCCATCAAATACTTCCGCTCCGAATTCGAGGCCGGTGTCGCCCCAGCCAGTGCTGCCGATGCCCTGCGCCCGAACCTGGCCAAGCCAGTACCGAGCGGGCCGATCGTGGTCGGCGCATAACAAGATGAGCTGCGGGTGGTCCGTGCCACCCGCCAGCCTGCAGGCCGGCCCGAACGATTCGCGGCGGGCCGCAGGCGTACAGATTTCCATTAGCCACGCCCGCTCACGCGGGCCAACGAAGAACTTTGAACAATGGCCACTATCCACGTAGACGGCAAAGCGCTCGAAGTCAACGGTGCAGACAACCTGTTACAGGCGTGTCTGTCGCTCGGCCTCGACATCCCTTATTTCTGCTGGCACCCCGCGCTTGGTAGCGTTGGCGCCTGCCGGCAGTGCGCGGTCAAGCAGTACACCGACGAAAACGACACCCGTGGTCGTATCGTCATGTCCTGCATGACCCCTGCCTCCGACGGCACCTGGATCTCCATCGAAGATGAAGAATCCAAGGCGTTTCGCGCCAGCGTCGTCGAATGGCTGATGACCAACCACCCGCACGACTGCCCAGTGTGCGAGGAAGGCGGTCACTGCCACCTGCAGGACATGACGGTAATGACCGGCCACAACGAGCGCCGCTACCGTTTCACCAAGCGTACCCACCAGAACCAGGACCTCGGCCCGTTCATCGCACACGAGATGAACCGCTGC
This sequence comes from Pseudomonas sp. LAIL14HWK12:I10, assembly GCF_900184205.1. Classification (NCBI taxonomy): domain Bacteria; kingdom Pseudomonadati; phylum Pseudomonadota; class Gammaproteobacteria; order Pseudomonadales; family Pseudomonadaceae; genus Pseudomonas; species Pseudomonas sp. LAIL14HWK12:I10. Next base: position 631,502 of record NZ_FXWU01000002.1, on the reverse strand, counting down.
ATCGCCTGCTACCGCTGCGTGCGCTACTACAAGGACTACGCAGGGGGTACCGACCTGGGTGTCTATGGCGCCCACGACAACGTGTACTTCGGCCGCGTTGAAGACGGCGTGCTGGAAAGCGAGTTCTCCGGCAACCTGACCGAGGTCTGCCCGACCGGCGTGTTCACCGACAAGACCCACTCCGAGCGCTACAACCGTAAGTGGGACATGCAGTTCGCACCGAGCATCTGCCACGGCTGCTCCAGTGGCTGCAACATCAGCCCCGGCGAGCGCTACGGTGAACTGCGTCGCATCGAAAACCGCTTCAACGGCTCGGTCAACCAGTACTTCCTGTGCGACCGCGGCCGCTTCGGTTATGGCTACGTCAACCGCACCGACCGCCCACGCCAGCCACGCCTGGCCGATGGCACCAAGCTGAGCCTGGACGCCGCACTGGACAAAGCCGCCGACCTGCTGCGCGGCCGCACCATCGTCGGTATCGGCTCGCCGCGCGCCAGCCTCGAAAGCAACTACGGCCTGCGTGAGCTGGTCGGCGCCGACTACTTCTATTCGGGCATGGAAGCGGGCGAACTGGCCCGCGTGCGCTTGGCCCTGAACGTGCTGAACAACAGCCCGCTGCCGGTGCCGACCCTGCGCGACATCGAAGACCACGACGCTGTGTTCGTGCTTGGCGAAGACCTGACCCAGACCGCCGCCCGCGTTGCCCTGTCCGTACGCCAGGCCACCAAAGGCAAGGCCGAAGCCATGGCCGAGGCGATGAAAGTGCAGCCTTGGCTGGACGCCGCGGTGAAAAACATCGGCCAGCACGCGCTGTACCCGCTGTTCATCGCCAGCCTGGCTGAAACCAAGCTGGATGACGTCGCTGAAGAATGCGTACACGCAGCCCCGGCTGACCTGGCCCGCATCGGCTTCGCCGTGGCCCACGCCATCGACCCGAGCGCCCCGGCCGTTGCAGGCCTGGACGAAGAAGCCAAGGCCCTGGCCCAGCGCATCGCCGATGCCCTGGTCGCGGCCAAGCGCCCATTGGTGGTTGCCGGTACCTCGCTGGCCGACCCAGCGCTGATCGAAGCCGCCGCCAACATCGCCAAGGCCCTGAAGCTGCGCGAGAAAAACGGTTCGCTGAGCCTGGTCGTGCCTGAAGCCAACAGCTTCGGCCTGGCGATGCTGGGCGGTGAATCCGTCGATGCCGCGCTGGACGCGGTCATCAGCGGCAAAGCCGACGCCATCGTGGTCCTGGAAAACGACCTGTACACCCGCGTCTCGGCCGCCAAGGTCGATGCCGCCCTGGCTGCAGCCAAGGTCGTGATCGTTGCCGACCACTCCAACACCGCCACCCTGGAACGCGCTCACCTGGTACTGCCGGCAGCCTCGTTCGCCGAAGGCGACGGCACCCTGGTCAGCCAGGAAGGCCGCGCCCAGCGCTTCTTCCAGGTGTTCGACCCGCAATACCTGGACAGCAGCATCCTGGTCCACGAAGGCTGGCGCTGGATGCACGCCCTGCGTGCGACCCTGCTGAACAAGCCGGTCGACTGGACCCAACTGGACCACGTCACCAGCGCCTGCGCCGAGGCAGCCCCGCAACTGGCTGGCATCGTCAACGCAGCGCCTTCCGCCGCGTTCCGCATCAAGGGCATGAAACTGGCCCGTGAGCCGCTGCGCTATTCCGGCCGTACCGCCATGCGCGCCAACATCAGCGTGCACGAGCCGCGTACCCCGCAAGACAAGGACACCGCGTTCGCCTTCTCGATGGAAGGTTACTCGGGCTCCGTCGAACCGCGCCAACAAGTGCCGTTCGCCTGGTCGCCGGGCTGGAACTCGCCGCAAGCCTGGAACAAGTTCCAGGACGAGGTCGGTGGCCATCTGCGTGCCGGTGACCCGGGCGTGCGCCTGATCGAATCGCAAGGCGACCGCCTGAACTGGTTCAACGCCATTCCGGGCGCGTTCAACCCGGCCCGTGGCACCTGGACCGCCGTGCCGTTCTTCCACCTGTTCGGCAGCGAAGAGAACTCCTCGCGCGCCGCTCCGGTACAAGAGCGCATCCCTGCTGCCTACGTTGGCCTGGCCAAGTCCGAAGCGGACCGCCTGGGCGTCAACGAAGGTGCGCTGCTCAGCCTCAACGTGGCGGGCGTGGCACTGCGTCTGCCGCTGCGCATCAATGAAGAGCTGGGCGCTGGCCTGGTCGCGCTGCCGAAAGGCCTGGCCGGTATTCCGCCTGCCATCTTCGGTGCATCCGTCGAAGGCCTGCAGGAGGCAGCACAATGAGCTGGTTCACCCCCGAAGTGATCGATGTGATCATCCAGGTCGTCAAGGCTATCGTGGTGCTGCTGGCCGTAGTCGTCTGCGGTGCGCTGCTCAGCTTCGTCGAGCGCCGCCTGCTGGGCTGGTGGCAGGACCGCTACGGTCCGAACCGGGTCGGCCCGTTCGGCATGTTCCAGATCGCCGCCGACATGCTGAAGATGTTCTTCAAGGAAGACTGGAACCCGCCCTTCGTCGACAAGATGATCTTCACCCTGGCGCCGGTCGTGGCCATGAGCGCCCTGCTGATCGGCTTCTCGATCATCCCGATCACACCGGGCTGGGGCGTCGCCGACCTGAACATCGGCTTGCTGTTCTTCTTCGCCATGGCCGGCCTGTCGGTGTACGCCGTGCTGTTCGCCGGTTGGTCGTCGAACAACAAGTACGCGTTGCTGGGCAGCTTGCGGGCATCGGCACAGACCGTCTCGTACGAGGTGTTCCTGGGCCTGGCGCTGATGGGCGTGGTGGTGCAGGTGGGTTCGTTCAACATGCGCGACATCGTTGAATACCAGGCCCAGAACCTGTGGTTCATCATTCCGCAGTTCTTCGGCTTCTGCACCTTCTTCATCGCTGGCGTCGCCGTGACTCACCGTCACCCGTTCGACCAGCCGGAAGCGGAACAGGAACTGGCCGACGGCTACCACATCGAGTATGCCGGCATGAAATGGGGCATGTTCTTCGTCGGTGAGTACATCGGCATCATCCTCATCTCGGCGCTGCTGGTGACCCTGTTCTTCGGCGGCTGGCACGGTCCGTTCGACCTGCTGCCTCAGGTGCCGTTCCTGTGGTTCGCGCTGAAAACCGCGTTCTTCATCATGCTGTTCATCCTGCTGCGCGCCTCGATCCCGCGCCCACGCTATGACCAGGTGATGGACTTCAGCTGGAAGTTCTGCCTGCCGCTGACCCTGATCAATTTGCTGGTGACCGCTGCGATCGTGCTTTACAACACGCCAGCCGTCGCGGCCCAGTGAGGATTTGACCCATGTTCAAGTATATCGGCGACATCGTTAAGGGCACCGGCACTCAGCTGCGCAGCCTGGCCATGGTGTTCTCCCACGGGTTCCGCAAGCGCGACACCCTGCAGTACCCCGAAGAAGCGGTGTACCTGCCGCCGCGCTACCGCGGCCGCATCGTCCTCACCCGTGACCCCGATGGCGAGGAGCGCTGCGTAGCGTGCAACCTCTGCGCGGTGGCCTGCCCGGTCGGCTGCATTTCGCTGCAGAAGGCCGAGACCGAGGACGGTCGTTGGTACCCCGAGTTCTTCCGCATCAACTTCTCGCGCTGCATCTTCTGCGGCCTGTGCGAAGAGGCGTGCCCGACCACCGCGATCCAGCTGACTCCGGATTTCGAAATGGCCGAGTTCAAGCGTCAGGACCTGGTGTACGAGAAAGAAGATCTGCTGATCTCCGGCCCCGGCAAGAACCCTGACTACAACTTCTACCGTGTTGCGGGTATGGCGATCGCTGGCAAGCCGAAAGGCTCTGCACAGAACGAAGCCGAGCCGATCAACGTGAAGAGCTTGCTCCCATAAGGACAGAAAGATGGAATTCGCTTTCTACTTCGCATCCGGGATCGCCGTGGTCTCCACCCTTCGGGTGGTGACCGGCACCAACCCCGTGCACGCCCTGCTCTACCTGATCATTTCGCTGATTTCCGTGGCAATGATCTTCTTCGCCCTGGGTGCGCCGTTCGCCGGCGCCCTGGAAGTGATCGCCTACGCCGGCGCCATCATGGTGCTGTTCGTCTTCGTGGTGATGATGCTCAACCTGGGGCCGGCGTCGGTTGCCCAGGAGCGCGGCTGGCTCAAGCCTGGCATATGGGCCGGGCCGGTGATCCTCGCCGCCCTGCTGCTGCTCGAGCTGCTGTACGTGCTGTTCGTCACCCCAAGCGGCGCAGCCATCAGCGGTACCACCGTGGACGCCAAGGCCGTGGGCATCAGCCTGTTCGGCCCGTACCTGCTGGTGGTCGAACTGGCCTCGATGCTGCTGCTCGCCGCAGCCGTCACCGCCTTCCACCTGGGCCGCAACGAGGCGAAGGAGTAAATCATGGGTGCTATCCCTCTCGAGCATGGTCTGGCGGTCGCCGGCATCCTGTTCTGCTTAGGTCTGGTTGGCCTGATGGTCCGCCGCAACATCCTCTTCGTGCTCATGAGCCTGGAAGTCATGATGAACGCCTCTGCCCTGGCGTTCATCGTCGCCGGTGCCCGTTGGGTCCAACCCGACGGCCAGGTGATGTTCATTCTGGTGATCAGCCTGGCAGCCGCCGAGGCCAGTATTGGCCTGGCTATCCTGCTGCAGCTGTATCGCCGCTTCCACACTCTCGACATCGATGCTGCCAGTGAGATGCGCGGATGAACCTTATCTTCCTGACTTTCGTCTTCCCCCTGATCGGCTTCTTGCTGCTGTCGTTCTCGCGCGGGCGGTTCTCGGAGAACCTGTCCGCCCTGATCGGCGTCGGCTCGGTGGGCCTCTCGGCCGCGACAGCCGCCTACGTGATCTGGCAGTTCAACGTCGCCCCGCCTGAAGGCGGTGCGTACAGCCAGCTGCTGTGGCAGTGGATGTCGGTGGACGGCTTTGCGCCGAACTTCACCCTGTACGTGGACGGCCTGTCGGTCACCATGCTCGGCGTGGTAACCGGTGTAGGCTTCCTGATCCACCTGTTCGCGTCCTGGTACATGCGTGGCGAAGCCGGTTACTCGCGCTTCTTCTCGTACACCAACCTGTTCATCGCCAGCATGCTGTTCCTGGTGCTGGGCGATAACCTGCTGTTCATCTACTTCGGCTGGGAAGGCGTGGGCCTGTGCTCGTACCTGTTGATCGGTTTCTACTACAGCAACCGCAACAACGGTAACGCAGCACTCAAGGCCTTCATCGTCACCCGTATCGGCGACGTGTTCATGGCCATCGGCCTGTTCATCCTGTTCGCCCAGCTGGGTACCCTGAACGTGCAGGAACTGCTGGTGCTGGCACCGCAGAAGTTCCAGGCGGGTGACACCTGGATGGTCCTGGCTACCCTGATGCTGCTGGGTGGCGCGGTCGGTAAATCGGCCCAGCTGCCGCTGCAGACCTGGCTGGCCGACGCAATGGCGGGCCCGACCCCGGTTTCGGCACTGATCCACGCCGCAACCATGGTGACCGCGGGCGTATACCTGATCGCCCGTACCAACGGCCTGTTCCTGCTGGCGCCGGACGTCCTGCACCTGGTCGGCGTAGTCGGCGGTGTGACCCTGGTACTGGCCGGCTTCGCCGCGCTGGTTCAGACCGACATCAAGCGTATCCTCGCCTACTCGACCATGAGCCAGATCGGCTACATGTTCCTGGCCCTGGGCGTTGGCGCCTGGGACGCGGCGATCTTCCACCTGATGACCCACGCCTTCTTCAAGGCCCTGCTGTTCCTTGCCTCTGGTGCGGTGATCGTTGCCTGCCACCACGAGCAGAACATCTTCAAGATGGGCGGCCTGTGGAAGAAACTGCCGCTGGCCTACGCCAGCTTCGTGGTCGGTGGTGCTGCCTTGGCTGCCCTGCCAATCGTCACCGTGGGCTTCTATTCCAAGGACGAGATCCTCTGGGAAGCCTTCGCCAGCGGCAACACCGGTTTGCTGTACGCCGGCCTGGTCGGTGCGTTCATGACCTCGCTGTACACCTTCCGCCTGATCTTCATCGCCTTCCACGGCGAAGCCAAGACCGAAGCCCACGCGGGCCACGGCATCAGCCACTGGTTGCCGCTGGGCGTGCTGATCGTGCTGTCGACCTTCGTCGGCGCCTGGATCACCCCGCCACTGGCCGGTGTACTGCCTGAAAGCGCCGGCCATGCCGGTGGCGACGCCAAGCACTCGCTTGAGATCGCCTCGGGTGCCATCGCCATCGCCGGTATCCTGCTGTCGGCCCTGCTGTTCCTGGGCAAGCGTCGTTTCGTCAGCGCCGTCGCCAACAGCAGCATCGGCCGCGTCCTGTCGGCCTGGTGGTTCGCTGCCTGGGGCTTCGACTGGATCTACGACAAGCTCTTCGTCAAACCTTACCTGCTGATCAGCCACATCCTGCGCAAGGACCCGGTTGACCGCAGCATTGGCCTGATCCCTCGGATGGCCCGTGGCGGCCACGTCGCCATGAGCAAGACCGAGACCGGCCAGCTGCGTTGGTACACCGCCTCGATCGCCGTCGGCGCCGTGCTGGTACTCGGCGCTGTGGTAGTGGCCGCGGTATGACTATGAATCTTGCGACTTTGCCAAAGGAAACCAACCCGTCATGATTTTGCCTTGGCTGATCCTGATCCCCTTCATCGGCGGCTTCCTGTGCTGGCTGGGTGAGCGCTTCGGCGCCACCCTGCCGCGCTGGATAGCGCTGCTGACCATGTCCCTGCTGCTCGGCATCGGCCTGTACCTGTGGGGTACCGGCGACTACACCCTGGCCCCTGCTCCGGGCGCCGAACCTGCCTGGGCACTCGAATACAAAGTCGAGTGGATCAAGCGCTTCGGCATCAGCATCCACCTGGCCCTCGACGGCCTGTCGCTGCTGATGATCCTGCTGACCGGCCTGCTCGGTGTGCTGTCGGTACTGTGCTCCTGGAAAGAGATCCAGCGCCACGTCGGCTTCTTCCACCTCAACCTGATGTGGATTCTGGGCGGTGTGGTCGGTGTGTTCCTGGCCCTGGACCTGTTCCTGTTCTTCTTCTTCTGGGAAATGATGCTGGTGCCGATGTATTTCCTCATCGCGCTCTGGGGTCACAGCTCTGCAGACGGCAAGAAGACCCGGATCTACGCAGCAACCAAGTTCTTCATCTTCACCCAGGCCAGCGGCCTGATCATGTTGGTGGCGATCCTTGGCCTGGTGCTGGTCAACTACAACACCACCGGCGTACTGACCTTCAACTACAGCGACCTGCTCAAGGCCGAATTGCCGGCCGGTGTCGAGTACGTGCTGATGCTGGGCTTCTTCATCGCCTTCGCGGTCAAGCTGCCGGTGGTGCCGTTCCACTCCTGGCTGCCTGATGCGCACGCCCAGGCACCGACTGCAGGCTCCGTGGACCTGGCAGGTATCTTGCTGAAGACGGCGGCCTACGGCCTGCTGCGCTTCGCCCTGCCGCTGTTCCCGAACGCCTCGGCCGAGTTTGCACCGATCGCCATGACCCTGGGCCTGATCGGTATCTTCTACGGTGCCTTCCTGGCCTTCGCGCAAACCGACATCAAGCGCCTGATCGCTTTCTCCAGCGTTTCGCACATGGGCTTCGTACTGATCGGTATCTACTCCGGCAGCCAGCAAGCCCTGCAAGGCGCGGTGATCCAGATGCTGGCCCACGGCCTGTCGGCTGCTGCGCTGTTCATCCTGTCCGGCCAGCTGTACGAGCGCCTGCACACCCGTGACATGCGTCAAATGGGTGGCCTGTGGCACCGCATCGCCTACCTGCCTGCAATCAGCTTGTTCTTCGCCGCCGCATCGCTGGGCCTGCCAGGCACCGGCAACTTCGTCGGCGAGTTCCTGATCCTGATCGGCAGCTTCGCCAGCGTGCCGTGGATCACCGTGATCGCCACCACCGGCCTGGTCTTCGGCTCGGTCTACTCGCTGATCATGATCCACCGCGCCTACTTCGGCCCAAGCAAAAGCGACACCGTGCTGGCCGGCATGGACGGCCGCGAGCTGATCATGGTGCTGGGCCTGGCAGTGCTGCTGATCGTGCTTGGTGTGTACCCGCAGCCGTTCCTCGACACTTCTGCCGCCACCATGAGCGGTGTGCAGCAGTGGCTTGGTTCCGCTTTCACTCAACTCGCTTCGGCCCGGTAAGAGCGCTATGGAATTCACCACTCAACACTTCATCGCATTGGCGCCGATGCTGATCACCACCATCACCACGGTGGTGGTGATGCTGGCGATCGCCTGGAAGCGCAACCACTCGCAGACCTTCCTGCTGTCCACCGTGGGCCTGAACCTGGCCTTGCTGTCGATCTTGCCAGCACTGAAGGTCGCGCCCCTGGCGGTCACCTCGCTGATCACCATCGACAAGTTCGCCTGCCTGTACATGGCGATCATCCTGGTGGCCACGCTGGCCTGCGTCACGCTGGCCCACGCTTACCTGGGCGAAGGCGCCAAAGGCTTCCCGGGCAACCGTGAAGAACTCTACCTGCTGCTGCTGATGTCGGCACTGGGTGGCCTGGTGCTGGTCAGTGCCAACCACTTGGCCGGCCTGTTCATCGGCCTGGAGCTGCTGTCGGTGCCGGTTTATGGCCTGGTGGCGTATGCCTTCTTCAACAAGCGTTCGCTGGAAGCCGGTATCAAGTACATGGTGCTGTCGGCTGCAGGTTCTGCCTTCCTGCTGTTCGGCATGGCATTGCTTTACGCTGATGCCGGTAGCCTGAGCTTCGACCAGATCGGTAAAGCCCTGGCAGCCACCAACATGCCAAGCCTGGTCGCACAACTGGGCCTGGGCATGATGCTGGTCGGCCTGGCCTTCAAGTTGTCGCTGGTGCCGTTCCACCTGTGGACCCCGGACGTGTACGAAGGTGCTCCGGCGCCGGTCGCTGCGTTCCTGGCCACCGCCAGCAAGGTTGCGGTATTCGCCGTGGTCGTGCGCCTGTTCATGCTCTCCCCTGCTGCCAGCAGCGGCGTGCTGAGCACCGTTCTGGCGGTGATCGCGGTGGCCTCGATCCTGGTCGGGAACCTGTTGGCACTGACCCAGAGCAACCTCAAGCGTCTGCTGGGTTACTCGTCGATCGCCCACTTCGGTTACCTGGTCATCGCCCTGGTCGCCAGCAAGGGTCTGGCCCTGGAAGCCATGGGCGTGTACCTGGTCACCTACGTGATCACCAGCCTGGGTGCCTTCGGCGTCATCACGTTGATGTCCTCGCCTTACGGCGGCCGTGATGCGGATGCCCTGTACGAGTACCGTGGCCTGTTCTGGCGCCGTCCGTACCTGACTGCCGTGCTGACCGTGATGATGCTGTCGCTGGCCGGCATCCCGCTGACTGCAGGCTTCATCGGCAAGTTCTACATCATCGCCACCGGCGTCGAGTCGCACCTGTGGTGGCTGGTCGGCGCCTTGGTGATCGGTAGCGCCATCGGCGTTTACTACTACCTGCGCGTCATGGTCACCCTGTACCTGGTCGAGCCAAACCTGCGTCGTCACGATGCCCCGCTGAAGTGGGAACAGCGCACCGGCGGCGTCATGCTGCTGGCCATCGCTATCCTGGCCTTCGTGCTCGGTGTCTACCCGCAACCGCTGCTGGAAATGGTTCAGCAGGCCGGCCTGCAACTGATCGGCTGATCAGCCCTGCAATACAAAACACCCCGCTCATGCGGGGTGTTTTTTTTTCTGCGCCAATGGGCTGCCTACTCGACCGCTTCAGGCAATGCGGCCCTGCGCAGGTCGCCATTGGCCGATGGCAAGTGGACTTCAGGGTTGGGCATCCCGCTGGGAGAAAGTTCATGGGTCATTTCAAACTCGGCTCGCACTGACCAGCCACAGGCCTCGGTGGTGCATTGCAGGTAGGCGACCCGAAGAAATATATGGCGCCCCTCACTGGTACGTATGCGCATACGGCTGTTGCAATGCGGGCAGACCAGCTTATACGTACTCACGGTAGGCACCTGCTGGCATTACACACGCTGTTGATCTGTGAGAATGATCGTTTAGTTTTGTCAGTATTTACTGCATAAGTGACTGTATTCTTCGGCTTGATGCTTCTCATTGCAGAAATGCTCCTTAAAAACGCAGGGCTGTATTCATAGCGATTAGTTTAAGCCCATGGAATATCATTAAACCAGACATGGATATTTGTTATGAGTACTAACTTGCTCTCGCCTGTACTTACGCGCCTGAAGCTTTTGATGGGGTGCGAGACCGATGCTGAGCTATCCAGAGCGCTGGCCATCAGCCCACAGACGTTGAGCAGCTGGAAGGTACGCGACAGCATTCCATACTCAATATGCATAGCAATCGCCAGGCAGCATGCGTGCTCCCTCGACTGGCTGCTGCTGGGTGAACCCGTACAACATCGCAACGCTGACAAGGATGACTGGGAGCGGGACATGCTCGAGCGGCTACGCACGCTTTCTGCAGACGACCGCCAGGCGGTGCTGCTGCTCATCCAGGACAAACAACGTATCCAACAACTGGAACAGCAACTGAGCGCGCTTGCCAAACACCTGCCTGACACCATCAGCCGTTAACCTCTGCGTCGCCAACGCTGGATGATTTCCTTCGGGTCCAGCGCATCCAGCGAAACCATGACCTTTAGGCTGATCGGGATTACCACCACTGCTGCCACGAAGGCAGCCATGCCACGGGTAAGCATGGGTGCCAGGGACGTCACCAAGGGCTCGAACAGGTGGCCCACACCTACGGTCACGAACACCAGCAGCCCTTTCTTGCAGATCGTCAGGCGCGTGGATGTATTGGTGATCAAGCGGTCTCGGGCCGCGCTGACCAACAGGGCCCCCAGCAACGCGCTGAACAGGACCGTGCCATCCATGCCCACGAGCTCCAGAGCAGCCACGAACAGGCCCTCGAACACTGTGCATTCACGCATAAGCACCTCCCCTGCGCGACGCCTTCCGCTGGGGAACTGCGCGCAGATCTCGCAGGATCGAGGCCTCTACAAAGCGCGTGTAACAAACCAGCAGTGCCCGCCCATGATCGTGCCCGGACACATCCTCCAGACGCTTATAGCCCCGCTCACGCAGTGCCGCGCGCCAACGTGCGAACTCTCGCGCTGCATCGATAGCGGCGCATTGTGCTGCAACCTCGAAATGCGCCTGGCTGGTATCGGGCCGAAGCTGCAAGCGCTCACGCAATGCCGCCAGCTCCAGGCGCGGCCAGAACGGGTCATGGCAGTCCGGGAACCGGGGCCCTACGGCAGCAGCTTCAAGATGAGTTGCTGTACGTTGATTCATGTTCATCCCCCCTCACTGCTCGGCCAGCATGCCGTAGCGAATTGCCCTGATGACGGCCGCCACACGTGTAGGCACATCGAACTTGCGCAAGATATTGGCAACGTGAAAGTTCACCGTTGACTCCTTGCACTCCAGTATCTGGCCAATTTCCCACGAGCTCTTGCCGTAGGCACACCACAGCAATACCTGCCGCTCACGCGGCGTCAGGTGGATGGGTGAATCCGAGAGGGATTCGGACGAGTGTCGTGCGTTGTCATTCATCGTTGAACTCCACGAGTGTTTGAGAGAGGCATCACTGCCGATCTACAAACACCTTACGAAGCCCCCCGCACCCTCTCCAGCCAAGCAACTTGTAAAGAACTTGCCTACAAAACCGTCTGACGAAGGTTGCGCAAGATTTACTGCAGTTCTTCGTGCTCCAAGCGCCGTTTCGCTCGTCTCAACGCCGTTGTCCATTCGCCTTTCGCCTGGAGTCGTACGATGCGTTCCGTTTTACCCCTCTCGTCTTGCCTTGGCCTGCTGGCTGCCATCACCGCCACGCCACCGGCCCTGGCCGCACAATCGGTCGAGTTGGGCCAGGTGCTGATCACCGACGAGGAGCAAAGCGAACTGACGGCCGCCAGCGAGCGTTTGCGCGAAATCCCAGGCGCCAGCAACCTGGTGGACATGCAGCGTGTGGGGCAAGGCCGGGTCGCCAGTAACCAGGATGTACTCGCCTACCAGCCTGGCGTGTTCGCCCAGTCGGCGGGCAATGACGGTATCAAGCTGTCGATCCGTGGGTCGGGCATCAACCGGGCACCCGGGGCGCACGGTTCCGGTGTCTACACGATGTTCGACGGTTTGCCGCTCACCGGCCCAGGCGGTACCCCATACGAGCTGTTCGAGCCGCTGTGGCTGAGCCGTGCCGAGGTTTTGCGCGGGGCCAATGGCTTCGATCAAGGCGCCTTGGCCCTGGGGGGCGCCATCAACTACGTCACCCATACCGGCTACGATGCCGCGCCCTTGCAGGTGCGATACGAGGTCGGCAGCCGCGGCTATCAGCATCGGCACATCAGCTCTGGGCAGGTGCTGGGGAACCTCGATTACTACGTGGCGCTGACCGACTCGGAATACGACGGCTATCAGGCGCACAGCAGTGGCAGTGCCAAAGGTATTGCCGCGAACGTCGGCTACCGTTTCAACCCGAACCTGGAAACGCGTTTCTACCTGCGTTACCGGGAAACCGAGAACGACCTGGCCGGGCGCCTGACCAAGGACCAGATCAAGCATGACCCGCGTGCCGCCAACGCGGCCTACCTGGCGCGCGACGACAGCCGCCCGCAACCGGGCAGCACCTGGGTGGCCAACAAGACCACCTTCTACCTCGAGGACGATGCCCGGGTGGAAGCCGGGCTGGTCTATCACGACTTCCCAATGGACCTGCGCGAAGGCCCGATGCGCCTGAAGGTCGCTTACACCGATGTCAGCGGCACCCTGAACTACTTCCGCCGCGACACCCTGCTGGGTCGCGAGAGCAAAACCACCCTAGGCTGGCGAACCACCAAACACCTGCCCAACAGTGGTGCTTCGCAATTTGCCCGCACCAGCGGCGATAACTTCGGCGAACGCAGCCGCGACTTCAGCTACCAGGGCTCGGACACCGTGTTACATGCAGGCAACGATCTGGAGCTGATCCCGGACCTGTGGCTGACCACCGGCCTGGCGATGATCTATACCCGCCGCGAAAGCGACGTCAGCTACCCGCTCACGGGTGGCAAGGTCAGCCAGCATGACTGGGACTACGCGCCGCGCCTGGGCCTGCGCTACGACATCAGCCCGCAACTGCAGGTTTACGGCAACCTGAGCCGCTCGGTCGAGCCGCCACACCCCTGGTCGCTGATCTGGAGCTCACCGGTAGCGACGCAGCCGATCGACCTGCAAAATCAGACAGCCACCACGCTGGAGCTCGGCGCGCGCGGCGACTCGGCGTTGGGGCGCTGGGACCTGGCCTGGTATTACTCGCAAGTGCGCCACGAACTGTTGGCCGTGGAAATCGTGCCAGGCCTGCCGGCCAAAGAGATCAATGCCAGCGACACCGTGCACCAGGGTGTCGAGGCAGGCCTGGACACTACGCTGTGGGAGCAAGCAGGCACAGGCAAGCTGAGCCTGCGCCAGGCCTACACCTTCAGTGACTTCCACTACCGTGACGACGAGCAGTTCGGTGACAACCGCCTGCCAGGCATCCCCATGCACTACTACCAGGGTGAGCTGCGTTATGACTGGCCCAGCGGCTTCTATGCCGGGGTCAACACGCAGATGGCGTCGAAGGTGCAGGTGGATTATGCCAACAGCTATCACGCCGACGCCTATGCCTTGCTCGGCGCGCGCCTGGGCTGGGACTCACCGAAACAGGACTGGCAGACCTGGCTGGACCTGCGCAACCTGACCAACAAACGCTACGCCGCGACAGTAACGCCAGGCTACAACGACGCCGGGCAGGACACTGCCCGCTCGACGCCGGGTGAAGGGTTTGGGGTTTATGCGGGGGTTTCCTACAGCTTCCGATAAACGCCGGGGCCGCCATGCGCCCCCGCACCTGAACAGGGCTTCAGACCGCCCTGTTCAACTTCACCCACGCCGCGAACTTGTCGACAAACCCCTGCAGAAACGGCCGCGTCTTATCATTGAGTTTGCCGGATTCCTCGAACAGGTTCGCCGCGCCCCCCAGGTACGCCTCAGGCATCTGCATGCAAGGCATATCGAGAAACACCAGCGACTGGCGCACGGCATGGTTGGCACCAAAGCCGCCAATGGCCCCCGGCGACACACTCACCACTGCCGTCGGCTTGCCGCTCCAAGCGCTTTCGCCATAAGGCCGTGAGCCAACATCGATTGCGTTCTTCAGGCAACCCGGCACCGAACGGTTGTACTCCGGCGTGACGAACAGCACTGCGTCACTGCGGCTAATCTCGTCACGAAAGCGCTTCCAGGACGCTGGCGCGGTGGCCTCGACGTCTTCGTTATACAGGGGCAGATCGCCAATCTCGACAATCTTCAAGGCAAGGCTGGACGGCGCCAGCTCTGAAAGTGCGCGGGCTACCTTGCGGTTGTAGGAATCCTTGCGCAAGCTGCCGACGACGACCGCTACCGAATACACCTGGCTCATGGCGATTTCCAACCTTTGCTGGCTAAGAGGACGTTGTAGTTATAGATGACCGTTTCTCGGCGCTTTGGTTTTTTTTCCACCCGGCGAAAACTTCCGGGTATCTTGTACGGTCTATGTTTCCAGACATTTCTTACGTAATTCAGAGGTTTTCACCCAAATGGCAGCAGTAATGGTCGGCCAATTCCACGCCCGTGACGCCGAAGGCCGCATCTACCCCGTCCACGAGTTCCAAGAGTCGACCCTCCAAGTCGACGGCAGCACATTGGGCGCGCCAATCACCACCTATCGCCTGGCCATCGGCGATCGGGTCAACCACCTGGGCGAAAACCGTTTCGAGCTGGCACAGACCGGCGTCGAGATCATTCGTATTCCTTGATGCAATCCACGGTGTAGCGACCGTTTTCGTTCTGCAGGCCATGCACGTCGGCGACGAATCCGGGGAAGCCATCGTTGAACGCCCGGGCAAATGCCAGGTAGTCGAGTATCGAGCGGGTCGCTTCGGTGAACCGCTCTCCCGGCATGATCAACGGAATGCCCGGCGGATACGGCACCAGCATCACCGCCGCTACCCGTCCCAGCAGGGCCTCGATCGGGACGGCCTCCACTTCGCCGCGCACCATCTGGTCATACGCCCGGGCCGGGCTGACAGCCACCTCCGGCAAACGCGTGAACAGCCGCTTGAGCTGCTTGGCCGTGGCATTGGCGCGGTAGCATTCGTGCAACTGGTCACACAGGTCGCGCAGCCCTATCCCCTGATAACGTGAGGCATCGGCTGCCACCACACTGGGCAGGCAGGCGCTCAACCGCGTGTTGCCATCGTAGTGGCGCTTGAACTCCAGCAACTCGGTCAGCAAGGTGCTCCATTTGCCCTTGGTGATGCCCATGGAGAACAGCACCAGGAAGCTGTACAGGCCGGTCTTTTCTACCACCAGCCCACGCTCCCAGAGAAACTTGCTGACCACCGCTGCCGGAATACCCTGCTCGCCCAGCACACCGCCTGCGCTCAAACCGGGCATGACCAAGGTCACCTTCAGCGGGTCGAGCAGCACGTAGTTGCCCGCCACCTCCCCAAAACCATGCCACTCTGCCCCTGGCTGCAGCAGCCAGTCCTGCGCGGCCAGGTGCTGGATGCCTTCTGCCGTCGGTGGCTGCCAGATGCTGAACCACCAGTCGGCGGCAGCGATGTGCGTGCGCAAATTGGCCAGCGCGCGGCGAAAGCTCAGCGCCTCGTCGAACATTTCTTGCAACAGCGAGCGCCCGGCCGGCCCTTCCATCATGGTCGAGGCTACGTCCAGCGACGCCAGGATGCTGTACTGCGGCGAGGTCGAGATGTGCATCATGAACGCTTCATTGAAGCGGTCCCGGTCCAGCTGGCGCCTGGCGCCGTCCTGCACATGAATCATCGACGCCTGGCTGAACGCCGCCAGCAACTTGTGCGTGGAATGGGTGCTGAACACCAGCGGGCTGTCGGCCGCGCAAGCCGTGCCCATGGCGTAGCGCCCCTCGAAGAACTCATGAAACGCCGCATAAGCGAACCAGGCCTCGTCAAAGTGCAGCACCTCGACGCTGGCACCGAGCGTCTGCTTGATCAGCCCGGCGTGATAGCACAGGCCGTCGTAGGTGGAATTGGTCACCACCGCCAGCTTGATGCGCTGCCCGCGGTCACGGGCCAGGGGGTTGGCCTGGATCTTTGCCTGGATCGAAGCTGGGCTGAATTCACTGAGCGGGATCGGGCCGATGATGCCCAACTCATTGCGTTCCGGGCAAAGATAGATCGGGATGGCCCCGGTCATGATGATCGCGTGGACCACCGACTTGTGGCAGTTGCGGTCCACCAGCACCAGGTCATCACGGCCGACCATGGCGTGCCAGACGATCTTGTTGGCGGTGGAGGTGCCGTTGATCACGAAGAAGGTGTGGTCGGCACCAAAATTACGCGCGGCCCTGGCTTCTGCCTGGGCCAGCGGGCCGGTGTGATCAAGCAACGAACCCAGCTCTGGCACCGAGACTGACAAGTCCGAGCGCAGGGTGTTTTCCCCAAAAAACTGATGGAAGGCTTGGCCAACAGGGCTCTTGTGATAGGCCACGCCGCCGCCGTGGCCCGGTGTATGCCAGGAGTAATTGGATTGCGCGGTGTGCTGCACCAGGGCTTTGAAAAAGGGCGGCAGCAGGCCGTCGAGGTAGCTGTGGGCAGCGCGGGCCACCTGGCGTGCGAGAAACGGCACGGTGTCTTCGAACAGATACAGAATGCCGCGCAACTGGTTCAGCTCGCTCATGACCTCGGCGGGGGCGTTTTCCAGGGTGACCTGTTCGCCCAAGGCGAAAATCGGCAGGTCTGGCGCGCGCAAGCGGGCCAGGCGAATCAGCTCGGCCATGTTCTGCAGCAGGTGGGTATTTTCGCCCACGCCTTCGGCTGCGATCAGCATGCAGGCAAGGCCGTGGTGGGTGGCGGCGACCAGTCGCGCTTCGGCGTGGTCCGCTGCGGCCAAAATGGCGAAGCCATCTTGGCTCAACTCTTCGGCAATCCCGCGTATGCGGTCACCGGCGACGCTGTCGGCCTTGATCGCACGGTGGACGATGAGGATGGGGAACTTGAGGTCCTTGTACATCAGGCAACTACCTCTGAAGGACGGGCTGTCCTTTTCAGGGTAGTTGCAGGTGCGGCCTTGTGTGCTGGGGTTTAGCCCGCAGAGGCCTCGGTCAACGCCTGCCACATCGAAGGCGCCCCGGCCGACTTGGCAATTGCCGCCAACCGCTCGGCATGCGCCTCGAGCTCTTCGGCACTGGCCATGATCACCCGCCCGGGCGCACGGCCGGTAATGCGGCGAATCTCGCTGCCGCCACTGCCCTGCCCTTCGTTATCACCTTCAGCGCCATTGCCAGCCAGCGACAGGCTGGTCTGGCCACCGGTCATCGCCAGGTAGACGTCGGCCAGCAGTTCCGAGTCGAGCAAAGCGCCGTGCAGCTCACGGCCCGAGTTGTCGATGTCGTAGCGTTTGCACAGGGCGTCGAGGCTGTTGCGCTGCCCCGGGTGCCGGGAACGCGCCAGCAGCAGGGTATCGAGGATGGTGCAATGCTGCGAAAGGTCGGCGCGGTCGTGCTGGCCCAGCAGGGCGAACTCGTTGTTGATGAAGCCGACGTCGAACGCCGCGTTGTGGATGACCAGCGTGGCGCCCTGGATGAATTCGAAGAACTCCTCGGCGACCTCGGCGAACCGCGGCTTGCCGATCAGGAAGGTGTCGGTGATGCCGTGAACACCAATGGCGCCTTCGTCACTCTCGCGATCGGGTTGCAGGTAGACGTGGAAATGGCGCCCGGTCAGGCGACGGCCAATGACCTCGACACAACCGATCTCGATGATGCGATGGCCTTCACTGACCGGCATACCGGTGGTTTCGGTATCGAGAATGACCAGGCGTTTATCTTGCTGCTGCTCCACGCGGGGGCTCCCACTTGCTTCAGTGACAAAAGTGACAAAGCCGGGGATTGTACCCCAGCTCAGCGCGCGGCGCGCACCTCATCCACCCCACGGTTGGCCAGCTGGTCGGCGCGTTCGTTGCCCGGGTGGCCGATGTGGCCGCGCACCCACTTCCAGCTCACCTTGTGCCGGTTGACCTGTTCGTCGAGCAGTTGCCAAAGGTCGGCGTTTTTCACCGGCTCCTTGGCGGCGGTCTTCCAGCCGCGCTTCTTCCAGTTGACCATCCATTCGTTGATGCCCTTCATCACGTACTGCGAGTCGGTGGTCAGCACCACCTCGCATTCACGCTTGAGCGACATCAGGCCCTGGATCGCGGCCATCAGCTCCATGCGGTTGTTGGTGGTCTCGCGTTCGCCGCCCCACAGTTCCTTCTCGACGCCCTTGTAGATCATCAGCACGCCCCAGCCGCCAGGGCCCGGGTTGCCCTTGCAGGCGCCATCGGTAAACATTTCGACGCTATCGCTCATGTACCACTCTTGTTCAGTGCTTTTCAGAATCAGGATTGGCCGCCGTACGGTTGACCTTGGCCAGCGGCAGCGGCAGCAGTTTGCCCATGGGTTCGCGGCGCTCCAGGCGCAACGGCCGCAGGCCGACCACCATCTTGCGCGCCACCAGCAGGTAGACGCCGCCGCCCGAGGTTTGCCAGTTGCCTGCCGCGCGTTCCCAGCCCGCCAGGCGTTGCTGCCAGGCCGGCGAGGCAAGCGGCGGACGATAGCACCCGAAGCGGCGTTTCTCCAGCGCGAAGCCCAGCAGGTTGAGCCAGTCGCCCACCCGCGAAGCCGAGATACAGCGCGCCTTGCGCAGGGCGCCATGGCTGAACAGGTGGCGCATGCCCCAACCGCTCCAAGGGTTGATACCGACGATCAGCAGATGCCCACCCGGGCGAACGGCGCTGGCGGCCTCGCGCAACAGGCCATGGGGTGACAGGCTGAAGTCCAGGCCATGCTGCAGCACCACCACGTCGGCGGCGTGCTCGCTCAACGGCCAGGCTTGCTCCTCACAGACGATCTCCACCCCCGGCAGCGGTGCCCCAAGGCGTACGTTGCGTTGCACCTGAGGGGCGCTGGGCGGTGCTTCGGCGCAGGGCCCATAGTGCACAAGGTAACCGCCGAAGAAGCGCCCGAGCTCTTCTTCCAGCAGTTTTTCTTCTTCCTTGAGCATCAGTTGCCCGAGCGGGCCGTTGAACCACTCACGGGCCAGGCTGATCAGCTCGACCCAGTCGGGGTCGGCCTGGGCAAAGGCTTGGTCGGTCATTGCGTTCTCCCTCGAAGGTTCTCGCGCCACGCCATCGCGGCTAAGATGCCCTCATGTCCCACGCTTGGCGATACGGATCCGCACCATGATACAGATCGATGCTCTCCCCGCTTTCTCCGACAACTACATCTGGTTGTTACAGGATACTGCCAAACGCCGCTGTGCGGTGGTCGACCCTGGCGATGCCGGCCCAGTGGAAGGATGGCTGGCGGCCCACCCCGACTGGGTGTTGACCGATATTCTGGTCACCCACCACCACAACGACCATGTCGGCGGTGTCGAACGGCTCAAGCAACTGACCGATGCCAAGGTCTACGGCCCGGCCAACGAGCGCATCCCCGCCCGCGATGTAGCGCTGGCGGACGGCGATGAAATCACGGTACTGGGCCTGCCCTTCCAGGTCATCGGCGTGCCCGGGCACACCCTTGGCCATATCGCCTTCTATTCGGCGCAACCGGCAACGCCCCTGCTGTTCAGTGGCGACACCCTGTTCGCGGCCGGCTGTGGGCGCATGTTCGAGGGCACCGCCGAACAGATGCACCCGTCGCTGCAGCGCCTGGCCGCCCTGCCCGAGCACACCGAGGTGTATTGCGCCCACGAATACACGCTGAGCAACCTGCGTTTTGCCAAAGCCGTCGAACCACAAAACCTGCACGTTCTGCAACGCTTCGACGAGGTTACCCAGCTGCGCGCCGAAAATCGCATCACATTGCCATCAACCATCGGCTTGGAACGCCTGACGAACCCCTTTATTCGCACGACTGAAACATCCGTTAAACAAAAAGCAGACGAATGGAAGGGACATTCAAACACCACGCATGTCGCTGTTTTTGCTGCCTTGAGGTCTTGGAAGGACACCTTCTGATAACCTCAAGATATATCGCATGTGCGGCACAACGGTTGACCCGGCGGGTAGCGGTTTCTAGAATCGCCGAAATTTTTCGCCCGGAAACCTGTCCCAGCCGATGCCTTCCCGTAGCCGCAGAACCTCTCATTCCGTCGCCCTGACGCGCCTGGCCCAGATCAGTGCGCTGGCCCTGGCCGCCACCTTGGTGGGCTGCCAGAGCACCCGTCAGCTCGACGAATCCGATAGCGTTCGCGCGCACAACTACCAAGCGCGGATCAAGCACAAACCGGCACCGCTGCTGGTCAAACCGGCCGAGCAGGCGCCGCAGGACGTGTGGGAACGCATGCGCCAAGGCTTCGCCCTGCAGGACAGCATCGACGTCAACCCGCGCATCGAACAGCAGCGCCTGTGGTTTGCCAGCAACCCACGCTTCATCGAAAGCGCGGGCGAGCGTGGCAGCCTCTACCTGCATTACATCGTTGAACGCCTCGAAGAGCGCGACATGCCGCTGGAACTGGCCCTGCTGCCAGCCATCGAAAGCGCCTACAACCCGATGGCTTACTCGCGTGCCCATGCAGCGGGCATGTGGCAGTTCATCCCGTCCACCGGGCGCCACTTCAACCTGCGCCAGACCAATTTCTACGACGGCCGCCGCGACGTGACCGCGTCGACCAACGCCGCACTGGACTACCTGAGCCGCCTGCACGACATGTTCAACGGTGACTGGCTGCTGGCCCTGGCGGCCTACAATGCCGGTGAAGGCACCGTCAGCCGTGCAATCGAACGCAACGAACGGCTCGGCCTGCCGACCGACTACTGGAACCTGCCACTGCCGCAGGAAACCCGCGACTACGTGCCCAAGCTTTTGGCCCTGTCGCAGGTGGTGTCCACGCCTGACGCCTATGGCGTCAACCTGAACCCGATCGCCAACGAACCCTACTTCGAGGCGGTGGCCATCAATGATCGCCTCGACCTGTCGCGCGTTGCCGCCTTTGCCGACATCGACGAAGACGAGCTGATCCAGCTCAACCCGGCCTTCAAGAAGCGCATGACCGTGGACGGCCCCCAGCAGCTGCTGGTACCGACTGCCAAGGCGCAATTGCTGTCCGCCAGCCTGTCCAACCTCAAGCCTGAGCAATTGGTCAGCCTGCAACCGAACAAGGCCGTGTTCGCCCGCGCCGTGGCCGAAGCCAAGGCACCCGCGACGGCCGCGCGCAGCTACCGGGTAAAACGGGGCGACAACCTGGGCAGCATCGCCAAGGCCAACCGCGTGTCGGTCCGGGACATCAAGCGCTGGAACCGCATGTCGGGCAACAGCCTGAAGGCAGGCCAGGTATTGGCACTGCGCGGTGGTAATGCGCCGAGCGCCGCTGGCAACCGGGTAGCGGCGTCTTCGCAGCGTTCAACCCAATACAAGGTGCGCAAGGGCGACTCGCTGTACCTCGTGGCCAAGCGCTTCAATGTCGAGATGAAGCACCTCAAGCGCTGGAACCCGCGCAGCGGGCATGCGCTCAAACCCGGTCAGACGCTGACTGTTTACCTGTCGCATTGATGTAACGCCAGGGGCCGCGCTGCGGCCCTTATACGACGCAAGGCCGCTCCTACAGGTACAGCGTTACCTGCACTGGGCTTTCCCGCCAATACCGCCTTCAAAACCTCTCTTTTTCCAACCCCACCAAGCTGTTACTGTACTCGATCAAAGCCCAACGCCTCTGGATCGGATGCCGACTTGATACGTCCCCTCCTGCTGTCAATCAGCCTGGCCTTGAGCTTTCCCGCCGTCGCGATGGTGAGCGAAAGCCACGGATACGCGCAGTTCGGCACGCTCAAGTACCCAGCCACATTCACCCACTTCGACTGGGTCAACCCGCAAGCGCCTAAAGGCGGCACCTTGCGGGCCATGGCATTCGGTACCTTCGACACGCTCAACCCTTACACTTTCAAGGGATCGAGCCCGATTACCACGCCAAACTTCCAGCAATATGGCATCAGCGAGCTGAACGAGCCGTTGATGATCGGCACCGGGCAATACGACCCCTCGGGCGACGAACCGACCTCAAGCTACGGCCTGATCGCGCGCTCGGTGGAGTACAGCGAGGACCGCAGCTGGGTCGTGTTCAACCTGCGCCCGCAGGCACGGTTCCATGACGGCCACCCGATCACCTCGGCGGACGTCGCGTTCTCCTATCGCACGCTGCTCAAGGATGGCCACCCCCTCTACCGCACCAACCTGCAGGAAGTGCAGCGGGTAGACATACTTGGCCCCTTGCGCATCCGCTTCGTCTTCAAGCGCGCCGGCAACCCGCTGCTGATCCTGCGCCTGGGCGAAATGCCGGTGCTGCCCAAGCACTACTGGCAGGGCCGCGATTTCAAGGCCACCACCTTCGAGCCGCCGCTGGGCAGTGGCCCCTACCGCATTACCCAGGTTGAGCCTGGCCGGCGGCTGGTGTTCGAGCGGGTGAAGAACTACTGGGGCAAGGACCTCGCCGTCAACCGTGGCAAGTACAACTTCAAGCGGGTCGAATACGAGTTCTACCGTGACGCCACCGTGGCGTTCGAAGCGTTCAAGGCCGGCGAATTCGATATCTATATCGAACACCAGGCCAAAAACTGGGCCAATGGCTACAACTTCCCGGCGGTGCGCCGCGGCGATGTGATCAAGGCACAGATCCCGCACCGTATTCCGACCCAGACCCAAGGCCTGTTCATGAACAGCCGCAGGGCCACGTTCAGCGACCCGCGCGTGCGCCAGGCACTGGGCCTGATGCTCGACTTCGAGTGGACCAACCGCGCCCTGTTCAGCAGCGCCTACCGCCGTTCGACCAGCTACTACCCCAACAGCGAATTCGCCGCCAGCGGCCTGCCCACCGGCAAGGAATGGCTGCTGCTGGCACCGTTCCGCGACCAACTGCCCGAAAAGCTCTTCAGCGAGCCCTACAAGGTCAGCCAGACCGATGGCCGCGGCATCAACCGCCAAACCCTGCGCCAAGCCCTGGCCCTGCTCGGCGAAGCGGGCTGGAAGCTCAGCGGCCAGCGCCTGGTGGACAGCAAAGGCCAGCAGTTGCGCCTGGAGCTGCTGCTGGTAAACCCGAACCTCGAACGTATCCTGCAACCTTATGTCGAAAATCTGTCCAGCATCGGTATCGACGCACGCTTGCGCACCGTGGACCGCGCCCAGTACAAACAACGCCTGGACCAGTTCGATTTCGACATGATTCTGATGACCCTGAACCAGACCTTGAGCCCAGGCCTAGAACAGTGGCTGTACTTTCACTCAAGCCAAGCCGCGACCAAGGGCAGCAAGAACTATGCTGGGGTCAAGGACCCGGTGGTCGACCACTTGCTCGACACCTTGCTCGCCGCGCGCACCCGCGACGACCAGGTCGCCGCCGCCCGCGCCTTGGACCGCGTGCTTTCATGGCAGTACTACATGATCCCCAACTGGTATCTCGACAATCACCGCCTGGCCTACCGCAACCGGTTCGCCTTTGTCACCACGCCGCCCTACACCCTCGGGCTGAACAGCTGGTGGATCAAGCCTTCGGAGAAAGCCAAATGATGCCAACGCACCGCCTGCGCCAGCTGGCCGGCAGCCTGCTGCTCGCGTGCCTAAGCCTGCCCACGCTGGCCGCCCCCCAACACGCACTGACGCTCTACGACGAGGCGCCGAAATACCCCGCCGACTTCAAGCATTTCGACTACGTGAACCCCGATGCGCCCAAGGGCGGCACGTTCCGCCAGTCCAGCTTCGGTGGCTTCGACAGCCTCAACCCCTTCATCAACAAGGGTGTGGCCGCCGAAAACATCAGCGTCATCTACGACACCCTGATGCGCCAGAGCCAGGACGAGCCGTTCACCGAATACGGCCTGGTTGCCGGCAAAATCGAAAAAGCCCCGGACAACAGCTGGGTACGCTTCTACCTGCGCCCCGAAGCCCGCTTCCATGACGGCCACCCGATGCGTGCCGACGACGTGGTCTTCACCTTCAATGCCCTGATCAAGGACGGCGCGCCGCTGTACCGCCAGTACTACGCCGACGTTGCCGAAGTGGTCGCCGAAGACCCGCTGCGCGTACTGTTCAAGTTCAAGCACCAGAACAACCGCGAGCTGCCGCTGATTCTCGGCCAGCTGCCTGTGCTACCCAAACACTGGTACGAAAACCGCGACTTCAACCGCGGCAACCTGGAAATCCCCCTGGGCAGCGGCCCGTACAAGGTCGCCGAGGTCAAGGCCGGGCGTACCATCCGCTACGAGCGGGTCAAGGACTACTGGGCCAAGGACCTGCCGATCAACCGTGGTCAGTTCAACTTCGATGCCATGACCTTCGACGCTTACCGCGACACGGCCGTAGCGCTGGAGGCATTGAAGGCTGGGGCGTTCGACTACGCGCTCGAGGTAAGCGCAAAAAACTGGGCCACCGCCTACAACGTCCCGGCGGTCCGCGATGGCCGCTTGATCAAGGAAGAGCTGCCCAACGGCAACCCCACCGGCATGCAGGGTTTCATCTTCAACCTGCGCAAACCGGTCTTCCAGGACATCCGCGTGCGCCAGGCGCTGAGCCTGCTGCTGGACTTCGAGTGGACCAACAAGCAGCTGTTCAACGGTGCCTACACCCGCACCGGCAGCTACTTCGAAAACTCCGACATGGCCGCCAGGGGCGTGCCCTCCCCTGACGAGCTGAAAATACTCGAACCGCTGCGCGGCAAGGTGCCCGAGCAGGTCTATAGCGAGGCGTTCCACAACCCGGTCACCGACGCCAGCGGCATGATCCGTGAACAGCAGCGCCAGGCCTACAAGCTTCTGCAGGATGCCGGCTGGAAAATCGTCGACGACAAGATGGTCGATAAGGACGGCAAGCCGGTGTCCATCGAGTTTCTGCTGGCCCAGACCGAATTCGAGCGCATTCTGCTGCCGTTCAAACGCAACCTTGCCGACTTGGGCATTGACCTGAACATCCGCCGGGTCGACGTTTCGCAATACATCAACCGCCTGCGCTCACGCGACTACGACATGATCGTCGGCGGTTACCCGCAATCCAATTCGCCGGGCAACGAACAGCGCGAGTTCTGGTCCAGCGCCGCCGCCGACAACCCCGGCAGCCGCAACTTCATCGGCCTGCGTGACCCGGCCATCGACCAACTGGTGGAACAGTTGATCAACGCCGACTCACGCCAGAGCCTGATCAACCACGCACGGGCGCTGGACCGCGTACTGCTGTGGGGCTACTACGTGATCCCCAACTGGCACATCAAGACCTGGCGCGTGGCCTACTGGAACCACATCGGCCACCCGAGCGTCTCGCCCAAGTACGACATCGGCATCGACACCTGGTGGATCAAGCCTGGCGTGACCCCAGCCGTCACCGATGCCTCCGCGGGCGAGGCCAACTGAGATGCTGGCCTATATCCTGCGCCGCCTGCTGCTGATCATCCCGACCCTGTTCGGCATCCTGATCATCAACTTCATCATCGTCCAGGCCGCGCCCGGCGGCCCGGTCGAGCAAATGATCGCCAAGCTCGAAGGCTTCGAAGGCGCTACCAGCCGCATCGCCGGGGGCGGCGCCGAAGTCTCGGTGGCCGGTTCCAGCTACCGCGGCGCGCAGGGCCTGGACCCGGCGCTGATTGCCGAGATCGAGCGTATGTACGGCTTCGACAAGTCACCGCCCGAACGCCTCTGGATCATGATCAAGAACTACGCCCAGCTGGATTTTGGCGACAGCTTCTTCCGCGATGCCAAGGTCATCGACCTGATCATCGAGAAGATGCCGGTGTCGATCTCGCTAGGGTTATGGAGCACCCTGATCATGTACCTGGTGTCCATCCCCCTGGGCATCGCCAAGGCCGTGCGCCACGGCAGCCACTTCGACGTCTGGACCAGTTCGGCGATCATCGTCGGCTACGCCATCCCGGCGTTCCTGTTCGCCATCCTGCTGATTGTATTGTTCGCCGGTGGCAGCTACTTCGACTGGTTCCCGCTGCGGGGGCTGACCTCGAACAACTTCGATGAACTGTCCACCACCGGCAAGGTGCTCGACTACTTCTGGCACCTGGTGCTGCCGATCACCGCACTGGTCATCGGCAACTTCGCCACCATGACCCTGCTGACCAAAAACAGCTTCCTCGACGAGATCAACAAGCAGTACGTGGTCACCGCCAAGGCCAAAGGCCTGAGCCGCTCGCGGGTGCTGTACGGGCATGTGTTCCGTAACGCCATGCTGCTGGTGATCGCCGGCTTCCCCTCGGCCTTCATCGGCATCTTCTTTACAGGCTCGCTGCTGATCGAGGTGATTTTCTCGCTCGACGGCCTGGGCCTGATGAGCTTCGAGGCGGCCATCAACCGCGACTACCCGGTGGTCTTCGGCACCCTGTTCATCTTCACCCTGCTGGGGCTGGTGGTGAAACTGATCGGCGACCTGACCTACACCCTGGTCGATCCACGCATCGACTTCGCCAGCCGGGAGCACTGACATGGCACTGTCCCCTCTCAACCGCCGGCGCTTCGAGCGCTTCAAGGCCAACCGCCGCGGCTGGTGGTCGTTGTGGCTGTTCCTCATCCTGTTCGGCCTGAGCCTGGGCGCCGAGCTGATCGCCAACGACAAACCGATTGCCGTGCGTTACGACGGCGAGTGGTACTTCCCTGCGTTCAAGCGCTACCCGGAGACCACCTTTGGCGGCGAGTTCCCGCTGGAGGCCAACTACAAGAGCCCGTACATCCGCGAACTGCTGGCCAAGAAAGACAGCTTCGTGCTGTGGGCGCCAATCCCCTTCAGTTACCAAAGCATCAACTACGACCTCAAGGTCCCGGCCCCCGCCCCGCCTTCGGCGGACAACTGGCTGGGCACCGATGACCAGGGCCGTGATGTGATGGCGCGGGTGATCTACGGCTTCCGCGTGTCGGTGCTGTTCGCCCTGACCCTGACCATCCTCAGTTCCATCGTCGGCGTCATCGCCGGGGCCTTGCAGGGCTTTTATGGCGGCTGGGTCGACCTGGCCGGTCAGCGCTTTCTGGAGATTTGGTCGGGCTTGCCGGTGCTGTACCTGCTGATCATCCTCGCAAGCTTCGTGCAGCCCAACTTCTGGTGGCTGCTGGGGATCATGCTGCTGTTCTCGTGGATGAGCCTGGTGGACGTGGTGCGCGCCGAGTTCCTGCGTGGCCGCAACCTTGAATACGTGCGCGCCGCCCGCGCCCTGGGCATGCGCAATGGCGCGATCATGTACCGGCACATTCTGCCCAACGCGATGATCTCGACCATGACCTTCATGCCGTTCATCCTCACCGGCGCCATCGGCACGCTGACCGCCCTGGACTTCCTCGGCTTCGGCCTGCCCGCTGGCTCGCCGTCGCTGGGCGAACTGGTCGCCCAAGGCAAATCCAACCTGCAGGCGCCATGGCTGGGCATCAGCGCCTTCGCCGTGCTGGCGGTGATGCTGAGCTTGCTGGTGTTCATCGGCGAATCCGCCCGCGATGCCTTCGACCCAAGGAAATGACATGAGCGAACATAACCTGATCGAAGTGCGTGATCTCGCGGTGGAGTTCGTCACCGGCGAGCAGGTCAACCGGGTGGTCGACGGCATCAGTTTCGACATCCGCAAGGGCGAGACCCTGGCCCTGGTCGGCGAGAGCGGCTCGGGCAAATCGGTGACCGCCCACTCGATCCTGCGCCTGCTGCCCTACCCCCTCGCCCGCCACCCCAGCGGCAGCATCCGCTACGAGGGCAAAGACTTGCTGCAGCAGAGCGAGAAGGCCTTGCGGCATATCCGTGGCAACCGCATTGCCATGATCTTCCAGGAGCCGATGACCTCGCTGAACCCGCTGCACTGCATCGAGAAGCAGATCAACGAAATCCTGCTGCTGCACAAAGGCCTGACCGGCAAGGAAGCCACCGCACGCACGCTGGAGCTGTTGGAACTGGTCGGGATTCCCGAACCGCGCAAGCGCCTCAAGGCCCTGCCCCACGAGCTGTCGGGTGGGCAGCGGCAGCGGGTAATGATCGCCATGGCGCTGGCCAACGAGCCAGAACTGCTCATTGCCGACGAACCCACCACCGCGCTGGACGTGACCGTGCAGTTGAAGATTCTCGACCTGCTCAAGGAGCTGCAGGCGCGGTTGGGCATGGCGCTGCTGTTGATCAGCCATGACCTGAACCTGGTGCGGCGCATTGCCCACCGCGTGTGCGTGATGCAGCGCGGGCAGATTGTCGAGCAGGCGGATTGCGCGACGCTGTTCAGTGCACCGCAGCATCACTACACGCAGATGCTGATCAATGCCGAACCCAGCGGCCAGCCTGCCCACAACCCAGTCGGCGCGCCGTTGCTGGAGGTGGATGACCTCAAGGTCTGGTTCCCCATCAAAAAGGGCTTCTTGCGGCGCACCGTGGACCATGTGAAGGCGGTAGACGGCATCAACTTCAGCTTGCCCCAAGGGCAGACGCTGGGGATTGTCGGCGAGAGTGGCTCGGGTAAGTCGACGCTCGGGCTGGCCATCTTGCGCTTGATTTCAAGCCAGGGCGGCATTCGCTTTCACGGCCAGGACCTCGCAGGGTTGAACCAGAAGGCAGTACGCCCGCTGCGGCGAGAAATGCAGGTGGTGTTCCAAGACCCGTTTGGCAGCCTCAGCCCACGCATGTGCGTGGCAGACATCGTGGGTGAAGGGTTGCGAATTCACCGCATCGGCACCGCTGAAGAGCAGGAAGCGGCGATCATTGCTGCGCTGGAAGAAGTGGGGCTCGACCCGCGGACACGCCACCGCTACCCGCATGAGTTCTCGGGCGGGCAGCGCCAGCGCATTGCAATTGCCCGGGCGCTGGTGTTGAAACCGGCGTTGATCCTGCTGGATGAACCCACCTCGGCGCTGGACCGCACGGTGCAGCGCCAGGTGGTGGAGTTGCTGCGCAGCTTGCAGCAGAAGTACAACCTGACCTACCTGTTCATCAGCCATGACCTGGCAGTGGTCAAGGCGCTGAGCCATCAGTTGATGGTGATCAAGCAGGGGCAGGTGGTGGAGCAAGGGGATGCGCAGGCGATCTTCCACGCGCCGCAGCATGCGTATACGCGGCAGTTGTTGGAGGCGGCGTTTTTGGAAGTTGAGACGGCGGGCTAGGGTGCGTAGCGTTGCTTGATCCTCAAGGCATACGCCTTCCACTGTAGGAGCAGCCTTGTGCTGCGAAGAGGCCCGTGACCCCACCGGGAATCTTCAGCGCTGCCACCGGCCTCTTCGCAGCACAAGGCTGCTCCTACACAGATCGCGCATGACCGGAGGGGCACCATTGCGACCTCCCTCCCTACCGATCTCGGCACACGCTATATATTTTTGTATACATCGTTGTAACCCCCCGTAAACAACGCTAGGATTCCCCGCGGTTGGCCATCTGCCATCTTGCTATCCCTTTTCGCGATCGCTGACTGATCACGCCCTGGGGAGGTCGTGGTCAGTTAGATTCGCCTATCGCTATATACAATAATATATAACGTCGCCAGGCCCGCCACTGCCATGGCCGACCCAGGAGCAGTAATGAAGCCGCTAACACCGCGCACCGTGATGGTTGCCGTCGCAGCCCTCGGTGCTCAACCCGCTGTCGCCGAACAGAACAACACCTTCAACCTCGGCGAAATCCAAATCTCCGCACCACGGGACGAAACGCTGTCCACGGGTGGTAGCGTCATCGACTTGAAAGACATTCGGCTGCACGACCGCGAGACCGTCGGCAGCGCGCTCACATTAGCCCCTGGGGTCAACCTCGGTTACATCGGCGGTCGCGCCGAGCAGGTGGTATTCGTGCGCGGTTTCGATCGCTTGCAGGTGCCGGTGTTCATCGACGGCATTCCCACCTACGTGCCTTACGACGGCAACATCGACCTGGGGCGTTTCACCACCTACGACCTGTCACGCATCCAGGTGGACAAGGGCTTCGCCTCGCTGCTGTACGGCCCCAACACCCTGGGCGGGGCGATCAACCTGGTGACCCGCCGCCCCACGCAAGCGTTCGAGGGCGAAGTGGGTGGGGGGCTGGAGCTGACCGATCACGGTAACGTGAATGCCTACCGCAGTTACGCCAACGTGGGTTCCAACCAGGGCCTGTGGTGGGTTCAGGGCGGCGTGTCGTATGTCGATTACGACTACACCCTGCTGCCCGATGACTTCAAGCCGACCAACAACCAGCAGGGCACGGGGCGGCGCGAGAACAGCAACCACCGTGACAGCAAATTCAGCTTCAAAGTCGGCTTCACCCCCAGTGAAACCGATGAGTACGTGCTCGGCTACGTTCAGCAGGAAGGCAGCAAGGGCCAACCGCCGTATGCCGGCGACCTGCCGACCACCGGCCAACGTGCGCGCTGGTGGGAGTGGCCGCGGTCGGACAATACCAGTGTCTTCATCGCCACCAAGACCGGCTTTGGCGAGCACGCCCTTAAAACGCGCGTGTACCACGACACCTTCAAAAACTCGCTGGAAAGCTTCACCTATCGCAATGGCGTGGTCGGCGCTTTGCAGCCGGGCTTCCCCAGCAAATACGATGACGAGAGCAGCGGCTTTTCGGTGGAAGGCGACTTGGCCTTGAGCGAGGCCAACCGCCTGGGCATTGCCTATCACTTCAAAGACGATGTGCATCGCTCGCGTGATGGCGCCAACCCCCAGACCCACTTCCGCGACCAGACTCAATCGATTGCCCTGGAAGACACCCTGCGCCTGAACGACATCTTCAGCGTGGTGGGCGGCGTCTCGTACAACTACCGCAAGAGCCTGGACGCACAGAACTACGGCACCAATGCCAGCTCGCCATCGCAGGCCACGCTCTACGACGAACCCACCGGCAGCAACGACGCCGTCAACGCGCAACTGGGCCTGTTCGCCAATACCAACCCGCTGCTGGGCACCCACGACGACGGCCAACTGCGCCTGACCGTGGCACGCAAAAGCCGCTTCGCGACCATCAAGGACCGCTACTCGACGCGCTTCGGCACGGTGATCCCCAGCCCCGACTTGAAGTCTGAGCGGGCGACACACTATGAGTTCGGCTACAGCGGCCAGATCGCCCCGCAATGGAAGCTGGACGCCGCGCTGTTCGTGGCCAACATCGAGGACTCCATTCAAAACGTCACGGTACCGGCGCAGCCTAACTGCGCCGCGCCCTGTGGCCAGTACCAGAACATTGCCAAAGCGCGAAACCAGGGTGTGGAGCTGGGTATCAACGGCGACCTGGGCAACTGGGAGTTGGCGGCAAACTACACCTGGCTCGACCGCGAGAACCTCAGCGACCACGACCTGCACCCTACCGACACCCCACGCCACAGCGCGTTCGGCTCGGCCTCGTGGCATCTGGGCGACTGGCAACACACCGCCAGCGTGGAGGCCGCATCGCGTCGCTACAACACCTCGGACGGCAACCAGATGGCGCCCGGCTACGCGGTGTACAACCTCAAGAGCGGCTACCGCTTCAGCAACGATGTGCTGATCGAGGGCGGCATTCGCAACCTGTTCGACCGGCTGTATGAATACAGCGAGGGCTACCCTGAAATGGGCCGTCAATACTTCGTGCAATTCAATGTGCCGCTGTAACCGCTGGCTGGCGAGCCTGCTGCTGACGGTCAGCACGCTGCTGAACGCCGCCCCGCAAACCGTGGTGGTCATGACCAGCTACCCCGAGGAGGTGATGACGCGGATCGAGGATGGCTTTGCTCAAGCCCACCCGGGCTATCGCCTGCACATCCTCTGGCGCCAGGGCTTCGATGCCCTGCCCTATCTGCTGCAAGCACAACAGGGCGGTGTCGATGTCTATTGGGCACCGTCGCCGGGCAACTTCGCCCGGCTGGCGAAAGCCGGTAGCTGGCAACCCCTGGGGATCAGCCTGAAGGGCCTGCCGGCACAGATCGGTGGTTTGTCATTGCGTGACCAAGGCCCGCTGTACCAGGCAACCGAGCTCGCGGGCTATGGCTTTGCCATCAACGCCACGTCACTGGGCGAACTGGGGGTTCCGGTACCAAGGGATTGGCCAGACTTGCTCGACCCACGACTGCGCGGGCGCATTGCGCTGCCAGACCCAGGCCGGGTCGGCTTTGCACCGGTCCTGCTGGATATCGTCTTGCGCGCCTATGGCTGGGAACGTGGCTGGGCCCTCTGGAGTGAACTGGCCGGCCAGGCGCGCCTGGTAACGCGGGGTGGCACCCTGGTCAGTGATGAAGTGACCAGCGGGCGTGCAGCAGTCGGGTTGTCGATCGATTTCTTTGTCGCCTCGGCCAAAGCCAATGGCGAGCCGGTGGATTTCATCTATCCGGCCCATGGCGGCCTTAACCCCGCATTCATCGCCATTACAGCCCACAGCCAGGCATTGGCGGGTGCCCGAGCGTTTGCGCAGTTCGTGCTGTCGGAAGCAGGCCAAGGGCTGCTGGCCGATGCCGATATCCGCAAACTGCCCGTTCGTCCCAGTGTTTATCGGCAGTTGCCAGCGGACTACCATGACCCGTTCGTAGCTGCGGGCCTGGGTGCCTATGACTACGGCAACGGCAGCTCACGCGAACGCCTGGCCTTGATCAGCTCATTGTTCACCCACTGGCTCGGCATGCCCCATGAAGCCTTGGGCGAGCTCTGGGCTCGGCTGCACGCGGCCGAAGACGCTGGGCTGGACGTCACCGCCATACGCCAACAGTTGACCGCACCGCCCCTGGATGCCGAACACGCCGAGGCGAAGCCCTTACTGGCACTGTTCGCGGCGCGCCAGGACCAGGGCATGACGCAAGCGCCGGCCAGCGACGCGGACGAACTCGGCCGCCGGGAAATCAACTGGCAGTTCCAGGCCGCGCTTCACCGGGCAGAGGCCGCCCGTTTGCTCGATGGTTTGGGGCAGTGACTGCCGTGCGCGCCGCTTGGTTAACGATGGGTGTGCTGACGAGCCTGCTCGCCAGCGCCGCGACCACGCACACCGCGGCCAACCGTGAAGCCTACTCCCAGCCGTTCACCGGGCTGGACGAAGGCCAACTGGAACGTTTCTTCCGCGGGCGCAGCCTGTTCCGCCAGGCCTGGGTGGTTGCACCGTCCCGAGACGAGGCGGTGGATGGCCTTGGGCCGCTGTACAACCGGGTGTCGTGCATCGCCTGCCACCCCAAGAACGGCCGCGGCCAGGCGCCTGAACACGGGCAGCCGATGCGCAGCATGTTGCTGCGCTTGGCCCTGCCAGGGCACGACGGCCATGGCGGGCCAAAGCCGCACCCCATATACGGCGATCAGCTGAACGACCAGGGTGTGCCTGGCGTGCCGGGTGAAGGGCGCGCCCATGTGCACTGGGAGGAGCAGGCGGTGTCGCTGGGCGATGGCGAAACCGTCATGCTGCGCAAGCCGCGTGTCGAGCTGCGTGAGCTGGCTTATGGGCCATTGGACGCGGAGTTAACGTCGGCACGCGTGGGTTCGCCGGTCATTGGCCTTGGTTTGCTGGAGGCTATCGATGAGCGCACCCTGCACGCCATGGCCTCTGAAGCCAAACCAGATGGCGTGACGGGGCAGGTCAATCAGGTGTGGAGTGTCGAGCGACAACGCACCGAGGCAGGCCGCTTTGGCCTCAAGGCCAACCAGCCGGACCTGCGCCAACAAATCGCCCACGCCATGCTAGGTGATCTTGGCATCACCTCCCCGCTCGCCCCGGTGCGGAACTGCACGCCCAGTCAACAGGCCTGTGCCCACGCGGCGCACGGCGGCGAGCCGGAGCTGGACGCCCTGCAACTCGGCGACCTGCATTTCTACCTCGCTCACCTGGCCGCACCGGCCCGTCGACAACAGGCCGAACCTGCGGTCATTGAGGGCGAAAAACTGTTCGCTGCCAGTGGCTGCACCGCCTGTCACCGCCCCGAGCTGATCACCGGCACACACCCGCTTTATCCCGCCCTGACACAGCAACGCATCGCGCCGTATACCGACCTGTTACTGCACGACATGGGCCCCGGCCTGGCCGATGGCCGTGAAGACTATCTCGCTAACGGCCGGCAGTGGCGCACGGCGGCGCTGTGGGGGCTTGGCCTGAGCGAACGGATTACCCCCGGCAGCGGCTATCTGCACGACGGCCGAGCGCGCACCCTGGAAGAAGCGATTGTCTGGCATGGCGGTGAAGCAGAAGTGGCCCGGCAACGCTATGCGGCGCTGAGCAAGGGCGAGCGGCAGGCGATACGTGCGTTTCTTGAATCTTTGTAGCGCTTGCAAAAAAACCACAGCCCGCACGACAATAAGATTCATTACCACTCGCGAACCATTCCATCACCATGCCCGCCAACGATCTATCCCTGCGTAGCGCCGTCAATGATCTGTACTGCGAACATCACGGCTGGCTCAATGGCTGGCTGCGCAAACGCCTGGGCAATGCGTTCGATGCCGCCGACCTGACGCAGGACACCTTCGTGCGGGTGATAAAGGCACGCAGTGCGCTGGATATTCGCGAGCCACGCCCCTATCTGTCGCGAATTGCCAAGGGCCTGCTGATCGACCTGATTCGTCGACGCTCACTGGAGCAGGCCTACCTGGAGGCCTTGGCTAGCCTGCCGGAGGCGTTGCAGCCTTCACTGGAGGAACAGGCGATCCTGTTGCAGGCACTGGTAGAAATCGACCGCCTGCTGCAAGGGCTTGGCCCGAAGGTGAAGCAGGTGTTCATGCTGTCGCAGTTCGACGGCCTGACCTACCCGCAGATTGCCGAGCACATGAACATCAGCGTGCGCAGCGTCAACAACTACATGGCCAAAGCCATGGAACATTGCTGTTTGATGCAGTTGCAACTGGCATGAGCCTGTCGCCCGCCGAGTTGAACGCCATCAGTGTCGCCGCCCGCTGGTACGCGCGGCTGCACTCCGGCATCGCCACCGACGCCGACCGCAGCGCCTGGAACGACTGGCTGGTTGCCGACCCGGCCCACCGTCAGGCCTGGCAACGCATGGCCGCCGTGGGCGAGCAGATGACCCGCGTGCCCGGCGCCCTGGCGGCCCCTGCCTTGCGCGGCGCCGAGCGCTCTCGGCGCCAGCTGTTGCGCAGTGTCGTGATACTGGTGCCGGCCACTTCGCTGGGCTGGCTGGGTTGGCGCAGCGACACCTCGCAGCAGCTGCTGGCCGACTACCGCACCGCTGTGGGTGAACGCCGCGCGTTTCGCTTGCCCGATGGCGGCTCGCTGCTGCTGAACACCGACACGTCGGTGAACCTCAAGTACGACGGCCAGCAACGGGTGCTGGAACTGTTGCGCGGCGAAATTCTGGTCACCACGGCGGCCGACCCCGCGCACCGGCCGTTCAGTGTGCGCACCCGGCATGGCCAGGTACGGGCGCTGGGCACGCGATTTCTGGTTCGCTCCCAAGCCTTGGAGGGTGACGTGGCCGTGCTCGAGAAGGCGGTGGAAGTGAGGGCGTCCAGCGGTGCGTTGGCAGTGCGTGTGGAAGCTGGGCAATCCATCGCGTTCTCTGACCGTTCGGTGGGGGCAATACGGCGCAATGACGCCTCTGTAGGGGCCTGGCAACAAGGCAGCATCATCGCCCTGGACCGTCCCTTGGGCGAACTGCTGGCGGACCTCTCGCGCTATCGCACCGGGGTGCTGCGCTGTGATCCCCGCATTGCCCAGTTGAAGGTTTCTGGCGCGTTCCCCATCGATGACACCGACCGGGCATTGGCGGCACTGGAGACCGGGTTTGCGCTGCGCGTCACGCGCTACAGCCGTTTTTGGGTCACCGTATCGCCGCCCCCTTCCCCAGCGGGCTGAAAAAACTTTCGCGGGTTTTGCACTTTTCTTACACGACGTTCGGCTCATCCCCCAAAGGGTTCTATTGATCGTTTTCAGGGGGAGGATTGGTATGTCTGCTGTGTTCAAGCGTGGTCGTCTGGCGACTGCAATAAATGTCGGGCTGTTGGCGGCAACCACCGCCGGCGCCTGGCCCATGACGACGTATGCAGCGCCGCAGCCGACGCAGCAAAATGCCGTACGGTCGTACACTATTGCGGGGGGCAGCCTGACTGAAGTCCTCAGCCGCTTCGCCAGTGCGGCGGGCGCCGCGATTTCGTTCGATGCCCGGCAAACAGACGGTTTGCAGAGCCCCGGCCTCAAAGGTGCGTTCGGTGTCAGCGAGGGCTTTACCCAGATTCTGGCAGGCAGCGGCCTGCAGGCCGAGCCGCGGTCAAACGGCACTTATGTGCTGCAGGCGGTGCCGTCGTCGGGCTCGGCACTGGAGCTGGGGGCCACCAACATCACCAGCCAGGTGCTGGGCGCAACCACTGAGAACAGCGGCTCGTACACCACGGGCGCGGTGACCATCGGCAAGGGCGAGCACTCGCTCAAGGAGACGCCGCAGTCGGTCACGGTGATGACGCGCAAAATGATGGACGACCAGAACCTGTACACCATCGATCAGGTCATGGAAAAGACGCCCGGCATCACCGTGTACGACTCGACCATGGGCGGCAAATACTTCTATTCGCGCGGGTTCCGCATGTCGGGCCAGTACCAGTACGACGGCGTGCCGCTGGACATGGGCAACCTCTATGTTCAAGCCGACAGCTTCAGCAGTGACATGGCCTACTACGACCGGGTCGAGGTGCTGCGCGGCGCAGCCGGCATGATGAAAGGGTCGGGCGGGACCGCTGGCGGGGTGAACTTCGTGCGCAAGCGTGGCCTGGCGGCGGCGCATACCGACATCACCCTGTCCGGAGGCAGTTGGGACAACTATCGCGGGCAGCTCGACACCGGTGGGCCGCTGAACGCAGCCGGCACCTTGCGTGGCCGGGCGGTCGTGGCGGAGCAGAGCCGGCATTACTCGGTCGACGACGCCAACCGCAAGGACCAGGTGTACTACGGCGCCCTCGACGTCGATGTCAGCCCCGACACGACGTTGGGCCTAGGCGTTGCCTACGAGGACGTGGATGCCAACCCCTGCTGGGGCGGCCTGCCACGCTACCGGGACCGCAGCGACCTGAACCTCAGCCGCTCGACCTGCCTCGACCCTTCGTGGAATACCTGGCGCAGCCAGCGCACCACGGTGTTCACCGACCTCACCCACCAGCTCGACGAAGACTGGAGGCTCAAGGTGGCGAGCGTTTATACAAAGAACACCCAAGACATCAAGTACGCCTTCGCGTCCGGTGCGGTGACGCCTGGCATTGATACCACTGGCATGCTGGGCAGTATGTATGACTATGACCAGGTCGATTACGGCCTGGATGCCTATGTGGATGGCAAGTTCGCTGCCTTCGGCCAGCAACATGAACTGGTGCTGGGCATGAACGCCAGCCGCTCGAAGAAAGATGACTTCTACTCGGTGGCGTTCCTTGCGCAACGGCAGAACGTGTTCAACCCCGACAAGTTCATCCCTGAGCCAGATGACAGCTACTTCATCGAGCACTCGTCGCGCGGTGGCCCGGTCAAGTCCGTGACCACACAAAAAGGCCTCTACTCGACCCTGCGCCTGAAACTGGCCGACCCGTTGACCCTGGTGATGGGGGGCCGGGTGAGTTGGTATAACGCCGAGACCGATACCGTCTTCATCGACACCGCCACGCCGCCGCAGCACTCCAACGCCCGCGAGACCGGGCAGGTCACACCCTTTGCCGGCGTGCTGCTGGACCTGAACGAAAACCTGACGGCCTACGCCAGCTACTCGGACATCTTCACCCCGCAAGGCAGCTACCGGGACGAACAAGGTTCGGCGCTCAAACCGTTGGTGGGCCAGAGCTATGAACTGGGGATCAAGGGGGCCTGGTTCGACGGGCGT
The DNA here is from genome assembly GCF_900184205.1 of Pseudomonas sp. LAIL14HWK12:I10. Lineage (NCBI taxonomy): Bacteria > Pseudomonadati > Pseudomonadota > Gammaproteobacteria > Pseudomonadales > Pseudomonadaceae > Pseudomonas > Pseudomonas sp. LAIL14HWK12:I10. The sequence goes on along the minus strand of NZ_FXWU01000002.1, from coordinate 593,884 downwards.
TTGAACGGCGCCTTCAACCTGTTCCGCACCATTCAGAAGGACCAGGCGCAGACCGACTACAACTCGTCGTGCCCCTCCTCGGATGGCTATTGCTACGTGAACGCCGGCAAGGTCCGCGCCCAGGGTTTCGAGGCCGAGATCAGTGGTGAAGTCATCGAGCGCCTGCAATTGCTGGCGGGCTACACCTACACCCAGACCAAGACCCTCGACGATATCGACACCAGCCTGAACGGCGCGGCGTTCAACAGCTATGTGCCTCGGCACGTGCTGCGCCTGTGGGGCGAGTACGCGCTCGATGGCGCTTTTGAGCGGTTCAGCCTGGGTGCCGGGGTGAACGCGCAGAGCGATAACTTCCGGGTTTCGCCTGCCAGTGGCGAGAAGATCAGCCAGGCGGGGTACGCGGTTTGGAATGGCCGGATCGGTTACCGGATCGACGATACCTGGTCGGTGGCGGTTAACGGCAACAACCTGTTCGACAAGCGTTATTACGCCAGTATCGGGACAGAGACGTTTGGTAATTATTATGGGGAGCCGCGTAATTTCATGGTGTCGGTCAAGGCCAGTTTTTGATGTGAGGGGTGGGGTGAGCCGGCGGTAGATTGAGGGAGGGCCGCCAGGTGCATGGCGATGGATTTGCAGCGCCTATGAGATCGAGCGCCGCCCGCGCGGCGCATCGCGAGCAACGCTCGCTCCTACGTTTGTTTCGGGCCAGTGAGGCCTGTGAAGTCTGCGCGCGACCGCCTTGTTTGTCCGACTGGATATCAAGGTGGGCACCAAGGGGCCGCGCGCCCATGCCTCAGGAATAACTGGCCCGAAACAGATGTGGGAGCAGCCTTGTGCTGCGAAGCGCCGCGCGGGCGGCGCTCGATCTCATAGGCGCCGCAAAACTCAAGACATGCACCCACACCCAATCATCAAAAATTCTGACAACAATCGTCTTCCATCATCAGCCAAAACGGGCATAAATTCTCTACCGTCAACCCCCAGCACCAACGGTAGAGCCCAATGCCCAGCCACCACCAAACGCCCGCCTCCCCTGCCCTGGACATCCTGATCCAGCGCTCCGCCCTGCCCAGCCCTGCGCTCAGCGAGGCCCAGGCACACGCCTTGCTGCAGGCGCACTACGGCTTCGCGGGCAGCCTGTCATCGCTGGGCAGCCAGCAAGACTTGAACTTCCGCGTGGATGCCGCCCAGGGCCGTTTCGTGCTCAAGGCCTGCCACGGCAGCTATGCCCAGGTCGAACTGGAGGCGCAGCATGCCGCGCTGGCGTACCTGCGCGAACAGGGTTTGCCGGTACCCGCAGTGCGCCCGGCGCAAAACGGGCAGGCATTGCTGGCCCTGGACATCGATGGGCAACCGCTGCGGGTGCGCCTGCTCGACTACATCGACGGCCAACCGCTGACCCGCCTCAAACACATGGCACCGCGCCTGATAGCCGAGCTGGGCGGGCTTTGCGCGAAAGTGGACCAAGCCTTGGCCGAGTTTGACCACCCCGGCTTGAACCGCACCCTGCAATGGGACCCGCAGCACGCGCAGGCGTTGATCCAGCACCTGCTGCCGGTGTTGCAAGACGCCGGGCAACGCGCCCGTGTCGAGCAAACCACTCAACTGGCTGCCGAGCGCCTGGCGCCGCTGGTGGAGCAGCTGCCAAGCCAAGCCGTGCACCTGGACATCACCGATGACAACGCCGTGTGGGCCCGCGATGACGAGCGCCAGTGGCAGGTGCAGGGCGTCATCGATTTTGGCGACCTGCTGCGTACCTGGCGCATTGCCGACCTCTCGGTGACCTGCGCAGCACTGCTGCACCATGCCGAAGGCGACCCACTGCGCATTCTGCCGGCGGTGCGGGCCTACCAGGCCCTCAACCCGCTGAGCGAAGCCGAACTGCGTGCCCTGTGGCCGCTGGTGCTCAACCGCGCCGCGGTATTGGTGCTGAGCAGCGAGCAACAGCTGGCTGTAGACCCGGGCAATCAGTACATCCGCAACAACATCGCGCACGAATGGGAGATTTTCGACACCGCGGCTGCCGTGCCATTCGCACTGATGGAGGCGGCTATTCTGCTGGCGGCCGGTGTTCAACCCAGCCGGCCCGACCTGGCCAGTTGCGCGCCCCTGCTGCCTGAACGGGTCGGCCAGCCGGTGGCTCGCCTCGACCTGGGCGTGCTCAGCCCGCACTGCGAAGCGGGCAACTGGGAACAACCAGGCTTCGACCAACGCCTGCTGGCTGCACAACCGGCCCCGGCGTGCACGCTGCATGGCCAATATCGCCTGTCACAAACCCATATCGACCGCGCTGAAGAACCTGCCACCTGCGCGCTGGGTGTCGAATTGCATGTGCCCAACGCCAGCACCGTGCAGGCGCCGCAGGCCGGTACCTGGCAGCGCCATGGCGATGGCCGCGGTTGCCTGCGCACACCCCACTGGAGCTTGTGGCTAGGTGGCCTGGAGGATGCTCCGGCAGATGGGCAGGCCCTGGCAAAAGGTCAAAAATTGGGCAGCAGCGGTGGCTTGCTCAGCATTCAGCTGTGCCTGGATAACGGCGCCCGCCCGCCGTTTTTCGCCACCCCCTCCCAGGCCGCTGCCTGGCTAGCGCTGTGCCCGTCGCCTGCCGCGCTGCTGGGCTTTGATTGCGACGCCGAACCGCTGCCCGATGCACAGGCGCTGCTGGCACGTCGTGATGCCAGCTTCGCCCGTTCGCAAAAGCACTACTACGCGCAACCGCCCCATATCGAACGCGGCTGGCGCAATTATTTGATCGACATGCAGGGCCGGTCTTACCTGGACATGCTCAACAACGTGGCCGTGCTTGGCCACGGGCACCCACGCATGGTGGCGGAATCGGCGCGGCAATGGTCGCTGCTGAACACCAACTCGCGCTTCCACTACGCGGCCATCGCCGAGTTCTCCGAACGCCTGCTGAAGCTGGCGCCAGCAGGCTTCGACCGGGTGTTCCTGGTCAACAGCGGCACCGAGGCCAACGACTTGGCCATCCGCCTGGCCTGGGCCTACAGCGGCGGGCGCGACCTGCTCAGCGTGCTGGAGGCCTACCACGGCTGGTCGGTGGCTACAGACGCCATTTCCACCTCTATCGCCGACAACCCGCAAGCCCTGGAAACCCGGCCAGACTGGGTGCACCCGGTCGAGGCACCGAACACCTTCCGTGGGCGCTTCCGTGGTGCCGACAGTGCCGCCGACTACCTGCGCGACGTCGACGCCAAGCTGGCCGACCTCGATGCCCGTGGCCGCCAACTGGCCGGCTTCATCTGCGAGCCGGTGTACGGCAACGCCGGGGGCATCTCGCTGCCAGCGGGCTACCTGCAGGACGCCTACGCCAAGGTGCGCGCCCGCGGTGGCGTGTGCATCGCCGACGAGGTGCAGGTGGGTTATGGCCGACTGGGCGAGTACTTCTGGGGCTTCGAGGAGCAAGGGGTGGTGCCCGACATCATCACCATGGCCAAGGGCATGGGCAACGGCCAGCCGCTGGGGGTAGTGATCACCCGGCGCGAAATCGCCGAGGCGCTGGAGGCGCAGGGTTATTTCTTCTCATCGGCGGGGGGCAGCCCGGTCAGTTGCCGCATCGGCATGGCGGTGCTGGACGTGATGCAAGAGGAAGGGCTGTGGGACAACGCCCGCGACACCGGCCGCTACTTCAAGGCGCGCTTGCAGGCGCTGGTCGACAAGCACCCGCTCGCAGGTGCGGCGCATGGCTCGGGCTTCTACCTGGGGCTTGAGTTGGTACGCGACCGGCAGACGCTGGAGCCGGCGACCGAGGAGACCTTGCTGCTGTGCGACCGCTTGCGTGACCTGGGCATCTTCATGCAGCCGACCGGCGACTACCTCAACATCCTCAAGATCAAACCACCGATGTGCACCACACGGGCGAGCGTGGACTACTTTGTCGACAGCGTGGACCGTATCCTGTCGGAAGATCTGTAAGAGATTGTTATAGGCCTGCTTGAAAACTCATACTTTTCTGCAGCAACACACCGTCATAACGGGGGCCGCTGCGCAGCCCATCACAGCCTACGCGGCTCAACCGATCAATCAGGTTTTCTGACAATGGCCTTCACCAGCGACTCACTTGCAGTTTTTCTGGCCGTACTGGAGGCAGGGTCGTTTTCCGCAGCAGCGCGCAAGCTGGGCCGCGTGCCTTCGGCCGTGAGCATGGCCATCGCCCAGCTGGAAGCCGAGCTGGACCTGGCCCTGTTCGACCGGGCCACGCGCAAAGCCTTGCCAACCAGCGCCGCCTTGGCCCTCGAACCCCAGGCCCGGCAGGTGATCTGCCAGCTCAACCTGCTCGACGCCCAGGCCCTGCAGCTGCACAAGGGGCTGGAAAAGCGCTTGACCATCGCCATGGCCCCCGAGCTGCAAACCGGCCGCTGGAGCCAGCCGCTGGAAACCCTCGCGCAAGAATTCCCAAGCCTTGAGATCGAAGTGCGTTCGGCCACGCAAGCCGAAGCGATTCGTTTGCTGCATGACGGCAGCGTGCAGCTGGCGCTGGTTTTCGAACGGCCCGGCATCGATGAACGTGAGTCGTTTCTTGAAGCCGGCAGCCAGTTGCTGGTCGCCGTCGCGTCCCCCCGCCACCCCGCCGGGCGCAACAGCGGCACGCCACTGCCCGAAGAAGCTTTCGCCGAGCAACGGCAAATCATCGTGGCCTCCGGCAAAGCCACCGGCTCCGACCCGCGCATGGTGTTGTCACGGCGCATCTGGCTGACCGACAGTTATCTGGCTACGCTGGATCTGGTGCAATCCGGCCTGGGGTGGGCCTACCTGCCGCAGCCGCTGGTCGAACCGTTGATTGCCTCGGGCGCCTTGGCCGAGGTGCGCTTCGACAACATGGCCAGCCGCTTACGGCTGTGGGTCGACATCATCTGGGTCAAACCGCGGCCCCTGGGCCTGGGCGCGCGGCGCTACCTGGAAGTTGTACGGCAACTGTTCGAAAAGGAGCCGCCAAGGGCCTGACCACGCGCAATGGCCGTCCGGCCGACAACCCGCGGGCACGCCCGCAAGCGAGGCAAACATGCGTCCTTTGATTAGAGCGTTCTACCTGCTGTCGCTGTTCACCTTCGCCAGCCTCGCCCAGGCGGCCGAAACCCCCAGGCAGATCGTCGACGCCTACATGGCAGCCTGGAACGCCCATGACGCCGAAAAGGCCGCCAGCTACCTGGCCAAGGACGCCGAATACTTCGACGTCACCGTCGGCACCCCGCAAAAGGGCCGCGAAGCCGCACGCGACAACGTGATCAAGGTGTTCGTGGGCGCCGTGCCAGACCTCAAATGGAAGATCAACGGCACGCCGATCGTCGACCAGGACGGCATCGCCTTCCAGTGGACCTTCAGCGGCACCAACACTGGCGCCTGGGACGCGCAAACGCCCGCCACCCACAAAGCGCTGTCGTTCGATGGGGTGAGCTATGTGAAGGTCAAAGACGGCAAGATCATCTACCAAGGGGACTACTACGACGCCCTGGGCTTGCACAAGCAGTTAGGGTGGTAACAGCGGCCGGCATCATCAGGCGGGCGCGACCAACCGGTAACCGACGCCCGCCTCGGTGATGATGAAACGCGGCGCCATGGGGTCATCCCCGAGTTTTTGCCGCAGGTGCCCGACCACGATCCGCAGGTAGTGGGTATCGTCCACATGGGTCGGCCCCCAAATGTCCTTGAGCAACTGCTGCTGGGTAATCACCCGGCCCGGGTGCCCGGCCAGCTGGGCCAGCAACGCATACTCCTTGCGGGTCAGCGCCACCTCGACGCCCTCCAGGGTCACACGGCGGAAGGCAAAGTCCACGGTCAACGGCCCGAAACTGGCCGCCACCTCGCCCCCGCCGGCCTGCGGCACCTGGCGCAGCAAGGCGCGCACCCGCGCCAGAAACTCCTGAATACCAAACGGCTTGGTCACGTAGTCATTCGCGCCGCCGTCCAGCGCATCGACCTTCTGCACCTCACTGGCACGCACCGACAGCACCAGCACCGGCACTGCGCTCCACTCACGCAGTTCGCGCAGCACTTGCTGGCCGTCCATGTCCGGCAGGCCGAGGTCGAGCACCACCAGGTCGGGCTTGCCCAAGGCGGCCTGCGCCAGGCCCTCGCTGCCGGTGGCGGCCTCGATCACCTTGTAGCCCTGGGACGTCAGGCTGATGCGCAAAAACTTGCGGATCTGCGGTTCATCGTCGATGACCAGGAGGGTGGCGGACTGGCTCATGGGGCTTCGCTTTCGGCTTCAGGTTGAGGGGGCAGCGGCAAGCATAAAGTGATGCCGGTGCCCTGGCCATCGATCCCTTCACCCACCAGGATCTGCCCGCCATGGGCGCCGATCATGCCCTGGCAGATCGCCAGGCCCAGGCCAGTGCCCTGCCCGCCCCGGTCACCGCGGGCGGCGGTGTAGAACATGTCGAAAATCTTCTCCCGCTCGGCCACAGGAATGCCTGGGCCCTGGTCGCTGACGGCAATGCGCAGTTGTTCGCCCTGCACCGACACCTGCAGTTCCAGCCGACCCTGGGCCGGCGAGAAGCGTGCAGCGTTCTCCAGCACGTTGACCAAGGCCTGCTCGATCAGCGCCGCATGCACGAACAGCAACGGCAGCTCGGCCGGCACATCGGTGTGCACGCGCAGGGGCGCAAGCACCACCCGCAGGCGGTTCAGCGCACTGCCGACGATGTCTGCGGGGGCCACCCAGTCGCGGGCCAGCTTGAGGCCGCCATGGCCCAACCGGGTCATGTCGAGCAGGTTCTGGATGTAGCGGTCCAGGCGCTCGGCCTCGTTGCGGGTGCCTTCCAGCAACTCGCGGCGGTCGTCCTCGGGGATCGCCTCACCCAGCGCCAGCAAGCTGTCAATGCTGCCGCGCATGGCGGTCAAGGGCGTGCGCAGGTCGTGGGAGACCGAGGCTAACAAGGCACTGCGCAGTTGCTCGGTTTCGCCATGCAGGCGCGCCGCTTCCAGTTGTTCGGCCAGGCGGGCGCGGGCCAGGGCTTGGGCCAGGGGTTGGCCGAGGGCCATGAGCAGGCGCCGGCGCTGGGCGCTGAGCGGGTCGCCAGAGCGCGGGCGCACGCCGAGCAAGGCCAGCGGGTGGTCATCGACCGCCAGCGGCCACCACCACCAGCGGCCATTGGGCAAGGTATCGCTGCCATGGCCAGCCGCCTGCCCGTGCTGCCAGGCCCACTCGGCGGCGGCGCGCTCGTTGTCACTGAGGCCCTGGGCCTCGCCACTGGCCAGGTGCAGCTGGCCTTCGGGGTTACGTTCGAGCAGGCAGACTTGCACATCCTGCCAGCCGTCAAGGTGTTGGCCGGCGGCGTTGAACACCGCTTGGCGGTCGGCGGCAACGGTCAGGCGGCGGGATAAATCAAGCAACTGGCTGGTCTGCGCCTGCGTCTCGCGCAGCGCCTGCAACTGGCGGCGCTGGCGGGCCGCAAGGTTTCCGGTGAGGGCCGCCATCAGCAGGAAGAACACCAAGGTCAGCACGTCTTCCTCGCGCTGGATGCTGAACGAGAAATTGGGCGGGATGAACAGGAAGTCGTAGGTCAGAAACGACAGCGCGGCGCAGGCCAAGGCCGGCCCAAGGCTGCTGCGCACCGCTACCAGCAGCACGGCGGCAAGGAATACCAGGGAGATATTGGGCAGCGCCAGCACGCTGGACACGGCCCACGACAAACCGGCCGCCAGCAGTGTGGCAAGCAGGGCCAGCAGGTAGTGCCGCCACACCCATACCCGTTGCACCGCCGCACTGGCCGGGGCCGGCTGGGCATCGCGGTCGAGCACGTTGATCTCCAGGCCGTGGCTTTCGCGCAGCAGCCGCGCCGCTACACCGGCGCCGAAGAAGCGACGGCGCAGGCGATCACGCGACTGCCCCACCAGCACCAGGCTGGCCCGCCGCTCGCTGGCATGCTGGATCAGCGTGCGCGCCACTTCACCGGCGCGCAGCAGCACCACTTCGCCGCCCAGGCGCTCAGCCAGTTGCTGCGCGGCCTGCAGGCGTTGGCGTGCGGCTTCGTCGCGCAGCTTACCGTTGTCGACGTGCACCAGGCTCCAGGGCAAGTGCCGGCGTTGCGCTACGCGGCTGGCGTGGCGCACCAGGCGTTCGGCCTGGTCGTCGCCATCGATGCCCACCAGCAGGCGCCCGCGCAGGGCCGGAGCCTCCTGCCCGCGCTGGCGGTAGCCGTGGGCCAGGTCGGCGTCGACCTGGGCGGCGGCGGTCTGCATGGCCAGCTCGCGCAATGCGGTGAGGTTGGTCTGGGAAAAATAGGCATCGATCGCAGCCCGCGCCTGCTCGGGCACGTACACCTTGCCTTCGCGCAAGCGCTCCAGCAATTCGCGCGGTGGCAGGTCGATCAAGACCAATTCGAACGCTTCCTGCAGCACCCAGTCCGGCAGGGTTTCGCGCACCTGCACGCCGGTGATATCGCGGACCTTGTCGTTGAGGCTTTCCAGGTGCTGAACGTTGACCGTGGTGTACACGTCGATGCCGGCGGCGAGCAGTTCCTGAACGTCCTGCCAGCGCTTGGCGTGGCGGCTGCCGGGGGCGTTGGTGTGGGCCAGTTCGTCGACCAGGGCCAACGCAGGTGCGGCCTTGAGCAGGCCGTCGAGGTCCATTTCCTCAAGGGTGACGCCACGGTACTCGCTGCGCAGCAGGGGCTGCTGGGGCAAGCCGCCAAGCAGCGATTCGGTTTCGGCGCGGCCATGGGTTTCGACGACCCCGGCCAGCAGGTGTACGCCCTGGCGTTGCTGGCTGTGGGCGGCTTGCAGCATGGCGTAGGTCTTGCCCACACCCGGTGCGGCGCCGAGGAATACCTTGAGCCTGCCGCGGCCTTCGCGCGGGAGGTTGGCCAACAGCGCGTCTGCGCGGGCGGAATCACTCATGTTTCATCCTTCGATTGTGCGGCGATCGGTGCATCTGGGCCTGCTCTGCAGGCCTTCGCGGGCAAGCCCGCTCCTACAGGGACCGCGCCACATTCTGCAGCTGCGCTATTACTGTGGGAGCGGGTTTACCCGCGAAGGGCCGCAACGCGGCCCAACTGTCAGCGGCCCAATATCTCCAGGGCCTGGTTCAGCGCCAGTACATTGACCACAGGCGGCCCGATCAATGGATGGAGGGTGGCCTCTTCCACCAGGGCTTGCAAGCGCTCAACGGGCACCTTGCGGGCCGCTGCCACACGCGCTACCTGATAAGCCACCGCCTCCGGCGGCAAATGCGGGTCCAGGCCACTGCCTGAAGTGGTCAGCAAGGCTTGCGGCACAGGCCCTTGCTCAGCCCGGTACAGCCTCGCGGCCTCGCTGCCTACCCGCTCGGCCAGCGCCGGGTTGCTCGGCGACAGGTTGCTGGCACTGCTGGCAACCGTGGCATAAGCCCCAGCCGAGGGCCGCGAATGGAACCAGCCATCGCCTTGGAAATCCTGGGCGATCAGCGCCGAGCCGCGCACCTCGCCGCGCGCGTCACGCACCAGGCTGCCATTGGCCTGTTCAGGGAAGGCGACCTGGGCAATTCCGGTCACCGCCAGCGGGTACAACGCGCCGGTGATCAGCGTCATCAGCAAGGCCAGGCTCAAGGCCGGGCGTATATAAGTGTTCATGGCGGCCTCCTCAGACCAGGTGCAAGGCATTGAGCAGCATGTCGATCAGCTTGATCCCGGCGAACGGCACGATGATCCCGCCCAGCCCGTAGATCAGCAGGTTGCGCCGCAGCAGGTGTGCCGCGCTCGCCGCGTGCACCCGCACACCGCGCAGCGCCAGCGGGATCAACACGATGATGATCAGCGCGTTGAACACGATCGCCGACAAGATCGCGCTCTGCGGGCTGGCCAGGTGCATCAGGTTGAGCACGCCCAGCTGCGGGTAGATGGCCGCGAACAACGCCGGCAGGATGGCGAAGTACTTGGCCACGTCGTTGGCAATCGAGAAGGTGGTCAAGGCGCCACGGGTCACCAGCAGTTCCTTGCCCACCTGGACCACGTCGAGCAGCTTGGTCGGGTCGCTGTCCAGGTCGACCATGTTGGCCGCCTCACGGGCTGCCTGGGTGCCGTCGTTCATGGCCATGCCCACATCAGCCTGGGCCAGCGCCGGGGCGTCGTTGGCGCCGTCGCCGCACATGGCGACCAGGCGGCCGTCGTTTTGCTCCTGACGGATGCGCGCCAGCTTCTTCTCTGGGGTGGCCTCGGCCAGCACGTCATCGACCCCGGCCTCGGCGGCAATGGCAGCGGCCGTCAGCGGGTTGTCACCGGTCACCATCACGGTGCGGATGCCCAGCTTGCGCAGCTCGGCAAAGCGCTCGCGAATACCGGGCTTGACCACGTCCTTGAGGTGGATCACCCCAAGCAAGCGCTGGTCGACACACACCAGCAGCGGCGTGCCGCCACTCTGGGCAATGCGCTCGACCTCGCGGGCCAATGCCGGCGGCATTTCCAGCCGTTGCAGGCCAACGAATGCCAGCACCGCATCGACAGCACCCTTGCGGTAGCGGTGCTGCTGGAAGTCGACACCCGACAACCGCGTCTCGGCGCTGAAGGCGATCGGTACGAGCTGCTGCCCGGAGGGTTCGACGAAGTCGTGCAACTGGCGCAGGTACTCGACGATCGATTTGCCCTCGGCCGTGTCATCGGCCAGCGAGGCGAACAAGGCGCCCTCCCCCAGCTCCTTGGCGGTGACGCCCGGCGCGGCATGCAGCGCGCTGCAGCGGCGGTTGCCGAAGGTGATGGTGCCGGTCTTGTCGAGCATCAGGGTGTGCACGTCGCCCGCAGCTTCCACCGCGCGGCCGGAACGGGCAATGACGTTGAGCCGGACCAGGCGGTCCATGCCGGCAATGCCAATGGCCGACAGCAAGCCGCCGATGGTGGTGGGGATCAACGTCACCAGCAGTGCGGCCAGGAAGATCAACGGCAGGCTACCGCCGGCAAAGTGGGCGAACGGCTGCAGGGTCACGACCACGATCAGGAAGATCAGGGTCAGGCCAATCAGCAGGATATCCAGGGCAATCTCATTGGGCGTTTTCTGCCGTTTGGCCCCTTCGACCAAGGCGATCATTCGGTCCAGGGTCGATTCGCCAGGGTTGCTGGTGATGCGGATCAGCAACCAGTCAGACACCAGCCGCGTGTTGCCGGTGACCGCCGAACGGTCGCCGCCGGACTCGCGGATCACCGGGGCCGACTCACCGGTGATGGCCGCCTCGTTGACCGCCGCGATGCCTTCGATTACCTCACCATCACCCGGGATCAGTTCACCCGCGATCACCTTGACCACATCGCCCTTGCGCAGCGCGGTCGCGGCAACCGTTTCGAATGCGCCAGCGCTGTCGCGACGTTGGACGTTCAGCCCCTGGCTCCCGGCCTTGAGGCTGTCAGCGCGGGCCTTGCCACGGCCTTCGGCGAGGGCTTCGGCAAAGTTGGCGAACAGCACGGTAAACCACAGCCACAGGGCGATTTGCACCGCCACTGTTGTGCTCACGCCACTGCCAGGGGCAAAACACAACACAGTGGTCAGCGCGGCAGTCAACGCCACCACCAGCATCACCGGCGAGCGCTTGAGCTGCCGAGGGTCCAGTTTAACGAAGGCCTGGATCAGGGCCGGGCGCCAGAGCGCGGCGAAGCGGGTCTGGTCCTTGGCGCTGTGGGGGGCTTTTACTTCAGGAATGGGCATGTTCATGGTGGTTCCTCAGAAGCCCAGGCTCAGGTGTTCGGCAATTGGCCCGAGGGCCAAGGTCGGCAGGAAGGTCAGGCCACCCACCAGCAGGATGGTTACCAACAACAGGCCGGTGAACAGCGGGCCGTGGGTGGGGAAGCTGTTCAGCCCCTGGGGTGCGCTCTTTTTCGCCGCCAGGCTGCCGGCCAAGGCCAATATCGGCAGGATGTAGCCGAAGCGGCCGACCAGCATGGCCAGGCCGATCATCAGGTTGTGGTACACCGTGTTGGCGCCAAAACCGGCAAAGGCCGAACCGTTGTTGGCGGTGCCGGAGGTGTAGGCGTACAGCAGTTGGCTAAAGCCATGGGCACCGGGGTTGCTCACCGCCGCCGCCGGGCCCGGCAGGCTGGCGGCGATGGCGCCCAGCACCAGCACGCCGACCGGCATCACCAGCAAGGTCGCCACCAACAGTTGCACCTCACGCGCCTGCAGCTTCTTGCCCAGGTACTCCGGGGTACGGCCAATCATCAGGCCGGCCAGGAACACGGCGATCAGCACGAACAACAGCATGCCGTAGAGCCCCGCACCGACGCCGCCGAAGATCACCTCGCCGACCATCATGTTGACCATCGCAACCATGCCGGTCAGCGGGTTGAGGCTGTCGTGCATGGCATTGACCGAGCCGTTGGAGGCTGCCGTGGTGGTCACTGTCCACAGCACTGAACCGGTGGTGCCGAAGCGGCTTTCCTTGCCTTCGAGCGGCGCGCTTTGCTGCACCTGCGCGCTCTGCAAGGCCGGGTTGGGCTGGTATTCGGACCACAGCGCTGTAGCCCCACCGATAAGGAACAGGCTCAGCATGCAGGCAAGAATCGCCCGGCTCTGGCGCAGGTCTTTCACGTAATGGCCGAAGGTAAACACCAGCGCCGCCGGGATGAGAATGATCGACGCCACCTCGAACAGGTTGCTCCAGGCCGTGGGGTTTTCGAACGGGTGTGCCGCGTTGACGCCGAAGAAGCCGCCGCCGTTGGTGCCCAGCTGCTTGATGGCGATCTGGCTAGCCGCCGGGCCGAGCGGGATGGTCTGGTCAGTGCCTTGCAGGGTCAGTGCGTGCGCATAGTCGGCAAAGGTCTGCGGCACGCCCTGCCACACCAGCAGCAGCGCCAGCACCAGGCACAGGGGCAACAGCCCATAGAGCGTGGCCCGGGTCATGTCGACCCAGAAGTTGCCCAGGGTGGCGGCCGAACGGCGGGCAATGCCGCGGCACAGGGCCACAAGTACTGCCAGGCCAGTGGCAGCACTGACGAAGTTCTGCACTGTCAGGCCCAGCATCTGGCTCAGGTAGCTGACCGATGACTCGCCGCTGTAAGCCTGCCAGTTGGTGTTGGTGACGAAGCTTACGGCGGTGTTGAACGCCAGCGACCATTCCTGCCCGGGCAGTTGCTGTGGGTTGAGCGGCAAGTAGCCCTGCAACAGCAGCACGGCAAACAACAGCAGGAAGCCGGCCAGGTTGAAGGCCAGCAACGCCAGGGTGTATTGCTTCCAGTTCTGCTCCTGGTCGGCGCGTACGCCTGCCAGTCGATAACAGGCCTGCTCAACCGGGCCCACCACCGGTGACAGCCAGGTGCGCTGGCCTTCCATCACCTTGTAGTAGAACCGCCCAAGCCAGGGTGCCGGTAGCAGCACGATGGCAAAAAACGCCAGTAACAAGGCAAAGTCGTAACTGTGCATGGCCACTCCCTAGCTGCGATCGGCGCGCAGCAGCGCCATCAGCAGGTAAATCGCCAATGCCACTGCCAGCAGCAGTGACAGCCCGTCGAGCATGTTCATGTGTGGAGCTCCCCGTGGTGCGGCGCTTGGGCCGCTTTGGGGAGATTGTCCGAGGGGGGGGCGTAAAGGGGCGAGATCGAGGGATGGATCAACGCATAAAGAATGTGTAAAAACGCGCCCCGTTCGAAGGCGCTACGGTGTTTGCTGCCCGGCGTTGCGGCTCAAGTCAAGCAGCAGGCTATACCCCACCGCCAGCAACGTCGGCCCGATGAACAGGCCAATGAAACCAAAGGCGATCAACCCGCCGAACACACCCAGCAGCACGATGACCAGCGGCAGGTTGCCGCCACGGCTGATCAGGTAGGGCTTGAGCACGTTGTCCACGCCGCTGATGACGAAGGTGCCCCAGATACCCAGGAACACCGCCATGCCGTACTCCCCTTTCCACGCCAACCAGGCCGTCGCGGGGATCCACGCCAGGGGTGGCCCCATGGGGATCAGGCTGAGCATGAAGGTCACCAGGCCCAGCACGATGGCCCCGGGGACGCCGGCGATCAGGAAGCCGATCAGCGCAAGCAAGGCCTGGGCCGCTGCCGTGCCGATGACACCGTTGACCACACGTTGCACGGTGCCCGCCACCAGGTCCAGGTAGTACTCGGCGCGGTCACCGGTCAAGCGCTGCAACAGGCGCAGCACGAACGCCGACAGGCGCGGGCCGTCACGGTAGAAGAAGAACACGAAGACCAGGCTCAAGCTCAGTTCGAGCATGCCGCTGCCGATCTGCGCACTGCGCGCCAGCAACCAGTTGCCGACCTGGCCCAGGTAAGGCTTGATCGAAGCAATCAAAGCCGCACCTTGCTGGTCGAGCGATTGCCACCAATTGACCATGCGCTCACCCACCAGGGGAATGCTGCCCAGCCAGGCCGGCGCCTCGGGCAGCCCATCCACCTGCACATCACGGACAAACGCCGTGGCATCGCGGATATGATCCGCCAGGTTGAAACCCAGCCATACCAGCGGCAACGCCACGATAAGGATCCAGGCTGCGGTCAGCAGGCTGGCGGCCAACGTTTCGCGCCCGCCCAGCGCACGCGTCAGCAAGCGCATCAGCGGCCAGCTGGCAAAGGCCAGAATGGCGCCCCACAGCAGCGCCGAAATGAACGGTGCCATGACCCACAAGGCAGCGCCGAGCAACGTCAACAGGACGATCTGGATCAGCAGGCGGTCATTATTGGCCATGGCGGTGCTCGTTCAACGGATCAGTTCCAGGTGCAGGCCATCGGTAGGGGCGTTGCCGACCTCGAGCCGGTTGCTGCGCACGCCCGCCTTGACCAGTTGCTCACGCCACGCTTCGGCCTCTTTGCCGCTGAGGCTGGCGCGCAAGGTGCTGTCCAGGTTGAGGCTACGCCCCAACAACGCCACCCAGGCAGGTTGCGGCGTGCTCAGGTCAGGGTAGTCGAGCTTGCCGGTGTCGCGCATTTCGCGCAGCACCGTGGCGGCCGTGGGCAGCAGCTCACCCAGCGGGCTGGCAGCAACGAACTCTTCCACGTGCAGGTAGGCGCGGCGGTTGCCGCGGGTGACGCTGTACAACGCCACCAGTGTGTCGGCCTCTTCTGCAGAACGGCGCAGGAGGATGAACGCCTGCTGCTCGTCACCGCCATTGAGCCGTGCATTGGCGAATACATCATTGGCCCAAAGGCTGGCTTCGCCGCAGTCGCGGCCCTGGCACCAGAACAATGGGTAACCACCGTCGTGTTGCAGTGCTTCGCGGGCGCTGGTGAACGCTTCGCGGGCCGTGCGCTCCACCGGCAGTTCATAGGTGACCGAGCTGACCTGGCCACGGCTCTCGACCTTGTCGTCGACCCGCAGGCGGCCGCTGATCTTGCGCAAAGGCCCCATGGGGTACACGCGCTCCTGCTCCACTGCAGGGCGTTGGTCGACCACTTTGGCATCCACGGGAACGGGCAGGCTACCTGCCCACAGCAAGGGGCTGGCGAGCACGAAGCAGGCAGCGAGGGTAGTACGGAGGGTTACGGGCGCGCTCATCGGCAGCCCAGTCGGCGCGGGGCGCCGAAGCTAAGGTCCAGCGTGTCTGGCATGTGCATGGTTGTCTCCCTGTTCAACCCGCCAAGCCTCGGCACTTGTCCGGTGCAAGTCAAGCAAAGCCAAAGAAGCGATTGAAACAGTCTGCGACAAGGGCCGCGCCCTGCTCATCGTTCAGGTGCAGGTGATGCCCCCCAGGCAGCGTCACCTGTTCAAAGGGTAGCTGCTCCAGCAACTCGGTGTGGCGCGCTAGCATGCCGTCGGCGGCCACCACCAGGCAGGCCGGGCAACTCACCCGCCTGACAAAGGCCATGGCTTGCGCGTGGCTCAGGCGAACAGGGGACGGCAAGGTCAGGCGGCTGTCGCTTCGCCAGCTGTACCCCCCCGCTACTGGCATCAGCCCACGCTGGGCCAACAGTTCGGCTGCCTCGCGGCTGACGGCGACCATACCCTTCATGCGCGCCTGCACGCCCTGCTCCAACGCCGGGTAGACGGATTTACGTTTGCCATCCAGGCGCAGCTGCGCCTGCAATGCCATGCCCAGGCGTTCACCGGCGTCCTGTTCGGCCCCGGTGGGCGGAATGACGCCATCGATCAGCGCCAGGTGGCTGACCCGCTCCGGCAAGGCGCCCGCCAGTTGCACCGAGATGATCGCCCCCAGTGAGTGGCCCAGCAAGGCAAAGCGCTGCCAACCCAACTGCTCGGCCACCCGCAACACATCGTGGGCGTAGTCGGCCAGGGCATAACTGGCGCCAGGCGGGCGATGCTCCGAGTAGCCATGGCCCGCCAGGTCCAGGGCGACGATGCGCAGGCCCTGCAGCCGGGGCGCCAGCCGGGCGAAGCTGTTGGCGTTGTCCAGCCAGCCGTGCAGGGCAATCACCGGCAGCCCATCCTCAGGGCCGAACAGGTGCGCAGCCAGCTCGATATGGCCCAGGCTCAGGCGGATTTCCTCCATGTGCGCGCTCATTCGTGGCTCCAACGGTCGAACAGGCCCTTGATCAGGCTGGCGGTGTCGGTCGGGCGTTCCAGGGGGAACATGTGCCCGCCCGGCACGCTGTGGTATTCGCCCTTGGCCATGCCGCGCACGGCCAGCGTGTGGTGCCGGCGGATCACGTTGCTGCGCTCGCCGCGCACCATCGCCAGTGGTACCTGCAGTTGCCGGGCAGGCGCTGGGCTGGCATGGGGGATGCTGCGGTAGATACTGATCTCGGTAGCCGGGTCGAAACGCAGGCGCAGCCCTTCTTGCGCGGGCTCCAAGCCATGCTCCAGGTAGGCTTCCAGACAGTCGGGGTCAAAGTGGCGGAACAAGCGTTTGCTGGCGAAATAGTCCCGTGCGCTGTCGCGATCGGCAAACGCCTCGCGCCGCCCCAAAGTGCGGCCGGCCGGGGTGATGCGGTCGATAAAGCCAAAACGCTTGGCAGTGCGCAGCAGCCACTGATCGGCGCGGGTCAGCACCGGCGAGTCGAGCATCACCACCCCGCGGTAATACTCGGGGCAACGCAAGGCGGCATGCAAGTGCAGTACCCCGCCCAACGAATGGCCAACCCCCCAGACCGGCGCGTCCTGCTGCGCCAGGTGGTGCAGCAATTCATCGACCAGGTTCTGCCAGTTTTCATTCACCGGGAAGCGCGGGTCGTGGGCATGCTGGGGCAGGTGGCGAACGTCGTAGTCCGGCGCCAGGGCAGCGAACAGCTTGCCGTAGGTGGCAGACGGGAAACCATTGGCGTGGGCGAAGAAGATGTGCTGCGACATGGCGCCTGGTCCGGACGGTGGGATGATGGCCCATTGTCGGCATCGCGGGGCCGCTCGGCAATGTCCGGAAAGGTCATCGGCGAGGGCTATCAGGTCATCGGGTACGCACAAAACTGGCCAGCGAACGCTGCAGGCAGGCCTGCATATAGGCCAGCTGGCTCTCGAGCACTTCATGCGCCAGGCACTGGTCCTCATAATCGAGCTGCAATCTACGCAGCGCCAGGCAACTGGTCTGCAGCAAGTGGGACACCCGCAGGCAGGCTTCCTGCAGCTCGACCAGGTCGTCTTTAACACCGCCCACCTTGCCCATCAGGTGGTAAAGCTTGGCGTCGGCCGAGTCGCGAAACACGCTGTACTGGGCAAAGTCCAGCACTACGCCTTCCTGCACCTTGTCCATGGTGGGTCGCAAGTCCAGCGAGCGCAACAGCGCTTGCATTTCCCCCTTCATCAACTGCTCCCTGCCTGGCCACTCATCTGATGTGGCGCCACGCTAGCAAGCGGTCGAGTGAAGCGGCAACTGGCAGAAATGCCAGTTGCCAAGAGGCATCAGGCTGGCGAACTGATTGCGCGCAAGGTCATCAGGCCTGCCAACGGCCACTCCCCTTCCAGCTCCGCCAGGCTGGCGGTGCTCATGGGCGCCGGTTGCTGTACATGGCCATGCTCCAGGGCACAGACCAAGGCCCCCACCAGTGGTTGGTGGCTAACCAACAGCACGTGCTCCAGGCCGAGCTTTTCGATTTCACCGATCACCTGCTGCACATTGCTGTCCGGCGTCAGCCAGGCCACGGTGCGCACTGGCGCGGGGAAATCCAAGGTGTCATGCACCAGCGCTGCCGTTTGCTGGGCACGGACATAAGGGCTGGCGATGATGGCCTGCAACGGCTGCCCAAGCAGGCGCGCGGCACTGTGCAGCACCTGCTCGCGGCCATGGCTGGTCAGGCGGCGTTCGGCGTCGCTGTTGGCCCGAGGCTCTGCCTCACCGTGGCGCAGCACCCACAGCTTCACAGCTTGGGCTCTTCGTCACGCACCGGGTGCGGCGCGGGTGCCACAGCATGGGGCGCCTCACCTTCCGGGGCGCGCGGGGCTGGCCAGTCGGCGAATGGCCAAGGCTTCTGGTCGCTGTGGAAGCTGCCGAAGCGGCCGATCTGCGCCAGGTACTGGCTGAGGCTATCGCCGAAGTTCATCAGGCTGGCGCTGGGGGCGCCGTAGATCAGGCGGTAGATCAGCTGTACCAGCACCAGGCCGCCCAACAGCAGCTCGGCCAATTGCCAGACCACCAGGAACACCAACATCCACAGCACCCGCAGGATGATCGACTCGCGCTGGGCGCGTTCGGGCGTATCGTTCATGTGTCGCTCCTTGTTCCGGTCGAAGCCGCTGACGGCTTAATTAAAACCACTGATGGAAATGAAATCGACGTCGGTCTTGGGTTCGGCGCGCATCAGGTGCTCGATCACCTGGTTCAAGGTACGGCCCTCGAACAGGATGGCGTGCAGGCCCGCCACCAGCGGCATGTACACCTGAACTTCCTGCGCCTTGGCCTTGAGCACCTTGAGCGTGTTCACCCCTTCGGCCACTTCGCCCAGCCGATTGACGGCCTGCTCCAGGCTCAGGCCTTGGCCCAGGGCGTGGCCGACCTGATAGTTGCGGCTCTTGGGCGAGGAGCACGTAACGATCAGGTCACCGACACCGGCCAGGCCGAGGAAGGTCATGGGGTTGGCACCCTGGCTCACGGCGAAGCGAGTCATCTCGGCCAGGGCACGGGTGATCAGCATGCTCTTGGTGTTCTCGCCCATGCCCAGGGCCACGGCCATGCCGGCAATAATGGCGTAGACGTTTTTCAGTGCCCCGCCCAGTTCGACCCCGAAGCGGTCGGCACTTGCGTAGACGCGGAAGGTACGCCCGTGCAATACGGCCTGCACCTGTTGGCAGAGTTGTTCGTCTTCGCTGGCGACCACGGTGGCGGTCAGCGCATGTTCGGCGATTTCACGGGCCAGGTTTGGCCCCGACAGGACGCCGATGCGGGCTTGAGGTGCGATTTCTTCGATGATCTGGCTCATCAGCTTGAAGCTCTGCGCCTCAATGCCCTTGGTCAGGCTGACCAGGCCCTTGCCGCGCAACAACTCGGCATGGGGCGCCAGCACGCTGCGCAAGGCGCTCGACGGCAAGGCGACAAACACCAGGTCGCAGGCCTGCAAGGTGGCCAGCAGGTCGTTGACCGGCTCTACGCCGTCGTGCAGGCGAATGCCTTTGAGGTAGCGTGGGTTCTCGCGGTTGACACGCATGGCCTCGGCCTGCTCGGGGTCGCGCATCCATTGGCGCACCGGCACACCGTTTTCCGCCAGCAGGTTCGCCACGGCGGTGCCGAAGCTGCCGCCTCCCAGAACTGCAACAGGCTGCTGTTCAGTCATATCTAATCCGTTAAAGCCAAAAGTTAAGTGGCGACGCTGCATTATACGGTGCGTATTCGACAGGGCCAGTGCCAGCGCCTACGAAAGGGCCGGCAAGGAAACCCAGATCACTGGCAAAAGCCCTGCGGTCGGTTAACATGCCTGTTTCATCCCTGAAACAAGGTCGTACCGTGTTCCCAGGCACGCCTCCTTACCCGCGTCTTCTGCTTCTGACTGCCCTGCTCGGCGGCCCGGCCATGGCCGACGATCTGTTCATCGACAACACCGACCTGCCGCAGGTTCTGACCGCCACCCGGCTCAAACAATCCCCGGCGGCGGTCCCTGGCAGCATGACCGTGCTCGACAGTGAGCTGATCCGCGCCAGCGGCGCCCGCGATATCCCCGAACTGCTGCGCCTGGTGCCGGGCATGATGATCGGCTACGGCGCCGGCAACCAGCCGACGGTCAACTACCATGGCAGCAACGTCAACGACGCGCGGCGCATGCAGGTGCTGATCGATGGCCGCTCGGTGTACCGCGCGGGCCTGGCGACGGTGGACTGGAGCGACATCCCCCTGGCCATGGAAGACATCGAGCGCATCGAGGTGTTCCGCGGCCCCAACACGGTCAGCTATGGCGCCAACGCCTTGATGGCCGTGGTCAACATCCTCACCCGCAACCCGGCCGACAGCCATGGCACGCGCCTCAAGGTCACCCGCGGCGAGGATGGCATCAACGATTTCTACGCCAGCCATGGTTTTGGCTGGGACGGCGGCGACATGCGCCTGTCGGTGTCCGGCCAGCAAGACGATGGCTTCGATCAGGACCAGTACGGCCAGGACTACCGTGACAGCCGCCGCCTCACCCGCTTCAACCTCAGCGCCAGCCACACCTTGGTCCCCGACCAGACCCTGGAATGGCAACTGGCGGCCAAGGAAGGCAGCAACCAGCGCCCCTATACCTACCAGCCGGTGTTCCCCTACGTCACCGAGCGCGGCGACAACACCGACGCCAACGCCAAGGATTACGCGGGTTCGGTACGCTGGAACATCGACTTCAACCCCGAGCACAGCCTGTACGTCCAGGGTTCGGCCCAGCACTTCGACCGCCAGCAAGTCTGGCGCGCCTGCGATGCGGCGCTGTCGTTCAGCCCAGAGCTGACCCGCCTGTGGCAGTTGAACCCGAATTTTGCCGAGCTGGTGGCGCGCGGCGCAAACGCTCCACCGCGCAGCAGCAACCCCGAAGAACAGGCGCTGGTCGATGCCATCAAGGACCAGTGGAACAACCAAGGTGGCCGCGATGTGGTCTGCGGCGATGTCGACCAGAGCACCCGCGAAACCCGCTACGACCTGGAAATCCAGGACACCCTGAGCCTGACCGACAGCCTGCGCCTGCTCAGCGGCATGAACTACCGCTATGATCGTGCCGACTCGCAGACGTACTTCAATGGCAGCCTCGTCGACCAGACCTGGCGCCTGTTCGGCCAGCTGGAATGGCGGGCCGACGAACACTGGATCATCCAGGGCGGGGCGATGTTCGAAGACGCGCGCCTGTCTGGCAGTTCGCTGACCCCACGGGTGGCGGTCAACTACCTGATCACCCCGCGCCATGGCCTGCGTGCGGTCTATTCCGAAGCGGTTCGCTCCCCCGACATGTTCGAGAACAACGTCAACTGGAGCTACACGGTCAAAAACCTCAACCCCAGTGCGTTTGGCCAGCCGCACGGTGAGTATTTCGTCAAGACCCGCGGCCCGGGCGACCTCGAGCAAGAGCGCATGCGCTCGCGCGAGCTGGGCTACAACGGCTATTTCAGCGACATCGACCTGAGCATGGATGTGAAGCTGTTCTACGACGAGATCACCGGAATGATCAGCGAGCCTTTGAAGAACAACCAGTACATCGCCAGCAACAGCAACAAGGCGCGCTTCACCGGCAGCGAGGCGCAACTGGACTGGCGCCCCACCCTGCGTGACCGCCTGCGCGTGACCTACGCCTACGTCGACGCCTGGGCAAGCAACCCCGACGACCGCCGCCTCAGCGCCCGCAACAGCGGCTCGGCGGGCTGGATGCGCGAGTGGGGCGACGGCTGGTCGAGTGCGCTGTTCTATTACGGTGACGATGCCCTCAACCAGTACCGCTACGAGCGACTGGACCTGCGCCTGGCCAAGCGCTTCCGGGTACAGGGCAGCAACCTTGAGCTGGCGGCGCTGTGGCAACAACGCCTGGACGATGAGCCCACGACTGCGCTGCAAAACCGCTACGACAGCCGCCACCGCCTGAGTGTCAGCGCGGAGCTGGAGTTCTGATGGCCCGCCTGCTGCGCGTGCTGCTGCTTTGCCTATGGCCCCTGGGGCCGCTGTCCGCCGGTGAAATCTTGCTGGTCGGTGGCGAGGATCAGCCCGGCATTCGCAGCTTCGTCGCCGCATTCGAAAGCCATCGCCCGCATGACCGGGTGCGTTTCCAAACCACTGCCGACTTGCCCCGCCCAAGCCAGCTCAAGGGCGATCAACGCCTGGTGCTGCTTGACAGCGCCGCGCTGGATTGGCGCCTGAGTGAAAACGCCGGGCCACCAGCATTGGCCATGCGGGTCAGCCGAGTACAGGCTGAACAGCGCCTGGGAAAGTCGCGCCCCCCCTTCCTTACACTGCTGTGGAGCGACCCGCCCCTGGCCCGGCAACTGCGCCTGGCGCGCTACCTGCTGCCACAGGCGCAACGCATCGGTGTGCTTTACGGTAGGCAAAGTGCCTTTTTGCTTGATGAACTGCGCCATGCCGCCCGCCCGCTGGGCCTGGAGATCATTGCCCAGGACTGGCCCGACCAACGTGACAGCCGGCCCCTGCAACAGCTGTTAGGCAACAGCGATGTGCTGCTGGGCCTCGACGACCCCGCCCTGTACAACCCCAAGACGGCGAAAAACCTGCTGCTCAGCAGCTACGGCCGGCAAATGGCGTTGATTGGCCCAAATGCCGGCTTCGTTCGCGCAGGCGCCCTGGCCAGCACCTACAGCGACCAGGACGACTGGCTGGCCGTGCTCGACCATTTGCTCGACCAGCCACCCGCGCGCTGGCCGCGAAGCCTTTACCCGGCGCGCTACGGCGTCAGTGGCAACCAGCAGGTGGCACGCGCCCTGGGCCTTGAACCGATCGACCCGAACGCCGCTGCCAAGGCCCTGGCCGAAGGAGAATCCACCCCATGAGCAGACGCCTGAGCTGGGACATCCACACCCGCACCCAGATCATCAGCCTTGGCCCGGCCCTGCTGCTGACCTTGCTGCTGATCAGCTTCTTTACCTTCGTGCGTATCCAGGACTTGCGCCAGGAACTCAACCACACCGGCCAGCTGATCGCCAACCAGCTGGCGCCCGCCTCCGAATACGGGGTTATCTCGGGCAACAACGAGGTGCTCGAAGGGCTGATGCGCGCCACCCTGAGCATTCCGCACGTGCGCTTTCTCGAGGTGCAGGACAGCCGCAACCACATCCTGGTCTACGTCGAGCAGTCCGACGAAAGCGCCAACCGGGCGCAGCAAGTGGAAGTGTTCCAGGCGCCAATCCGCCTTCAGCAAATCCGCCTGGACACCGACTTCCTGCAGCCCGGCAACACCTCCACGCCGGCCATTGGCGACGACTACCTGGGGCGGGTGATCGTCGGCATGTCCGATGACGCCTTCAGCCAGCGCCAGCAGGAAATCGTCATCAAGGCGGGCATCCTGGCCTTGTTCGCCCTGCTGTTCACCTTCCTGCTGGCCCGCCGCCTGGCCATGAGCCTGGCCAAGCCGATCAGCGACATGGGTCACGCGGTCAAGGCCATTCAGCAAGGCGAGTACAACACGCCCCTGCCCGTGGTGGATGACAGTGAACTGGGCCATCTGGCGCACCACATCAACAACCTGGCCAACGCCCTGGAGCAAGCCAGTGACGAGCAGAAGCGCGCTATCGCCCAGTTGACCCAGGCGCGCGAGGAAGCCGAACAGGCCAACCGGGCCAAGTCGGACTTCCTGGCGATGATGAGCCATGAGCTGCGCACCCCCATGAATGGCGTGCTGGGCATGCTGCAATTGCTCGAAACCACACCGCTGACCAGCGAGCAGGCTGAGTACACCGCCGTTGCCAGCGAGTCCACCGGGCACCTGCTCAAGGTCATCAACGACATTCTCGATTTCTCGCGCATCGAACGCACCGCACTGGAGCTGGAGCGCATCGACTTCAACCTCGGCGAGCTGATCGCCAGCAGTGTCCAGTCGTTCCAGCACAGTGCCCAGCAACGTGGCCTTGGCTTGCACCTGAACATGCCGACGGGCATCGAGCACCTGAACGTGAACGGTGACCCCACGCGTATTCGGCAGATTCTGCTGAACCTTGTCGGCAATGCCCTGAAATTTACCGAGCAGGGCCAGGTGCAGGTCGAAGCGCGCTGCCAGGTGCTGGACCGCCAACTGCTGTGGTTCACCTGCAGCGTGCGCGACACCGGTATCGGCATCGACAGCGACCGCCTGGAAATGATGTTCGTCGCCTTCCAGCAGGCCGACAGCTCGATTTCCCGGCGCTATGGCGGCACGGGCCTGGGCCTGTCGATCGCACGTACGCTGGCCGAACGCATGGGCGGCAAACTGCGCGGTGAGAGCCGCGAAGGCCTGGGCTCAACCTTTACCCTGGAAATGCCCTTGGCCCTGGCCGCACCGGCCCAGGCGCCACTGCCCGGGGCGGTGCGTGAACAGCGCCCACTTACCGGCAGCGAGCGGGTGCTGCTGGTGGAGGACAACCCGGTCAACCAGAACGTCATCGAAGCCATGCTGCGCAGCCTGGGGCTTGAGGTGAGCGTGGCGGCAGACGGTATCCAGGCGGTCGAACAGGTCAGCCAGCAACCGTTCGCCGCCATTCTGATGGACTGCCGGTTGCCGAACCTGGATGGCTATGAAGCCACCCAGCGCATCCGCCTGCTGCCAAACGGCATCCACGTGCCGATCATCGCCTTGACCGCTAACGCCTTGCAGGGCGACCGTGAGCGTTGCATGGCCGCGGGCATGGACGACTACCTGAGCAAACCCTTGCGCCGCACCGAGCTGCAGCGGGCGCTGCAACGCTGGTTACCCGGTCAGACAACCGCGACTGGCGATAAATGCTAAAGTGCGGCAGTCTTAAGGACTGGACAGGACGTTCTTCGGACCTGAAAATAGACGTTTCAGTGAACACCTGTACTTCTTTCGCCAGGTGCACTGTGACTTTCACCACAACGCAATAGTCTACCTGTAGGCTGCCGCCCCGGAGTCATCGCTTTTCGGGCCGGCCGGGAAGATTCATCCCCTGCCGCAGGGGGTTATTGAGGAGCTCGCATGACCAAACAACACGCCTTTACTCGGGAAGACCTGCTGCGCTGCAGTCGCGGTGAGCTGTTCGGCCCAGGTAATGCGCAACTGCCCGCGCCGAACATGCTGATGGTCGATCGCATCACCCATATCAGCGAAGAAGGCGGCAAGTACGGCAAAGGTGAATTGGTCGCCGAGCTGGATATCAATCCGGACCTGTGGTTCTTCGCCTGCCACTTCGAAGGCGACCCGGTGATGCCGGGCTGCCTGGGCCTTGACGCCATGTGGCAGCTGGTCGGTTTCTTCCTCGGCTGGCAAGGCCTGCCGGGCCGCGGCCGTGCGCTGGGTTCGGGTGAAGTGAAGTTCTTCGGCCAGGTATTGCCTACCGCCAAGAAAGTCACTTACAACATTCATATCAAGCGCGTCCTGAAGGGCAAGCTGAACATGGCCATCGCCGATGGCTCGGTCAGCGTCGACGGCCGCGAGATCTACACCGCCGAAGCCCTGCGGGTCGGCGTGTTCACCTCCACTGACAATTTCTAAGGGTTATTCGCATGCGCCGCGTCGTTATCACTGGTCTGGGCATCGTATCGTGCCTGGGCAATGACAAAGAGACCGTCACCGAAAACCTGCGTAACAGCCGTCCGGGTATCCGTTTTAACCCGGAATACAAGGAAATGGGGCTGCGCAGCCAGGTTTCCGGGTCGATCGACCTCAACCTCGAAGAACTGATCGACCGCAAGGTCTACCGCTTCGTCGGCCACGCCGCGGCCTACGCCTACCTGGCGATGCAGGACGCGATCAAGGACGCCGGCCTGACTGAAGAGCAGGTTTCCAACCCGCGTACCGGCCTGGTTGCCGGCTCCGGCGGCGCCTCGACCCTGAACCAGATGGAAGCGCTGGACACCCTGCGCGAGAAAGGCGTCAAGCGCGTCGGCCCATACCGTGTTACCCGCACCATGGGCAGCACCGTTTCGGCTTGCCTGGCCACGCCGTTCAAGATCAAGGGCCTGAACTACTCGATCTCCTCCGCCTGCGCTACCAGTGCACACTGCATCGGCACCGCGCTGGAGCAAATCCAGTGGGGCAAGCAAGACATCGTCTTCGCCGGCGGTGGTGAAGAAGAGCATTGGAGCCAGTCGTTCCTGTTCGATGCCATGGGCGCCCTGTCGACCAAGCGCAACGAAACCCCGGAACTGGCCTCGCGCGCCTACGACAACGACCGTGATGGCTTCGTCATCGCAGGCGGTGGCGGCATGGTGGTAGTCGAGGAGCTGGAGCATGCTCTGGCCCGTGGCGCCAAGATCTACGCCGAAATCGTTGGCTACGGCGCGACCTCCGACGGCTACGACATGGTTGCCCCAAGCGGCGAAGGCGCCATCCGCTGCATGCAGCAGGCACTGTCCACCGTCGACACCCCGATCGACTACCTGAACACCCACGGCACCTCGACCCCGGTCGGTGACGTTGCCGAGATCAAAGGTGTTCGCGCCGTGTTCGGCGACAAGGCACCGAAGATCAGCTCGACCAAGAGCCTGTCGGGCCACTCGCTGGGCGCCGCTGGCGTGCACGAGGCGATCTACTGCCTGCTGATGATGGAAAACAACTTCATCGCCGGCTCCGCCAACATTGACGAGCTGGACCCGGAAGTCGCCGACCTGCCGATCCTGCGTCAAACCGAAGAAAACGCCAAGATCGATACGGTCATGAGCAACAGCTTCGGCTTCGGCGGCACCAACGCTACCCTGGTGCTCAAGCGCTGGGAAGGCAAGTAAGGCCTTGAAGCAGTAATGAAAACGCCCCGACTGGTTCGGGGCGTTTTCTTTTGTGTTACCTAGCCTTGGGCAACACAGCCAGAAAATTATCCTTGGCCACCTTGTGCGCCACCGCCTCCGGCAACGCATCCAGAAACGGCTTGAACCCGTGCATCTGCTCGCCAAGGCTCCCAAACTTGCCCACCACATCCGACCCGAGCATGAACCGCTCCGGGTAACGTTCTACCAACGCCACCCAAACCTTGCGCGGCACACCCTTGTCATCCAGCAGATAAGGCTCGAGCACGCTCCACGACAGGTCGACATACAGGTTCGGGTAATCCTCCAGCAACCGCGTCAGCACCGGCAGCAGAAAGTCCATCTGCGTCTGATGCCGATGAATTTCCATGCTGCTGCCAGCATGCGCCCAGATGAAACGCGTGTGCGGGTGATTGCGCAGCGGCTCTTCGATTTCGGCCAGGTACAGTGGGTTGCGCTCACGCTTGGAGGTGATGTTGGAGTGCAGCAGCACTGGCAAGTCCCGCTCGGCCGCCAGGTGATAGATGCGGGTCATGGCCTCGTTGTTGGCGCGCGGAGTGTCACCGCTGGTCAACGCCGTCAGGTCGTCGTGGCGGGTGAACACCTCGCCAATGCCCTGCCAGAGCCCAGGGTAGAGATCAAGCATGCGCTCGATATGGCTGACCGCGTTCTTGTCCACCGGGTTGAAGCCGGTCAGAAACGGATGAAAGCGCTTGCGCTGCGCTGCGGGCAGTTCTTGCACCGCTGCCGCCACGTAGGTATCGGTCGCGCTGTACCAATAGGCATCGGCGTCGTCCCCGGCGTAGTAGCGCGGGCGCTTGGGTTCGTCCTCATGCCATTTCTTGGCCACCGGAATACCAGAAATCATCGACTGCTCGATGCCGGCTTCATCCATGGCCTTGATCAACGCCGGCATGCCTTCCGTCTCCTGGAAAAAGTCGACGTAGTGCAGATGGGCATCACTGTAGCGGTAATCACGCGCCTGCGCCGACAGGCACACCCCTGCGCACAACAACGCGCCAGCCAGCATTCTGGCGATCATGGGCAGCTTCCTTCTCCTGGTTCGAACAGGGTAGACCGACCGCCAAGCGCAGCAGTTCAGCCATACCCGGCAAACCGCTATGCTTGGAGCACTTGCAACCTGCCTGGAGCCCCTCATGAGCAGCCCCCTGGTCATCCGCCCACGTGCCGAGTCGGTCGAGGGCCAGCCGATTTTGCGCCCGCTGCCCTCGGCCCAATGCCGCAGCGTCGGCCCGTTCGTGTTCTTCGACCATATGCTCGAAACCGACTACGCCCCAGGCCATGGCATGGACATACGCCAGCACCCGCATATCGGCTTGTCGACGCTGACGTACCTGTTCGAAGGCGAGATCCTGCATAAGGACAGCCTCGGCTCCGAACAGCACGTGAAGCCGGGCGATGTCAGCTGGATGACGGCAGGCAGTGGCGTGGCGCATGTCGAGCGCACCCCTGCCAGTGCGCTTGCCCGAGGCTCGCGCCTGCATGGCCTGCAGGTGTGGCTGGCGTCACCCCGCGCGCTCGAACAAGGCACGCCCCATTACAGCCACCACCCGGCGGCTAGCCTGCCGGTGAGCGATAGCCTTGGTGTGCGCATCTGCATGATTGCGGGCAGTGGCTTCTGCCTCGAATCGCCGGTGCCCGTGCTCTCCCCTACCCTTTACGCGCATGTGCAGATGCAGCCCGCCACTGCATTGCGGGTACCTGATGAGCCAGTGCAACGGGCGCTCTACCTGCTGGATGGCGAGTTGATGCTCAATGATGAGGAGGTTGAGCCATGCAGCCTGGTGGTACTGCCCGAGGGTGAGCAGATGACATTGTATGCAGAGGGTGAATGCCAGCTGGTGTTGATCGGCGGCGAGCCACTGGATGGGCCGCGGCGGATGAACTGGAATTTCGTGGCGAGCGATCCGGCCTTGATCGAGCAGGCCAGGGTGAGGTGGGCTGCGGGGGATTGGCCTACGGTACCGGGGGAGACCTCGCGTATCGCGTTACCAAGATAAATGGGGGGCCGCTTTGCTGCCCAATCGCTGGCAAGCCAGCTCCCACAGGGTCCTCACAGGGTCTGAGCCTGCGCAGATACCTGTGTGCGGGCTTGCCCGCGAAGAGGCCGGGACAAGCACCACAAGACAGTTGCTCCCACAGGTGCGGCGCTAGACTTGGAGGCTACACAGTTCGGGTGGGAGCCGGCTTGCCGGCGAGAGGGCCGCGCAGCGGCCCTTATGCACTGTCAGCGTTGGAACACTTCAGTCAGCAGATTGTGCATCGAGCGGAACGCCCGCTCCGATGTCTTGCGGTCGTACTGCATCTTGCCCGGTACATTGGCATTCGGGTCAGTGAACGAGTGCACCGCACCACCATAGCTAAGCAGCTGCCAATCGACCTTGGCCGCGCTCATCTCCTCCTCGAACGCCGGCAGTTGCTCCTTCGGCACCAGCGGGTCCGCTGCGCCATGCAACACCAGCACCGAGCCCTTGATACGCTTGGCATCTTCAGGATTCGGGGTGTCCAGCGTGCCATGGAACGACACCGCCGCCTTCAGGTCGGCGCCCGTACGCGCCAGCTCCAACGCACAGCAACCGCCGAAGCAGAAGCCGAAGGTGGCCACCTTGCCAGGGTCCAGCAGTGCCTTCGACTGCGCCAGCAACTGCGACAGCGCTTCATTCATGCGCTTGCGCAGCTCGGCGCGGTCGTTCTTCAGGGGCATCATCGCCGCACCTGCCTCGTCGGCATTGGACGGCCGCACCGACTGCCCATAGAGGTCGGCAATCAGCACCACATAGCCCTTCTCGGCCACTTCCTTGGCAATGCGCTCGGCACCTTCGCCAATACCCATCCAGTTCGGCGCCATCACCAGGCCAGGCTTAGGTAGCGCACCGGGCTCATGGACCAGACGGCTTTCATACGTTTTGCCGGACAGGTGATAAACCAGCGATTCGACGATTACCTTGCTCATCAAGCACTCCTTAAGGCTTCACCATGAAAAAAGCCCGCCGAAGCGGGCTTTCCTTTGCATCAACTCAAGCAGATAGCTCGACCAGCAGCTTGTTCAGGCGACGAACGTAGGCCGCCGGGTCTTTCAAGCTGTCACCGGCCGCCAGGGCCGCCTGATCGAACAGGATGTGCGACAACTCGGCGAAGCGGTCTTCGCTCTGCTCGTTATCCAGCTTCTCGATCAGCGGGTGGGTCGGGTTGAATTCGAAGATCGGCTTCGAATCCGGCACCTTCTGCCCGCTGGCTTCGAGGATCTGACGCATCTGCAGGCCCAGGTCCTGTTCGCCGATGGCGAGGATAGCCGGCGAGTCGGTCAGGCGGTGGGAAACACGCACCTCGGCAACGCTTTCACCCAGCGCGCCTTTCAGGCGCTCGACCAGGCCCTCCTTGTCTTTAGCGACTTCTTCCTGAGCCTTCTTGTCTTCCTCGGAGTCCAGCTTGCCCAGGTCCAGGTCGCCGCGGGCAACGTCGACGAAGCTCTTGCCGTCGAACTCGTTGAGGTAGCTCATCAGCCACTCATCGATACGGTCGGTCAGCAGCAGGACCTCGATGCCTTTCTTGCGGAAGACTTCCAGGTGCGGGCTGTTCTTGACCTGCGCGTAGGTCTCGCCGGTGAGGAAGTAGATCTTGTCCTGGCCTTCCTTGGCGCGACCCAGGTAGTCGGCCAGGGCGACGCTCTGCTCACCGCTGTCGTCATGGGTGGAAGCGAAGCGCAGCAGGCCTGCGATCTTCTCTTTGTTGGCGAAGTCCTCGGCCGGGCCTTCCTTCAGCACCTGGCCGAAGTTTTTCCAGAAGCCCTTGTACTGCTCAGGCTCGTTCTTCGCCAGCTTCTCCAGCATGTCCAGCACGCGCTTGGTCAGCGCAGTCTTCATCGAATCGATGATTGGGTCTTTCTGCAGGATCTCGCGCGACACGTTCAGCGACAGGTCGTTGGAGTCGACCACGCCTTTGATGAAGCGCAGGTACAGCGGCAGGAACGACTCAGCCTGGTCCATGATGAACACGCGCTGCACATACAGCTTCAGGCCACGCGGTGCTTCACGCTGGTACAGGTCGAACGGCGCGCGGGCCGGCACGTACAGCAGCGAGTTGTATTCGAGCTTGCCTTCGACCTTGTTGTGGCTCCAGGCCAGCGGGTTTTCGAAGTCATGGCCGATATGCTTGTAGAACTCCTGGTACTCCTCGTCCTTGATTTCGGTACGCGGACGGGTCCACAGGGCGCTGGCGCGGTTGACGGTTTCCCATTCCTCGGCGGGCTGTTCTTCGCCTTCGGCAGCGGCTTGCTCCTTTGGCAACTGGATCGGCAGGGCAATGTGGTCGGAGTACTTCTTGACCAGGTTGCGCAGGCGCCAGCCATCAGCAAACTCCTGCTCGTCCTTCTTCAGGTGCAGGACGATGCGGGTACCGCGCTCTGGCTTGTCGACGGTTGCGACTTCGAACTCGCCCTCGCCTTTCGACGACCAGTGCACACCCTCGGAGGCTGGCTGGCCAGCACGACGGCTATAGACGTCGACCTTGTCAGCCACGATGAAGGCCGAATAGAAGCCCACACCGAACTGACCGATCAGGTGCGAGTCCTTCTTCTGGTCACCGGTGAGGTTCTTCATGAAGTCGGCGGTGCCGGACTTGGCGATGGTACCCAGGTGGGTGATGACGTCTTCGCGGCTCATGCCGATGCCGTTGTCGTCGAGCGTGATCGTACCGGCGTCCTTGTCGAAGCTCAGCCGAATGCGCAGATCCGCGCCGCCCTCGAGCAGTTCCGGCTTGGCCAAGGCCTCGAAGCGCAGCTTGTCAGCGGCGTCGGAGGCATTGGAAACCAGCTCACGCAGGAAGATTTCCTTGTTGGAATACAGCGAGTGAATCATGAGGTGCAGCAGCTGCTTTACCTCGGTCTGGAAGCCCAGGGTTTCCTTTTGTGTTTCCACACTCATGGTCTTCAAAACTCCGATCAGATGACAGTGGGCGCCTGGCAGCCGGTTCGGCCTGCGTTAATGGCGGATGTCATGCAGATGGGGGCTGCCCAGACGATTTCAAGGGCTTTTCCGGTTCGATCTTGAAATGCGCCCGCGCAGTGGCAATTGGCGACTGCCGATCACCCTGCCAGGCGGTGATGGCGACATTGGTCACCCGCCGCCCCTGGCGCCACAGCTGGCACTGGGCATACGTGTCGCGAAAATGCCCGGCGCGCAGGTAGTCGATGGAGAAGTCGATGACCTTCGGAATGCTCGCACTCTCGCTGAAGATCAGCAGATACAGCGCTGCGGAAAGCTCCATGAAGCCTGCGATCACCCCGCCGTGGATCGCGGGCAGTAAAGGGTTACCAATGTTGTCTGCACTGGCGGGCAGGCGAAACAACAGGTCCTCGCCCTCGCGCTCGCATTCGATGCCGATCAAGCCAGCATAGGGAATCAACGCCAGCAGGGGCCGGTAGTCACCGACCGCATGGGCCGCATTGAGCTGCTGACGGATTTCGAGCGGGATCATGCGTCACCTTCCTTGAGCCGGTTGCCAAAGCCGAGGCCGCCCTTGACTTGCGGCCCCAGGCGCATGAACGTGCCTACCACCTGGCAGATCGGCCGGTCGGGGTCGTCCTGGTAGGCGCTGCCACGGGTGAAGATCACATCCCGGGTAACCCGATAACACTGGGCGTGGCCAAAGATGTCCTTGCCGGCTTCGGCCGCGTGCATGTAGTCGATGCGCAGGTCCAAGGTCGGGCACACCTCGAATCGCGGCAGTGCACACAGGGTGGCCATGCCGCAGGTGGTGTCCAGCAACGTGGTCAGCGCCCCGCCGTGCACCGCGCCGGTTTGCGGGTTGCCGACGATCACAGGCGACCACGGCAGGATCAACGTCATGCCGTCGGCGTCGGCATGTGCCACGCGCATGTGCAACAACTGACAATGCTTCAAGGCCGACAGAAAACGTTCGGCCATGGCCATCAAGCTTGAATCGCTCATCGCAAGTTCCCGGGCCGCTGATGCAACGGCATAAAAACGTTAAAAAGTCTATATAGAACGGGGGGTTATATATCTGTAACCTTCGCGGAACTTCTTCCGCGTAGTTGCACTCGAAGGAACAAGTCACTTATTCCACCAAGGAGAAACACCCCCATGCGTAAACCTTTTGCTTTTGCTCTCATGCTGGCTGCTACCATGGGCCTGGCCGCTTGCGATAAAGCGAGCGAAGATAAAGCCCAGGACGCGCAGCAACACGCTGAGCAAGCCCAGGAAAAGATGGGCGAAGCTCAGGATAAGATGAACGAAGCCGCCAAGGAAAACGCCGAAGCCGCCAAAGATCAGGCCGAAGCGCAGCAGAAGGCAGCTGAAGAAGCCGCTCCGTCGACGGAAGCAGCACCTGCTACTCCGGCCGAACCTGCCAAGCAGTAATCGGCGCGTACAAAAAAACCCGACAATGTCGGGTTTTTTTGTACCTGCAGTTTAAAGATTAAACGTTTCAGGCACCGGAAACGGAACTTTCTTTAGCGGTATCAATCGGCGCACTTTCCGTGGGCGTGTACACCATCACATCCAGCACATCGGAATGGAACTCGCGGCGGTACAGAATCAGCACTACGCCGACACTCATGCCCATAAATAACCAGGGGCTGATAAACCAGCTCAACATGGCCATGCCAAAGTAATAAGCGCGCAACCCGAAGTTGAACTGGTTGGCCGCCAGCGACAGCACCCTCGCCGCCCGTGAGGCAAATGCCTTGCGCTCCAGTTCATTGACCAGGCGCTCACCAATCATTGGCGCAGAGCCGACCAGCACGGCTGCAAAGTTGTACTGGCGCATGCACCAGCTGAAGGTGAAAAAGGCATAGACGAACACGGTCGCCAGGCACAGCAGCTTGATTTCCGACATGCCCTGGGACGCCTGCTGCACCAAGGGCAGGTCAGCCAGCAGCGACAACGCCCGGTCCGAAGCGCCGAGCACAGTCAGAATACCAGCAAGAATGATCAGGGTGCTGGAGGCAAAAAACGAGGCATTGCGCTCCAGGTTGCCGATCACGCTGGCGTCAGCAATGCGGTTGTCGCGCAGCAACATGCGGCGCATCCAGTCTTCACGGTACAAGTGCAGCACGCTGGCCAGGCAGGCGGTGTCGCGGCCTTTCCAGATGGCATAGCGGGTATAGCCGCCCCAGCAGGCGACAAACCAGGCGATTGCCAGCAGGTTGTTGAGATTGCTTTGAATGAAGTTCATGCAGGTTTCCCGAAAGCCAGGTGCACAAGAGTAGAGACCGCATTTCGACGCCCGCAAGCCCGGAAAGACACACCGCTGTCACAAATTGTTTTTGCCTGCCCAGCCCATCGCCGGTGCACACAAACAAAAACCCCGCGCCCTTTCGGACGCGGGGTTTTCAAGTTTGAACCGCTGGCAGGCACCCTACGGCTTGTGGCCGGTGCCGCCCTCAGGCTTCAACCTATCAAGCCAGCGCTTCGCGCGGCTTGCCCAGCATGCGGTCGCAGACCACAGCAGCGGCCAGGGTGACCACCGACGGCACCAGCCAGGCCAGGCCTTGATCGCTCAGCGGCAGGTGTGCAGCGGCGTCCGGCAGGACATGCGCCAGGCTGCTGCCTTTGATCGCGTCGACAATACCGAACACCAGCGACACCAGCATGACCGGCGCAAGAATGCGCGTTGGCGAGTTCCACAGGTCCTTCACGAAGCTCAGGCCCACCACCACGATGCACGGCGGGTAGATTGCCGTCAGCACCGGGATCGAGAACATGATCAGCTTGGTCAGGCCCAGGTTGGAAATCAGCAGCGAGAAGCCCGCCAGGATCACCACCAGTGCGCGGTACGACAGCGGCAGAATCTGGCTGAAGTACTCGGCGCACGCGCAGGTCAGGCCAACCGCGGTCACCAGGCACGCCAGGGCGATCAGCACGGCCAGGAAGCCGCTGCCCAGCGAACCGAAGGTGTGCTGCACGTAGGCATGCAGTACGGCTGCGCCGTTGGTAGCGTCAGCCGCGATTTCGTGGCTTCCAGCACCCAGGCGGAACAGGCTGATGTACACCAGTGCCAGGCCCACACCCGCGATCAGGCCGGCGATGATGGCATAGCGGGTGATCAGCTTCGGCGATTCGACACCGCGCGAGCGGATCGCATTGACGATGACGATACCGAAGACCAGCGCGCCCAGGGTGTCCATGGTCAGGTAACCATCGGAGAAGCCCTTGGAAAACGCCGCGGCGGCATAGGCCGGTTGCGCTTCACCAATGGTGCCGGCAGGCAGCGCGAACGCGGCGATGCCCAGCACGGCCAAGGCGATGATCTTCAGCGGTGCAAGGAAACGCCCCACGGTATCGAGCAGTTTGCCCGGATACATGGACACCGCCAGCACCACGATGAAATACACCAGGCTGTAGATGAACAACGCCAACGGGCTTTCACCGGTCAACGGCGCCACACCGACCTCGAACGACACGGTCGCGGTACGCGGCGTCGCGAACAGCGGGCCAACCGACAGGTAGCACACGGCGGCCAGCAGGCCACCGAAGAACTTGCCGATCGGGCTGCTCAGGGCATCCATGCCGCCACCGACCTTGGCCAGCGCGACCACGGTGATGACGGGTAGGCCCACGGCGGTCACCAGGAAGCCAAGGGCCGCCATCCACACGTGCGGGCCAGACTGCAGACCGACGATAGGCGGGAAGATGATATTGCCGGCGCCCACGAAAAGCGCAAACGTCATAAAGCCAAGCGCCAGGATATCCTGGCCTTTTAGAACTTTCATTTAAGGTAGTACCACACTGCTGAAATCGGGATTCGAGAGGGGATTTCCCTATGGATGAGGGAAATGCTGCCCGGCTTGGTGAGCCAGACCCGTTTAGCGTGTCGTTCCCTTTTGGGGGACGGGCACAGAGTGAACGCGTAGATTAACTGTTTTAGCAGTTAAACGCACTGGCACAGTGCTGCTTGTCCGATGTGCGTATGTGTTTGTCGTCTGTGCGGCCGGGGACGGGGTAATTATCGCAGCGCGGCGGAAAGTGTCTGTGTGAAAATCCCTATCAAACCCATCGAAAAACCCACTGTATGCCTCTCCCCTTGTAGGAGCAGCCTTGTGCTGCGAAGAGGCCAGTGTGGGCAATAGAGATTAAGGGTGGCTGCACCGGCCTCTTCGCAGCACAAGGCTGCTCCTACAGAATCGGCTAGCTGTGGATTGCCACAACCCGTAAACGACAAAGGCCACCCGAAGGTGGCCTCTGTGCGCGTGGGGGGTGAAGCGTATTACTTCTTGGCTTCCCAGCCAGTCAGCTCGGCCAGGGCCTTGCCGATGTCGGCCAGCGAACGCACGGTTTTAACACCGGCGTCCTGCAGCGCAGCGAACTTCTCGTCCGCAGTGCCTTTGCCGCCAGAGATGATGGCGCCAGCGTGGCCCATGCGCTTGCCCGCAGGTGCGGTAACACCCGCGATGTAGGAAACGACAGGCTTGGTGACGTGGGCCTTGATGTAGGCCGCGGCTTCTTCTTCAGCCGAACCACCGATCTCACCGATCATGACGATCGCTTCGGTCTTCGGGTCTTCCTGGAACAGCTTCAGGATGTCGATGAAGTTGGAGCCTGGGATCGGGTCACCGCCGATGCCGACGCAGGTCGACTGGCCGAAGCCGGCGTCGGTGGTCTGCTTAACGGCTTCATAGGTCAGGGTGCCGGAACGCGAAACGATACCGACCTTGCCTGGCAAGTGAATGTGACCTGGCATGATGCCGATCTTGCACTCGCCTGGGGTGATGACGCCTGGGCAGTTAGGGCCGATCAGGGTAACGCCCAGCTCGTCGCACTTGACCTTGGCATCCAGCATGTCCAGGGTAGGAATGCCTTCGGTGATGCAGACGATCAGCTTGATGCCGCCGAAGGCCGCTTCCAGGATCGAGTCTTTGCAGAACGGAGCCGGAACGTAGATGACCGAAGCATCAGCGCCGGTCGCTTCCACAGC
Organism: Pseudomonas sp. LAIL14HWK12:I10; assembly: GCF_900184205.1. Taxonomy (NCBI): domain Bacteria; kingdom Pseudomonadati; phylum Pseudomonadota; class Gammaproteobacteria; order Pseudomonadales; family Pseudomonadaceae; genus Pseudomonas; species Pseudomonas sp. LAIL14HWK12:I10. Next base: position 557,271 of record NZ_FXWU01000002.1, on the reverse strand, counting down.
TTCCTTGACGGTGTTGAACACCGGCAGGCCCAGGTGGGTGGTGCCACCCTTGCCTGGGGTAACGCCGCCGACCATCTTGGTGCCGTAGGCGATGGCTTGTTCGGAGTGGAAAGTACCCTGCGAGCCGGTGAAGCCCTGGCAGATGACTTTGGTGTCTTTATTGATCAGGACGCTCATTACTTGCCCTCCGCAGCTTTGACAACTTGTTGAGCAGCGTCGGTCAGGCTGGTTGCCGCAATGATGTTCAAACCGCTTTCTGCCAGTACTTTAGCGCCCAGTTCAGCGTTGTTGCCTTCGAGGCGAACGACGACCGGAACTTTAACGCCGACTTCTTTCACTGCACCGATGATGCCTTCGGCAATCATGTCGCAGCGAACGATGCCGCCGAAGATGTTGACCAGAACGGCCGCGACATTGCTGTCGGACAGAATGATCTTGAAGGCTTCGGTAACGCGCTCTTTGGTAGCACCACCACCTACGTCGAGGAAGTTGGCTGGCTTGCCGCCGTGCAGGTTGACGATGTCCATGGTACCCATGGCCAGGCCGGCACCGTTGACCATGCAGCCGATGTTGCCTTCCAGGGCCACGTAGTTCAGCTCGAAGCTGGCAGCGTGGGCTTCACGAGGATCGTCCTGCGACGGGTCGTGGAAGGTTTTCAGCTTAGGCTGACGGTACATGGCGTTTGCGTCGATGTTGATCTTCGCATCCAGGCAGTGCAGGTCGCCGTCGGCCTTGATGACCAGCGGGTTGACTTCCAGCAGGGCCAGGTCGTGTTCTTTGAACAGCTTGGCCAGGCCTACGAAAATCTTGGCGAACTGAGCAACTTGCTTGCCTTCCAGCCCCAGCTGGAATGCCAGTTCACGACCCTGGAACGGCTGAGCGCCGACCAGCGGATCGATAGTAGCCTTGATGATCTTCTCAGGAGTTTCGTGAGCGACTTTCTCGATGTCCACGCCACCTTCGGTGGAGGCCATGAACACGATGCGGCGGCTCGAGCGATCGACTACAGCGCCCAGGTACAGCTCTTTGGCGATGTCAGTGCAGGATTCGACCAGGATCTTGGTCACTGGCTGACCGTTGGCGTCGGTCTGGTAGGTTACCAGGCGCTTGCCCAACCATTGCGCAGCGAACGCCTTGGCGTCTTCCTTGCTGCGAACCAGCTTGACGCCGCCCGCTTTACCGCGACCACCTGCGTGAACCTGGGCTTTAACAACCCACTCGGAACCGCCGATCTTGTCGCAAGCTTCTGCTGCAGCTTCAGGGGTATCGACAGCGAAACCCTTGGAAACTGGCAGGCCGTATTCAGCGAACAGCTGCTTACCCTGATACTCGTGAAGATTCATGCTTTTTACCGTCTTCGTTAGGTACTGCGCTTCGGCGCTGCGCCATTGCTGGCGCCGCACCACCTGTGACCGTTAACCCCGGGTTATCCCGTGTAGTCCGATCCGGCGGACTTTCCGCGGTGAGTCATGCACGCAAGACTCACGACGGGCAGCCCGCCGTGGTTTCTTATAATTAACGCTTCTTACGGTTGGCCACGTGAATGGCGCCGCCATTCACTGCCAGCGCTGCTTCATGCAACGCTTCGGACAGGGTTGGATGGCTGAAGACCATCATGCCCAGATCCTCGGCACTGGTGCCGAATTCCATTGCGATTGCGCCCTGCTGTACCAGTTCGGCAGCCGATGGGCCAATCACGTGCACACCCAGTACGCGGTCGGTCTTGGCGTCAGCGATAACCTTGACGAAACCACCGGTGTCGTTGGCTGCCATCGCACGGCCGCTGGCCGCGAACGGGAAGGTGCCTACGTTAACCTCAACACCCTCGGCCTTCAAGGACTGTTCGGTCTTGCCGACCCACGCGATTTCCGGGTGGGTGTAGATAACCGATGGGATCAGGTCGTAGTTCATCTGGGCCTTGTGGCCTTTGATGCGCTCGACAACCATGATGCCCTCTTCCGAGGCCTTGTGCGCCAGCATCATGCCACGTACCACGTCACCGATGGCGAACACGCCCGGCACGCTGGTAGCGCAGTGATCGTCGACGAAGATGTAGCCACGTTCGTCGATGGTGACGCCGCTGTCGGAAGCCAGCAGATCAGTGGTCACTGGACGACGGCCGACCGCAACGATCAGCTTGTCGAAGGTGATCTTCTGTTCGCCTTCGGCATTGGTGTAAGTCACTTCGACTTCGTTGCCGTTGACTTTCGAGCCGGTGACGCGAGCGCCCAGCTTGATGTCCAGGCCTTGCTTGGTCAGGGTCTTCTGGGCTTCTTTCGACACGGCGGTGTCGGCAGCCATCAGGAAGGTGTCCAGGGCTTCCAGGACGGTGACTTCAGCACCCAGGCGAGCCCATACAGAGCCCAGCTCCAGGCCGATCACGCCCGCACCGATCACACCCAGACGCTTTGGAACCGACTGGAATTCCAGGGCGCCGGTGGAGTCGACGATGACGTTCTGGTCGACAGGAGCCGGCGGAATGTCGATCGGACGCGAGCCGGAGGCCAGGATCACGTTGTCGGCTTCGATGATTTCGGTGGTGCCGTCAGCTTTGGTGACTTCGACTTTCTTGCCGGCCAGCAGTTTGCCGTGGCCCTGGATCGAAGTAACGCCGTTAGCCTTGAACAGGGTAGCAACGCCACCGGTCAGGTTCTTGACGATGCCAGCCTTGCGGCCAACCATCGCGGCGACGTCCATCTTCACTTCGCCAGTGGAGATACCGTGGACGTTGAAGCTCTCTTTGGCTTCCTTGTACTTCCAGGAGCTGTCCAGCAGCGCCTTGGACGGAATGCAACCTACGTTCAGGCAGGTGCCGCCCAGGGCCAGTTTGCCCTCGGCGTCGGTGTATTTCTCGATACAGGCAGTCTTCAGACCAAGTTGGGCAGCCTTGATGGCAGCCACATAGCCGCCAGGACCTGCACCAATCACCACTACGTCGAATTTCTGGGTCATAAAAGATTCCTTATCAGCTACAAGCTACAAGCCGCGAACCGCACGGCCCCGCCTCTTTCGAAGCCAGGGGCCGAACGGTACGCAGCCAGAGGGTTAGATGTCCAGCAGCAGGCGAGACGGATCTTCCAGCAGGTTCTTGATGGTGACCAGGAAGGTTACCGCTTCCTTGCCGTCGATCAGGCGGTGATCGTACGACAGCGCCAGGTACATCATCGGGCGGATGACCACTTGACCATTGATGGCCATCGGGCGCTGGATGATGTTGTGCATGCCGAGAATGGCAGCCTGCGGCGGGTTGACGATCGGGGTCGACATCATCGAACCGAAGGTACCACCGTTGGTGATGGTGAAGGTGCCGCCGGTCATTTCTTCGATCGACAGTTTGCCATCACGGGCCTTCTTGCCGAAGGTGGCGATGCCGTTCTCGATTTCAGCCAGGCTCATCGACTCGGCGTTACGCAGCACCGGTACTACCAGGCCACGGTCGCTGGAGACGGCAACGCCGACGTCGGCGAAACCGTGGTAGACGATGTCGTTGCCGTCGATCGAGGCGTTGACAGCCGGGAAGCGCTTCAGGGCTTCGGTGGCAGCCTTGACGAAGAACGACATGAAGCCCAGGCGTACGCCGTTGTGGGTCTTCTCGAACAGGTCTTTGTACTTCGAACGCAGGGCCATGACTTCGGTCATGTCGACTTCGTTGAAGGTGGTCAGCATCGCCATGTTGGACTGGGCTTCGACCAGACGCTCGGCGATCTTGGCACGCAGACGGGTCATCGGCACGCGCTTCTCGGTGCGATCGCCAGCGGCGGTCACAACCGGGGCAGCAGCGGCAGCGGCAGGCTTGGCAGCCGGCGCAGCAGCAGGTGCAGACTTCTTGTTGGCGACTGCAGCGACAACGTCTTCCTTGGTGACGCGACCGCCTTTGCCGGTGCCGGCAACGGTAGCCAGGTCGATGCCGTTCTCTTCAGCCAGCTTGCGTGCGGCAGGCGCGGCAACCGGGTCGTCTTCGCCAGCATCGGCGGCAGCGGCAGCCGGGGCAGCAGCGGCCGGAGCAGCAGCAGGCGCAGCGGCAGCGCCACCTTCAACGATCGAACCCAGCAGCTCGTCGGACAGGACGGTATCGCCCTCGCCCTTGACGATGTCACCCAGCACGCCATCGGCGGTGGCCAGGACTTCCAGGACGACTTTGTCAGTCTCGATGTCGACGATCAGCTCGTCACGCTTGACGGCGTCGCCCGGCTTCTTGTGCCAGGTGGCAACGGTGCCGTCGGCGACCGATTCCGGGAAGGTTGGGGCTTTGATCTCGATAGCCATTATCAGTGTTTCCTTAAATTCGGTTTCAGGTGCGCGAAGGCGTTAAACAGTGAAGGCGTCTTGCAGCAGTTTTTCCTGCTGTTCGGCGTGCTTCGAAGCGTAACCACAGGCTGGCGCGGCAGACGCGTCGCGGCCGGCGTATTCCAGGACCAGTGCCTTGTTGTGGCGGCCCAGGATACGGCGCATGTGGTGCTGGCTGCTGTACCAGGCGCCCTGGTTCATCGGCTCTTCCTGACACCAGACTGCATGCTTGAGGTTGGTGTACGGCGCCAGGATTTCGACCAGGTCGTCTTCCGGGAACGGGTACAGCTGCTCGATACGCACGATGGCGATGTCTTCGCGGCCTTCGGCACGGCGTTTTTCCAGCAGGTCGTAGTAGACCTTGCCGCCACACAGCACCAGGCGCTCGACCTTGGCTGGATCCTGGGTGTCGATTTCCGGGATCACGGTCTGGAACGAGCCTTCTGCCAGGTCTTCCAAGGTCGAGACGGCCAACTTGTGGCGCAGCAGCGACTTCGGCGTCAGGACGATCAGCGGCTTGCGCAGCGGACGGATGACCTGGCGACGCAGCAGGTGGTAGATCTGAGCTGGGGTGGTCGGTACGCAGACCTGAATGTTGTGCTCGGCGCACAGCTGCAGGTAACGCTCCAGACGCGCGGAGGAGTGCTCCGGGCCCTGCCCTTCATAGCCGTGCGGCAGCAGCATGGTCAGACCGCACAGACGGCCCCACTTGTGCTCGCCGCTGGTGATGAACTGGTCGATCACCACTTGCGCGCCGTTGGCGAAGTCGCCGAACTGGGCTTCCCAGATCACCAGCGCGTTCGGCGTGGTGGTCGAGTAGCCGTATTCGAACGCCAGTACCGCTTCTTCCGACAGGAAGGAGTCGTACAGGTCGAAGCGCGGCTGGCCTGGGAACAGGTTCTGCAGCGGCACGTAGGTGCTGGCGTCCTTCTGGTTGTGCAACACCGCGTGGCGGTGCGAGAAGGTGCCACGGCCGATGTCCTGGCCGGTCATGCGGATCGGGTGACCTTCGAACTGCAGGGTGGCGTATGCCATGGTCTCTGCATAACCCCAGTTGATCGGCAAGCCACCGGCCTGCATCTTCTGGCGATCTTCGTAGATCTTCGAGACCTGACGCTGAACCACGAAACCTTCTGGCAGCTCGAGCAGCTTGGCCGACAGGTCTTGCAGGGTCTTGAGGTCGAAGCGGGTGTCGTGACGCGCAGTCCAGGCATGGCCCAGGTACGGACGCCAGTCGACGAACAGTTCGCGGTTCGGCTCCTTGACCAGGCTCTTGACCACGTGCAGGCCGTTGTCCAGGGCGTTACGGTACTCGTCGATCTTGGCCTGAGCACGCTCGGCATCGATGCGACCAGCCTGGATCAGCGCTTCGGCATACAGCTCACGGGTGGTGCGCTGCTTGCTGATCTGCTGATACATCAGCGGCTGGGTACCGTTCGGCTCGTCGGCCTCGTTGTGGCCGCGACGGCGGTAGCAAACCAGGTCGATGACCACGTCACGCTTGAACTGCATGCGGTAATCGATGGCCAGCTGGGTCACGAACAGCACGGCTTCCGGGTCATCACCGTTGACGTGCAGGATCGGCGCCTGAATCATCTTGGCAACGTCGGTGGCGTACTCGGTGGAACGCGAGTCCAGCGGGTTGCTGATGGTGAAACCAACCTGGTTGTTGATCACGATGTGCACGGTACCGCCGGTCTTGAAACCGCGGGTCTGCGACATCTGGAAGGTTTCCATCACCACGCCCTGGCCTGCGAACGCAGCATCGCCGTGGATCGAGATCGGCAGCACTTTGTCGCCAACGGTGTCGTTGCGGCGGTCCTGACGGGCGCGCACCGAACCCTCGACCACTGGCGAAACGATCTCCAGGTGGGACGGGTTGAACGCCATGGCCAGGTGAACTTCGCCACCGGTGGTCATCACGTTGGAGGAGAAGCCCTGGTGATATTTCACGTCACCGGAGCCCAACTCGTTCATCTTCTTGCCTTCGAACTCGTCGAACAGCTCGCGCGGGTTCTTGCCGAAGGTGTTGACCAGCACGTTCAGACGGCCACGGTGGGCCATGCCGATCACGACTTCCTTGGTACCGTAGGAGCCGGAGCGCTGGATCATCTCGTCCAGCATCGGAATCAGGCTTTCGCCGCCTTCCAGGCCGAAACGCTTGGTGCCTGGGTATTTGGTGCCCAGGTACTTCTCAAGGCCCTCACCGGCCGTGACGCGCTCGAGCAGGTGAGCCTGCACGTCAGCGGAAAATTCCGGACGGCCGCGCACGCTTTCAAGGCGCTGCTGGAACCAGCTGCGCTGCTCGGAATCGACGATGTGGGTGAACTCGGCGCCAATGGTGCGACAATATGTCTTCTGGAGCGCCTCGGAGATCTCGCGTAGGCTCGCTTCCTCTTTGCCGATGAACAGGTCGCCGGCACGGAAGGTCGTATCAAGATCGGCATTGGTCAAGCCGTAGTGATTGATCGACAGGTCTACGGGCGCAGGGCGCTGCCACAACCCCAACGGGTCGAGCTTGGCAGCCTGATGGCCGCGCATACGATAGGCCTGGATCAGTCGCAGAACTTCAACCTGCTTCTTCTCGTGTTCACTGCTCACGCTCCCGGCGGATACCGGTTGGGCGCGGCGCTGGTTCTTTGCCAGCAGTACGAAATGGTCGCGGATTGTCGAGTGCGATACATCGGTAGCGGTGCTGCCGTCGGCTGGCAACTTCTGGAAGTAAGTGCGCCACTCTTCTGGCACAGCGTTAGGGTCGTGCAGGTAAAGCTCGTAGAGCTCTTCCACATATGCAGCGTTACCACCTGAAAGGTGGGCGCTTTCCCACATGCGCTGCATCACGCTTTCTTGCATGCTTGGTCACCCTCGGTTAGGGGACGATCGGCGAGAGCCACAGCAAACCTGGAAAAGTCCGAACACAGCGACTGAACCACGCCACTTGGATCTTGCTGATTTTCCGGGTACCAGCCCGGAAAGCCCCTGCTGGTCTCATATCTTCATAGGTAATGAGCGCGGGCTTTGTGGGCCCTTGCTCGAGTTTTACCTCAGTGCGGGCTCACCACCCGCACCTCGGCTTACTGCAGGTACAACGCTTTGAATCAGGTACCGCTTTGCAGCAGCATGTTACGTACGTGACCGATTGCCTTGGTTGGGTTCAGACCCTTAGGGCAAACGTTTACGCAGTTCATGATCCCACGGCAGCGGAAGACGCTGAACGGGTCATCCAGGGACGCCAGGCGCTCCTGGGTCTTGGTGTCACGGCTGTCGGCCAGGAAGCGATAGGCCTGCAGCAAAGCAGCGGGGCCCAGGAACTTGTCTGGGTTCCACCAGAACGACGGGCAAGAGGTCGAGCAGCAAGCGCACAGGATGCACTCGTACAGACCGTCCAGCTTGTCACGCTCTTCTGGCGACTGCAGACGCTCGATGGCCGGAGCCGGGGTGTCGTTCTGCAGGAACGGCTTCACCTTCTCGTACTGCTTGTAGAAGATGCTCATGTCGACGACCAGGTCACGAATGACCGGCAGGCCCGGCAGCGGGCGCAGCACCAGCTTGTTGCCCTTGACCACGCCCGACAGCGGGGTGATGCAGGCCAGGCCGTTCTTGCCGTTCATGTTCATGCCATCGGAACCGCACACGCCTTCACGGCAGGAGCGACGGTACGAGAAGCCCTCGTCCTTTTCCTTGATCAGTGCCAGTACGTCCAGGACCATCAGGTCCTTGCCGCCGGTATCGACGTCGAACGACTCCATCTTGGGCGCCGAGTCGGTGTCGGGGTTGTAACGATAAACTTCGACTTTCAACATAGCAGCCACCCTTAGTAAGTCCGGATTTTAGGCTCGAAGGCCGGCACGGTCTTCGGCGCAAAGTTGACGCCGCGCTTGGCAACGCGCTTCTCACCCGGGTAGTACAGGGTGTGGCACAGCCAGTTTTCGTCGTCACGGTCTTCGAAGTCTTCACGGGCGTGAGCACCGCGCGACTCTTTACGGGCTTCGGCCGCAATGGCGGTAGCTTCGGCGACTTCCAGCAGGTTCTGCAGCTCCAGCGCTTCGATACGCGCGGTGTTGAAGGCCTGGGACTTGTCGTTGATCTTCACGTTGGCGATGCGGTCACGCAGGCCAGCCAGCTGCTCGATACCCTTCTGCATGTATTCGCCAGTACGGAATACACCGAAGTAGTTCTGCATGCAGCTTTGCAGCTCGCGCTTCAGGCTTGCCACGTCTTCGCCAGTGGTACGCTCGTTGAGCTTGTTCAGGCGGTTCAGGGCAACATCGACGTCGGTGTCGCTGGCATCGCGGTACTCGACGCCTTCGGTCAGCGCCTTTTCCAGGTGCAGGCCGGCAGCACGGCCGAACACGACCAGGTCGAGCAGCGAGTTACCGCCCAGGCGGTTGGCGCCGTGGACCGATACGCATGCCACTTCACCTACGGCGAACAGGCCCGGAATGATGTGGTCCTTGCCTTCGGCGTCCATGGTGATGGCCTGGCCATGAATGTTGGTGGCAACACCACCCATCATGTAGTGGCAGGTCGGCACGACCGGCACCGGCGCGACCACTGGGTCGACGTGGGCGAAGGTCTTGGACAGTTCGCAGATACCTGGCAGGCGGCTGTGCAGCACTTCCTCGCCCAGGTGGTCCAGCTTCAGCAGTACGTGGTCCTTGTTCGGGCCCACGCCGTTGCCGGCGATGATTTCTTTGACCATGGAACGGGCAACGACGTCGCGGCCGGCCAGGTCTTTCGCGTTCGGCGCGTAACGCTCCATGAAGCGCTCGCCGTGGGCGTTGATCAGGTAGCCACCCTCACCGCGGCAACCCTCGGTGACCAGTACACCGGCGCCGGCGATGCCGGTTGGGTGGAACTGCCACATTTCGATGTCCTGCACCGGCACACCGGCACGCAGGGCCATGCCGACACCGTCACCGGTGTTGATCAGGGCGTTGGTGGTCGAGGCGTAGATACGGCCCGCACCGCCAGTAGCCAGAACGGTGGCCTTGGACTTGATGTACAGGGTTTCGCCGGTTTCGATGCAGATGGCGATCACACCAACGAACGCACCGTCCTGGTTCTTCACCAGGTCAACGGCGTAGTACTCGTTGAGGAAGGTGGTGCCGGCTTTCAGGTTGCCCTGGTACAGGGTGTGCAGCAGCGCGTGACCGGTACGGTCGGAAGCGGCGCAGGTACGGGCAGCCTGGCCACCCTTGCCGAAGTCCTTGGACTGGCCACCGAACGGACGCTGGTAGATACGGCCGGTTTCGGTACGCGAGAACGGCAGGCCCATGTGGTCCAGCTCGAAGACCGCAGCCGGGCCTTCCTGACACATGTATTCGATAGCGTCCTGGTCACCGATGTAGTCGGAACCTTTGACGGTATCGTACATGTGCCAGCGCCAGTCATCGTTCGGGTCGGCCGAAGCGATGGCGCAGGTGATGCCGCCCTGGGCGGATACAGTGTGCGAACGGGTCGGGAAGACCTTGGTCACTACGGCAGTCTTGTGACCACCTTGAGCCAGCTGCAGCGCTGCGCGCATGCCGGCGCCGCCGCCACCAATAATGATGGCGTCGAAGGAAATAGTTGGAATGCTAGCCATGGATCAGATACCCCAGAGAATCTGCACACCCCAGACGAAGTAAGCGAACATCGCAACGCCGCATACCGCCTGGAACAGGAAACGAATCGCAGTTGCCGACTTGCCGAACGCCATTGGCGTCAGGTAGTCGGTGGCAATGGTCCACATGCCGACCCAGGCGTGAGCGCCCAGGGCAACGAGGGCCAGCAGACTGAAGATCCGCATCGCGTTGTTGGAGAACAGACCGTGCCACTGGGCATAGTCGATACCTGGGTGGGCTACGACGTAACCGATCAGGAAGAGGAAGTAAGCCGCGAGAACGACCGCAGAGACGCGCTGTGCCATCCAGTCATAGAGGCCCGAACGCGACAGGTTCGTGACATTGGTTACCATACCCAAACTCCCACCAGAACGATCACCACCACGGAGATGACAATCACGATTTTCGAGCCCAGTTTGCCGCCTTCCAGCGTCTCACCGATGCCCATGTCCATGATCAGGTGGCGAACACCTGCCACCAGGTGATACAGCAGGGCGGACAGCAGGGCCCAGGTCACCAGTTTGGCCAGCGGACTGGTCAGACACGCCTTCACCTCACCGAAGCCTTCCTCGGAACCCAGGGACTTGCCCAATGCATAAAGCATGATGGCCAGGCCGAGGAACAGGATGACGCCGGAGATACGGTGCAGAATGGACGTGTACGCGGTGATCGGGAGCTTGATGGTCCTTAGGTCTAGGTTTACAGGTCGTTGGCTTTTCACGGCTTTTTTCACACTGAAGAGCCCCTAGCGAACAGGGCAAAGTTGTTGGTAAGTGTACTGGTCAGGTACCCACCACCCAGGGAACGGCGACCCCCAGCAGTTCGGGCTTGCAAGCCCCTGGCGGTCGGGTGCCGAGTATAGACAGTTAGGCTGCTTATGACAACGTGATGGGGTAGCCCAAATAGCGCATTGCCTTTAGCGAGCAAAAGGCGTAAATGGGCGACAATTTCGAGAAAAATCAGGCCTCAGGCCCCGTTTCAACCAGCCTTTAGGCAAATTGACATCTGAATTTATCCCTCTATAGTGGTGCGGGCCCTGCGTGGGGGGTCTGTCTGATGATTTCAAGCATTAATAGGAGGCCACATGGCTGACAAAAAAGCGCAGTTGGTCATCGAGGGCGCTGCCCCCGTCGAGCTGCCCATTTTAACCGGCACCGTTGGTCCTGATGTAATCGACGTCCGCGGGTTGGGGGCCACTGGTCACTTCACCTTCGACCCTGGTTTCATGGCGACTGCCTCGTGCGAGTCGAAGATCACCTACATCGACGGCGACAAGGGTATTCTGCTGCACCGCGGCTACCCGATCGAACAGCTCGCCGAACAATCGGACTACCTCGAAACCTGCTACCTGCTGCTCAACGGCGAACTGCCGAATGCCGAGCAGAAGGCCCAGTTCGTCAGCACCGTGAAAAACCACACCATGGTTCACGAGCAGCTGAAGTCCTTCTTCAACGGTTTCCGCCGCGACGCTCACCCAATGGCGGTGATGTGCGGTGTGGTCGGCGCCCTGTCGGCGTTCTACCACGACTCCCTGGACATCAATAACCCGCAACACCGCGAAATTTCCGCGGTGCGCCTGGTCGCCAAGATGCCGACCCTGGCCGCGATGGTTTACAAGTACTCCATGGGTCAGCCGATGATGTACCCGCGCAACGACCTGTCGTACGCGGAAAACTTCCTGCACATGATGTTCAACACCCCGTGCGAGATCAAACCGATCAGCCCGGTGCTGGCCAAGGCAATGGACCGGATCTTCATCCTCCACGCCGACCACGAGCAGAACGCCTCCACCTCCACCGTACGCCTGGCAGGCTCCTCGGGTGCCAACCCGTTCGCCTGTATCGCCGCCGGTATCGCCGCACTGTGGGGCCCTGCCCACGGCGGTGCGAACGAAGCCGTATTGACCATGCTCGATGAAATCGGCGATGTCTCGAACATCGACACCTTCATCGCCAAGGCCAAGGACAAGAACGACCCGTTCAAGCTCATGGGCTTCGGTCACCGCGTTTATAAAAACCGCGACCCACGCGCTACCGTGATGAAGCAGACCTGCGACGAAGTCCTGCGCGAGCTGGGCATCAAGAACGACCCGCAGCTGGAACTGGCCATGCGCCTGGAAGAGATCGCCCTCACCGATCCTTACTTCATCGAGCGCTCGCTGTACCCGAACGTCGACTTCTACTCGGGGATCATCCTCAAGGCGATCGGCATTCCGACCAGCATGTTCACCGTGATCTTCGCCCTGGCGCGTACCGTCGGCTGGATCTCGCACTGGAAAGAAATGCTCTCCAGCCCGTACAAGATTGGCCGCCCGCGCCAGCTGTACACCGGCGAGCAGAAGCGCGACATCGTCGCCCTGACCGACCGCAAGTAAGCTCCTCGAGCCGAACGCAAAAAGGCTGCCCTCGGGCAGCCTTTTTTATTGCCTTTGTCTTGTACCAGAACAGGCAGCGCGAACCCTCAGTTTTTCTCAGCCCGCTCACGCAACCCTTTCAGGGTATTGAACGGCGCATCGACCACGAACTTGTTAGCCACCATCGCCGGCACACTGCCGCCCGGCTCGGTGTGCACCTGGTAGGTCACTTCTGTCGTGTCACCCTTGGGCACCAACTTCCAGAAGCCCTCGACTTTCGCCACCCGCACGAACCCCTTCTCCTCCGGGAGATAGGTCGGCTCTTCCTTCAGGTTACGCGTCAGGCTACCGTCCGCCTCCTTGACCGTGGTGATGTGCAGCACCGAGTCCCGCGGGGTGACCGGCCATGGCGTGTTGAACTGGGTGTAGGTCCAGCTCTGGTCACCTTCATGCTTGAGCAGCTTCTGCGACTTGCACTCATGAATCCAGGCACACGCCCCGGCTACGTCCTCTTGCAGCGCCTCGACCTTGGCCAGCGGCGCCTTGATCACGGTAACGCCGCGGTAGGCCTTGTACTTGGAGCCCGCCACTTCACTGGTGGAAACCTTGATCCCCTCCTCGTCCTTGGCCACCTGCCAGTTCTCGGCCCAGGCAGCGGGCGCCAGCAACACACCCATGCCACACAGCAGTGCAATACGCTTGAACGATCTCATCATCTTTATCCTTATTGTCGAAGATCCAGCCTGTCACGCCGCCGTCATCTGCTCCCACCAACCGAGAATCCTGATTGCCTCATCGCGATCACTGCCGCACACCTCGATGTCTGCCTTGAACCCACCGCACACCGCCGGCCGCTCGGGCTTGCCGAACAGGTCGCAGAGGTTGTCGACGGTCAGGTGCAGGCAGCGCTCGCCGGCCGGCTTGCCTTGGGGCATGCGCGGCATTGCAGAGCTGATGGACGGGGCGATGCAGCAGGCACCGCAACCCTCACGGCAATTCATGGTTATTCACCAAAATCAGGTCTCCCTGGAGCAAAACGGGACGAACGTCCCCGGATAGTAACCGCTCAAACATGCGTTTGAAATTGCTGGCCCGATGAAATATGCCGTGACCCAGCAGTCAGTTGCCTGGCTATTGGCGGTACTCGAACTCGATTGCCGCCCCTTCTACCTCGCGGCGGCTTTCATTGCGCAGTTGCAGCTGCATTTCGTTGCTGATCAAGCGGCCATTGAGCTGGAACGGGCTTTCATCGCTCTGTGGCTTTTCAGTGAACATGGCCGGCAGCAAAGGTTTGCGTCGCGTGGCCGAACTGCCCACATTCGGCTCAAGGTCGTTGACCATGTCGACAGGCAAACTCAGATCCAGCGCGGGCTTGGGCAACGGTGTAGCCACCGCCTTGCTGACCGGTTTATGCGGCGTACGCTTTTTGGCAGGCTTGGCAGCTTTGTTAGCGGCCTGCTTCGACGCAGGCTTGGCCACGGGCTTTTGCACGGGCTTGGCTTGGGAGGCCTGCGCCTGGCCGGCAGGCTGCGCAGCCTGGGCGACACCGCTGAAACAGCAGATCGGCACCAGGCAAAAACTCAGAGCGATACAGCGCAACAGTTTCATGGACATCGGCAGTCAGGCTGGAAAATGCATATGCTCCCTGTTCCGCCTGCGCCTGACAAGCCTACAAAAGTGAACCTGTAGTCTCTCTGCACAATTGCTGGGCCAAAAGCCCCAGGGTAATCACCGCCCGCTCGGCCTCTTTGTTCCACGGGATACCGCAGTTAAGCCGAATGCAGTGGTTGAATTGCTCGGTGTTACTGAAGATCAACCCCGGCGCGATACTGATGCCCTGCTCCAGCGCCCGCACATGCAGGTCCTGGGTATTGACCCGCCCCGGCAGGCTCACCCAGAGAATGAAACCGCCGGTAGGCCGGGTCATCTGCGTGCCTTCTGGGAAGTGCTGCTGCACCGCCAACTGGTAAGCACTGAGGTTCTTGCGGTACTCCTGGCGGATGTAGCGCAGGTGCCGGTCATAGCCGCCGTTTTCCAGGTAAGCGGCCACCCCCATCTGCGTCACGCTGCAGGCCGAATGGGTGGTGAAGGTCTGCAGGCGCTGGATTTCGTCCTGGTACCGCCCCGCCACCATCCAGCCGACACGCACCCCTGGCGACAAGGTCTTGGAAAAGCTCGAGCAATAGATCACCCGGTCCAGCCGGTCGAACGCCTTAAGCGCCTTGGTCTTGCCTTGTTCGAACATCAATTCGCCATAGATGTCGTCTTCGACGATCTGGATATCGAAGTCCGAAGCCAGGCGCAGCAACTGTTTTTGCCGTTCTTCAGGGATGGTGCCGCCCAGCGGGTTGCTCAGGCGCGACGTCAGCACCAACGCCTTGATCGACCACTGGTTGGCGGCCAACTGCAAGGCTTCCAGGCTGATCCCGGTGGACGGGTCGCTTGGAATTTCGATCACTTTCAGGCCCAGCAGGTCAGCCAACTGCAGCAAACCGTAGTAAGTCGGCGACTCGGCGGCGATCAAGTCCCCCGGGCGGGTCAGCACGCGCAGCGACATCTGCAAGGCATCGACGCAGCCATGGGTGACGATGATTTCACGCGGGTCGACCAGCACACCGGCATCGCGCATGCGGATGGCGATCTGCCGGCGCAGCGGCTCGAAGCCTGGGCTGAACATGTAACTGAACGCACGTGGGCTATGGAAGCGGGTCACCTTGGCAATCTGCTGATGCAGGGCGCGCACCGGCAGGTAATCCACATGAGGCACCGCAGCACCGAACGGAAACACGCCGTCGCGGCGCGCTTCGGTCAACACCTGCTGAATGATGCTGGCCCGGGTCACCAGGCCAGGGCGCTCGACCCGGGCGATATCCGGTGTTTGCGCGGTCAAGGCTGGGGTCTGGTGAACGTAGTAGCCCGACTGCGGGCGCGCGCGGATCAGCCCCTGGTCTTCAAGATTGGCATAGGCCTGCAGCACCGTGGCATGGCTGACATTGAGCTGGGCGCTCATCTTGCGCACGGAGGGCACGCGCTCGCCCGGCTGGTAGACACCGCGGCGGATGTCCTCGGCCAGTTGCTGGGCGATACGCTGGTAAAGCAGCAGGTTGGTCATGGCGATATCTCGACGCGCGGACGGGCTCGTTATTGTTGTGCGACTCACTGACGGCACAGAATACCGTAACAGTTGCGAAGTGTACTGGGACAGATTGCAGAATAGCCAACACTACAGTCGCGTGACAGTACCCCAGCGCAGGAACTCACCCACTCACCGATAATCGGTGTAGGAGCAGCCTTGTGCTGCGAAGAGGCCGGTAATAACAGCACAATTCTCTAGGGCTGCTACCGGCCTCTTCGCAGCGCAAGGCTGCTCCTACAAGGGTCGGGGATCAACGCGCGGGGGCGAGCTTGCCTTTGTCGTCAGAAAAGACGATTTCTACCCGGCGATTCTGCGCCCTGCCCCGCTCCGAAGCATTGGCTTCGATCGGGTACTGGTCACCATAGCCTTCAACCTCCAGACGCTTTTCGTCGATGCCCAGGTCCACCAGCATGTCAGCCACCGCCTGCGCGCGATCACGCGAGAGCTTCAGGTTGTCTTCCGGGGCGCCGGTGCTGTCGGTGTAACCCTCGATGCGCACCACACGGCGCGGGTTGAGCTGGAGGAACTGCACCAGTTTGAGCACCGTACGGCTGGCCGAATTCTTCAGGTCGGCACGCCCGGTATCGAACAGCACATCGCCCAAGGTCATCACCAGGCCACGGTCCGTCTGCTCCGAAGCCAATGCGGCAATCTGCGACTCGACCCACTTGCCTTGCTGCTGCACGCTGGCAAGCTTCGCTTCACGCAGCGCCAATTGCAGGCGTTGGCGCTCCAGGTCGAGCTTGGCCAGGCGCTCCTGGTTCAATGCAAGCTTGGCATGCTCGCTGGCAATTTCGCTGTAGCGCTGGCTCAGGTAGGCGTAGTGGCGCACATCGGTACCGGTGCCGATATAACTGGACAGGCGCTCGGCACGCGCCAGCGACTCACCGGCACGAATTACATCGCGCGGCGCACTGCGCAGCACGTCGGAGTCGTCTTTTACCTTCTGGAAGGTGGCACTGGCTTCATCCAACGCCGCCTCGCTGCGATGGCTGGCGCACCCGTGCAAGCCTGCCGTCAACGCCAGCAACACCAGCGCCGTCATGGGTGTATGGCGCATCATGGCTGCACCTCCAGCTGTTTGCGCAGGCGCGTAACCCGCGATTGCAGCACTTGCAGCTGCTCTTCACTCTTCTGGTTCAGCACCTGAGCCTCGGCCAGGCGTGCATCCAGCTCGGCCTGCTCGGCACGCATGCGCGCATCGCGAAAATCTTCGGTAAGCATGTTGGTCTTGGCCCGGGCCAGCTTGTCTTCGGCCAGCTTCAGCGCCTCGACCTGCTCGGTGGCGCCAACGGCCTTGGCCTGTTCCAGCGCCTGCTCGGAAATGCGCAGTTGCTCGTTCGGCGCCGGGTCGTTGGCGCAACCCGCCAGGCCGAGCATGGCCAGAGCAAGGAATAGTGGTTGGATTCTCACGCAATCTTCCTAATGTTTGGGGGCGTCCAGCGGCACCTGCATCTGCGCCTTCCAGCGCTCGACATTTCGTTGCAGCACAGCCTCGGACGCACCGGAGATCGGCAATTCTGTCAGTTTTTTCGCCAATTGCCCACGCAACCAGCTGTCATTGCACGCCGAGTTGTGCGACACGGCCAGGTACAGCCCTGGGCGATCGACTGGCAGGCCGCGGGCAATCAGGTCGTTGCTCATGCCCAGGCTCTGGGTCATGGCCATGCCGGAATAGCGCCCGGCGAGCACATAGTCCACCTGCCCCAGCACCAGTTTCTGGAATGCCTGGGTCAGGTTTTGCGCAGGCTGCAACTTCAGGTGGGCTTTGGCGAACGCTTCAAAGGCCGGCGTGAGACGCGCGCGCTCAGACAAACTGCCCTGGTACTTGGCCAGGTCTGCCGGGCCCTCGAAGGCCAGCTCGGCGTCATGCCGCGTCCAGACCAGGTATTCGTTCAACTGCAACGGCGGGTGGATGTAGTCCAGTGCGGTCAGCTGGCCGACCTGCAGGGGCGTATCGAGCAGCAGGTCCATTCGCCCACTGCGCACTTCCTCCAGCGCCTGATCGCGTCGCCCAGCACTCAGCACGTCCACCTTCACACCCAGCTCACTGGCCACCTGCTGCAACAGGTCGACATTGGCGCCGATCAGGTGCTTGGGGTCTTTCGGGTCCTGCCAGGAATACGGGGGCGCATCGGGGCTGCCGGTCGCGACCAAACGTTCGCACTTGCCTGCCGCCATCGCGCCGGGCGCCAGCAACGCCGCCATGCATGCCAGCACCCCGCCTGCTTTACGCAGCACCATTGCTCACTCCTTGTATTGCTTGGCCCGGCCCATCAGGTACACGCCGCACCTGTAGGAGCAGCCTTGTGCTGCGAAAGGGCCGGCATGACCAACAAATTTCTGTGGCTGTGACTGCCTCTTCGCAGCACAAGGCTGCTCCGACAGGAACCGCGACAAGCACTGCATCGGAAAAGGCCATAAAAAAACCCGGCCCTCAGTACGAGGGCCGGGCTTCTTTATAAGTGAAGCAGGCGGATCAGACCAGCTTTTCCAGCTCCGGAACCGCTTCGAACAGGTCAGCGACCAGGCCGTAGTCGGCCACCTGGAAGATCGGTGCCTCTTCGTCCTTGTTGATCGCAACGATCACTTTGGAGTCTTTCATGCCGGCCAGGTGTTGGATCGCGCCGGAGATACCGACGGCGATGTACAGCTGCGGTGCGACGATCTTGCCGGTCTGGCCGACCTGCATGTCGTTCGGCACAAAGCCTGCGTCGACTGCGGCGCGCGAGGCACCGACGGCGGCGCCGAGCTTGTCGGCCAGGCTGTACAGGTGCTTGAAGTTGTCACCGTTGCCCATGCCACGGCCGCCGGAAACGACGATCTTGGCAGCGGTCAGTTCTGGGCGGTCGGACTTGGCCAGCTCTTCACCGACGAAGGTGGAGATACCGGCGTTGTGCGCAGCGCCAACAGTTTCGACAGCAGCGGAACCGCCTTCGGCAGCAACGGCGTCAAAACCGGTGGTACGCACGGTGATGACCTTGACCGCAGCGCTCGATTGCACGGTGGCAATGGCGTTACCGGCATAGATCGGGCGCTTGAAGGTGTCGGCCGATTCAACCGAGATGATCTCGGAGATCTGGTCGACGTCCAGCAGTGCGGCGACGCGTGGCAGGATGTTCTTGCCGTTGGTGGTGGCCGGGGCCAGCACGTGGCTGTAACCCTTTGCCAGCTCGACGATCAGCGGCGCGACGTTTTCTGGCAGGACGTGGGCGTAGGCTGCGTTGTCAGCAACCAGTACCTTGGCAACACCCGCGATCTTGGCAGCAGATTCGGCAACGCCGCCGACGTTCTGGCCAGCGACCAGCACGTGCACATCACCACCGATCTTGGCGGCTGCGGCGACAGTGTTCAGGGTGGACGGGGCTACAGCACCGTTTTCGTATTCAGCGACAACCAGGATAGTCATTTAGATTACCTTCGCTTCGTTCTTCAGCTTCTCGACCAGTTCGGCCACCGACTTGACCTTGATACCTGCGCTGCGTGCAGCCGGCGCTTCGACTTTCAGGGTCTTGTTGGTGGAAGCGAGCGATACGCCCAGCGCGTCTGGCGTAACGGTCTCCAGCGGCTTCTTCTTGGCCTTCATGATGTTCGGCAGCGACGCGTAGCGCGGCTCGTTCAGGCGCAGGTCGGTGGTGACGATCGCTGGCAGGCTCAGCGATACGGTCTGCAAGCCGCCATCGATTTCACGGGTGACGTTCAGCTTGTCGCCAGCGACTTCAACCTTGGAGGCGAAGGTGCCTTGGGCGTAGCCGGTCAGCGCAGCCAGCATCTGACCGGTCTGGTTGTTGTCGCTGTCGATGGCCTGCTTGCCGAGAATGACCAGCTGTGGCTGCTCTTTGTCGACAACGGCTTTCAGCGCTTTGGCCACGGCCAGCGAATTCAGCTCATCAGCGGCTTCGACCAGAATGGCACGATCGGCACCCAGTGCCAGCGCAGTACGCAGCTGCTCCTGGGCAGTGGTCGGGCCGACGGAAACGACGACGATCTCGGTCGCAACGCCCTTCTCTTTCAGGCGTACGGCTTCCTCAACGGCGATTTCGCAGAAGGGGTTCATGGACATCTTGACGTTTGCAAGGTCGACGCCGGAGTTGTCCGCTTTGACGCGAACCTTGACGTTGTAGTCGACCACTCGTTTGACAGCTACAAGAACCTTCATGGATTCCTCGTTACTCTCCGGTGAATAGAAAGTCGCCTGGGGACATGCCCGGCGATGCGCGTGGGTACAAGGGCACCTCTAAAAACGTACCGGGAGAAGCAAACTTCAAGGTGACCGAGCAGTCTTGTCGCGACGCTTGCGGCAAATACCCGCGGGTCATTTTCTGTGGTGGCGTGTAAACTCCACTACATACCGTGAATTGGCCCGAAAGCCTTACTCCACACCTGGTCTTTAGAGGTGTACCTGCGCCCGGCGGTAAGCCTACGGCGAACGTAAAACCGCTCGTATCTTGACCGCAACACCCAATCCGGTCAATACGGCAAATCGGTCACCCTCCAGCCGTACGCCTGTGATTTTACTGGCCTGCGGCAAATTCAAACAAACGTTTGTATTGGACCCGCCAAGTGGTGTAGATATAATGCGCGGCCAAGACAAAACGGTGTAGTCCATCCTCTGCGCTGCTACAGCTCCGCTCCCGTGAAGCGCGGTGCGCATGATCACCCCACACCCATAAGACAAAGCAACAGCACGAGCCTTGATGAGTAGGAGAGAACCAGTGGAACGCGAATACATGGAATTCGACGTGGTCATCGTCGGCGCCGGCCCGGCGGGGCTGTCCGCCGCCTGCCGCCTGAAGCAGAAGGCCGCCGAAGCCGGTAGCGAGATCAGCGTCTGCGTGGTCGAAAAAGGCTCCGAAGTCGGTGCGCACATCCTCTCCGGTGCGGTGTTCGAGCCGCGCGCACTGAACGAACTGTTCCCTGACTGGAAGGCACTCGGCGCGCCGCTGAACACCGAGGTCAAGCGCGACGATATCTATGTGCTGAAGGATGCAGGCAGCTCGACCAAGGTCCCCGACCTGTTCGTGCCCAAGACCATGCACAACCACGGCAACTACATCATCTCCCTGGGCAACCTGTGCCGCTGGCTGGCCCAGCAGGCCGAAAACCTGGGCGTTGAAATCTACCCAGGCTTCGCTGCCCAGGAAGCGCTGTTCGATGAAAACGGCGTGGTGCGTGGCATCGTCACCGGCGACCTGGGTGTCGACCGCGAAGGCAACCCGAAAGACGGCCTGTACACCCCTGGCATGGAACTGCGCGCCAAGTACACGCTGTTCGCCGAAGGTTGCCGCGGCCATATCGGCAAGCAGCTGATCAAGCGCTTCAACCTCGACAGCGAGTCCGACGTCCAGCACTACGGCATCGGCCTCAAGGAAATCTGGGAAATCGACCCAAGCAAGCACGAGCAGGGCCTGGTGGTGCACACCGCAGGCTGGCCGCTGGACGTGATGAGCACCGAAAACACCGGTGGTTCGTTCCTCTATCACCTGGAAAACAACCAGGTGGTGGTGGGCCTGATCGTCGACCTGTCCTACAGCAATGCCTACCTGTCGCCGTTCGATGAGTTCCAGCGCCTGAAGCACCACCCGGTGATCAGCCAGTACCTTGAAGGCGGCAAGCGCATCAGCTACGGCGCCCGCGCCTTGGCCAAAGGCGGCATCAACTCACTGCCGAAGATGGTCTTCAACGGCGGTGCGCTGATCGGTTGCGATTTGGGCACCATGAACGTGGCCAAGATCAAGGGCAGCCACACGGCGATGAAGTCCGGCATGCTTGCCGCTGAAGCCGTTGCCGACGCCTTGATCGCCGGTAGCGAGGGCGGCGACCAGCTCAATGGCTACGTCACCGCGTTCAAGGCCAGCTGGCTCCACGAAGAATTGTTCGCCAGCCGTAACTTTGGCCCAGCCATGCACAAGTTCGGCCCACTGCTCGGTGCGGCATTCAACTATGTTGACCAGAACTGGTTCGGCGGCAAGCTGCCCTTCACGCTGCACGACACCAAGCCGGATTATGCCTGCCTCAAGCTCGCAGCCGACTCGAAAAAGATCGACTACCCGAAACCGGACGGCAAGCTCAGCTTCGACAAGCTCAGCTCGGTATTCCTCTCCAGCACCAACCATGAAGAGGAACAACCCTGCCACCTGAAGCTGACCGACCCGAACATCCCGATCGCCAGCAACCTACCGCTGTACGACGAGCCGGCCCAGCGTTACTGCCCTGCCGGCGTGTACGAAGTGGTCAGCCAGGATGACGGCAGCAAGCGCTTCCAGATCAACGCGCAAAACTGCGTGCACTGCAAGACCTGCGACATCAAGGACCCCGCCCAGAACATCACCTGGGTAACCCCTGAAGGCGCCGGCGGGCCGAACTACCCGAACATGTAAGGCCCCCTGCCCTTGCGGCACTAAAAAGCCCCCGCCTCGTGAGAGCCGGGGGCTTTTTAGTGCCTACCTGCATCAGGCAGTGCGTACTTCTTCGAACAGTTCCGGGTGGGTTGGCTAATAGGTTATTCCAATAGCCCCCACCCGAAAGTCTGCCTCACCACCTACCAGCCGCTACTGGCTCATTTGTCACCGCACATGATTGGCATGGGCTCCGCCGCAAACGCCAAGGGCTCGCGACGCCCGAAGTACAGGGCAGTAAGCAGCCCCACCATGCCCATGATCAGACAAAACCCGACACACACCCATGGGCTCCAAGGCATCAAGGCGATCAGCGCCAGCGGCGTGGTGCTGGCCCACAGGGCATAGGCGACGTTATAGGTGAAGGAAATGCCCGACACCCGGATCTGCGCAGGGAACAGCCCGACCATCACCGACGGCACCACGCCCACCACGCCACAGCACAGCCCTGCCACGGCATAAGCCAGCCAGGTTGCGCCCCACTGGCCCACCAGGCTTGCATACAACACACCGATGCCCAGCGGCAGCAGCAGGCTGTACATCATCAGGGCACGCCAGGCGCCCAGGCGATCGACCAGCAGGCCGGCCAGCACACAACCGATATTAAGGAAGACAATACCCGCACTGCTGAGGGCAAAGGTGTGCCCGGCAGTCATGCCAAAACGCTGTTGCATCACCGTCGGCGTGATCACCACCAGCACCACCACCGCCGACGTCAGCACACAGGTCAGCAGCGCCGCGGGGATCAGCGCCCGGCGATGCTCGCCCAGGACGCGCCGCAGCGGAAACGCCACCGGCTGCTCCTGACGCTCGCGCAAGGCCAGGAACACGGGCGTTTCACTGAGCCACCGGCGCAGCCACACACCTATCACGCCAAACACCCCACCCAGCAGGAAGGGGTAGCGCCAGGCATGGTCGAGAATTTCTTCGGGGGTAAACACCTGCGCCAGCAGCGTGGCCGTCAGTGCGCCCAGCAAGTAACCGAAGGTAAGCCCAGCCTGCAAGAAGCCCAGGGCATAGCCCCGTCGCCCAGGTGGCGCATGCTCGGCAACGAACGTCCAGGCACTGGGCACTTCGCCGCCGACAGCCGCCCCCTGCAGAATGCGCAGCGCCAGCAGAATCAACGGCGCGGCGTAGCCGATATCGGCGTACGTCGGCATCACACCGATCAGCAGGCACGGCAGGGCCATCATCAGGATGCTCAGGCTGAACACCCGCTTGCGCCCCAGATGATCGGCGAAATGCGCCATCAGGATGCCGCCCAGTGGCCGCGCCAGGTAACCGGTGACGAAGATCCCGAAGCTTTGCAGCAGGCGCAGCCATTCAGGCATTTCTGGCGGGAAAAATAGCTTGCTGAGGGTCAGGGCGAAGAACACGAAGATGATGAAATCGTAGATTTCCAGCGCGCCACCCAGTGCCGCCAGGCCCAAGGTCCGGTGGTCGCCACGGCTGAAGCGTGGCGGGCGAGCGGTATCGATGGCAGTCATGGCAGAGTCCGCAGATCGGCAAAGGGCAAGAGGATAGCAAATAGCTGCCCCCTTGCCCCGCCCACATCGGCGCTAGCGGCTGAAGACCGTGTGCGCGAAGTTCACCCGCGGGCGCGGGTGCAGCGCGCTGGCGGGCACGGCAGCTGGCAGGGGCAGCTTGCCGACCAAAAGCGGCGCATCGATGATCGCCATGAACGATTCCAGTGCCTCGTTATCGGGCGCTTGCGGCAGGCTCACGCTCACGGATTGGCGCTCGGTTTGCGGCACCGAAGGCACTTGCAACTGCTGGGAGTGGTAAAGCAGGGCGTGCTGGATTTGCGTGCTCACCCGGCAGAAACGCGCCAGGTCGACGCCGACGTGGCTGGCCAGTTCGATGTTGCCAAGCAACAGATGAAAAGGCTGCAAGGCAGATTGCACCAGGCGTTGCAGCTCCTCGAAGCTGTCCACGGGCGCAATCCGGTAATAGCCCAGGCCATTGAGCAACTTTTCCAGCTGCAAGCGCTGGCTGGGGTGCTCGTCGGCGATGAGGATGCGCAGGGTCTTGTTTGCCATTTTCGGACCTGGGCAGTTAGGTAAAAAGGGACACTCCCTGACCATACTGCGCCAGTAACGGCAATCGCCAAAGCTTTGCCTGGCTGGGGTCTACCTAGATAGTTGTCGGGAAACCCGCAGAAATCAAGTCGATGCTTGACGGAATTTTCATTCGTCTTTCACCAGACTTTCAGGATTCCCACTCACGCATGCGCACCCGGCAGTGCTTCATGGCATTGACGATGTGCTTTTCCACCACGCTGCGAGACACCCCCAGGTGCTCGGCAATCTGCTGATGTGACAGGCCATCGAGCTTGCGCAACAGGAAGCAGTCGCGGCAGACCTTGCCCAGTTCATCCAGGGCGCGCTGCATCAGCGCCAGGCGCTGATCGAGCTGCATGTCATGGGTGGGTGCCGGGCTGTGCCAGCGCTCGTCGCTGTCGAGCACCTCCAGTGGCTCGGCCTGGCGAACCTGATGCCGCCGGTGGCGGTCGACCACCAGGTTGAGCGCGGTACGGTACAGAAAGGCACGCGGGTGCTCGATCCGTTCCGCATCGGTGCGCTCCAGCACCCGCAGATAAGCATCGTGCGCAACATCTTCGGCCGCCTGACGACTGCCCAGGCGCGCGGAAAGGAAGCCCACCAGTTCGCGATAGTAATGTTCCACGACGTTACCTGAGAGGGCCCTGCTGCTTTTTCTGAAAGCCATTTCACAAAGCTGTGCAGGACCGAAGTGATGTCAACGTGCGATCTTACAAATTATAATTATTCTCAGCAACACGACATCCTCCTGCCCTGTACGCTAAATCCCGCCCGCTAGCCTTCGTCTATCTGGGACCTCAGTGCGCGCCGCTTCTTGCGCTGCGCGTGGCCTTCACTCCTGGCTGGAAGTCTGCATGCGACGTTTACCCCACACCCGCCGTCGGCTACTGCTCAGTGGCTTGGCCCTGCTGAGCCTGGGCAGTTTGCTGGCCTGGAAGACCCTGCCCTTTGGCGCGCAGCCGATCAGCACAGTCGCCGTCACCCGTGCCGACATCGAAAGCAGCGTGACTGCCCTGGGCACCCTGCAGCCGCGGCGCTACGTCGACGTGGGCGCCCAGGCTTCCGGGCAGATCCACACGCTGCACGTTGAAGCCGGTGACCAGGTACGCAAAGGCCAACTGCTGGTCGAGATCGACCCGTCCACCCAGCAAGCCAGGCTCGATGCCGGGCGTTACTCGATCGACAACCTCAAGGCACAACTGGCCGAGCAACGTGCACAGTTTCAACTGGCCCAGCAGCAGCTCAAGCGCCAGCGTGACCTGGCGGCCGCCGGTGCGACCCGTGACGAAGACGTGCAGACGGCCGCTGCCCAGCTCAAGGTGACTCAGGCCCGCATCGACATGTTCCAGGCGCAGATTCGTCAGGCCCAGGCCAACCTGCGCAGCGACGAGGCGGAACTGGGCTACACGCGCATTTATGCCCCCATGGACGGCACCGTGGTCGCGGTCGATGCCCGAGAAGGCCAGACCCTCAATGCCCAACAGCAGACCCCTCTGATCCTGCGCATCGCCAGGCTTTCGCCAATGACCGTCTGGGCCCAGGTGTCGGAAGCCGACATCGGCAAGGTCAAGCCCGGCATGACCGCCTACTTCACCACCTTGGCCGGCGGCAAGCGCCGCTGGACCAGCACGGTCCGGCAGATCCTGCCGATCCCGCCTAAACCGCTGGACCAGAGCAGCCAGGGCGGCGGCAGCCCGACCAGCGCCACCAATGGCACCACCGGCAGCCAGGTGGTGCAGTACACCGTGCTGCTGGATGTCGACAACCCGGATGGCGCCCTGATGGCCGAGATGACCACGCAGGTGTTCTTTGTCGCCGGCCAGGCCAGCCAAGTGCTGACCGTGCCGCTTGCCGCACTGGACGACAACAATGGCTTGCGCCTCGCCCGGGTACTCAACAGCAAAGGCGAAGTGGAACAGCGCCAGGTCCAGACCGGCCTGAGCGACCGGCTGCGGGTGCAGGTACTTGACGGCCTCAGCGAAGGCGAGCGCCTGGTGATCGGCGCCCCCAGCGTCAGCGGAGGTTGAATGACTACGCCCCTGATCGAACTGATCGACATCCGTAAATCCTACGGCGGCGTCGATACCCCCAAGGTCGACATTCTCCAAGGCATCAGCCTGAGCATCCACCCCGGCGAGTTCGTCGCCATTGTCGGCGCCTCCGGCTCCGGCAAATCGACGCTGATGAATATCCTCGGCTGCCTCGACCGGCCAACCGCTGGCAGCTACCACTTTGCGGGCAAGGACGTGGCCGAGCTGGACAGCGACGAACTGGCCTGGTTACGCCGTGAAGCCTTTGGCTTCGTCTTCCAGGGCTACCACCTGATCCCTTCGGGCTCGGCCCAGGAGAACGTCGAGATGCCGGCCATCTATGCCGGTATCGCCGCCAGCGAGCGGCACGCGCGCGCCACCGCCCTGCTCACCCGCCTGGGCCTGGCCAGCCGCACGGGCAACCGCCCGCACCAGTTGTCCGGCGGCCAGCAACAACGCGTATCGATTGCCCGGGCACTGATGAACGGTGGCCACATCATCCTCGCCGACGAACCCACCGGCGCGCTCGACAGCCACAGCGGCACCGAAGTCATGGCGCTGCTCGACGAACTGGCCAGCCAGGGCCATGTGATCATCCTGATTACCCACGACCGCGACGTGGCGGCGCGGGCGCAGCGGGTCATTGAAATCCGCGATGGCCTGATCATCAGCGATTCGGCCGCCGAGCAGCCACCGCCCCCCACACGCCAAGGGCTGCAGGCCGACGACCTGCGCCAGCGCCTGGGCCGCGGCGCCACCCTGCGCGGGGCCTGGAAAGGTGAACTGGTCGAAGCCCTGCAGGCCGCCTGGCGAGTGATGTGGGTCAACCGTTTTCGCACCGCCCTGACCCTGCTCGGCATCGTCATCGGGGTAGCCTCGGTGGTGGTCATGCTGGCCGTCGGCGAAGGCAGCAAGCGCCAGGTCATGGCGCAAATGGCGGCGTTTGGCTCGAACGTGCTCTACCTCAATGGCAAGCCGGCAACGCTGGGTGAACAGGCCGGCACCATCACCCTCGACGACGTCGCGGCCATCGGCGAGCTGCCCCAGGTCAAGCACGTCATGCCGGTGATCGGCGACAAACTGATGGTGCGCCACGGCAACAACAGCCAGCAGTTTTATGTCGGCGGCAACAACATCTGGTTCCCGGAGATCTTCAACTGGCCGGCGGTCGAGGGCGCCTTCTACACCGAGGCCGACGAAGCCAGTGCCGCGCCTGTGGCGGTGATCGGCCAGAAGGTGCGGGAAAAGATGCTGGACCCTGGGCGCGACCCGCTGGGGCAATACATCCTGATCGGCAATGTGCCGTTCCAAGTCGTCGGCATTCTCGCCGGTAAAGGCGCCAGTTCCGGCGACCAGGACAGCGACGGGCGCATCGCGGTGCCCTATTCCGCCGCGGCTATCCGCCTGTTCGGCCAGCGCGACCCAGACTACATCGCCGTCGCCGCGCACGACTCCACCCGGGTCAATGAAGCCGAAGTGGCCATCGATCACTTGCTGCGCCAGCGTCACCAGGGCCGTCAGGATTTCGAGCTGACCAACGACGCAGCACTGATCCAGGCCGAAGCACGCACGCAGAACAGCTTGTCGCTGATGTTGGGGGCGATTGCCGCGATCTCATTGTTGGTGGGCGGCATCGGAGTCATGAACATCATGCTCATGACCGTGCGCGAGCGTACTCGTGAGATTGGCATCCGCATGGCCACCGGCGCGCGCCAGCGCGACATCCTGCGGCAGTTTCTCAGCGAGGCCGTGATGCTGTCGATGGTCGGCGGCGTGGCCGGCATCGTCCTGGCCCTGGCCATCGGCGGCGGCCTGATGCTGGCCGAGGTTGCCGTAGCCTTCGCCCTGCCTGCCATATTCGGCGCGTTCGCCTGCGCTGTCGTCACCGGCATCGTGTTCGGCTTCATGCCGGCCCGCAAAGCCGCCCGACTCGACCCGGTCAAAGCCCTTACCAGCGAATAATCCATGACCTTGCCAAGCCGTATCAGCCTGTTGACCTTGTGCCTGAGCCTTGCCGCCTGCAGCACGCCGCCCACGCCTGACAGCGGGATTGCCGCGCCGCACGCCTGGCAAGGCGAGGCCGCGCCGTCATCCACCGAGCTGCCATCAGCACAGTGGTGGCGCGCGTTTGCCAGCAGCGAGCTGGACCGCCTGGTCGAGCGCGCCCGGCTCAACGCCTATGACCTCGCGGCCGCCACGGCGCGTGTGCGCCAGGCCCAGGCCCAGGCCGTCATCGCTGGCGCGCCATTGCTGCCCGAACTGAACCTGGGCCTGGATGGCAGCCGCCAGCGGCTGTTGAAGGGTGAAGGCAACGACCAACTGGACGTCAGCAGCAGCGAACGCACCAGCACCGCGTTCGACCTCAAACTCAGCGCCAGCTACGAGATCGACTTCTGGGGTGGCCTGCGCGCAGCACGGGCCAGTGCCTTGCGCAGCCTCGATGCCAGCCGCTTCGACCGGCAGACGGTCGAGCTGACCTTGGTCAGCGCCGTGGCCGACAGCTACCTGCAAGGCCTGGCCCTGGAAGCGCAACTGAACATCGCCCGGCTCAACCTGCGCAATGCACGTGACGTGCTGGGCCTGGTCGAAGCCCGCCAGCGCACCGGCTCGGCCACACGCCTGGAACTGGCCCAACAGCGCAGCCTGGTGGCTGCCCAGGAGCGGCAAGTGCCGTTGCTCGAACAGCAGTGGCAAGACAGCCGGGTCACCTTGGCGACGCTGCTCGGCGACCCGGTGCAGGCCCTGCCGCCCAGCCGTGAAGCGTTCGATGCGCTGCAGTGGCCGTCCATTGGCAGCGGCGTCCCCAGCGACCTGCTGGCCCGTCGCCCCGACATCGCCGCCGCCGAAGCGCGGCTGGCAGCGGCCAGCGCCAACGTACAGGTGGCCAGGGCGGCGATGCTGCCCAAGCTGACCCTAGGGGCCAACCTGGGCAGTGGCGCCAATACCTTTGCTCATGTGCTCGACAGCTCGTTTTATACCCTCAGCGCCGGGCTGGTCGCGCCGATCTTCAACAACGGCCGGCTGCGCGCTTCTCGCGACCTGGCCGAGGCCGAGCAAGCTGAGTTGCTGGAGACTTACCGGGGCAGCATCCTGGCCGGTTTCGCCGATGTCGAGAAAGCGCTCAATGCGATTCACGGCGTGGACCGCCAACGCCGCTGGCAGGACGAGGAAGTGCAGGAGGCGCGCCTGGCTTTCGAGCTGGCCCAGCAGCGCTATGGCGCGGGCGCCGAGACCCTGCTCAGCGTGCTTGAAACCCAGCG
Organism: Pseudomonas sp. LAIL14HWK12:I10; assembly: GCF_900184205.1. NCBI lineage: Bacteria > Pseudomonadati > Pseudomonadota > Gammaproteobacteria > Pseudomonadales > Pseudomonadaceae > Pseudomonas > Pseudomonas sp. LAIL14HWK12:I10. The sequence goes on along the minus strand of NZ_FXWU01000002.1, from coordinate 528,141 downwards.
CACCCTTTACCTGGCCCAGGATCAGCAGGCGCAGCTGCGCTTGGCACGGCTGCAAGGGAGTGTGGCGCTGTACAAGGCGTTGGGGGGTGGGTGGAAGGTTGAGCGGTAGTGTAGGGCGATGGATTTGCTGCGGGTTCGAGATCGAGCGCCGCCCGCGCGGCGCTCGATCTAAAACCCACCGAAAATCCCTCGCCCTACACCCCGATCCCATCCCCCAATCCCCCTCAAAGCGACCGCTGCGCCACCTTCAGATTGCGCGCATACCAAGGCCGCTGGGGCACCTTCGGTCGCAACTTGTCGAACAGGTCTTCATCGCTGTAGATGATGCGCAAAGCCAGCTTCATCGTCTCCGGGTCCATCTCGACGCTGCGCCCCGGCCGCAAGCCCGGCACCGTCGAGCAACCATGGGTGTCAGGCCCTAGCCAAGGGTCCGACACTTCGACCCAGCGCCCTGGCGCAAACCAAGGCACGCCATTGACTTCCAGGCGCCGCACCTCGCCGGGGTGAACCCGCTCATGGGCGCGGAACCAGTCCTCGATGCGGTCATCGATCCAGCCATGAAAGTGCCAGAACACCGGGTTTACATGGGACGAAAACGGGTCACCCAGAAAGTCGTTTTCGGCCGCAAACCAACGCGCTGCAAAGTCGTCAGGCGTGCGCGCCGTCGGCACCGGCATGCCGTTGGCCGGGTCACGCGGCACCGAAGCCCAGCGCATGTGCAGCCAGTCATGCAGGCCCAGCTCCACCTCTGAACCGAACTGGCCCAGGGTCAGTGTGCTCAGGTAGTCCGGGTCGCTGTAACGCGACTCCCAGACCTGGAAGTTGCCATGGTAGGTATCCGGGTGCTTGATGTCGCGCACCCACTGGGTGTATTCCGCATCACCACTCGCCAACCAGGTGGGCGGCAAGGCGTTGCCGTCATGGTTGTCCCAATAGCGTGCGAACCCGGCACGGTCGCGCTCAAGCTCCGGTTGTGGCTGCGGAAACCGCGTCCATGAAGGCAGGTCCTGCAAGGCACGGGCACTGCCAAGCATGTGCCGGTGCATGAAAAAGAAATCCTCTCCCGAACCGTTGCGGTCCTTGTGCCGGCCGCGCGCGTCACGCTCCCGATCACGCGGCCCCGGCTGCCAGCCCAAGCCGCGCAGGGCGGCTTGCTTGTCTTTGTCCAGCTTGTGCCATTTGTCACGCGAGGAATGCCACAACTGGTGGAACAGTCGGTGCTCCGGGGTGATCAACCAGGCCAGCAGTTGCGGGCTTAACGGCGTGCGCTCGCGCGCCTCGGGGAAGGTGTGTTTCAGCGCCAGAAAGTGGTTGTCTTGCACCGGCAGCGACAACGCTCGGTCCAGTGGCGCAATGCGCCCGTTGAGGGTCGCAGGCCCGGCATTGCCGAAGCGGCCCCAGACCTCGTCGATGACGATATGGCATTCGTAGCGGGCCTGCACCTCACCTGGCCGGCTCGAGAACAAGCGCCAGCGTAAAGTGCCCGGTTTGTCTGCCAGCAGGTCGCCCACCACACGGTAACGCGGCTGTTCATCGCTGCGTAGGCGCTCAGGGGTATCCAAGTAGCCGCGCAACGCCCGCCCACTGGGCGCAACATCCAGGAACAGCTCCAGCTCGCCCTCAGGCAACCCTTGCAGGCCCGCGTCCTTGCCCTGCAAGGTCCAGCGCCAGATCCCGCGCAAGGTGTCACCCAACTGCTGCAGGTGCGTATCAGCCCGTTCGACGACCGCCTCGCCGGGGGTTTCCGGAAACGCCTCGGCGGCCCGCTGGCGCTGTACATACAACGCACCGGGCACCACCACGCCCGTCAATGCCACACCGGCGATGAACCCGCGTCGAGAAATCGTCATTGCAACTACCTGTGCATTTATTGCGGCCGTGGAGCACAGCCCGTCCAAGGCTAGAACGTTGTCCACACCGCGAAATTTACCGCTGCCGACGCAGGGGCGCCGCCACGGCTGGCTAAATTTCCACGGGGTGGGCTCGTTCACTCCAGGTAGCGGCGGCCTCTGTGCCCATCCCTCGACGGTGAACCTACTGAGACCAAGATGACGACTCCACGCTGGAAAAAAGCCCTGTTTATCAGCCTGGCCGCGGCCGTGACCGCAGGTGCCGGATTTGCCGCCTGGCACTACTTCACCACGCCGGCCGGCTACTCCAGAGAGGTGGTGCGCCAGGCCAACGACCTGCAGGAACGCATCATCTCGTTCGACAGCCATGTCACCCTGCCGCTGACTTTCGGCACTGAAGGCAGCGAGGCCGACAAGGATGGCAATGGCCGCTTCGACCTGGCCAAGGCCGCCCGCGGGCGGCTGTCTGGCGCCGCGCTGACGATCTTCGCCTGGCCCGAATCGTGGACCGGCGACGATGGCCCGCACCGGCCGACCGCAGGCTTCGTCGAAGCCGCACGCCACACCCAGGACGTGCGCTACAACGCCATCGACGCCATGGTCCGCGACTTCCCCGAACAGGTCGGTATCGCCTACACCCCGCAAGACATGCGACGCCTGCACGGCGAAGGCAAGTTCGCGGTGTTCCTCAGCATGCTCAATGCCTATGCCCTGGGCGACGATATCGACCAGCTCGACCGCTGGGCCGCCCGCGGCGTGCGCATGTTCGGCTTCAGCTACGTGGGCAACAACAGCTGGGCCGACTCTTCGCGCCCGTTGCCGTTTTTCAATGACACCGCCGATGCTTTGGACGGCCTTTCGCCAGTCGGCAAACGCGCCGTACAGCGCCTTAACGACCTGGGTGTGATCATCGATGTGTCGCAGATGTCGAGCAAGGCACTGACCCAGGCGGTCAGCCTCAGCCGCGCGCCGGTGGTGGCGTCGCACTCTGCGCCACGCGCCATGGTCGACATTGCCCGCAACCTGTCCGACAAGGAAATGCAACTGATCAAGGACAGCGGCGGCGTGATTCAACTGGTGGCCTTCTCCACCTACCTCAAGCCACTGAGCGCGAAAACCCAGGACAAACTCAACGCCCTGCGCGCCCGCTACGACTTGCCACCGCTGGCCAACCTCAACTACGCGCTGATGCCGGGTGACCCGGTCATCGCCGGCTGGCCCGAGCAGAAGGTGGGCCAGTACGCCAACGCGTTGTACGGCATCCTCGACGAAGAGCCACCGGCCACGCTCAAAGACTTCGGCGACGCCATCGACTACACGGTGCGCAAGGTCGGCATCGACCATGTGGGGCTGAGCTCGGACTTCAATGAAGGCGGCGGCATCGACGGTTGGCACGACGCAAGCGAAGCGCGCAACGTCACTGCCGAACTGATCACCCGGGGCTATTCCGAGGCCGATATCGCCAAGCTCTGGGGCGGCAACTTCCTGCGGGTGTGGGAGCAGGTGCAGCACGCCGCGCAACCCGCCACCACTTCGTCCCGATAACCCTGCGAGCGCCTTCATGAACGACCGCCGTACCTTCCTCAAGCAGGCAGGCCTGCTGGCCGCGGCCCTGCCCTTGGCCAGCCAGTTGCTGCCGGGCGCTCAGGCCGCGCCATTACCACCCGCTGGCAGCGACGCCTGGGCCGCCTTTCGCGGCCTGTTCGACCTGGACCCCGCCTACGCGCACTTCGCCAACTTTCTGATCACGTCACACCCAAAGCCGGTGCGCGAGGCCATCGAGGCCTTGCGTGCGAGCTTCGACCGCCACCCGGCGCGCAGGGTTGACTGGGACAGCCAGGCGGAGTGGAAGCACGAGGCCGCAGTGCGTGAATGGGCCGGTCGCTACCTTGAGGTAACCCCCCGACAGATCGCCCTGACCGGCAGCACCACGGAAGGCCTGGGCCTGATCTATGGCGGCCTGAAGCTTGCACCTGGGCAGGAAATTCTCACCACCGTGCACGAGCATTCGGCGGCGCGCCAGACGATGAGTTTCCGCACGGCACGCGATGGCACGCCGGTGCGCCGCTTGCGCCTGTTCGAGAACCCGTCACAGGTGAGCACCGACCAGGTACTCGGCACCCTGGCTGCGGCCATCAGCGCCAAGACGCGGGTACTGGGCATGACCTGGGTCCATTCCGGCAGTGGTGTGAAGCTGCCGGTGGGTGAGATTGGCGCGCTGGTGCGCGAGGTCAATCGCCAGCGCGACGAGAAGGACCACATTATTTACGTGATCGACGGGGTACATGGCTTTGGCGTCGAGGACATGCGCTTTGCCGACCTGAACTGCGACTACTTCATCGCCGGCACCCACAAGTGGATGTTCGGGCCACGTGGCACCGGGATCATCTGCGCGGCCTCCACCGAGCTCAAGCAGCTGAACCCGACCATTGCCACGTTTTCCGAGAATGAAGACTTCGCCACCATCATGACCCCAGGCGGCTACCATGCCTTTGAGCATCGCTGGGCGCTGGGCAAGGCATTCGAGCTGCACCTGCAGCAGGGCAAGGCGAATATCCAGGCGCGTATTCATGGGCTCAATGACTACCTCAAGCAGCGTCTTGAGGCGGTTGAAGCGGTCGAACTGGTGACGCCGCGCAGTGCCCAGTACTCGGCTGGGTTTACCTTTTTCAGGGTCAAGGGCCAGGATGCGGATGACGTGGCCGGGTATCTCAACAGCCAGCGCATTGTCGTCGATGCCGTGTCACGTGATGCTGGGCCGGTGGTGCGTACCGCGCCTGGGCTGCTGAACACCGAGGCCGAGATCGACCGCTTGGTCGATGTGCTGGGGCGGCGGGTGCGTAGTTCGTGACGAATGCTGGGGGCGCTTTGCGCCCCTTTCGCGACGCAAGGCCGCTCCTACAGGCTGAGGATAGCGCTGGACGTGTAAGAGCGGCCTTGCGTCGCGAAAGGGCCGCAAAGCGGCCCCAGTGCCCCCAAACTAACCCCCAACCTTCTGCAGCCAGCCCCCCACATCCTGATAAATCTCCCCCACCTGCCCCACGATCCCGGACATGCGCAAGAAGTCATGGGTCAGCCCCTCGACACGGGCAAACGTCACCTCGGTACCCCCCGCCACCAGCCAGTCACGGTAGGCAAGCCCTTCGTCATGCAACGGATCGTACTCGGCCACGAACAGGTACGCCGGCGCCAATGGCTCACGCACCGTCGACAGCAAGGGCGACACACGCCAGTCCAGACGCTGCTCCGCCTGCGGCGCATAGTGCTGGTAGAACCACTCCAGGGTAGGCGTTTCCAGCAGGTACCCCTCGGCATGCTCGCGGTGAGAGTTGCGCTGGCAGGAAATGTCTGTCACCGGGTAGAACAGCAACTGCGCCAGCGGCTTGAACGCCAGCGCTTCGGGCTGCTCGACGGCCGTGATGGCCAGCACGGCGGCCAGGCTGGCACCGACGCTGTCCCCGGCCACCACCACCCGGCGGTTGTCCAGGCCCAGCGCCACAGCCTGCTCGGCCAGCCAGTTGGCGGCATCCAGCACATCGTGCAGCGCCACCGGAAACTGCTGCTCCGGCGCCAATCGGTAGTCCGGCGCCAGCACCGCGAACTCACCCATGGCTGCCAGGCGGCGGCACACCGAGTCATGCGAGTCGAGGCTGCCTACCACATAGCCACCACCGTGCAGGTAGAAGATCACCGGCTGCAAGGCATCGCCTGCGTCACCCGTGCGGTACAGCCGCGCTGGCAGGCTGGCGCCATCGCGCGCCAGGACCTGCAGCTCGCTCACCGCCACGCTGCCGGGCGGGCTTGGGTCGAGCACTTGCGAACTGCCCTCGAACTCGGCCCGGGCCTGGGCCACGTCCATCGCGTGCATGGGCAGGCTTCTGCCCGTCAACCGGCCAAATTCGACCAGCTCCAGAAATCCCGCCAAATCAGGGTGCAATGCCATGTCGGATCCTTGCTTGAACAATATGACTGCTGTCCCTACGGGACGTAGAAGGCGCACCGAAAATTAGCTGTACGCGCCGCTAAATCGATGGCGGACACACTCGTTATCCCTGCACAACGAAATCCCATCAGAGGCTAACCGTGGACCTTCAGAGCATCCTCAGCAAACTGTTCGCCAACGCCCATGCCGTCGGCATCGAAGGCGTGTTCCAGTTCGTCTTCGGCCAGGACCGTGCCTTCTGGTCGGAAGTGCGCGACACCAGCCGCACCGGCGCAGGCCGGCACAGCACCCCGGATGTCACCATCGAGGTGGCCGAGCGCGACTTCCTCGGCATCATGGGCGGCACGGCCAACGTCGAGGAGCTGTTCGCCAGCGCACGCCTGAAGATCACCGGCAACATGGGCCTGGCCACCTTGCTGCCGCAAATCATCAACAACGCCCGCAAAGGCGCCGCAGCAACCAAAGTGGCGATGAACCAGCGCTACCCAACGCCGTCACGCCTCAGCGAGCGGGTCTCGGCCGCGCAGCCGGTGCAGCGCGAAGTGCAGCGCATTGCCCGGGCAGACATGCCTCTGCAACGGTTTCAAAGCGACTACCTGGCGCACGGCATACCGGTGGTGCTCAGCGATGCCCTGCAGGACTGGCCACTGTTCACCATGGGCCGCGAAGCGTCACTTGAGCATTTCGCCGAACTGCAAGGCATTACCCGGCACGGTGACTACGTCAAGAAAACCTTCTCTACCGACCGCGACTTCCGCTCGACCTCCATGGCCGATTTCATCGCCTCGCTGGACACCCCGGCCAAGCCTGGCGAAACGCCGGCCTACATGGGCAACAACATCGTCCCGGAAAAACTCCTGACCCTGATCCGCTTTCCGGACTACTTCGAGCGCCAGCGCTTCATCTCGCCACGCATCTGGATCGGCCCAAAGGGCACCCTGACGCCCCTGCACCGCGACGACACCGACAACCTGTTCGCGCAGGTGTGGGGGCAGAAGTCGTTCATCCTGGCTGCGCCCCACCACCGTGCGGCACTGGGCACCTGGTCGACCAGCCCCAAGGGCGGCCTGGACGGCTGCGATTTCAACCCCGACGCACCGGACTACCAGCGCTTCCCGGCAGCGCGTGACGTGCCGTTCCTGCGCGTGGTGCTGCAGGCCGGTGACCTATTGTTCCTGCCTGAAGGCTGGTTCCACCAGGTGCAGTCGGTGTCCACGTCGTTGTCGGTGAACTTCTGGGTGAATTCCGGGCGCGGCTGGTAGCCGCACCTGCGGGGTTAATTTGCAGTGGCGTCGGCTCGTTCCTTGAGAAACCGCTTGCAAGAGGACTCCCGCATGCCCCCCTCAAAAGGTCTGAGCCTGCGCAGTTACCTGTGGGAGCTGGCTTGCCGGCGATTGGGCCGCAGAGCGGCCCCGGAAATGATCAGACAGCAGCCCTGAGGGCTTCGGCAAACCGCTGCGCCACGTCGTCGATCTGCTCGCCACTGATGATCAACGGCGGCAGGAAGCGCACGACCGCGCCATGGCGCCCACCCAGCTCCAGGATCAGGCCACGCTTGAGGCACTCACGCTGCACCTTCGGCGCAAGCTCACGGTTGGCCACAGGGTGACCTAGGGCATCGCGCTGACCTTGCGGGTCGACCAGCTCCACCCCAAGCATCAGCCCACGCCCACGGATATCACCCAGTTGCGGGTAATCCCGCTGCAGGTGAAGCAAATGCTGGCGCAGGCGCTGGCCCATGGCCTCGGCATGCTCGGCCAGGCGATTTTCGACCAGATAATTAATCACTGCGGAACCTGCGGCCATGGCCATCTGGTTACCACGGAAGGTGCCGGCATGGGCGCCCGGCTTCCAGGTGTCCAGCCAGTCGCGGTACACCACCACTGCCAGCGGCAGGCTGCCGCCAATTGCCTTGGACAAGGTCACCACGTCCGGCACGATACCGGCATGCTCGAAGGCGAACATGCGCCCGGTGCGGGCGAAGCCGCTCTGGATCTCGTCGACGATCAGCGCCACCCCGGCTTGCTCGGTGATCCGCCGCACGCCCTTGAGCCACTCGATATCGGCCGGGATCACCCCGCCCTCGCCCTGCACCACTTCAAGGATCACTGCCGCCGGCAGCGGCACACCGCTTTCTGGGTCGAGCAGCAGGTTTTCCAGGTAATGCAGGTTAGCCTTCACCCCCGCTTCGCCACCCAGGCCGAACGGGCAACGGTAGTCGTACGGGTACGGCATGAACTGCACACCGTTGCCCAACAAGGCACCCAACGGCTGCTTGGGCCCGTGGCTGCCCATCAGGCTCAGCGCACCTTGGCTCATGCCATGGTAGGCACCTTGGAAGGCCAGCACGGTGCTGCGCCCCGTGGCGCCGCGCACCAGTTTCAGCGCCGCCTCAACGGCATCGGTCCCGGTCGGGCCGCAAAATTGCACCTTGGCTTCCCGGCGCAGCGCCTCGGGCAGCACGCCGAACAGGTCCTGAACAAAGCGGTCCTTGACCGGCGTGGTCAGGTCGAGGGTGTGCAGCGGCAGTTCGTCGGCCAGTACACGCTGGATCGCCTCGATCACCACCGGGTGGTTATGGCCCAGGGCCAAGGTGCCGGCACCGGCCAGGCAGTCGATGAACTGACGGCCTTCGACATCTTCGACATGGATGCCACGGGCGCGCTTGAGCGCCAACGGGATGCGCCGCGGGTAGCTGCGGGCGTTGGATTCCTGTTGCTGCTGGCGTTGCAGCAAGGGCGAATCGGTGAACGCATACAGGGGTTGCGGCGCACTGGCCGGCAAGACCTGGGCAAAGCTGGAAGCGGTCGACATGGGTAGATCCTCGCAAGCAAGCGAAAGTGCCCCGCCACGCCCCTGTAAGCAGATGTGTGCGGGTAGTTGTCGCTTGGAGAACGCTTCAGCGCAAGGAGGATTTAGCGGTTGTTGTGGGATTTTTACAGCCTGGGCCGGCCAATAGGCCGGCCCAGGCCAGCAGATCAACGCCCCGAACGCGCCGGTACCTGCAACAGCACCCGCAAGCCATCGCTACGGCTGTCGAAACGCAGGCTGCCGGCACAGCGCTGGACGATTGCCTGGACGATCGCCAAGCCCAAGCCACACCCGCCACTCTGGCCGTTGCGCCAGAAACGCTCGGTCAGGTGCTGCAGGTCCGCTTCGGCAATGCCGGGCCCGTGGTCGCGCACCATGAACCCCACCTGGCCGTCAGTCATCTGCACCTCCAGCTCCACCGCGCTTTCGCCACCATGGCGCAGGGCGTTGTCCAGCAGGTTGCGCAAGGCCGCAACTGCCAGCGGCGCGGGCATGCCCAGGTAGATTTGCGTGGCCTCCTCGGGCAGACGCAATACGATGCGACGGTTATCGCCACCGCCGGCATCCTGCACCGCCTGGCGGGCGACCTGATCGGCGCTGCACTGCACGCCATCCTCGAACGACAGGCTGCCTTCCACACGCGCCAGCATCAGCAGTTGCTCAAGCGTGCGGTGCATGCGGTCGGTACCTTGCTCGGCATGCTCCAGTGCCTGCTCACGCACCGCGCCGTCGGTCATCCGCGCCACCTGCAGGTGAGTCTTGATCGCCGTCAGCGGGCTGCGCAGCTCGTGGGCGGCGTCATCGGTCAGGCGCCGTTCGCGCTCGATGGTTTGGGCGATCCGCAGGAACAACTGGTTCTGCGTGTCCAACAGCGGCTGCAGCTCGCTGGGCAGGCCCGCCACCTGCAGGGGTTCGACGCTGTCGGCGCGCCTTCGACGCAAGGCGTCGCGCATCCGGTTGAGCGGCTCCAGCCCCTTGCCCAAGCCGATCCACAACAGGCCGAGGCTGCCGAGCAATGCCATCAGCACCGGCGCCGAGGCGGCCAGCAGGATCGACTGGTTGAGGGCCTCGCGCTCCATGTGGCGGTCGGCGGTGGTGATGCGCACATCGCCGTGGTTATAGGTGAACGTACGCCACAACGCCCCGTCGATGGTCTGGTCACGGAAGCCGCTGCGCTGGTCATCCATGGCGCCATCATGCTTGTGGTTGCTGGCCAGGATCTCGCCGCGCAGCGAGCTTACCTGGCACGCCATGCCATCCGGCACGCTGAACTGGTCGGCGGAAAAATGCGCGTCCTCGCCCTTGGCCGCCAGCGGCTGCGGCAACTGGTCGATCAACCCGGCCACCATGCGTGCCGAAGCCACGAGGCGCTGGTCGAGGGAGAACATCATCTGCTGGCGCAAGTCGCGCAGCATCCACGCGGCAGCCAGTACCCAGATAATCACGAAGGCGCTGCCCAGGATCAGGCTCAGGCGTACCCGCAGGCTCATGAAGCAGCCTCTTCCGGTGCTTGCGCCGGGCCAAGCCGGTAGCCCAGGCCGCGAACGGTCTCGACGATACCGTTGCCAAGCTTGCGGCGCAGGTGGTGGATATGCACGTTGAGGGCGTTGCTTTCGACCTCGTCGCTGAAGCCGTACACGCAGTCCTTCAACTGCTCGCTGGACAGCACCCGCCCAGGGTTCTGCAGCAATGCCTGGAGCAGCGCCTGCTCACGACGGGACAGATCGACCGGCTGCCCGGCCAGGAAGGCTTCGCAGCTGCTAGGGTCGTAACGCAGCGGCCCATGCTCGATGACATTCACCGCGCGCCCGGCCACCCGGCGCAGCAGGGTGTGCAGGCGCGCTGCCAGCTCGCGCAGGTCGAACGGCTTGAGCAGGTAGTCGTCGGCACCGGCTTGCAAGCCATCGACCCGGTCGGTGACCGCATCGCGGGCGGTGAGCACCAGCACAGGCAGGGTCTCGCCCTGCTGACGCAAGCGCCGCAACAGCTTCAGGCCATCTTCGTCGGGCAGGCCGAGGTCGAGGATCATCACATCGAACTGCGCGGCCTGGAGCATCGCCCGCGCACCTGCAGCATTGGCTACCCGGTCCACGGTCAGGCCCTGGGCGGTGAGGCCGGCGCAGATGCCGCTGGCGATCAGGTCATCGTCCTCGCAGAGCAGAACGTGCATGGTGGGGGCTCCGGGGTAAGTGAGGCAGATACTGCACCACGGGTGGATTAAGTGGGGATTATGGACCTTGAGCGTGCGTTTAGGGGGGATGTAGGACCGGGTTAACCTTGGGTTAATCGACCCAGGCCAGCATGGCCCACTTCATCGTATAGCCAAGGCGAAGACATGCGCGCCCTCTTTCTGTTCCTGGCCCTCCTGCTGGCCGGCCCCCTGCAAGCCAACCCGTTCGAGGTCAAATCCGACTTCCTGCCGGTCGACCAGGCCTTTGTCCTGAGCCACGACCGCCAACCCGACGGCCAGATGCGCCTGTTCTTCCAGATCAAGCAAGGCTACTACCTGTACCAGAAGCGGCTGAAGTTCGACGGGCTGAGCCCCGAGCAGCAGCCACAGCTGCCCCCCGCGCTCAACCACCATGACGAATTTTTCGGCGACAGCGCGGTGTACCGCGACCAGCTCGAACTGCTGATCCCGGCCAGTGCGCAAGGCCAACTGCGCCTGGGCTGGCAAGGCTGTGCCGACGCCGGCCTATGCTACCCGCCGCAGACCACCGCCATCGACCTGGGCGGCAGCGTGGCCCCCGCCGCCGATCAGGCCAGCGACCAGGCCCTGGCCAGCAACCTGCAACAGGGCAACCTGGCCTGGGGCCTGCTGGCCTTCTTTGGCCTCGGCTTGCTGCTGGCCTTTACACCCTGCTCGCTGCCGATGCTGCCGATCCTTGCCGGGCTGGTGCTGGGCAATGGCGCCAGCGCCCGGCGCGGCTGGCTGCTGGCCGGGGTCTACGTGCTGAGCATGGCGTTGGTGTACGCCGCCCTGGGGGTGGTGGCCGCGCTGCTCGGCGCCAGCCTGCAGGCCTGGTTGCAGCAACCCTGGCTGCTGGGCAGCCTGGCGGTACTGTTCGTGTTGCTGGCGCTGCCGATGTTCGGCGCTTTCGAGCTGCAGTTGCCCGCTGCCTTGCGCGATCGCCTCGACCGCGCCGGCCAAGGCACCCGTGGCGGCAACCTGTACGGCGCGGCGTTGCTCGGGGCGCTTTCCGGCTTGCTGCTCGGCCCGTGCATGACCGCACCGCTGGCTGGCGCGCTGCTGTATATCGCCCAGAGCGGTGACGTGCTGCAGGGTGCGCTGGTGCTGTTCAGCCTGGGCCTGGGCATGGGCGTGCCGCTGCTGTTGCTGGTGACCCTGGGCAATCGCTACCTGCCACGCCCCGGCGCGTGGATGAATCGGATCAAGGGCGTGTTCGGCTTCGTGTTCCTGGCCATGGCCCTGTATACCGTGCGCAGCCTGCTGCCAGACAGCCTGCTGCTGGCCCTGAGCGGCGCCTGGCTGATCGCCCTCGCCTGGGCCGCGTGGCCGGCCCTGCAGCGGTTGCCGGCACTGCGCGCGGTGCCGTTGCTGGGCGCGCTCTGGGGTGCCCTGTTGCTGGTCGGCGCGGCCGCCGGGGGGGATGACCTCTGGCAACCCCTGCGACCGTTCGCGGGGGGTGCCGCGCCTGCGGCCGGGCAGCACGCCGAGGATGCCTTCGTCACCGTCAACCGCCCCGAGGACCTGCAACGCGAGCTTGCGGCTGCCAAAGCCCGTGGCCAGTGGGTGATGGTCGACTACTATGCCGACTGGTGCGTGTCGTGCAAGGTCATGGAAAAAAACGTCTTCACCCGCGCCGACGTGCAAGCCAGCCTGGCCGGCGTGCACCTGCTGCGCCTCGACGTGACCGCCGATACCCCGGCGAGCAAGGCATTGTTGCAACGCTACCAGGTACCCGGCCCGCCCAGCATCATCTGGGTCGGCCCGGAAGGCGACGAACGCCGCGCGCGGCGCATCACCGGTGAAGTGGATGCCGCCGCGTTCCTGCAACACTGGACCCAGACCAGGAGCCAAGGCTGATGCTGACCGTAACCCTCGGGCCACTGACCATGGCCCTCAACCACCTGCTGATGCTCACCGCCCTGGTGATCGCCAGCGTGGTCGGCTGGTGGGTCGCCCGACGCGGTGGCGAAAGCCCGGAGTCGGCCCTGTTCAACCTGTTTCTGATAGGGGTGCTGTGCGCGCGGCTGGGCTTCGTCGTGGCTTACTGGCCGATGTACCAGGATGACCTGGTGCAAGTCATCGACATCCGCGACGGCGGCTTCCTGTTCTGGTCTGGCCTTGCCGGCATCGTGCTGGCCGCGCTATGGCAAGGCTGGCGTCAACCAGGCCTGCGTCGCCCGCTGGGCTGGGCATTGTTCAGCGGCGCGCTGTTCTGGGGCCTGAGCAGCCTGGGCAGCCACCTGTACAGCAAAGGCACCGAGCTGCCTGAGTTGAGCCTGCGCAACGCTGGCGGGCAGCCCGTGGCGTTGCACAGCTACCGCGGCAAGCCACTGGTCATCAACATCTGGGCCACCTGGTGCCCACCTTGCCGCCGTGAAATGCCCGTGCTGCAACAAGCCCAGGGTGACTATCCCCACGTAACCTTCCTGTTCGTCAACCAGGGCGAGACGCCTGAGAATGTCAGCACCTTCCTCGCCACCACTGGCTTGAGCCTGACCCACGTGCTGTTCGACGGCGCCGGGCAACTGGCCCAGCGCGTCGGCTCGATGGCCCTGCCCACCACGCTGTTCTACGACAGTGATGGGCGGCTGATCGGCAGCCACCTTGGCGAGCTGTCCCGGGCCAGCCTGCGCCATGCCTTGGAACCTTTCGACCGGGCCACCGCGCCCACCCCTGCCGCACAAGGAAACTGACATGCGATTGACTGCACTGCTGCCCCTGTCCCTGGCCCTGCTGGCCGCCCCGCCCTTGCACGCCGAAGACGCACTGCCCAAGGCGATCCAGCAACTGCAAACCAAGGGCGCCGTGATCAAGGGCAGCTTCGACGCCCCCGACGGCCTGCGCGGCTACGCCGCCGAATACCAGAACAACGGCATCGCCCTGTACCTGACGCCTGATGGCAAGCATGTACTGGTCGGCAGCCTGTTCGACGAACAAGGCCAAGACCTCAGCGCCGCACCGCTGGACAAGCTGGTGTATGGGCCGATGAGCAAGGAAATCTGGGCGAAGATGGAGAAAACCGCCTGGATCGCCGACGGCAAGGCCGACGCCCCGCGCAAGGTGTACCTGTTCAGCGACCCCAACTGCCCGTACTGCAACATGTTCTGGGAACAGGCGCGGCCGTGGGTCGAGTCGGGCAAGGTGCAGCTGCGCCACATCATGGTTGGCATCATTCGCGAAGACAGCCCCGCCAAGTCGGCGGCATTGCTGGCGGCAAAAGACCCGGCCAAAGCATTGGCAGAGCACGAGAAGGCCGGCAAGGCCAGTACGCTCAAGCCGCTGGAGAAGGTGCCAGAGGCCGTGCAGCAGAAGCTGGCGGCGAACATGGCGTTGATGGAAGAAATGGGGCTGCAGGCGACCCCGGCGATTTTCTACCAGGATGAGCAGGGTAACTTGCAGAGCCAACAAGGGGCGCCGCGGCCGGAGGTGCTTGGGAAGATTTTGGGTAAGCGCTAGCGCATGTGTTGAGTTTTGCAGTGGGGCAGAAATCGAGCGCCGCCCGCGCGGCGCTTCGCGGGGCAAGCCCGCTCCCACATTTGTTTCGGGCCAGTTATTCCTGGGGCAAATGCGCGCGGCCCCTTTAGTGCCCGCCTCAATATAGAGTCGAATCAACAAGGCGGTCGCGCGCGGAAGGCACAGGCGAAACTGGCCCGAAACAACTGTAGGAGCAGCCTTGTGCTGCGAAGCGCCGCGCGGGCGGCGCTCGATGTCCGCCGCCCCGCAAAACCCAAGGCGAAACCCTAACCCTACAGCCCCTCAAGCTCCGCCATCAGGTCACTCAGCCGGTCGACCTTGTCGTCATCCAGCACACGCCCCTGCAACCCCTCCACATACACCGCCAGTTCCGGCGCCGTGCCCGCCATGATCGAAGAGCATTACCCCTACCTACTTCATGCACATAAGCCCTTTCGACTTTAGTACTACTTCTCTTTCGTACGTCAGCTTGCATAGTTGAAAACAGCCACATGGAAATATAATGAAACACTACAACTTACTCATTTGCAACTGAACACAGAGCCAGCAACACCAGTGCCAAAATATAAAAATCAAACCAATCTAGGAAACATCCTTATTGCGATCAGAACCATCAGACACAGGAATCAGAAAATTCCGACTATGATTCGAGAAACGAAAACCAAATAACTGCAACGCTAACCCTTTGCAGGAATATCCTTAAAGAACACTCTTACACAAAGCTATTCTGGCAAACAAAGCAGGCAACAGCGCCTGCGACCCTAAAACCCACAAACCATTGACATTATGCAAATCCAAATCTAATCCTCTAAGTGCCCTGGCAATCGGGGCGACAACAAAAACAATCGAGGATATATCAATGGAAATTCAATACGGCATCAACCTGTTGGAACTAGCTCCTGATGCAAACTGCGAAATGGAAGCGACATTTTTCGGTGGTTCAGGGGGTGCCGGCGGGTGTGGCGGTAGTGGCGGTTGTGGAGGTGGCGGTGGATGTAGTGGTGGCAGCGGTGGTTCAGGAGGTAGCGGCGGCAACGCGGCAGACAATAGCGAGAACGCTAGCCACTAACTAAAAGGCGGCGCTCTTGATGATTTATCGAGAGCGCCCGCCCCTGCCCAGGCGACAACTATGAATACGCTGAGAATTTACAACTACGAAATCCTCAACTTTGACACTGAGCCTATGGTCTTCTCTGCCACGGGCTTTACGAAAATCACTGAACCTAACATTACAAATGCGCTGAAACGTATCGAAAAAATTCGATCAAAATACATTCACTACGACGCATTACAACAACTACTTCGCGATGAAAACCTTCATCCCGACACCGCCATTCAATTCCTGAAATCGCTACTAATTATTAGCGAAAAAGCAGAAACACCCCACATTAAAAACACAATAATATATCACGACCTAAACATATCAGATAACCTGAAGCTCCACCTGGAGAAAACAAACGAAAGAAATATACAATTCAAAGATCTCCCAACCAACGACCTACCTCATTCGGACTCACCCACCTTATACGTGCTCGCCTGTTTAAAACTTTGCCCTCAATCGCTTAGAAACACCTATACCGAACTACTAAAACAGAATCCAGAATGCGCAATTAGCGTTGGCTTTGTCAGTGGAAATCATTTCCACTTGACCGAGCCTCACATACCAGCGATTGGGAATCCTTGCGCCTACTGTACGCTCGACCGCATCGCTCATTACGAGTCAAACAGGACCAGCCAGCACTACTGGAGCAAGATTTGGACGTTCTGTTGCGCTAACAACCTTGACCTTCCCAGAACAGAGACTGACGAGTTTCAAAACACCTTAATTCTCGGAGCCATCATTTCCTTCGCAAACAAACTGACGCAGGCCCCTAAATCCAAGATCACGCAAGATCAAACATTACTCTCAAGAACCCTTAACTTGGACAACGGCACATACACTGAGGACTGCAGCATTCACTGGCCACTCTGCCAATGCCTAGGAGACAAACCATGAGCATTAGCCACGATCACTACCTGAAATACACCTCCCCCAGCGTACTGGATGAAACCTTAGCATTCCACGCCAAAGGCAATTACGTAATTCACAAGACCACCCACCACTTGAGCACCCTCCATCAACTACCACCCAGCGCGCTCGGAAAACTGACCGGCAATGAACTTCAACTCAATATCCTCGCCTGCGAAAACGGACAAGGAAATATCGAACTTACAGGACTCCCCTCGCCCCACCCCCTGCAGAGAAACAGCTCCTGCGAACGATTTAATGAACGTCCACTCCACTTTGACACTGTCCGAGCACTCCTTGCCCCCTTACTTGAAAAGGACAGTACCACGGGTAAGCGAGGCTACCCAAGTGGCGGAGCACTTTACCCTGTTGAGGTTTTTTGCATTAAATTAACTAACACCATTCAACAATGGCCATCCGAGCAGAGCGCACTGCACTTACTTCCCTCATCAAGATCCTTTGAAGTGCATACACCCGACCTCAATTCAAAGCCACTCGCGCGTGCAATTCTACCGATGACTGCCGACATAGGCTCGCCCTCGCTGGCGCTGATTTACTTCATTTACTTACCCAAGGCGCTGTTCAAGTATCGCTACAGAGGGTATCGCTTAGCGCTCATGGAGGTGGGTTCAATGTACATGCTCACAGATCTGCGTTGTAAGGAGCTGAAGCTTGGCAGTAGGCCTTGGTCAGGCTTCACCGACCATCAAGTATCAAAGTACTTAAACTTAAATCCCACCCTCTTTTTACCTGCATGCATCCAACTAATTGGTTGACCCATGAATACGTATAACGAGATCCACAACCCTACCTTTGCTGATTTTAAATTACTCCGACCCAGCGCGACCCTCCACTTCCCGCACAGCATCGAATGCGGTAGCCGCTGGCAAACATTCGGCTCCAGCAGCGGCTGGACCACTGACATAGCATCAAGCGCCTTAGGTGAGCATTTCGAACGCAAGCATTTCTATTTGGACGTACCGGTGCATTACACTGGTACGCTCGATGACGGATTGACATCTCAAGAATACGACGATTTTATCAAAGCATTCTCCCAGACAAAAAACCACCGAACGAGGGCGGACTTGGCTTTACATGTCTTTGATCGTACAAATGTTTATAGGATCGTTGACTTTACACGCTGCAAAGTACCGACCGCATGCATCTCAATATCAGCGTGCCTAAATCCCATCGACAATCACTTTTACCCCATGAGGGACACCTGCGGCTGCAGCGCACATATTAGTGTAGAGCGCGCACTTCTTGGCGCTCTTAAAGAGGCTATGGAACGCCAGTTTCTGCTCCGATTCTGGTTAACCAACACCTGCACTGAGAAAATCGGACATGACGAATCCTGCGCCATGCTTCTTGGGCGCTCTTGTTTGTCGCTTTTTAAGGAGCTGTGTAAAACGGGGGAAATCTGCGTACTCGATCTAACTGATAAGCGCTTCCCCGGTAGCTGCATTTTTCTGTCTTACGGAAATCAAAATGACAACGCTAAAGTCAAATATTGCGCTGGCATGGCGTATGCGGAATCGCTAGACAAAGCACTCGACAAGTCGATTGTTGAATTATGGCAGACCTTTCGCTTCATGCTGTCATTCGACCAGGCAAACATCGGCAAGACTGAAACCTTAGACCCTTACATCAAGCACTTTCTAGAGTGCAATCGATATGAGACATTTGGCAAGACCTCTTCCCCCACCAAACTGGCAGCTCTCCAACATCACAAAATACAACCCGACACACTGAGCCTTAGCAGCTTGCTCCCTGCTGTACGCCGCCTCGAAATCAATGGCTATTTTTATTTAGCCTCCCTACCAACAAAAGGGCCGACCCTCTACTTTTGCAAGTACCTTTCACCCAAACTATTCCTCCACATGAACAATGCCAGCAACTTCAATCTTGAGAACACCTACTCCGCCCCCTTCCTTGATCAAATTATTAAAAATCGTCTAACAGAAATGGTACCCTTCCCATGACCCACTCAGTCCAGCACATTACTTCCACTGCGGCAAGTATATTTAAGCTTACAAAAACCCTCACCCTCGAAAACCTGAGAGAACCCACTGCACTTCTATGGACAGCTATTGCACCATCGGTGATGTTCATCTTCGCAACCCAAAACAACCGAGCACTCCCCCCTTTAGAAGAAAACTTCCTAGCCTCAGCCGCGTGGTTTTACTCATATATTTCTGCAAGCGTCGCCTTTTTTGGATTCAGTTTTTACTTAATAGGAAGAAGGGAAAGTGGGTTTCTCCGATCCTTTATTTATCAACGGAACGCAATCAGGCTCTTCCTCGCCTCACACACCCTAAGCTATTCATTACTCAGCTTCGTCTACTCCTCGCTTTTCTACATCGTCGCCAAACCCTTGCACGGTCCTTATTCGGCCAACGAGTTCTTTTACCTTACAGCATGTTTCTATACCAGCTATCTTATATTTACCTGCATTGGCCTGGTGATCATTGCACTGCCGATTAAATTCAGCACTGCCAGCACCCTATTCTCGCTCATGTCATTTCTCATGCTGCTTTCCGGCTATTTAGGTGCAGCTCAACACAGCACTCCTCACGCAGTGACACTGCTCAGCCCATTGTATTTAAGCACCCAAATCTTCCTGGGCGACGTCTCACTGCCTATCAGTTTTCTCTCAGCGTTTAGCGCCTCAACGCTTGGCATCTACCTCACGGGAAGATTCTTCAGAACCCAGCCTGTCTGGAGCAGATATTAAATGAACCTATTATCTATCGATAACTTAAAATACCAACACAACCGCAAGACACTCATGGAGAACTTATCACTCACGGTAAAAAAAGGCGAACTCGTTGGCGTCCTCGGCATTAATGGTGCCGGAAAAACAACACTATTTGATCTGATCTGTAAAATGAGAAAACCCAGCCACGGGACGATTATCAACCGCGCCGAGCGCCAAGTTTACTTGACGCAGATCCTGACACCACCTCCTTTACTTCGTATGCGTGAGATTTTCAGCATCATCAGTTGCCTAAATTCAAACCATGCGCTCAGCCAGCGCGAAGTTTTTTCCCGCCTAGCCCACTGGTCACCCTCATTGTCCAAACGCTATGCGGATATATCGGAAAAGAAAGCCGCCACGTGCAGCTATGGTGAGATTCGCAGTTTTTTCACGCTGACGCTTCTGCTGATGGGCAGTGACTTGATCATCCTCGACGAGCCCACTGCAGGGGTGGACCCTGAGTTCCGACATTATATTTGGCTCGGCATCAAGCACGCCTGCGAGGAAGGCGCAAGTGTGCTGGTTTCCTCACACTACACTCAAGAAATCTCAGAGAACTGCCACCGTTTTTACATGCTTGCCCATCACCGGCTCGAAGCCTTCGACAATGGCGATCAATTTTTGAATCGCCACAACGCAGCCACGCTCGATGAGGCGTTTATCAATGCCGCGATGTAGTAGCTGAGGTTGCTGGGTGGGGAGACTTGGCATGCCCGCGAAGGGGCGCAAAGCGCCCCTCAACTTTTTACAGCCCCTCAAGCTCCGCCATCAGGTCACTCAGCCGGTCAACCTTGTCGTCATCCAGCACACGCCCCTGCAACCCCTCCACATACACCGCCAGTTCCTCCACCGTGCTGCACTCGAACATCGCCCGCAGCGGCACATCCAACTGCAACTGCTTCTGCACCCGCGAAGCGATCTGCGTGGCCAGCAGCGAATGCCCGCCCAACGCGAAGAAGTTGTCGTGTACCCCCACCCGCTCGGCCTTGAGCACATCGGCCCAGATACCGGCCAACACCGTTTCCAGCTCGTTGCGCGGCGCCAGGTAGGCCTGGCTGTGCTGGCTGCCGATGTCGATGGCCGGCAGTGCCTTGCGGTCGAGCTTGCCGTTGGCGTTGTGCGGCAGGCTGTCGAACCAACCCCAATGCAGCGGCACCATGTACTCCGGCAATGCCGCGCGCAGGCGCTGCTTGATCTGTTCGAGCAACGCCGCATCAGGGGTTACGCCCTGATGGGCCACCAGGTAGCCGACCAGGTGCTTGCCGTTGGCGCCTTCCTGCACGCCCACCGCGGCATCACGGATTTCGGCCTGTTCATGCAGGCGCGCTTCAATCTCACCCAGTTCGATGCGGTACCCGCGAATCTTCACCTGGTGATCGATGCGGCCCACATACTCCAGCACCCCGTCCAGGCGCTGGCGCGCCAGGTCGCCGGTACGGTACAGGCGTTCACCCGGCGCGCCATGGGGGTGCGGGATAAAGGCCAGGGCGGTACGCACGGGGTCGCCAACATAGCCACGGCCGACGCCGGTACCGGCAACACACAGCTCGCCAACCGCGCCCAACGGCACCAGGGCCTGGTCCTCGCCGAACAGGTACAGGCGGTTGTTGTCGGTCGGGGTGCCAATCGGCAGGTAACTGCCGCGGGTGGACTCGACATCGACACGGAAGAACGCCACATCGTCCGAACACTCCGCCGGGCCGTAGGCATTGACCAGGCCAATGCCTGGGTAACGCTGTAGCCATTGCGCGGCCAGCTCTGGCGGCATCGCCTCGCCGGTCGGCAGCATCCAGCGCAGGCCGTTGAGGGCCTGGTGATCGTTGGCCAGCATGCCCTGGATCAGCGACGGCACGCTCTCCAGCACGGTGATGCCGGTAGCCTGCACATGCGCCAGCAGGCCTTGCGGATCATGGGCGATGGCATTGGGCACGATCTCCAGCCTGGCGCCGAACAACGGCGCGGCCAGGAACTGCCAGACCGAGATATCGAAGCTCTGCGAAGCGGTCTGGGCAATTACGTCCTGCTCGTTCAGGGCCAGGTAAGGCACCTTGCTGAGCTGGTTGTTGAGCATGCCGCGCTGCTCGACCATCACCCCTTTGGGCAAACCGGTGGAGCCCGAGGTGTAGATGACATACGCGAGGTTGTCGGGCCCGCTATGAATACCCGGGTTGTGGCTGGCGATGTTGCTGGCCTGGATGTCTTCCCACACCAACAATTGCGGCCGCGCCACACCCTCCAGTGCGTCCAGCAACTGCCGCCCCTGCTCGGCACAGGCCGCGCTGCATACCAGCACCGGTGTGCGGCTGAGCGCGACGATGCGCTGCAGGCGCGCGGCGGGCAGGCCGGGGTCCAGCGGCAGGTAGCCGGCACCGGCCTTGAAGCTGCCGACGATCATCCCCAGCAATGGCAAACCGCGCTCGGCCAACAGCGCAACCGGCTGATCGACGGTTACGCCTGCGCCGATCAGGGCATGGCCCAGGCGGTTGGCCGCAAGGTTCAGGCCCGCGTAGTCAAAGGACGCGTCCAGGCAACGCGCCACCGTGCGTTCTGGGTGCGCGGCGACCTGCGCCTCGAACTGCTCGACATAGCTCTGTTCCAGCGCATAGGCGTGCTCGGTGCGGTTGCAGTCTTCAATCAGGAAGCGTTGCTCTTCGGCACCCAGCAGCGGCAAGTCGCTTACCTCGCCCTCGAAGCCCTGCACCAGCGCCAACAGCAGGCGCTTGAACTCGGCCAGCAGGCGTTCGACGGTCGAAGTGTCGAAGTAACGTTGGTCGAACGACAGGTGCAGGCCCAGGTCATCCCCCGGGTAGCACACCGCCGTCAACGGGAAGTTGGTGTGGGTGCGGCCCGAGTCGGAGCTGGCGTTGAGGTGCTGGGCGTGGTCCAGCACTGCGGTTTCCACCGGCGCGTTCTCGAACACGAACAGGCTGTTGAACAGCGGCTGGCCCTTGGGCAGTTCGCTGCATTCCTGGATCGCCACCAGCGGCAGGTACTCGTACTCGCGCACTTCCATATTGTGCTCGAGCACGCCTTGCAGCCACTGGCGCACGCTGCAGCGCTCGCCGGCAGCGGGCAGTTGCACGCGCAAGGCGATACTGTTGATGAACAGGCCAACGGTGCGCTGCATCTGCGGCATGCTCACCGGGCGCCCGGCCACGGTGACGCCAAAGGCCACGTCGCGCTCGCCGCTGTAGCGCGCCAGCACCAGGGCCCAGGCCGCCTGGGCAAAGGTGTTGATGGTCAGCTGATGGGCCTGGGCCAGTTCGCGCAAGCGAACACCGTCAGTGACGTCCAGGCGGGTGTAGCAGTCGCCGACGATCATGCCGTCACCGGCGTGGTCGTGGCGCAACGGGCGGTCGCTGGGGATCGCCGTGGCCCGTTCGAACCCGGCCAGGTTGGCTTGCCACCACTGGCGCGCTTCGTTCAGGTCCTGGCGTTGCAGCCAGCCGATGTAGTCCCGGTAGCGTGGCGGCACCGGCAACTGGGCCGGGCGGCCTTCGCCAAGGGCCTGGTAGACCTCGAAGAAGTCGTTCATCAGCAACGAGCGGCACCAAGCATCGATCAGGATGTGGTGGTTGCTCATCATGAACCAGTAGCGTTCATCGGCGACGCGCACCAGGCGCAGGTGGAACGGCGCTTCACGCAGCAGTTCGAAACCGGCCTCGCGCTCCTGTTTGTGCAGGGCTTGCAGGCGGGCTTCCTGGGCACCGTCGTCGAGGCCGCGCCAGTCTTGATAATCCACTGCCGTCTTGCCGGGCTTGTGGATGATCTGCAGCATCGCCTCGCCGGCGTTCCAACTGAACGACGCCCGCAGGGCCTCATGGCGCGCCACCACCGCCTGCCAGGCCTGGGCGAAGCGTTCGGCGTCGAGCGCGCTGTTGATGCGGTAGCGGTCCTGCATGTAGTAGATGCCGGTGCCTGGCTCCAGCAGGGTATGCAGCAGCATGCCTTCCTGCATCGGCGTCAGCGGGTAGACATCGTCGATCTCGGCGGCAGCGACCGGCAAGTTGTCGATCTGCTCCTGGGTCAGGTGCGCCAAGGGGAAGTCGGACGGCGTGAAGCTGCCGTTGCCGTCGGCCAGGCAGTGGCCGACCAGTGCCAGCAGCTCCTGGCGGTAGCCTTCGGCCAGGGTGGCGATGGTCTGCTCGTCGTAGCGCTCGGTGCTGTAGGTCCAGCGCAATTGCAGGGCACCGGCATAGACCTGGCCGTCGACACTCAGCCAATTGGGCAGCGGCGCCTCCAGGTCATGGGCCAGGCCCGCCGGTGCATCCAGCGGCTGGAACAGCGCATCGGCGTCAAACTGCTGGTCGAACTGCCCCAGGTAGTTAAAGGTGATGCGGGCCTGCGGCAGTGCGGCCATGCGCTCGCGCCCGGCCGCGTCGGCCAGGTAGCGCAGCACGCCATAGCCCTGCCCTTTGTGCGGCACCTGACGCAGTTGCTCCTTGACCCGTTTGATCGAGCGGGCGCGCGCTGCATCGTCATCACCCAGCACCGGGCAAAGGCTCAGCGGGTAGGCGTTGGTGAACCAGCCGACGCTGCGGGTCAGGTCCATGTCTTCGAACAGCCCGTCGCGGCCGTGGCCTTCGAGCTGTACCAGCACTTGGCTGTCACCGCTCCACCGGCACAAGGCGCGGGCCAGGGCTGTCAGCAGCAGGTCGTTGACCTGAGTGTGGTAGGCCGCGGGTGCCTGTTGCAGCAACTGGCGGGTCTGCTCGGCATCGAGGCCGATGACCAAGGTGCGGGCGTGGCGGTGCAGGTTGCCACCCTGCGGGTGATCACACGGCAGTTCGTGGCGCACAGTGCCGAGCTGGGCGTGCCACCAGTCCAGCTCGTCGCGCAGCGAGTCGCTGCCGGCGTAGCTGGCCAGGCGTGCGGCCCAGTCGCCCAGGGTGTGGGTCTTGGCCGCCAACGGCTGGCCACGGTACAGCGCCTGCAAGTCTTCGAGCAGCACGCGCCAGGACACGCCATCGACCACCAGGTGGTGAATCGCCAGCAGCAGGCGTTGGCTGCCCTGCCCGTCCGTCACCAGCAAGGCGCGCAGCAGCGGGCCTTGCTCCAAGTCGAGGCTGCGCTGCAGGTCGGTGTACAGCGCCTGGCACTCATCGAAGTCGGCAACCGTGGCCGCCCACAGCAACTGCTGAGGCGCAGGCTGGGCATACTCGGCCTGCCAGCGACCATTGGCCTGGCGGAAACGCAGGCGCAGGCTGTCGTGGTGCTGCACCAGGGCGGCCAGGGCCTGCTCCAGTGCCGCGCTGTCCAAAGGCTGGCGCGCCGCCAACAGTACAGCCTGGTTCCAGTGCTGTGGCTGGGCGACTTCGCTGTCGAAGAACCAATGCTGGATTGGCGTCAGCCCAGTTTGCCCCTCGTGCAGGCCCTGCTCGATACCGCTTGGCGCGGCGCTCAGGCTGACCACCGTGGCCAGGGTCTGGATGGTCTGGTGCTGGAACAGGTCACGCGGGGTGAACTGCAGGCCCACCTGACGGGCCCGGCTGACCACCTGGATCGACAAAATCGAGTCGCCACCGAGTTCGAAGAAGTTGTCCTGCACGCCAACGCGGGCAACGTTGAGCACGTCGCGCCAGATCTGCGCCAGCTGCGCTTCCACTTCGTTGCCTGGGGCCTGGTAATGCTGGTGCGCCTGCTCCAGGTCCGGCAGCGGCAGCGCCTTGCGGTCGAGCTTGCCGTTGCCCATCAGCGGCAGGCTGTCGAGCAGCACCAGGTGCGCGGGCACCATGTAGTCAGGCAGTTGCTGGCGGGCATCGGCCTTGACCGCGTCGCGCAGCGCGGCCTGGGCGTCGCTGTTGGCACCGGCCTGCTTGCACACCAGGTAACCCACCAGTTGTTTGCCGCCCGGCAGGTCGAGGGCCAGGACCACCGCCTCGTCGACATCGGCATGCGCCTGCAGGCGGCTTTCGATTTCGCCCAATTCGATACGGAAGCCGCGAATTTTCACCTGCTGGTCGGCACGGCCAACGTACTCGACCAAACCATCGACGCCCAGGCGCACCAGGTCGCCGGTGCGGTACAGACGCCCGCCCTGTGTGCTGAAGGGGTCGGCAACGAAGCGCTCGGCGCTCAGCCCCGGGCGGTCGTGATACCCCTGGGCCAGGCCGGCACCGCCGATGTACAGCTCGCCGATGCCGCCTTGTGGCAGCAAGGCCAGGTCCTCATCGAGGATGTACGCATTGCGGGCGCCAATCACGCGGCCGATCGGCACACTGCCCAGGTCGGCCGGCAGCGTGGGTGGCGCCAGGCAGGCCAGCGGCATGACCACGGTTTCGGTCGGGCCGTAGGCGTTGAAGAACTGTTGCGGCGTGAACGCCTGGCGAATGCGCTGCAGGTGCTCGCCGGTCAGCGCCTCGCCGCCGGTGATCACCAGGCGCACCGGCAACTGCTCGCCCTGCCCGGCCAGGTACTGGGCCAACTGGCTGCCATAGCTTGGGGTGAAGCCAAGGATGCTTACCTGTTGCTCGCGCACCAGTTGGCAGATCTCTTCAGCGCCCCACTGGCCTTGGGCACGGATCACCACGCGGGCACCACACAGCAGCGGGGTCAGCAGGCGTTCGCTGGCCGCGTCGAAGTTGATCGAGTAGAAGTGCAGTTCGCAGTCGTCGCTGCGCATGCCGAAGGCCTCGATCACGGCCTGGCAATGCATGGCGATTTCACCATGGCTGACCACCACGCCCTTGGGCTTGCCGGTGGAGCCGGAGGTGTAGATCAGGTAAGCCTGGTGCTGCGGCAGGTTGAGGTTATCCAGCGGGGCATCGCTGAAGGCGGACAAGCCTGCAGTATCGTCTTCCATGCTCCAGCGGGCCACGCCGTCTGGCAGTTCGCCAAGGGTTTCCAGCAGCGCGCGCTGGCTGAGCAGCAGGCCGATGCGGCTGTCTTCGATCATGTAGCGCAAGCGGTCGAGGGGGTACTCGGGGTCGAGCGGCACATAGGCACCGCCCGCCTTGAGGATGGCCAGCAGGCCGACGACCATTTCCAGCGAACGCTCCAGGGCCAGGCCGACGCGTACCTGCGGGCCGACACCGCGCTCGCGCAGGGCGCGGGCCAGGCGGTTGGCCTGCTGGTCCAGTTCGGCGTAGCTCAGGTGCTGGCCCGCGAAGGTCAGCGCAGGGGCCTGTGGTGTGCGCGAAGCTTGGGCGGCAAACAGGCCGTGCACGGTCTGGTCGAGGGCAAAATCCTGCTCGCCTTGTAATTGCCCAACCAGCACTTGCTGCTCGCCTGGGCTCAGCATCGGCAGCTCGCACAGGCGCTGTTGTGGGTCGTCCAGCAGGCCGATCAGCAACTGCTGCCAGTGCTCGGCCATGCGCGCAATGCGCGGCGCGTCGAACAGGTCGCGGCTGTAGGTCAGGCAGCAGCCCAGGCGGCCATCGAGGTCAGTGACTTCGAGGTACAGGTCGAACTTGGTGGCGCTGGCGTCGTTCACCAGGTAGTCGACCTGCATGCCCACCAGCTCGCGGCTTTGCTGGAACGCCCAGCGCTGGACGTTGCACATCACTTGGAACAGCGGGTTATAGGCGCTGCTGCGCGGTGGCTGCAGGGCTTCGACCAGCTGGTCGAACGGCAGGTCCTGGTGCGACTGGCCTTCGATGGCGGCCTGGCGCATCTGCTCCAGCAGCTCGGCGGCGGTCATCTGGCCGTCCAGTTCGCAGCGCAGTACCTGGGTGTTGAGGAAGGCGCCGATCAGCCCCTCGCTTTCCGGGCGGATGCGGTTGGCCACCGGTGCGCCGATGCGCAGGTCACGCTGGCCGCTGTAGCGGTGCAGCAAGGCCGCCAGGGTTGCCGTCATGGTCATGAACAGAGTCAGCCCGCGCTGGCTGTTGAACGCATGCACGCGCGCCACCAACGCCGGGTCGAGCTCGAACCGGTGCAACTCGCCACGGTGGCTCTGCACCGCTGGGCGTGGGCGATCGGACGGCAATGCCAAGACCGGGTGCTCATCGCCCAGGCGGGCTTTCCAGTAGGCCAGCTGCCGCGCGCCTTCGCCGCTTTCCAGCCAGTGCCGCTGCCACACGCTGTAGTCCAGGTATTGCACCGGCAGCGGCGTCAGTGGCGACTCGCGATCATCGACAAAGGCTTCGTACAGCTCGCCCAACTCGCGGGCGAAGATGTCCATGGCCCAGCCTTCGGTGACGATGTGGTGCAAGGTCAGGACGAAGTAATGCTCACGTTCCTCGGCCTTGACCAGGCAGGCGCGCAGCAGCGGGCCACGCTCGAGGTCGAACGGCTGGTGCGCCTGGTCGTCGGCGAGCTGTTGCAGGCGCTGTTGGCGGGCCTCGGCGGGCAAGGTGCTGAAGTCTTGCCAGTCGAGGTGCACGCCGCTGTCTTCGGCCACGCACTGGTACGCCACGCCGTCGATGCTGGGGAACGTGGTGCGCAGGGTTTCGTGACGCACGATCAGCGCCTGCAGCGCCCGCTCGAATGCGTCCACGTGCAGCGTGCCACGCAAGCGGGCCATGCCGCCGACGTTGTAGGCGGGGCTGTCAGGCTCCATCTGCCAGAGGAACCACATGCGCTGTTGCGAGTACGACAACGGCACCGCTTGGCGGCGGTCGACACGGGCGATTTCGCCTTGCAGGTTATGCGCGCCGGCCTCGCGCAGGCGCGTGATCTCGGCGCAGAACGCGCCCAGCTCGCTGGCATCGAACAGCACTTTCAGCGGCAGCTCGACATCGCACGCCTGACGGGTCCGCGAGACGATCTGGGTGGCGAGCAGCGAGTGGCCTCCCAGGGCAAAGAAGTCGTCCTGCAGGCCGACACGCGGCAGGTTGAGCACTTCACGCCAGATCGCCGCGACCTGCTGCTGCACGGCACTTTGCGGCTCGACATGCTCGCGCTGTTGCCACACCGGGGCGGGCAGCGCCTTGCGATCGACCTTGCCACTCGGGCCCAACGGCAGGTGTGCCAGTGGGATCAACTGCGCCGGCACCATGTACGCCGGCAGTTGCTCGGCCAAGGCGGCCAGCAGTGCAGCCGGCTCGGCCGCACCGCTGTAGTAGCCGACCAATTGCGCGCCCACAGCGTCCTTGTGGATCAGCACCAGGGCCTGCTCGACACCCGCTTGCGCCAACAGGCAGGCCTGGACTTCTTCGGGTTCGACGCGGAAGCCGCGCACCTTCACCTGCTGGTCGAGGCGCCCCAGGTATTCCAGCGCTTCCAGCTGGACTTGCCAGCGGGCACGGTCGCCACTGCGGTACAGGCGCTGGCCGTCGCCGTCGGCCTGGGGCACGAAACGCTCGGCCGTCAGGCCCGGGCGGCCCAGGTAACCTCGGGCCAAGCCTGCGCCGCCCAGGTACAGCTCACCCGGCACACCGGGCGCGGTGAGTTCCAGTTCATCGTCCAGCACGCGGCACAGCACGTTGCCCAACGGGCGGCCGATCGGCGAGCGCTCGCCGTCTTCGGCCTGGCAGTGCCAGTGGGTGACGTTGATCGCGGTTTCGGTCGGGCCATAACGGTTGTGCAGTTGCACCTGGGGCAGCAGTTGCAGCACACGGTCACGCAGGTTGGCCGACAACGCCTCGCCGCCGGAGAACAACCGGCGCAGGCTGGTGCAAGCTGCGGCCTGAGGCTCTTGCACGAACACCTGCAACAGCGGCGGCACGAAGTGCAGCGTGGTCACGCCATGCGCTTGCACCAGCGCAGCGATGCGCTGCGGGTCACGATGCTCGCCAGGGCCTGCCAGCACCAGCCTGCAGCCGGTGACCAGCGGCCAGAAGCACTCCCACACCGAGACGTCGAAACTGATGGGCGCTTTTTGCATCAGCACGTCGCTGTCGTTCAGCGCATAGGTGGCCTGCATCCACTGCAGGCGTTCGGCCAGGGCCGCATGGGTGTTGCCCACGCCCTTGGGCTGGCCAGTGGAGCCCGAGGTGTAGATCACATAGGCCAAGTTGTCGCCGTGCAGGTGCAGGCCGGGGGCATGGCTAGGCCAGCTGTCCAGGTGCAACTGGTCGAGGGCGATGGCGCTGACACCTTCGACCTGCGGCAGCTTGCCCAGCAGGCCGCTGTGGCTCAGCAGTAGGCTGGCCTTGCAGTCGCCGAGCATGTAGGCCAGCCGCTCGGCCGGGTAGTCCACGTCCAGCGGCACGTAGGCGCCACCGGCCTTGAGGATGGCCAGCAGGCCAACCAGCAGCTGCGGCGAACGCTCGACGGCAATGGCCACACAGGTATCGGGGCCAACGCCTTTGTCACGCAGGTAATGGGCCAGGCGGTTGGCTTGCTGGTGCAACTCGGCATAGTCGAGGCTGCCGCCCTGCCAGGCCAGCGCGGTTCGCTGCGGGGTCAGCCGGGCCTGCTCGTTGAGCTGGTCGACCAGCAGGCGCTGGGGCGCCGCCTCCGGTGCCTGGCCCCAGCCGAGCAGCTGTGCGCGGTGCTGTTCATCGAGCAACTGCACCTCGCCCAGCGCCAGCTGCGGCCGGGCGCAAACCTGCTCGAGCAAGGCCAACAGGTGGGCGGCCAGGCGTTTTACCGTGCTGGCCTCAAACAGTTCGGCGGCATAGTCGAAGGCCAAGGTCAGGCGGCCTTGATGGTCCTCTTCACTGTGCAGCTGCAGGTCGAACTTGGCTTCGCGGCTGTGCCACGGCAACTCTTCGGCAAGCAAACCTGGCAAGCGGCGCAGCGCCGAAAGGTCACGCTGCTGGTGGTTGAACATGACCTGGAACAGGCCCTGCTCGCGCGCCTCGGGCAGGGCTTCGAGCAGCTGTTCGAACGGCAGGTCCTGGTGGGCCTGGGCCTCAAGGGTGGCCTGGCGGGCCTGGGCCAGCAGGTGATCGAAGGGCAAGCGGCCATGCAGTTGCGCACGCAGCACCTGGCTGTTGATGAAGAAGCCGACCAGGTCCTGGGTTTCCAGGCGCGGGCGGTTGGCATTGGGCACGCCGATGCGCAGGTCTGCCTGGCCGCTGTAGCGGTGCAGCAGCGCTTGCCAGCCGGCCAGCAGCACCATGAACAGGCTCGCCTGCTGCTCGCGGGCCAGGGCGTCGAGCGCTTCGGTCAGCTTGGCCGGCACCTTCAGGGTGTAGCGCGCCGCGCGTTTGTCACGCTGGCTGGCACGCGGCTGGTCGGTGCACAGGTCGAGCACCGGCAGTTCATCACCCAGCTTGGCTTTCCAGTACTGCAACTGGCGTTCGGCCTCGCCGTCGGCCAGCCATTGCCGTTGCCAGGTGCCGTAGTCGGCGTAACCCAGGGGCAGCGGCGCCAGCGTGGCCGTTTGGCCCTGGCAGTGCGCGGCGTACAGTTTGCCGAACTCGTCGAGCAAAATGTTCAGCGACCAGCCATCGGCGACGATGTGGTGCAGCGTCACCCACAGCTGGTGGTCTTCATCGTCCAGGCGCGCCAGGGTCACGCGCAGCAGTGGGCCTTGGCACAAGTCGAACGGCTGCTGGGCCTCTGCCTCGCGGCGCGCGGCAACTTGCTCGGGGGCCTGGCCTTCGAGGTCCAGACGACGCAGGCCGAACGGCTGCTGGGCCTGAATTCGCTGCAGGGCTTGGCCATCCACTTCGCTGAACACCGTGCGCAGCGATTCATGGCGCGCCACCAGGGCCTGGAACGCAGCCTCCAGTGCGGCGACGTCCAGCTCACCGCGCAGGCGCAGGCCGGCCGGAATGTTGTAGGCCGCCGATTGTGGCTCCAGTTGCCACAGCAGCCACAGGCGGTTCTGTGCCAGCGATTGCGGCAGCGACTGGTCGCGCGCCAGGGTGGTGATGGCCTGGGCTTGGGCGCCACCCTCAGCGAGGATCGCGGCCACCGCAGCGCTGTACTCGCCCAACAGCGGGGCTTCGAACAGGGTGCGCAGGCTCAGGTTGATGCCCAGCTCATCCGCCAGGCGCGCGGTGGCCTGGGTGGCTGCAATGGAGTTGCCGCCCAGCAGCAGGAAGTGGTCGTCCGCCGCCACGGCTTCGACCTTGAGCACATCGCGCCACACGGCGGCGATACGGGCCTGCAGATCATCTGCCACCGCGCCGCTTGCGGGTTGCTCGTTGGCCTGCGGGAAGCGCGCGTAACAGTCGAGGCTGCCATCGTCCATGCGCTGGCGGCAGGCCGAGCGTTGCAGCTTGCCGCTGGAAGTCTTGGGCAGCGCGCCCGGGTTGAGCAACAAGACCACGGCCGGCGCCTGGCGGCAGGCGTCGGCAATGACCTGGCGCAGGGTTTTGATCAATGCCTGGGGCTCGAGGGCTTTTTGCACGTTGCGGCTGATCTCCACCGCCACACCGATACCCTCCTCGCCCTGGTGGTCCACGGCAAATACCGCCACGCGGCCTTTGCGCAGCACGTCGACTTCGCGCTCCAGAGTTTTTTCCAGGTCTTGCGGGTAAAGGTTTTGGCCGCGGACGATGAGCATGTCTTTCAAGCGCCCGGTGACAAAGACTTCACCCTCGCGCATGAAGCCCAGGTCGCCGGTACGCAGCCAGGTCTGGCCATCGCGCTCGACGAACGTGCGCGCGCTGGCCTCAGGGTTGCGCCAGTAGCCCTGGGCGATGCTCGGGCCACCGGCCCAGATTTCACCCACCTGGTTGTCGCCCAGCGCTTCGAGGCGCTGCGGCTCGACGATGCGCACCGCGTGCCCGGGCTGCGGGTAGCCACAGCTCATCAGCACGCTGCCGCTGCCGTTTTCGGCGCGGTTGGCGGCAAAGGCTTCGGCGTCCAGCGCCAGGGCGCCGATGCCCTGGCCACGGCGGCTGCCGCTGACAAACAGGGTCGCTTCGGCCAGGCCATAGCTGGCAAAGAAGCTCTGCGGGTCAAAGCCACAGGCCTGGAACTTGTCGGCGAAGGTTGCCAGGCTGTCCTGGCGAATTGGTTCGGAGCCGGAATAGGCCACGCGCCAGCGGCTCAGGTCGAGCCCGGCCAAGGACGCTTCGCTGACCCGTTCGCTGCACAAACGGTAGGCGAAGTCGGGGCCACCGCTGATGGTGCCGCCGTATTCGCTGATCGCCTGCAACCAGCGCAGCGGCCGGGCGAGGAAGTAGCCCGGCGACATCAGCACGCACGGCACGCCGCTGAAGATCGGCTGCAGCAAGCCGCCGATCAGCCCCATGTCGTGGTACAGCGGCAACCAGCTGACGATGACATCGTCGGGGTTCACATCGATGCCGAAACCGTGACGGATCAACTGCTCGTTGGCCACCAGGTTGCCGTGGCTGACCTGCACGCCCTTGGGCAGCGCGGTGGAGCCCGAGGTGTACTGCAGGAAGGCGATGTCATCGCTGGCCAGGGCAGGTGCCTGCCAGGCATCGGCCAGGCCCGGGTCAAGGGCATCCACGGCCAGCAGTTCAGGGGCGTTGTCCGCCGCCAGCGCGTCCAGGCCCTGCAAGCTGTCGCGCAGCGCCACGACGGTCAGCAGCAGGCGCGGTTCGGCGTCGTCGATGATCGACAGCAGGCGCTCCTGGTGATGGTGACGGGTGGATTCCGGTGGATACGCTGGCACGGCGATGACGCCGGCGTAGAGGCAACCAAAGAACGCCGCGACATAGTCCGGGCCACTGGGGAACAGCAGCACCGCACGGTCACCGAACTCGGCCCGGGCCTGCAGGGCGGCGGCGATGGTGCGCGCGCGGCGGTCCAGGTCCCGGTAGCTGAGCACGGCCTGCTCGCCAGGAGCGTCGGCGAGAAAGCGCAGGGCTATCTTGTCCGGGGTCTGCGCGGCGCGTTGCGCCAGGGCCTGGACCAGCGAGAGCGGGAGTTCGAAGGCGTCCGTCATGGGGTGTTCCTGCCAGTGTCTGGTGAAGTCGGGCCGGCTGCGCCGCACACGTCGGCGGGCAGCACTCGGCGGCCGGATGTACACAGGGGAACGGATGGGCGGGGGAAGAAATTAGCGGGGTTTGCCTTCGGAGGTGTGGCGCGTGGGAGACCCGCAATGTGCCACACGTCTCAATCCTTGCTTAGAACCGAAACGTACAGTTACTAATTACGTTTCGTATTTGACAATCATTATCATTCTGAATAGCTTGTCGCACGTCTCGGGAAGCTTCCCAACTTTGGGTGCCTCCTCTCCCCTCTGTGACAAGGTGATTTCCATGGCGGAACAACTATCCACAAGTAAGTGCGATTCACCATTACTCCAGGCCTTCGTCGACAATCGCAGCATTCTGGTCAAGATCGCTGCGCGCATCACCGGCTGCCGCTCACGCGCGGAAGACGTGGTGCAAGATGCATTCTTCCGGCTCAGCGCCGCCCCGCAGATCACCTCGTCCTTCAAGGCGCAGCTCAGCTACCTGTTCCAGATCGTGCGCAACCTGGCCATCGACCACTACCGCAAGCAGGCGATGGAGCTGAAGTATTCCGGCAGCGAAGAGGAAGGCCTGAACGTGGTCATCCAGAACGCTTCGCCCGAAGCCACGCACATCAACCTCGCCGCCCTCGATGACATCGCCGAAGCATTGAGCGAGTTGCCCCAGCGCACCCGTTATGCGTTCGAGATGTACCGTTTGCACGGCGTGCCGCAAAAGGACATCGCCAAGGAATTGGGCGTGTCGCCGACCTTGGTCAACTTCATGATTCGCGATGCCTTGGTGCATTGCCGCAAGACGGCCAACCGTCAGGTTTGAATAGCTGAAATGGCTGGGGTGCGAAGCGCCCCCAGCAATCTCAGACCAAGGTACACTGATCGAAAAACCGCTCCCGCCCCAGAATCATCAGCGCCGCGCGCTTGTGCGGGAAGTCGAATTCTTTGTCGCAATGGAAACACTGATCGTGCATGTAGCCGATCATCTTGCCGTTGTCCGCCCGCGGCTCTGCCACCACCCGTTGGGTGCGCGGGTCATCGAGGAACAGGTAGTGCACCAGCGCCGATAACCAGCTGGCCACCTTGTGCGGCCCACGGTGCGCCTCCTCCCCTACCAACATGTGAATGCCGCGGTCGTAATCATCAGCCGAGTAGAACGGCGCAATCCGGTCTTCCTTTGCCCAATACGCCTCGAAGTAGGCGAACGGCTCATCGTCGAAGCAGCCGATGAGCGTGAGGGTATGCGGGTCGGCTTCCAGCTTTTCCAGGTATTCACGGTGCTGCTGTAAAGAGCCGCTTTCCTGCCAGAACGCGTCGACCCGAGGGTTGTTCTGCCAGCGGCTGAAGCGCTCCAGGTCCTGATCGATTTCCAGTGCGCGCAGCGACACCCAACTGCCCAGGCGCGCATCGAAGCGCCGGTACACTTCGCCGCGGGGCTTGGGCGCCCGGCGCGGATGGCGCTTGCCGTTGCTGATCTGCATCTGCTGCGGGTAAACACTCGCAGCCGTGTCGCCGAGCCAAGGCTGGGGCAACTGCCAGAACAGCGCACGCTCGCACAAGTACACACCCGGCTGCTCGCCGGGCAGCAACAGGCCGCTGGCAAGCGCCTGTGGCACGCCCTCGGGCAGGTGCCAGGCCAGGCGCTGGCAGGCGACATCACGCGATAGCAGCCAATAGCAGGCGGCCCACAGGGCCTGGTAAGGGCGCTCTGGGCAAAGGTTTTGCAGGTGCACTTCCAGGCACGCACCCGGCACCAGCCGCAACTGGATCAGCGGGCGCCCTTCAAGGGTCAGGCTCAGCCAGCTATCGCCCTCATCGGCGCTGAGGGTGCGCCAGCGTGGCGGTGACAGTGGCTGCGAAGCGGCATCGAACGGCATGGTCTTGGCTCACGAAGATGAAAAGAAGGCTCACCGTGGAAAACGTTGCCGCTGCAGCGGAATTTAGTCGCGCGGCGCCTGCACCGTGATCCGGTAGGGCTGGAAGATACGCGTCAGTTCCCCGTTGTCGCGCAGGGCACGCATCAGCGCCGCGAACGACTGCTCGCCGATGGGCGCGCCCGGGCGTAGCAAGGCGTAGTGGTGATAGACCTGGTCGATACGCTGCGATGCCACCAGTTGCGCCTGGCTGCCGGGGTTGCGCTGCAGAAAGTCGCTTAGGTACGAACGGGTGACCAGGGCGATGTCGGCACGGCCAGCCTGCACCATCAGCAGGTTGCTGTCGTGGGAATAGGTCAGGGTCGCGTTGAAGGCTTTACGCAAGTAGTCAGGGTCGGCATTGAAGCGGGCGAAGGCGTAGTGATAGCCGTTGAACAGCGCCAGGCGCTTGCCGCGCAGCTCATCGAAGTACCGAGGGTCACGGCCATTGGCCTGGCTGGCGACGAACACCTCAGCATCCTCCAGGCCCATGTCCACGGCCTGGTGAGCAATGCCCTGCCAGCCCCACTGCGGGTTCTCGAAGATCGCCATGTCGGTGCGGCCCTGCTGCAAATCGCCAAAGCGCCGCTGGATGGACGTGGGCACCAGCACAAAATGGTAGCCCTGTTGCGCACGGTTCAGGGCTGCAACCAACTGCGGCAACAGACCGGTGTCGGCCCCCTGCTCGGGGCGCACGGTGTAAGGCGGGAAGTGCGCGGCGCCGATCTTCACTTCGATCGCGTCGGCAGCCCAGCCTGGTATTGCCAGCCAAAGCGCGGCCAGCATCAGCAGAATGGGCAAGGCCTTTAAGCCGGGCGCTGGGGTCAAGACGCACACTCATCAAGGTTCGTACCTGGTTGCGCCTAAGCTAGGCGTTTTCCGGGCAGGGCACAACTGCTGGTCGCCGGCCTTAGTGCCAAAGCAGGCGGCAAATTGCCAGGGGGTGCCGTAAGGCCAGACATTGGCTACGCTCTAGCAGGATCTGCAAGGGAGCCTGGTATGGGCCATTGGTTGGTGATCGACCTGGAAGCCACCACCGACGATGGTGGGTGGCCGGTCACAGAGATGGAAATCATTGAAATCGGTGCAAGCCTGGTAACCCGCGAAGGCCGCGAAGTCGACCACTTCCAGCGTTTCGTACGGCCCCGGCGGCGGCCACAGCTGACGCCGTTTTGCCGCGAGCTCACGCACATCAGCCAGGCCAGCGTCGACAGCGCCGCGCCCTTCCCTGAGGTGTGGGCGCGCTTCGAGCGCTGGCTGGGGCACCACCGCGGGCAGTTGCAGGCCTGGGTCAGCTGGGGCGACTACGATCGCCAGCAGTTGCTGCAGGAATGGCAACAGCATGGGCTCGACAGCCTGCTGCGCAACGTGCCGCACATCAACCTCAAGCAGCGCTTCGCCAAAGCCCGTCACCTGCAGCGGCCGACCGGCCTCAATGGCGCCTTGCAACTGGCCGGCATGCACTTTTGCGGGCAGCAGCACCGGGCCCTGGAAGATGCGCGCAATACCGCGCGGCTACTGCCCTTGAGCCTGCCGGCCAATGGCACCTGAAAGCAGATGACGACGGGGATGGCCTTGGGCATACTGGCCAGCCCTTTTTCATCCCCCTGTTCAGGAGTCGCCCATGTTCCAGGTCAACGAGTACTTCAACGGCACCGTCAAGTCGATCGCATTCGCAAGCGAAGAAGGTCCGGCCACCGTGGGTGTGATGGCACCGGGCGAATACGAGTTCGGCACAGCCAAGCGCGAAATCATGCATGTGATTTCCGGTGCTTTGACCGTCAAGCTGCCGGGTAGCGACAACTGGGAAACCTTCAAGGCTGGCGACAAGTTCAATGTGGCCGCGGACAGCAAGTTCCAGCTGCAGGTGAAAGTGGATACCGCCTACCTGTGCGAGTACCGCGACTAAGCGCTGGCCTGCACCGGCCTCTTCGCGGGCAAGCCCGCTCCCACAGGGACATCACAATGCTTGAGTCCAGTGCCACACCTGTGGGAGCGGGCTTGCCCGCGAAGAATCCAGCACTATTTCGACAAAAAGCCCGCCACCTTCTCAGCCGCCGCCTGCAAATGCTGCGCATGGCTGAACCCCGAAGCCTTCAACGGCTTCAGGTCATGATCGCCCGCCACCAGCCAGCTCACCTCGATCGCCGGTGACAGTGCATACCCCGCCACAGCCTCACGGTTACCCAGCGCATCCCGTTCGCCCTGCACGATCAACGTCGGTGTCTTGAGCCCCGCCAGGTGCTCGACCCTGGGCTTCTCCGGCTTGCCCACGGCATAGAACGGATACCCCAGGCACACCAGTGCATCCGCTTCGAGCTCGTCAGCCAACAAGCTGGCCATACGCCCGCCCATGGACTTGCCACCGATGGCCAGCTTACCTGTGACCAAAGGTCGCACCTGCCGGTACACCTCGCGCCAGCATTCCAGCAGCACCTTCTGCGGATTGGGCGGCCGCTTGCCGCCGTTCACCCTGCGCTCGGCCATGTACGGGAACTCAAAGCGAATCACCCCGACCCCAAGCGCCGCGAGCCTTTGCGCCATCTCGTCCATGAACCCGCTGTCCATCGGCGCACCGGCACCATGGGCCAGGATCAGACAGCCTTTGTAGCCGTCATCCCCTTGAATTTGCGGAAGATCGCAGCGCAAGCCTGGGACATTTCCGACCTTCGCCCATTGATCCCCGTCAATACCGGCACTTTGCCCATTAATCATGCTTGCCTCGCTCTATAGCCTGCCAATAACCGTGGATGGGAACCCATACATGAACACAACCAGCAGTACCGCCTACAACTACAAGGTGGTCCGCCAATTCGCCATCATGACGGTGGTGTGGGGAATCGTCGGGATGGGGCTCGGCGTCTTCATCGCCGCCCAGCTCGCCTGGCCGTCCCTCAACTTCGACCTCCCCTGGACCAGCTTCGGCCGCCTGCGCCCCCTGCATACCAATGCGGTGATCTTCGCCTTCGGCGGCTGTGCACTGTTCGCCACCTCGTATTATTCGGTGCAACGTACCTGCCAGACCACCCTGTTTTCACCCAAGCTGGCCGCGTTCACCTTCTGGGGCTGGCAACTGGTGATCCTGCTCGCGGCCATCAGCCTGCCGCTGGGCTACACCAGCTCCAAGGAATACGCCGAGCTGGAATGGCCGATCGACATCCTGATCACCATTGTCTGGGTCTGCTACGCCATCGTGTTCTTCGGCACGCTGATGAAGCGCAATACCAAGCATATCTACGTGGGTAACTGGTTCTTCGGGGCCTTCATCCTGACCGTGGCGATGCTGCACATCATCAACAACCTGGAGCTGCCGGTCAGCCTGACCAAGTCTTACTCGGTCTACGCGGGCGCCACCGACGCCATGGTCCAGTGGTGGTACGGCCACAACGCGGTGGGCTTCTTCCTGACCGCAGGCTTCCTGGGCATGATGTACTACTACGTGCCCAAGCAGGCCGAGCGGCCGGTGTATTCCTATCGCCTGTCGATCGTGCACTTCTGGGCGCTGATCACCCTGTACATTTGGGCCGGCCCGCACCACCTGCACTACACCGCGCTGCCCGACTGGGCACAGTCGCTGGGCATGGTGATGTCGCTGATCCTCCTGGCACCGAGCTGGGGCGGCATGATCAACGGCATGATGACCCTCTCTGGCGCTTGGCATAAGTTGCGCAGCGACCCGATCCTGCGGTTCCTCGTGGTATCGCTGGCGTTCTACGGCATGTCCACCTTCGAAGGCCCGATGATGGCCATCAAGACGGTCAACGCCTTGTCGCACTACACCGACTGGACCATCGGCCACGTCCACGCCGGCGCCCTTGGTTGGGTGGCGATGATCTCGATCGGCGCGCTGTACCACACCATCCCCAAAGTGTTCGGCAAAGAGCAGATGCACAGCATCGGCCTGATCAACGCTCACTTCTGGCTGGCGACCATCGGCACCGTGCTGTACATCGCCTCGATGTGGGTCAACGGCATCGCCCAGGGCCTGATGTGGCGCGCGGTCAACAGCGACGGCACGCTCACCTACTCGTTCGTTGAAACCCTGGTGGCCAGCCACCCTGGCTTCATCGTGCGCTTCGTCGGCGGTGCGATCTTCCTCAGTGGCATGTTCCTGATGGCCTGGAACACCTGGCGCACGGTGCGTGCGCCAGCCACTGACGCCGCCCCTGCGAACGCCCAGCTGGCCTGAGGAGACACGCCTGATGAAACATGAAGTCATCGAGAAAAACATCGGCCTGATGGCGCTGCTGATGGTGTTTGCCGTCAGCATCGGCGGCCTGACCCAGATCGTCCCGCTGTTCTTCCAGGACGTCACCAACAAGCCGGTCGAAGGCATGAAGCCCTACACCGCACTGCAACTGGAAGGCCGCGACATCTACATCCGCGAAGGCTGCGTCGGCTGCCACTCGCAGATGATTCGCCCATTCCGCGCCGAGACCGAACGCTACGGCCACTACTCGGTCGCTGGCGAGAGCGTGTGGGACCACCCGTTCCTGTGGGGCTCCAAGCGTACCGGCCCGGACTTGGCCCGCGTGGGCGGCCGCTACTCGGACGACTGGCACCGCGCGCACCTGTACAACCCGCGCAACGTGGTGCCCGAGTCGAAGATGCCGTCCTACCCGTGGCTGGTCGCCGAGCAGGTCGACAACAGCCACACCGAAACCAAGATGCGCACCCTGCGAACCCTCGGCGTGCCGTACACCGACGCGGACATCGCCGGTGCCCGCGACGCGGTCAAGGGCAAGACCGAGATGGACGCGCTGGTCGCTTACCTGCAGGTGCTCGGCACCGCGATCAAGAACAAGAGGTGAGTGCGATGGAAATAGACATCGGCATGATCCGCGGGCTGGGCACCCTGGTGGTGATGATCGCCTTCATCGGCCTCTCGCTCTGGGTATTCAACCGCCGCCGCGACCGTGATTTCGCCGAAGCGCGCCTGCTGCCCTTCGTCGACGACCGCCTGCCCCCTGCCGGGCAGGAACCTGCTGCCAAGAGGAGTTCCGGGCAATGACCACCTTCTGGAGTACGTACATCAGCGTACTGACCATCGGCAGTTTGATCGGCCTTACCTGGCTGCTGCTGTCGACCCGCAAGGGCCAGAGTACCGACACCACCGACCAGACCATGGGCCACAGCTTCGATGGCATCGAGGAATACGACAACCCGCTGCCCAAGTGGTGGTTCTGGTTGTTCGTGGGCACTCTGGTGTTCTCGGTCGGCTACTTGATCCTCTATCCAGGCCTGGGTAACTGGAAAGGCATCCTGCCGGGCTACGACAACGGTTGGACCGGGGTCAACGAATGGCAGAAGGAAATGGACAAGGCCGATGCCAAGTTCGGGCCGATCTTCGCCAAGTACGCGGCCATGCCGGTCGAGGAAGTGGCCAAGGACCCGCAAGCCCTGAAGATGGGCAGCCGCCTGTTCGCCTCCAACTGCTCGGTGTGCCACGGCTCGGACGCCAAAGGCGCCTATGGCTTCCCCAACCTGACCGATAAGGACTGGCGCTGGGGCGGCGAGCCGGAGACCATCAAGGCCTCGATCATGAACGGTCGCCACGGCGTGATGCCGGCTTGGGCCGAGGTCATTGGCGAGCAGGGCGTGGCCGATGTGGCCGCATTCGTGCTGACCAACCTGGATGGCCGCAGCTTGCCGGAAGGGGTCAAGGCCGACCCGGCCAAGGGCAAGGAAATCTTCGCCGGCAACTGCGTGGCCTGCCACGGGCCCGAAGCCAAAGGCACCCCAGCCATGGGCGCGCCTGACCTGACTCACCCGCAGGCGTTCATCTACGGCTCGAGCTTTGCCCAGTTGCAACAGACCATTCGTTATGGTCGCCAGGGGCAGATGCCGGCACAGGCCGAGATCCAGGGCAATGACAAGGTGCACTTGCTGGCGGCTTATGTGTATAGCCTGTCGCACGGTGACGCGCCTGAAGCAGTGACTGTTAAGTAATACCAGGGGGCCGCTTTGCGGCCCATTCGCAGCACAAGGCTGCTCCTACAGGCGATCGCATGCTTCTTGTAGGCGCAGCCTTGTGCTGCAAATGGGCTGCAAAGCAGCCCCCGCGCCCTTCCCCGCCATACCCCTCCCCTTGCACCCCCCCCTAACCGAACTAAGCTTGTTGCCTCAGTGGGCTTCGCTGCCAATCCAGCGAAGCAGACGCGGCGCATAGCCTGGTGCCGTCCGACAAAAAAGCCTGACCGATCGATCAGAAAAAGATGAAAAACGGTACACATTACAAATATTTATTTGTGTACAATCGTTCGAACCCAACACCGCTGGACACAGGTGGACGGGCTTGGACACGGGTCGGCGTACCAAAGTTGCGTTGCGGTAACCCGAGGGGTTATCGATACTGGCGCCGATTTTTCGACCAACAAGAACATCAAAACCGTGGAACCTTAGAATGAGCACAGCAATCAGTCCGACTGCTTATAACTATAAGGTCGTCCGCCAGTTCGCCATCATGACGGTGGTCTGGGGGATCCTTGGCATGGGCCTCGGCGTTTTCATCGCCTCGCAACTGGTATGGCCGCAACTGAACCTGGACCTGCCCTGGACCAGCTTCGGCCGCCTGCGCCCGTTGCACACCAACCTGGTGATCTTCGCCTTCGGCGGCTGTGCGTTGTTCGGCACCAGCTACTACGTGGTGCAGCGCACCTGCCAGACCCGGCTGATCTCCGACAGCATGGCGGCCTTCACCTTCTGGGGTTGGCAAGCGGTGATCGTCGGCGCACTGATCACCCTGCCGATGGGCTACACCACCACCAAGGAATACGCCGAGCTGGAATGGCCGCTGGCGATCCTGCTGGCCATTGTCTGGGTGACCTACGGGCTGGTGTTCTTCGGCACCATCGTCAAGCGCAAGACCAAGCACATCTATGTCGGCAACTGGTTCTACGGCGCATTCATCGTGGTCACCGCGATGCTGCACATCGTCAACCACATCTCGCTGCCGGTCAGCCTGTTCAAGTCGTACTCGGCCTACTCCGGCGCCACTGACGCCATGATCCAGTGGTGGTACGGCCACAACGCCGTGGGCTTCTTCCTCACCACCGGCTTCCTGGGGATGATGTACTACTTCGTGCCCAAGCAGGCCGAGCGGCCGATCTACTCGTATCGCCTGTCGATCGTGCACTTCTGGGCGCTGATCACCCTGTACATCTGGGCCGGCCCGCACCACCTGCACTACACCGCCCTGCCCGACTGGGCACAGTCGCTGGGCATGGTGATGTCGATCATCCTGCTGGCGCCAAGCTGGGGTGGCATGATCAACGGCATGATGACCCTGTCCGGTGCCTGGCATAAATTGCGCACCGACCCGATCCTGCGCTTCCTCGTGGTATCGCTGGCGTTCTACGGCATGTCCACCTTCGAAGGCCCGATGATGGCCATCAAGACCGTGAACTCGCTGTCGCACTACACCGACTGGACCATCGGCCACGTCCACGCCGGCGCCCTTGGTTGGGTAGCGATGATCTCGATCGGCGCGGTGTACCACATGATTCCCAAGCTGTATGGCCGGGCGCAGATGCACAGCGTCGGCTTGATCAACGCGCACTTCTGGCTGGCGACCATCGGCACCGTGCTGTACATCGCCTCGATGTGGGTCAACGGCATCACCCAGGGCCTGATGTGGCGCGCCATCAACGATGACGGCACGCTCACCTACTCCTTCGTCGAAGCCTTGCAGGCCAGCCACCCGGGCTACATCGTCCGCGCGCTGGGCGGTGCATTCTTCGCCTCGGGCATGTTGCTGATGGCCTACAACGTGTTCCGCACCGTACGCGCGGCCAACCCGGTTGAAGCAGATGAAGCCGCCAAGATCGTCGTCGTGGGAGCGCACTGATGAAGCATGAAGCCGTCGAGAAGAACATAGGCCTGCTGGCCTTCTTCATGGTCATCGCCGTCAGCGTCGGTGGCCTGACCCAGATCGTCCCGCTGTTTTTCCAGGACGTCACCAACAAACCCGTTGAAGGCATGAAGCCGCGCACCGCGCTGGAGCTTGAAGGCCGCGACATCTACATCCGCGAAGGCTGCGTGGGCTGCCACTCGCAGATGATCCGCCCGTTCCGCGCCGAGACCGAGCGCTACGGCCACTACTCGGTGGCCGGTGAAAGCGTGTGGGACCACCCGTTCCTGTGGGGCTCCAAGCGCACCGGCCCGGACCTGGCCCGCGTGGGCGGCCGCTACTCCGACGACTGGCACCGTGCGCACCTGTACAACCCGCGCAACGTGGTGCCCGAATCGAAGATGCCGTCCTACCCGTGGCTGGTCGAGAACAAACTCGACGGCAAGGACACCGCGAAGAAGATGGAAGTGCTGCGGACCCTCGGCACGCCGTACACCGACGCCGACATCGCCGGCGCGCGGGACGCGGTCAAGGGCAAGACCGAGATGGACGCCATCGTCGCGTACCTGCAGGGTCTTGGCACCATCATCAAAAGCAAACGGTGACGCTGATGGATATCGGGATGATTCGCGGCCTGGGCACCGTCGTGGTGATGGTGGCCTTCGTAGGCCTGGCGCTGTGGGTGTTCAACCCACGGCGCAAGCAGGAGTTCGACGAGGCGACCCGGTTGCCCTTCGCGGATGACCCCGAAGCCACCCGGCACGTCGAGCAAGCGCAAGCAAAAGTTTCTGGGAGCAAAAAACAATGACAACCTTCTGGAGTCTGTACGTCACCGTCCTGACCCTGGGCACCATCTTCTCACTGACCTGGCTGCTGCTGTCCACCCGCAAGGGCCAGCGCGAAGAGGTCACCGACGAGACCGTCGGGCATGCCTTCGATGGCATCGAGGAATATGACAACCCGCTGCCCAAATGGTGGTTCTGGCTGTTCGTCGGCACCATCATCTTCGCCCTCGGCTACCTGGTGCTGTACCCAGGCCTGGGTAACTGGAAAGGTATGCTGCCGGGCTATTCGTACCTGGACACCGACAAGCAGACCGAGTTTGCCAACGGCCAGCCGGGCTGGACCGGCGTGCACGAGTGGGAAAAGGAAATGGCCAAGGCCGATGCCCGCTTCGGGCCGATCTTCGCCAAGTTCGCGGCGATGCCCATCGAGGAAGTCGCCAAAGACCCGCAGGCCCTGAAAATGGGCGCACGGCTGTTCGCTTCCAACTGCTCGGTGTGCCACGGCTCCGACGCCAAGGGCGCCTACGGGTTCCCCAACCTGACCGACAACGACTGGCGTTGGGGCGGTGAGCCGGAAACCATCAAGACCACCATCATGGGCGGTCGCCACGGCGTGATGCCGGCCTGGTCCGAGGTGATCGGCGAGCAAGGCGTTGCCGATGTGGCAGCCTTTGTGGTCAGTAAGCTCGATGGCCGCACCCTGCCGGAAGGCGCCAAGGCCGATGCCGAAAACGGGCAGAAGATCTTCGCCGCCAATTGCGTGGCCTGCCACGGGCCAGAGGGCAAGGGTACGCCGGCTATGGGTGCACCAAACCTGACCCATCCACAGGCGTTCATCTACGGCTCGAGCTTTGCCCAGCTTCAGCAGACCATTCGCTACGGCCGCCAGGGGCAGATGCCGGCGCAGGAACAACTGCAGGGCAACGACAAGGTGCACCTGCTGGCAGCTTATGTGTACAGCCTGTCTCATCAGGAGCAGGAGCCTCAAAAGGCTGAGTAAGCAGGTCCGGCCTCTTCGCGGGTAAACCCGCTCCCACAGGTATCTCGCCGAGCCTGAGGGCAGCGGGGTCCCTGTGGGAGCGGGTTTACCCGCGAAGAATCCAGCACAAGCTGACCTGGATCAATTGACACCCGCCATATCACGATTCATACCACGAACCCAACGCGACTAAAGGTCGCAGTGCAACCCCTGGGTGCCATCACAGGCGTATCATGGGTCGCAGAGCGCTAGCAGATTGCGCGAGACTGCGGCCGGCATGCACTGGCCGCGGCATTTCTCCACTGCCGTGGGACTTGATGATGAGCAAGCAAATTCCGGTACATGACGTCACCCCGCCTGCCA
The DNA here is from genome assembly GCF_900184205.1 of Pseudomonas sp. LAIL14HWK12:I10. Taxonomy (NCBI): domain Bacteria; kingdom Pseudomonadati; phylum Pseudomonadota; class Gammaproteobacteria; order Pseudomonadales; family Pseudomonadaceae; genus Pseudomonas; species Pseudomonas sp. LAIL14HWK12:I10. The sequence continues at coordinate 483,494 of NZ_FXWU01000002.1, read as the reverse complement.
ACAAAGGGAAGGATTCCGTCGACCTCTACGCCTCCCGCGAGAAAATCTACACCCGCGCCTTCACAGGCGTGTTCCGCCGCCTGCGCATGGTCGGCGGTGCAGTACTGTTCCTGCTCTACTTCGGCACCGTGTGGCTGAACTGGGGCGGTCACCAGGCCGTTTGGTGGAACCTGCCCGAGCGCAAGTTCTACATCTTCGGCGCCACCATCTGGCCCCAGGACTTCATCCTCCTGTCAGGCATCCTCATCGTCGCCGCGTTCGGCCTGTTCTTCGTCACCGTGTATGCCGGCCGGGTGTGGTGCGGCTATACCTGCCCGCAAAGCGTGTGGACGTGGATTTTCATGTGGTGCGAAAAAGTCACCGAGGGTGATCGCAACCAGCGCATGAAGCTCGACCGCGCCCCCATGAACGGCAACAAGTTCCTGCGCAAATTCGCCAAGCACAGCCTGTGGCTGCTGATCGGTTTCGTCACCGGCATGACCTTTGTCGGTTACTTCTCGCCGATCCGTGAGCTGGCCATCGAATTCTTCACCGGCCAAGCCGATGGCTGGGCCTACTTCTGGGTCGGTTTCTTCACCCTCGCCACCTATGGCAACGCCGGTTGGCTGCGCGAGCAGGTGTGCGTGTACATGTGCCCCTATGCGCGCTTCCAGAGCGTGATGTTCGACAAGGACACGCTGATCGTGTCCTACGACCCGCGCCGTGGCGAAACCCGTGGCCCGCGTAAAAAAGACATCGACTACAAGGCCCAAGGCCTGGGCGACTGCATCGACTGCACCATGTGCGTGCAAGTCTGCCCCACCGGCATCGACATCCGCGACGGCCTGCAGATCGAGTGTATCGGCTGCGCCGCGTGCATCGACGCCTGCGACACCATCATGGACAAGATGAACTACCCCAAAGGGTTGATCAGTTACACCACCGAGCACAACTTGTCCGGGCAGAAAACCCACATGCTGCGCCCTCGGCTGATCGGCTATGCGCTGGTACTGCTGGTCATGATCGGCGCCTTGGCCACCGCCTTCGCCACCCGCTCGCTGGTCGGCTTCGACGTCAGCAAGGACCGCGTGCTGTACCGCGAAAACGCCCAGGGCCGGATCGAGAACGTCTACAGCCTCAAGGTCATGAACAAAGACCAACGCGACCACGTCTACGTGCTCGATGCCGCCGGCCTGCCGGACCTCAAGCTCGAAGGCCAGCGCGAGATCCGCGTGGCCGCCGGTGACATCGTCAGCCTGCCCGTGCAGCTGTCGATAGCGCCCGAGAAACTGCCATCGACCACCAACGAAATCACCTTCATCCTCAAGAGCGCCGATGACAGCGACGCCCAGGTTGAAGCCAAGAGCCGCTTCATCGGCCCACAGATCCGCTGAGAGAGATTATCGACAATGCCTGCCGCCACCGCCGCCAGCCCTTGGTACAAGCACCTCTGGCCCTGGATCATCATCGGCATCCTCACCACCTCGGTGTGCCTGAGCCTGACCATGGTCAGCATTGCCGTGCGCAACCCGGACAACCTGGTCAACGACAACTACTACGAGGCTGGCAAAGGCATCAACCGCTCGCTGGACCGTGAGCTCCTGGCCCAGACCTTGAACCTCAAGGCCAGCGTGCATTTGGATGAGCTGACCGGCGAAGTCGACCTGCGCCTGACGGGCGACAGCGACCCGCAAACGCTGGAACTGAACCTGATCTCGCCCACCCAGCCGGACAAGGACCGCAAGGTGGCGCTAACCCGTGCCGAGGCTGGGCGCTATGTCGGGCAACTGGACGACAAGGTCGAAGGGCGGCGCTTCGTCGAGTTGCTGGGCAGCCAGCAAGGGCAGGTGTGGCGGTTGTTCGAGGAAGAGAAGGTGGAGCATGGTGTGACTCTGCAGCTGGGCGATGAAGCGTTGCTAGGCGCAGAACACAAATAATCGCGACACCACTGCCCCTGTGGGAGCGGGTTTACCCGCGAATGCGTCAGACCTGTAATCACCACTGCCTGATCTATCGCATTCGCGGGTGAACCCGCTCCCACAGGGTTCGATGCAAACCAGCTGATTTGTGTAAGGCAACAGCCCAATGACCCAACCCACCCCCTGCTACCACTGCGCCCTGCCCGTCCCCGCCGGCAACCGCTTCACCGCCGTGGTCCTCGGCGAGCCACGGCAGTTCTGCTGCCCAGGCTGCCAGGCAGTGGCCGAGTCCATCGTCGCCGGGGGCCTGGAGCACTATTACCAACACCGCAGTGACACCAGCGCCAACCCCGAAGCCTTGCCCAGGCAACTGCAGGATGAACTGGCGCTCTACGACCGCAGCGACGTGCAACAAACCTTCGTCCGCCACGCCGGCGAACTGGCCGAAGCCACCTTGCTGGTCGAGGGCATCAGTTGCGCCGCCTGCGGCTGGCTGATCGAAAAGCACCTGCGCAACCTGCCCGGGGTCACCGAAGCACGCCTGAACCTGTCCAATCACCGCCTGCTGCTGGCCTGGGACGACCACCAGCTGCCCCTCTCGCGCCTGCTCGCCGAGCTGCGCCAGATCGGCTACGCCGCCCACCCCTACCAACCCGACCAGGCCGCCGAACAGCTGGCCCGGGAGAACCGCAGCGCCTTACGGCGCCTGGGTGTCGCCGGGCTGCTGTGGTTCCAGGCGATGATGGCAACCATGGCCACCTGGCCCGAATTCAACATCGACCTGTCGCCCGAGCTGCACACCATCCTGCGCTGGGTCGCGCTGTTTCTGACCATCCCGATCGTGTTCTACAGCTGCGCGCCATTCTTCAAAGGCGCAGCGCGCGACCTGCGCACCCGTCACCTGACCATGGACGTCTCGGTATCGCTGGCCATCGCCCTGGCGTTCGGCGCCGGGATCTGGACCGCGATCAGCGGCAGCGGCGAGCTGTATTTCGATACCGTCGGCATGTTTGCCCTGTTCCTGCTGACCGGTCGCTACCTTGAGCGACGTGCCCGCGAGCGCACCGCGGCGGCCACCGCGCAACTGGTCAACCTGCTGCCCGCCTCGTGCCTGCGCCTGGACGTTATCGGCCGTGCCGAGCGCATCCTGCTCAGCGAACTGCAGCGCGGCGACACGGTGCAAGTCCTGCCCGGCGCGGTAATCCCCGCCGATGGGCGCATCGTCGAAGGCCGCTCCAGCGTCGACGAGTCACTGCTGACCGGCGAATACCTGCCGCAGCCGCGTCGCGTCGGCGATCGAGTCACCGGTGGCACCCTGAACGTCGAGAGCACCCTGAACGTGGAAGTCGAAGCCCTCGGCCACGACTCGCGGCTGTCGGCCATCGTCCGCCTGCTGGAACGCGCGCAGACCGAAAAACCGCGCCTGGCCGAGATCGCCGACCGCGCTTCGCAGTGGTTCTTGCTGTTTACCTTGATAGCCGCCGTGGCCATCGGCCTGTGGTGGTGGCACCTGGCCCCGGACCGCGCCTTCTGGATCGTGCTGGCCATGCTGGTGGCGACCTGCCCTTGCGCCTTGTCCCTGGCCACGCCCACGGCCCTTACCGCCGCCACCGGCACCCTGCACAAACTCGGCCTGCTGGTGACCCGCGGCCACGTGCTCGAAGGCCTTAACCAGATCGACACGGTCATCTTCGACAAGACCGGCACGCTCACCGAAGGCCGCCTGACCCTGCGCAGCATTCGCCCGCTGGCCGACCTGGCCGCCGACCGTTGCCTGGCCCTGGCCGCCGCCCTGGAAAACCGCTCCGAACACCCCATCGCACGCGCTTTCGGCCGCACCGCCGCGCCTGCGGACGATGTGCAGACCGTACCGGGCCTTGGCCTGGAAGGGCTGGTTGACGGCCAGCGCCTGCGTATCGGCCAGGCCACGTTCGTGTGCGCCCTGAGTGGCGCAGAAATCCCCGGCGTGCCCGAGCCACGCGGCCAATGGCTGCTGCTGGGTGATCGCCAAGGGCCGCTGGCCTGGTTCGGCCTCGATGACCGCCTGCGCGATGACGCCCCGGCCTTGCTCGCTGCCTGCAAGGCGCGGGGCTGGCGGACGCTGCTGCTGTCGGGTGACAGCTCGCCGATGGTCGCCGAAGTGGCGGCGCAACTGGGTATCGACCAGGCCATCGGCGGCCTGCGCCCGGACGACAAGCTGGACCGGCTCAAGGCGCTGCAAGCCGCTGGCCGCAAGGTGCTGATGCTGGGTGATGGGGTCAACGACGTGCCGGTGCTGGCTGCCGCCGACATCAGCATCGCCATGGGCAGCGCCACTGACCTGGCCAAGACCAGCGCCGATGCGGTGCTGCTGTCCAACCGCCTGCAGGCGCTGGTACAGGCCTTCGACCTGGCCCGCCGCACGCGCCGCAACATCCTCGAGAACCTGCTGTGGGCGACCCTGTATAATGGCCTCATGTTGCCGTTTGCCGCGCTCGGCTGGATCACCCCCGTGTGGGCGGCCATCGGCATGTCGGTGAGCTCGCTGATCGTGGTCCTCAACGCCCTGCGCCTGACCCGGCTGCCAGGCGTGGCGGCCACCAGCAGCCACCCGCAACCCGCCACCGCCTGATCAGGAGCCGCCCATGCCAGCCCTCTATGTCATGATCCCGGCCGCCCTGCTGCTTGTCGGCGTTGCCGTGTACATCTTCTTCTGGGCGGTGGACAGCGGCCAGTACGACGACCTCGAAGGCCCTGCCCACAGCATCCTGTTCGACGACCAGGACCCGCGCCACCAGGCTGCGGTCAAGCCGGACGACAGCCTGGCCGAAGACGACAAGGAACCCCCACCCCGTGCCTGACCTGCTGCCCCTGCTCGGCTCGGCGCTGATCCTTGGCCTGCTCGGTGGCGGCCACTGCCTGGGCATGTGCGGCGGCCTGATGGGCGCGCTGACCCTGGCCATCCCGCCCGAGCAACGCGGCCGACGCTTGCAGCTGCTGCTGGCGTACAACGTCGGGCGCATTCTCAGCTATGCCTGCGCCGGCCTGCTGGTAGGCCTGGCTGGCTGGGCCGTGGCCAGCAGCCCGGCCGCCCTGGCGCTGCGGGTGGTAGCCGCGTTGCTGTTGATTGCCATGGGGCTGTACCTGGCCGGTTGGTGGAGCGGGTTGACCCGTATCGAGGCCCTGGGCCGAAGGCTGTGGCGGCATATCCAGCCAATCGCCTCGCGTTTGCTGCCGGTGTCGAGCCTGCCGCGCGCCCTGTTGCTGGGGGCCTTGTGGGGCTGGTTGCCGTGCGGGCTGGTGTACAGCACGTTATTGTGGGCTGCGAGCCAGGGGAATGCGGGGTACAGCGCGGCGTTGATGCTGGCCTTCGGGCTGGGCACCTGGCCGGTATTGCTGGCCACGGGCTTGGCGGCGGAGCGGGTCAGCAGCCTGCTGCGACGGCGCAGCGTGCGCATGGCGGGTGGGTTGCTGGTCATCCTGTTTGGCCTGTGGACGCTGCCTGGGCCACACCAGCATTGGTTGATGGGGCATTGAAGCGGGCTGCTGTGCAGCCCATCGCCGGCAAGCCAGCTCCCACTGCTACAGCACAAGCCTTGAGGCAGTGAGGCCCCTTTGGAAGCTGGCTCCCACAGCTACAGCACAAGCATTAAGGCAGTGAGGCCCCTGTGGGAGCTGGCTCCCACAGCTACAGCACAAGCATTAAGGCAGTGAGGCACCTGTGGGAGCTGGCTTGCCGGCGATGGGCCGCTCAGCGGCCCTAAAGGCTCTTGATACAAATCAACACAGATTCCTACAGACGGCCATAGACTCCGGACACTGCTCGCTCTATCCGGGGACCGCCCACATGCTCGACGACCTACGTTGGGACACCGACCTGATCCGCCGCTACGACCTGGCCGGACCACGCTACACCTCCTACCCGACCGCCGTGCAACTGCACAGCGAAGTGGGCTCGTTCGACCTGCTCCACGCCCTGCGCGAGAGCCGCCGGGCGGTGCGCCCGTTGTCGCTGTACGTGCACGTGCCGTTCTGCGCCAACATCTGCTACTACTGCGCCTGCAACAAAGTCATCACCAAGGACCGTGGCCGCGCTGCGCCCTACCTGCAACGCCTGGAGCAGGAAATCCAGCTGATCGCCTGCCACCTGGACCCCAAGCAACGGGTCGAGCAACTGCACTTCGGCGGCGGCACGCCCACCTTCCTCAGCCCCGTGGAATTGCGCCAGCTGATGGCCACCCTGCGCCAGCACTTCAACCTGCTGGACGATGATTCCGGCGACTACGGCATCGAAATCGACCCACGCGAAGCCGACTGGTCGACCATGGGCCTGCTCCGCGAGCTGGGCTTCAACCGTGTCAGCTTGGGCGTGCAGGACCTGGACCCGGCCGTGCAGCGGGCGGTCAACCGCCTGCAGAGCCTGGAGCAGACCCGCACCCTGATCGAGGCAGCGCGTACCCTGCAATTCCGCTCGATCAACCTGGACTTGATCTACGGCCTGCCCAAACAGACCCCGGAAGGCTTTGCCCGCACGGTCGAAGAGGTGATCCGCCTGCAACCCGACCGCCTGTCGGTGTTCAACTACGCCCACCTGCCCGAGCGTTTCATGCCTCAGCGACGCATCGACAACAATGACCTGCCGAGCCCGTCAGCCAAGCTCGAAATGCTGCATGCCACCATCGACCAGCTGACCGCCGCCGGTTACCGCTACATCGGCATGGACCACTTCGCCCTGCCCGACGATGAGCTGGCCATGGCCCAGGAAGAAGGCACCCTGCAACGCAACTTCCAGGGCTACACCACCCACGGCCATTGCGACCTGGTCGGCCTGGGGGTGTCTGCCATCAGCCAGATCGGCGACCTCTATTGCCAGAACAGCAGCGACCTCAACACCTACCAGGACAGCCTCTCCAACGCCCAACTGGCCACCCAGCGCGGCCTGCTGTGCAACCACGACGATCGCCTGCGCCGGGCTGTGATCCAGCAGTTGATCTGCCATTTCGAACTGGATTACGAGCCGATCGAACAGGCCTTCACCATCGATTTTCGCGGCTACTTCAACGACCTTTGGCCAGAACTGCTGACCTTGCAGCGTGATGGCCTGATCAGCCTGGACGACAAGGGCATCCGCATCCTGCCCGCCGGCCGCCTGTTGGCGCGCTCGGTGTGCATGGTGTTCGACGCCTACCTGGCGATGCAAAACCGCCAGCGCTTCTCACGGGTCATCTGAAAAGCGAGACGTTCAACCGCATGGACAAGTGGGCTTGTGCGGCACACTATGGGTACACGAAAGGCCTCGGCGCGCACCCGCCGAGGCTTCGCCAGCACGCACCACAATAGCGCACGCTGGCCTACAACCTACGCCGTGAGTTACCCTTACGTCTTATGTGTGCTTTCCCACAAGGATCGATTGAAAATGTCCGAGCCAGTTAAACTGCGCCCACATACCCAGGCCCATTGCAAGGATTGCAGCCTGGCCCCCCTGTGCCTGCCTCTTTCGCTGAACCTGGAAGACATGGAAGCACTGGATGAAATCGTCAAACGTGGACGGCCGCTGAAAAAAGGCGAGTTCCTGTTCCGCCAGGGTGACAATTTCGGCTCGGTCTACGCCGTACGTTCCGGCGCCCTCAAAACCTTCAGCCTCAGCGACAGCGGCGAAGAGCAGATCACCGGCTTCCACCTGCCCAGCGAACTGGTCGGCCTGTCCGGCATGGACACCGAAGCCTACCCGGTGTCGGCCCAGGCCCAAGAGACCACCTCGGTGTGCGAAATCCCCTTCGAACGCCTCGACGAACTCTCGGTGCAATTGCCGCAGTTGCGTCGTCAGCTGATGCGTGTGATGAGCCGCGAGATCCGCGACGATCAGCAGATGATGCTGCTGTTATCGAAGAAAACCGCCGACGAACGCATTGCCACCTTCCTGGTCAACCTGTCCGCACGCTTCCGCGCACGTGGCTACTCGGCCAACCAGTTCCGCCTGAGCATGTCGCGCAACGAAATCGGCAATTACCTGGGCCTGGCGGTGGAAACCGTGTCGCGGGTCTTCACCCGCTTCCAGCAAAACGGCCTGATTCGCGCCGAAGGCAAGGAAGTGCATATCCTCGACCCGATTCAGTTGTGCGCGCTGGCCGGCGGTGCAATAGAGGCCTGAGCTTTTGTTAACGGGTATACTGGCGCCATCGTTTTTCCAGGATACCCGCAACAATGCATAGCGAAGCCTTCGACCTCAAAGCCCTGATCCGCCCGGTAGTGGACTTCCCCAAACCGGGTGTGATCTTTCGCGACATCACCCCGCTGTTCCAATCCCCACGCGGGCTGCGCTATGTCGCCGACCAGTTCATCGAGCGTTATGTCGAGGCTGAGTTCAGCCACATCGGTGCCATGGACGCGCGCGGCTTCCTGATCGGTTCGATCATCGCCCACCAGCTGAACAAGCCGCTGATCCTGTTCCGCAAACAGGGCAAGCTGCCGGCTGACGTGCTGAGCGAGGGTTATCAGACCGAGTACGGCGAGGCCTTCCTCGAAGTGCATGCCGACAGCCTCTGCGAAGGCGACTCGGTGTTGATTTTCGATGACCTGATTGCCACTGGCGGCACCCTGCTGGCGGCAGCCAACCTGGTGCGTCGTACCGGGGCTCAGGTATTTGAAGCGGCAGCGATCATTGACCTGCCGGAGCTGGACGGTTCGCGCCGGCTGCAGGCTGCGGGTGTGCCGACCTTCTGCCTGACCGAGTTTTCCCTCAGCGAATACTGAGTGCATTGCAGCCATCGCTTTTTGTAGGAGCAGCCTTGCGCTGCGAAGAGGCCAATGACAACGAGGCTATTTTCGTTGCCATTACCGGCCTCTTCGCAGCACAAGGCTGCTCCTACAGACCGCGCGTAGGTCTTTAGAGCGAAATCGGCCTGCGCCCCGCAAAGGCATGGGCCAATGTCCCGCCATCCACCAGCTCCAGCTCGCCACCCAGCGGCACACCGTGGGCAATGCGCGACGCCACCAGGCCCTTCTCGTTCAGCAACTGCGCGATGTAATGCGCCGTCGCCTCCCCTTCCACCGTCGGGTTGGTCGCCAGGATTACCTCGGTAAAGGTGCCCTGCTCCTCGATTCGCGCCATCAGCTGCGGCACGCCGATCGCCTCAGGCCCCAGGCCATCGAGCGGCGACAGATGCCCCTTGAGCACGAAATAGCGGCCGCGGTAACCGGTCTGCTCCACCGCATACACATCCACCGGCCCCTCGACCACACACAACTGCGTGTCGTCACGGCGCGGGTCGGCGCACTGCGGGCAGAGTTCCTGCTCGGTCAGGGTGCGGCACTGACGGCAATGGCCTACCCCTTCCATGGCCTGGGTCAACGCCTGAGCCAACCGCAGGCCGCCGCTGCGGTCACGCTCAAGCAGCTGCAGGGCCATGCGCTGGGCGGTTTTCTGGCCGACACCCGGCAGGGTGCGCAAGGCATCGATCAGTTGGCGGATCAGGGGGCTGAAGCTCATGTAGGCAGGCCTGCAAGTCGGGGGAACAGAATGAACAAGGGAGCAACGGCCCCAAGGCCGTTGCTCCCCATTTGACGCAAAAGGTGAATCAGAACGGCATTTTGAAGCCTGGCGGCAACTGCATGCCAGCGGTCATGCCGCCCATTTTTTCCTGGCTGCTCTGCTCGACCTTACGGACCGCATCGTTCAGTGCGGCAGCGATCAGGTCTTCAAGCACTTCCTTGTCGTCTTCATCGGTCGACATCAGGCTTTGATCGATGCTGACGCGCTTAACGTCGTGACGACCGGTCATCACCACGCTCACCAGGCCGCCACCGGATTGGCCGGTCACTTCGGCGTTGGCCAGTTCTTCTTGCATCTTGGCCATTTTTTCCTGCATCTGCTGGGCCTGCTTCATCAGGCCGGCCATGCCACCTTTCATCATGGGGGTATACCTCGATTGGGTCATGTGATGCGGCCCGGCACCGGGCCAGCCGCATGGTTATCCGTTACTGGCCCTGATTGGCCAGGGCCTCTACAGGCTCAATAGTATCCTGTCGCACCTTGGCACCGAACTGCTTGATCATCTGCTGGATCAACGGGTCCTGCTCGATCGACACCACGGCGTCCTGCTGGCGCTCGGCACGCTTGCGCGAGGCGGCCTGGGCCGGCGTTTCCTGCTCAGGGCGTATCAGCTCGATACGCAGGTTCAGAGTGCGCCCCAAGTGCTGATTGAGCGCGTCGTTCAAGCGCCGCTGCTGGGTGGCGTTGAACAGTGCGCCCTGGCCTGGGTCCAGGTGCAGCAGCCAGTCGTCGCCGTCGGCAGCAATCAGCGTACAGTTTGCGGCGATGTTGCCTGTCATACCGGAGACAGGCAACTGTGGGAATAATTCCAGCCATTGCAGGGCCAGGCCGGTAGCCGGCTGGGCAGCCGGCAGCGGTTCGGCAGCAGGTTTGGGCTGCTCTTCCTGGACGTGCTCGGCCAGCTCATCGAGGTAACTGAAGCCGACGGGGTCGCTGTCACCTACGTAGTAATCTTCGTCCGCTGGCGGTTCGTCGTCGCGGTCCATGCCCGCTGCCGCATAGGCCGACGGGTCGAACGGCGGCTCGTCGTAGGCCGGCTGTTCGCGCTGCGGCTCGGCCATGGCTGGCTGGGGCGCAGGTGTTGGCTCAGGTGTTGGCTCAGCCACAGGCACCGGCGAGGCGGCAACCGGCACGGGGGGCGCTACAGGCGCTTCCCAAGGCAGGTCGATGACGTCCTCGACAGGTGCGGGTGCCGGCGCAGCAGGTTCAACTGGCGCTGGCTGGGTAACGGCAGGCGTCGGCTCTACAGCGAGTGCTACAGGGGTCGGCACCTCCACCGCTTGCGCGACAACCGGCGCCACGGGCGCTGCGACTGGCTGATGGGCCACTCCCGCAGTTGCCACCGGTGTTGCAGGATCAGCTGTGGCTTGGCTGATCCCCACCGGCTTTAGCACCGGTTTCGGCGCGTCATCGGTGTCGGCCGGGCGGAACGCCAGCATGCGCAACAGGACCATCTCGAAGCCACCCCGCGGGTCTGGCGCCAAGGGCAGGTCGCGGCGGCCAATCAGGCCCATCTGGTAATAGAACTGCACGTCCTCGGCCGGCAATGCCGAGGCCAGCGCCAACACGCGGTCGCGGTCGCCCTGGCCGTTGTCCACCGCCTCCGGCAGAGCCTGGGCAATGGCGACACGGTGCAGCACGTTGAGCATTTCGGCCAGCACGCCGCTCCAGTCCGGCCCTTGCTCGGCAAGGTTGCGCACCGCCTCCAGCAGCGCGCGGGCATCGCCTTCTAGCAGCGCCTGCAGCACGCCATAAACCTGGCCATGGTCGAGGCTACCGAGCATGGCCCGCACATCGGCCGCCAGCACCTTGCCTTCACCAAACGCGATGGCCTGGTCAGTCAAGCTCATGGCATCGCGCATCGAACCGTCGGCGGCGCGGCCCAGCAGCCATAGGGCATCTGGCTCGAACGGCACGTTTTCGGCGGTCAGCACATGGCTGAGGTGCTCGACTACCCGCTCCGGGCTCATGTTCTTCAGCGAGAACTGCAGGCAGCGCGACAGGATGGTCGCTGGCAGCTTCTGCGGGTCGGTGGTGGCGAGGATGAACTTGACGTAGGGCGGCGGCTCTTCCAGCGTCTTGAGCAAGGCGTTGAACGAGTGGGTCGAGAGCATGTGCACTTCGTCGATCAAATAGACCTTGAAGCGCCCACGGCTCGGGGCATATTGCACGTTATCCAACAGCTCGCGAGTGTCTTCGACCTTGGTGCGGCTGGCGGCGTCGATCTCGATCAGGTCGACGAAGCGGCCCTCGTCGATTTCCCGGCACACTGAACAGGTGCCGCAGGGCGTCGAGGTGATGCCGGTTTCGCAGTTCAGGCATTTGGCGATAATGCGGGCGATGGTAGTCTTGCCCACACCGCGGGTGCCGGTAAACAGGTAGGCATGGTGCAGGCGCTGGTTGTCCAAGGCATTGATCAAGGCCTTGAGCACATGGGCCTGGCCGACCATTTCGCGGAACGAGCGCGGACGCCATTTTCGTGCAAGAACCTGATAACTCATCGAAAAACCATCGTAGCCTGATCGAGCGGAAGATCGCTAATGCTAGCGGAGCGGGGCCGAAATTGCACCCTGCGCGACTGGTCTAAGCTATGAAACTGGCGCGCTATCCAGGGAGGATGTGCCTTGCGAAGACTGTTGCCCCTGCTATTGCTGTGGACCACCCACAGCCTGGCCGACCCACCCGTGCTGCGTTTTTCCGTCGCCGAGAGCTGGAGCATGCCGCTGATGCGTGTCGAAGGCGATCAACCGGTGGAAGGTTTGCTGTTCGACCTGATGCAGGCTATTGCCCGGGAAGTGGGTGTGCGACCGGAGTATCACGTACTGGCACGCCTGCGCCTGCAGGAAGCCATGGAAAGCGGCGATATCGACGTGCGCTGCTATGTCAGCACCCAGTGGTTTCAGGATCGGCCGGGCAATTTTGTCTGGAGCATCCCCGTGATCCACCAGCGCGACGTATTGGTTGGCGGCGCTGATGCAAGCAACCCTACCCGCCCAGAGCAACTGGCGCCGCAAGCCATCGGCACTGTGCTGGGTTATGCCTACGGCACCCTGCAACCCTTGTTCGAGCAGGGCCGATTGCACCGCGAAGACAGCCGCAGCCAGCTGCTGGCCCTGCAGAAGCTGCACGCGGGGCGGTATCTGCATGCGGTGAGCAACGAGTTGTCGTTGCAGTGGTTCAACCAAGGTTTGCCGGCGGGGCAACAGCTGCAAACGCTGGCAGTGCTGGAAGAGCAGGACTTGGGATGCATGGTGCGCACTGACCCGGGGGTACCGACGCAAGGGGTGCTCAGGGCACTGGTGCGCATGAAGCAGTCCGGGGAGATTGAGCGGATCAGCCAGCGGTATGGGGGTGCGGGGTATGCTGGGAATGCCGCAGCGCGGACGCCCTAAATAGAGATGTTTCGCACAATTTCTGCGAGCCCTACAGATGCAGCAGGAAGTCGTCTAAATAGATGTATGAACCGTCCTGGTTTTAGAGCGGGTTGGGGCTGACAGGTGTCCGCCGGAAGCACTATGGCGTCTTCGAGATCGAGCGCCGCCCGCGCGGCGCTTCGCAGCACAAGGCTGCTCCCACATCTGTTTCGGGCCAGTCACGCCTGTGCCAGCGCGCGCGACCGCCTTTTTCGTACGACACGATACTGAGGCGGGCGCCAAGGGGCGCGCGCCAATTCCTCAGGAATAATTGGCCCGAAACAGATGTGGGAGCAGCCTTGTGCTGCGAAGCGCCGCGCGGGCGGCGCTCGATCTCAACGACCACACAAGACTCACGCCATGCGCCTGGCCCCAGGCGATTTGCATGGCGCGCAGCCCATGCTCCAGTAGCTGTCGCGTTTCTTCGTCTTGGATGCGCTCAAGTGCTCGGCGGCTGTCGCTGTAGGCGAACATTAGGTAGTGGGAGACATTCATCAGCGCGAACTCTATTGGCACGACGCCTTCGCTGATGGCGCGGGAAAGGGATTTACCGGGGGGAAGGTCGAAGGTATGGGGTGGGTCGGGGACGATTTTTTTCATGCAAGCTCCATGCGACCTGAGCTGCACCCTTTTGCTTCCACGCATTAGGGTGACAACTGTACGCGGGGTGGAAGACCAGGCACATGGAAAACCCGGCAGGTACGAGTACCTCCCGCGCACAGCTGCCATAACAGGCAACTGCTCCAAGTCGTTCCCGGGCTTCCACACCCGATCGCTGAACCGACAGCGACCGCAAAAGCCTATTGGGTGGGGTTTCCAAGGACAATCAGACGGGAGTCGACGGGATGCGTAGGATATTTCTGCAAGCCTCACAAATGCAGCAGGAAACCGCCTATACGAGAGTAGGATCCTTCCTTGTTGGCAATTGGACTACGAAATCTGGTGTATAGAGCGATTCCGACCTCTCGCCTGGTGGCACATAATTTTCGCCACCCCTCAAAAAGACACCTCCCGATGCTCCAAGATGATCGAGACAATCTCGAACTCGACAGACTACAGATCGAGAATCGCAAGCTAGCTGCAGAAGCACTCAAATTCATGGCTGAAGAGCGCAAGCTTAGACAAGAGGCGTTCTGGCACCCCTTCGCAACCGGCTCGGTCATACTGACTGCCATTGCGGGTATCATGGCCCTGCTGGTTAAACTCTAAGCACGCTCGTTTATGGCAGAGGAAAGATCATGCCCCGTTCCACTCAAGATAGGGTTGAACAATCCCATCGCGAAGTTGAGGCCCTGGCCGAAGAAATGCGCAAGGCAAGAGCCTTTTCTCCTTGGTCAGCACTTTTGCCGTTCAGCCTAGGTGCAGGCTTTGCTTTGGCGTTACTTCTCGCCGGCCTCTTGATCTTGCGACTGCTGTAATCCCGAGCGCTGTCTTCAACCTGACGCAATCAAACCGGCACTCAAGAACATCCCAACCCCAAACACCGTATGGGTCACCAGACTCTTCAGGCAGTTACGCCCAGGCGTCGGCGTCCGCGAGGCAAAGAACCCCGCCCCCATCACCGGCTGCATGAAACACAGCGGCGCCACCACCGTCGCCACCCCCCAAACCAGTGCAGGCCAAAGCGTCGGGGCACTCAGCCAGCCCTCCCCGACCATCCCCACCAGCATCACGGCAAACAGCACACCGATCACGTAGTGGATAACCCACCCCAAGGCCAGTTCGTTCGCAACCGGTTCGGCCTTGGCGATAGCGTCGTGGCGCACCCGTCCCTTCATCACATGGCCCGCCCAGCGCCCCACCATGGCGAAATTCAAGGTAGGGATACCCAAGCGCCGCAGCAACATCCCCCACAGGTCCATGATCACGGTGGCCCCAACCCCGATCAGCAAAGCGGCTTTTAGCATGGCAAGCGTCATCGATTCAGCCCTCTAAGATTGACGTTCAGCAACATGCCGCGCAGCATAGAAGTTGAAGTCAACTTCAAGTCAAGGCCCAGAATGGACATTGCCGATGTCGCCAAGCGCACAGGCGTACCCGCATCAACGCTGCGCTATTACGAAAAGAAAGGCTTGCTCAAGTCCCTCGCCGGCCGCGGCCAGCGGCGGCAGTTTGCTGCCGACGTGGCGGACCGGCTGGCACTGATTGCCCTAGGCCAGGCCGCAGGCTTTTCCCTGGATGAAGTGGGCGCGATGCTGGTGGACCTGCAGGTCGATCGGCAAATGCTGATAGCTAAAGCGGACGAAATCGATGCACGGGTCAAGCGCTTGCAAGCAATGAGCAAGGGGCTGCGGCATGCAGCGCAGTGCCCGGAGGACGATCACCTGGCCTGTCCGAAATTTCAGCGCTTGATGAAGCTTTCAGCCGCCGGGGTGTTGGGGGAAAAGCACCTACACCAGGGCGGGCCTGGAAAAACGCGAAGCCAGCCACCTCGCCGTACTTAGCCCTACAACCAAAAGCGCAACGCCTTCAATGCTCAACATCATTGCGCTGATGCCTAGCTGCGTGATCAATTGACTGGCTACGAAGGGGAACCCGAACACACCGATGAAATACGACAGGCTGAACAGCAGCAGTGCTTGCGCGGTAAGGCCCGCTGGCGCTTCATTGGCAGCCAGCCCGTTGATTACCGAGTAGTTCAAGCCATAACCCACGCCCAACAGCATGGCCATCGCCAGATAGCGTTCGGCGCTGTGCACCCATTGATCAAAGCCCACTACAGCAGTGGCCATGATCAAGGTTAAAACCCACGAAGTCGCCAGCGGCGGTTGCTTCGCAACCCAGCCGGCCAGCAAGAGCCTGCAGGCGATCGCAGCGCCCATGAAGCCAATGAAGAAGATCGAGTAATCAAGCCCGAGGCGGTCGGCATAGCTGGTCTGGAAACTGCCCATCGTGCCGAAAATCGCCCCACCCAGCCCTACCATCAAAATCGACAAGCCCGAACGCGAACGCATCACGTTGAGCGCGGACACCAAACCGATCTGCACCTTCTCAGCCGGTCGTTGCCCCAGCGAAGTCGAACCAAGCCAAGCAAAGTACAACCCCGCCAAACCTGCAGCACACGCCGCCACCCAAAAAGCGAGCTGGGTAGGCAGCGCCACGAAGGCCGCGAACTTACCCAGTAATGGCCCGGTACCTATGCCAGTCAACATGCTGCCGGAGAGCAATGCAAAACAGTGCGTGCGGCGTGATGGCTCGACCATTTGAGCAACCATGATCGGCCCTACCGTGTAGAAGAGCCCCCAACCAACCCCAAGCATCAAGCCACACGCCAACAACGCGCCGCCCAGGCCGGGCACCACGGCAAAACCCACTGACGCCACGACCAGGCAGAACGCCCCGACAGCGATAGCGCGAGCAGCGCCAACGCGCTGCAACAGATGCCCCGAGCCCACCACAGACAGCAGCGTACTGAGCATCGCGACTGCAAATACCCGCCCTGCATCGCTCGCAGTGCCGCCCAACGCCTGCACCAGCATAGAGAGCAGAAACGTCGTGCCATAGCTGATGGACAGTAGGAAGCAGGCGATGCAGAACACGGTAAAGTGCTGAAACCGTGGCGGGGGTACAGACGACTTCATGTAAGCAGTCCTTGCTGAAAGGTACTGCTTTCTATCACGGCACGGCACTGGCAAAGGCATGCATTTGCTGACGTTGAGATCGTCACTTCAGTACCTAAACGACCGCCACCCTTTGACGCCACTGATCGCGGCTCAACTCCCAGATCTCTTTGAGCACGGCGCCACAGACGAAATGCCCCGGCTCAGTCCCGACCAGGCGCATGCCTTCGTGCAGGGAAACACTGCGCGACCTGTCATTGCTCGCCGCCTTGGGCACCTGCATGACGCAACGCCCAAGCGTCTCGAACCAATAGTCGTTGATGACCACACAGGCTTCGCGGATGTAGCCGTTTTTTTGCCAGGCAGGGGTGAGCCAGAAGCCACGGTTGTTACCCGGCTGGTCATAGAGGCTGATGCTGCCGATGATCTGCGTTGGCGCGGTTTTCAGGCGGATCATCCAGTGCCATTCGCAGCCAGCGTTCATGGCAGGCAATGCGATATCTCGGACGTAGACGAGTGCGCCGTCTTCGGGATAGGGCCATGGCACGCGGCTGTCCAGGTAGCGGACAATGTCCCAGTGCGGGAACAGCTGCTGAATAGCGGGTGCGTCGCCAAGCTGCAGCGGCGTGAGTATCAGGCGCGAGGTTTCGAGGGTAGGAAGGCTGTCCATGGCGCAGCGTCCGTTCTGGAGGCGGTATGGCCTTCTGGCATTCTCACAGAGCAGAGGTAGAAACGTCGAGACGTCATGCGCTTTCGCACATTGACTAAGAGGTATTTTTGAACGAGACATCCTTGAGAGCTCAAGGATTTAAAGAATGGAGGCGGCCCCACCAGCCACACCCCGGCACTCGATGTTCCCGCTATGGCTGCTCCCTTCCGGGCCTGACCAGGTTAACGGGTAATCAATGCGGGGGGACCGATGGGGCCACCACTGACGCAACTCGCTAAGCAGCGAGCCGCGCCATTGTACCGGTCTGAGGCGAAGTTACAACCTCTTCGGGGAGAAAAAGTCATCATTTCTCAATGACTTGTTTAAAGGTGGGTCAGATTGCGATGCCCTGCTCCGCCAGGAAGGCGATGAACGCGTCTTCGTCCAGCACCTTCACACCCAGCTCACTGGCCTTGGCCAGCTTGGAGCCCGCGCCAGGGCCGGCGACCACGCAGTGGGTCTTGCCGGAAACGGAACCTGCCACCTTGGCGCCGAGGCTTTCCAGTTTGTCTTTGGCAATGTCGCGGCTCATGCGCTCCAGGGTGCCGGTCAACACCCAGGTCTGCCCGGCCAGAGGCAGGCCTTCGGCGACTTTCTTCTCGCTGTTCCAGTGCATGCCGAACGCCAGCAACTGGGCTTCGATATCCCGCGCCAGCTTCTGGTTCGCTTCGTCCTTGAAGAACTCGCGCACGGCCTCGGCCTGCTTGGCGGCCAGGGCCTGGCGCAGGTCGATACCGTCGGCGGCGATAATCTTTTCCAGGCTGTCGAGCTTGGCCACCAGCTTCTCAGCGCCGGTCGGGCCGACCGAGGCGATGTCGAGCTTGGCAATCATGCCGGCCAGGGTGGTGCTGGCGGCGAACTCGGCGGCCAAGTCGCCTTCGTCCTGCAACTGCATGCCGCAGGCGAGCAGTTGCTCGATGACTTTGCGGTTGTGCTCGTCTTCGAAGAAGTTGTGGATTTCATATGCCACTTCAAGCCCGATGTCCGGCAGGTAGGTCAGCACCTGTGGCAGCGCCTGCTGCACCCGCGCCAAGCTGCCCAGCGAGCGAGCCAGGACCTTGGCGGTTTCCTCACCCACATCCGGAATGCCCAGGGCGTAGATGAAGCGCGCCAGGCTCGGGCGCTTGCTGGCTTCGATGGCATCAAGCAGCTTCTTGCTGGAAACTTCGGCAAACCCTTCCAGCCCGACGATCTGGTCGAACTGAAGCTTGTACAGGTCTGCTGGCGAGCCGATCAGCCCTTCATCCACCAACTGCTCGACGCTCTTTTCGCCCAGGCCGTCGATATCCATCGCGCGGCGCGAAACGTAGTGGATGATCGCCTGTTTGAGTTGGGCGCCACAGGCCAGGCGACCGACGCACCGGTACACCGCGCCTTCACTGGTGGTTTCCTTGCCTTTGCTGCGTTTGACCAGCTGCGTGCGCTCGACCTGCGAGCCACACACCGGGCATGCGCTCGGCACTTCAACCGGGCGGGCATCTTCGGGGCGGCGCTCGAGCACCACTTGCATGACTTGCGGGATCACGTCGCCGGCACGGCGGATGATCACTGTGTCGCCAATGCGCAGGCCCAAGCGGGCGATTTCGTCCATGTTGTGCAGGGTGGCGTTGGACACGGTCACGCCGGCCACTTTGACAGGCTTCAGGCGTGCCACAGGCGTCACCGCCCCGGTGCGCCCCACTTGGAATTCCACATCCAGCACCTCGGTCAGCTCTTCCATGGCCGGGAACTTGTGGGCAATCGCCCAGCGCGGCTCGCGCGCGCGAAAGCCCAGCTCGCGCTGGGACGCCAGGCTGTTGACCTTGAACACCACGCCGTCGATCTCGTACGGCAGGCTGTTACGGCGCTCGCCGATGTCGCGGTAATACGCCAGGCACTCTTCGATGCCGGCGGCATGCCGTAGCTCACGGCTGATCGGCAGGCCCCAGGCCTTGAGCTGTTCGAGGATGCCTATGTGGCTGTCGCCGATGCTTGCGGACACCTGCCCTACGCCATAGCAGCAGAACTCCAGCGGGCGGCTGGCGGTGATTTTCGAATCCAGTTGGCGCAGGCTGCCGGCGGCGGCGTTGCGCGGGTTGGCGAAGGTTTTGCCACCCGCTTCTGCCTGGGCGGCATTGAGCCGATCAAAACCGGCCTTGCTCATGTACACCTCGCCACGCACCTCCAGCACCGCAGGCCAACCTTCGCCCTGCAGCTTGAGCGGGATGTTGCGCACGGTGCGTACGTTGGCACTGATGTCTTCGCCGGTGGTGCCATCGCCACGGGTGGCGCCTTGCACCAATTGGCCGTCGCGGTACAGCAGGCTTACCGCCAGGCCATCGAGTTTGGGTTCGCAGCTGTAATCGACCGCACCCGGCTGATCGAGGCCATCGACCACACGGCGGCCGAATTCACGCAGGTCGGCTTCTTCGAAGGCGTTACCCAGGCTGAGCATGGGCACTTCGTGGCGCACCTGGCTGAATGCAGCCAGGGCCTGGCCGCCGACGCGCTGGGTTGGCGAGTCAGGCGTTACCAAGTGCGGGTGTTCGGCTTCCAGCGCCTTGAGCTCGTTGAACAGGCGGTCGTATTCAGCATCGGGCACGCTGGGCTCATCGAGCACGTAGTAGCGGTAGTTATGCTGGTCGAGCTCGGCGCGCAGGGCGTGGATTCGGGATTCGGCGGTCATTCGTTTGTCTTCTCTTGCAAAGCAAAAGAGCAGCCTGAGGGACGTTGCCTGGGGCCCTGGATCCTTTATCCCTGGTCTGGCCCCTTCGCGGGTAAACCCGCTCCCACAGGTACGCCACTGGGTTCAAAAACAGTGGGGTACCTGTGGGAGCGGGTTTACCCGCGAAGGGGCCAGATCAGACAACCTAGGAGCCCGAACCGGCCAGCACGCCCCGCAGGCTGCTCTTTCGTCTGGATCTATCAGCGTTTCTGGGTCAGCGCGCGGCGCTCGAACTCGACGATGCGCTGGCGGTAGTGCTCGATGGTCTGGGCGGTCAGCACGCTGCGCTGGTCGTCCTTGAGTTCGCCATTGAGCTCATGGGCCAATTTGCGCGCCGCCGCGACCATCACGTCGAAGGCCTGCTTAGGGTGACGCGGGCCTGGCAGCCCCAGGAAGAAGCTCACCGCACGGGTGCTGAAGTGGTCGATGTCGTCCAGGTCAAAAATACCGGGCTTCACGGCGTTGGCCATGGAGAACAGCACTTCGCCGTGGCCGGCCATGCTCTCGTGGCGGTGGAAGATGTCCATCTCGCCAAAACGCAGGCCGCTCTCGAGAATGTTCTGCAGCAGTGCCGGGCCTTTGAAACCACCCTCGTCGCGGGAGATGACGCTGATCACCAGCACCTCTTCAGCGGGAGGCAGTTCCTTGACCGTGTTGTTGCTGGACGACGCACCGCTGTTGCGGTTGTTGTCGGCGGCAAAATCATCATCGGCATCGGCGAACAGATCAGGCTCGCGCGCCTCTGCGACCAGGTTCAGGTCACCTTGCGGCACTTCTGCGGCGCGCTTGCCACGCTTGCTGGCCTTGACTGGCTTGGGCTCGCGTTCGCGATCGCGCGACGACGCACTGAGCGAGGGCAGGTCGCTCTCGTCCAGTTCTGGTTCCTTGTGGTTATCCAATACCCGCGATGGGCCGAGCACTTCGGCGCCGCCCTCTTCGTCGGGGACATTGGAATAACTGCGGTCCAGACGGAATTTCAACTTGCCTTTCCCGCCGCGCATGCGGCGCCAGCCGTCGAAAAGAATACCGGCAATGACAATGATGCCGATGAGGATCAGCCACTCGCGCAGACCGATTTCCATGTAATCCCGTGCCTCTATAAAAATATGCTTGAAAACAAAGGGTTCAAAGCCCTTTAACACGTGGCGCCAACTCTATGTTCTGACAGGCGTTTTACCCACGCAAAAAACGAGTGACATTAAGCTAGCACGACCAAAGACAACTTTACACCGTCTGTCGCACATGGCGGGGCCATTTCGCTACAGAATGTGCCCTATCTTCGCGCATCAGGCGTCGACCATGGCCATCGCCTCCTCCACATCCACTGCAACGAGGCGTGAGCAGCCCGGCTCATGCATCGTCACCCCCATCAATTGATCCGCCATCTCCATGGCAATCTTGTTATGGGTGATGTAGATGAACTGCACGCTTTCACTCATTTCCTTCACCAGCCGGGCATAACGCCCGACGTTGGCATCGTCCAGCGGCGCATCGACTTCGTCGAGCATGCAGAACGGTGCGGGGTTCAACTTGAAAATGGCGAACACCAGCGCCAGGGCGGTCAGTGCCTTCTCGCCACCGGACAGCAGATGGATGGTGCTGTTCTTCTTGCCCGGGGGTCGCGCCATGATCGTTACCCCTGTATCGAGTAGATCTTCGCCCGTCAGTTCCAGATAAGCGCTGCCACCACCGAAAACTTTTGGAAAAAGCGCCTGTAATCCGGCATTTATCTGATCAAAGGTATCTTTGAAGCGGTTGCGCGTTTCCTTGTCGATCTTGCGGATGACGTTTTCCAGCGTCTCCAAGGCCTCGACCAGGTCGGCGTTCTGGGCGTCCAGGTAGCGCTTGCGCTCGGACTGCTGCTCGTACTCTTCGATGGCCGCCAGGTTGATCGCGCCCAGGCGCTGGATACGCGCCTCGGTCTGCTCTAGCGCCTGTTCGGTGCTCTGTTCGGTGGCGTCGGCTTCAAGGGTGGCAAGCACGCCTTGCAGGTCGTAGCCGTCGGCCAGCAGTTGTTCCTGCAGGGTCTTGCGCCGCACATCCAGGCCCTGGCATTCCAGGCGTAGCTGCTCCAGCTGGCCACGCAGCAGTTGGGCTTGCTGCTCGGCTTGGGTGCGGCGTTTTTCCGCGTCGCGCAGGGCGCGGTCGGCTTCGTCCATGTGCAGGCGCGCCTGGCGCATCTCTTCGTCGACGCTCATGCGCCGCTCCAGCAGCTCTTCGAGCTTGAGGCGCAGCTCTTCGAGGGGCGCTGCGCCCTCCTCCAGGTTCAGGCTCAGTTGCTCCTGGCGTTCGGTCAGGCGTGCTGCCTGCTGTTCCAGGCGCTCCAGGGCCTGATGGGTGGAGTCGTGCTGGGCACGCAGCGAGCCTAGGCGCACGGCCAACTGGTGGGCATGGTCCTTGTGCTGGCGGGCCTCCTGACGGATGCGGTCAAGGCCTTCGCGCAGGGTATCGCGGCGAGCCATCAACTGTTCGCGCTGCTCGGTGTCCTGGGCCATCAGGTCCAGGGCTTCTTGCAGCACCAGCCGCGCCTCGCCCAGTTGCTCGTGCTCCAGGGCACGCTGCTCTTGCAGCTCGGTCAGCTCTTCGTGCAGACGGCGGCGACGCAATTCGACTTGCTCGGCACGGGCCCGGCTTGCCGACAGGCTGGCCTTGAGCTCGCCGTGCTGGCGGCTTTCTTCCTGGGTGCGGCGGCGCAGTTGCTCGCGCTGTTCTTCCAGGCCCAATTGCTGCTCGCGCAAATCCTGCAGCTGTTGCTCAAGGTGCTCCAGGGCGGCTTCCTGCTCCAGCTGTTGCTGGCTCAGGCGCTCGATCTCCTGGCCACGGGCCAACACCCCGCCTTCGGCCTCGCCGCCTCGGCTGACCCGCAAAAAATGCCGGCCAACCCAATAACCATCGCGGCTAACCAGGCTTTGCCCTTCAGCCAGGGTCGCACGCAGTGCCAGCGCCTGGGCCAGGTCATCGACCGGCTTGACCTGCCCCAGCCAGGGGGTCAGGTCGGTACGCCCTTCGACTTTATCCAGCAGGCTGCCCGCCAGCCGCGCACCCTCGCCACTTGCCAGCAGCAAGCGCAACTCGCCTTGCTCCAGGTCGGCAAAAGCCAGGTTGTTGAAATCATCAACAAGCACGGCCTGTAGATCGGCGCCAAGCACCGTCTCCACGGCCAGCTCCCAGCCCGGCTCGACCCGCAGCCCTTCCGCCAGGCGCGGGCGCTGTGCCAGGCCCTGCTCGCGCAACCAGTCTGCGGCACCCACGCCCGGCTCCAGCGCGGCCTGCTGCAAGGCCTCCAGCGATGCCAACCGCCCGCCCAGGCGCTGCAGGTCACCCTGCGCCTGTTGTTGCGCCTGGGTGGCCTGCTGCAATTGCTCGCGCGTGCCTTCGAGTTGCTCGACCACTTGCTCTTCGGACAGCTGCAACGTTTCGAGCAGCATCTCGCTGCTGGCCAACTGCTCGGACAACTCGACCAGGGCCGCGTCCTGCGGCTCGGCACCTAACAGGTCGCGTTCTTCACCCAGCTTGCGCTGGCGCTCCGACAAGCGTTCCAGGCTGGCTTCAAGCTGCTGCAGGCGGGACTGTTGCACCTCTGCCTGACGGCGGGGCTCGGCGGACCGGGTGTTGAAGGTGTCCCATTGCTCTTGCCAGCCGTGCATGCCCAGCTCGGCTTCTTCGAGGGTGGCAGCGGCTTCTTCGGCGGCCGCCAGGGTCATTTCCTGTTCCGGCTCGAGCATGGCCAGTTCTTCGCCGAGGGTGGCCAACAAAGTGCGGTCATGGCCCAGGTGGGACTCGGTCTCCAAGCGCGTGCGCTCAGCTTCCTTGAAGTCGTCCTGCAACTGGCGAAGGCGCTGCTGGCCGTGCTGGATGCTCTGTTCGACCCGGGCAATATCGCCCGCTACTGAATAGAAGCGGCCCTGCACCTGGTTGAAGCGCTCGGACAATTCGTGGTGGCCATCGCGCAGGCGCTCGATACTCGCGTCGGCGTTGCGCTGCTCGGCCACCAAGGCCTCGTGGGACACGTCCTGATCACCGATCACCGCCTCGCGCTGGCGTACGCGTTCGTCCAGGTCGCGCCAGCGCAGGGCCGACAAGCGGGCTTTCAGCTGGCGTTCCTGGGCCTTGTACTCACGGTACTTTTCGGCTGCCTGGGCCTGACGGTGCAAGCGTTCGAGCTGGCGTTCGAGCTCGTCACGCAAGTCGGTCAGGCGCGCCAGGTTTTCCTGGGTGCGGCGGATGCGGTTCTCGGTCTCGCGGCGGCGCTCCTTGTACTTGGAGATGCCCGCCGCTTCTTCGATGAAGTTGCGCAGCTCTTCGGGCTTGGCTTCGATCAGTTTGGAGATCATGCCCTGCTCGATGATCGAGTAGCTGCGCGGCCCAAGGCCGGTGCCAAGGAAAATATCGGTGATGTCCCGGCGACGGCATTTTGCGCCGTTGAGGTAATAGCTGTTCTGCGCGTCGCGGGTTACCTTGCGGCGGATGGAGATTTCAGCGTAAGCCGCGTACTCCCCGACCAAGGTGTTGTCGCTGTTGTCGAACACCAGCTCGATACTGGCCTGGCTGACCGGTTTGCGGCTGGTAGAGCCGTTGAAGATGACGTCGGTCATCGACTCGCCACGCAGGTTCTTCGCAGAACTCTCGCCCATCACCCAGCGCACCGCGTCGATGATGTTGGATTTGCCGCAACCGTTGGGGCCTACCACGGCCGCCATGTTGCTGGGGAAGTTGACCGTGGTGGGGTCGACGAACGACTTGAACCCGGCCAGGCGAATGCACTTGAGGCGCATCGTCAGGCCCGGGCCAACGCCGCCAGCACCAGCTCACAGCTGCGCTGGCAATAGGCGGTGAGCACCTCGCGAATGCGCGGCAGGTCGCGGGCGACCACCGCCTCGAGCAGGCGCGCGAACAGCTCCAGGTAGTCGTCCGTGCTGGCCTGGCGTTGGTCCAGGGCCAGGTAGTAGGCGCGGCTCATGGCCGGCTGCAGGTTTTCGACGGTCTCCTGCAGGTACGGGTTGTCGGCGAACGGGTAGGCAGCCCGCATGACGGCGAAGCTTTCGGCGACGAAGGCCTTGATGTCTTGCCGGTCGCGGGCATGCTGCAAGCGCTGCTGGATCTCCAGAAACGGGCGCAAGTCGGCCTCCAGGCGCCATTTTTGTGCAACGGCGTTGCCCAGCAGGATGTAGAACTCACCCATCAAGTTGCACAGGCTGCGCACGCTGCGCTCGTCCAACTTGGTCACATGCGCACCGCGACGCGGCAAGATCGCTACCAAATGCCGACGTTCGAGGATCAACAGCGCTTCACGCACCGAGCCGCGGCTGACATTCAGCGCCTGGGTAACCTTCTGCTCCTGAATGCGCTCGCCCGGCGCCAGCTCGCCGCGAATAATGCGTTCGGCCAGGTAATCGGCAATCTGCTCGGAGAGGCTGTCCGGGGCCTTGAACGTCATGGTTTTCCTTCAAAATCATTGAACTGGGCACAAGGGGCGGATTGTAGCGTACTTGACCCGCACTCGCGCAGAGGGGCCTTGCGCTTTATTTGGCCTGCCAGGCAGCTGCCTGCACGGCGCGATCTATGCTTGTGATATGGGCAATGTGTTCGGCCGGGTGTAGACATACGCATTTTCCTGACCTTTGAGTCAGAAAAATATTGACCAGTTCGTCAGGTCTGCTTATTGTCCGCCCAACAACAATAAAACCATTGCGAGGCCACCCCCGTGATCCAGTTTCTCGTCAACCAGGAGCTGCGTAATGAGCACGCCCTGGACCCGAACATGACGGTGCTGCAATACCTGCGCGAGCACCTGGGCAAACCCGGCACCAAGGAAGGCTGCGCCAGCGGTGACTGCGGTGCGTGTACCGTGGTGGTCGGTGAATTGACCCAGGACGACCAAGGCCAGGATACCCTGCGCTACCGTAGCCTCAACTCGTGCCTGACGTTCGTTTCGTCACTGCACGGCAAGCAGTTGATCAGCGTCGAAGGCCTCAAGCACCAGGGTGAACTGCACAGCGTACAAAAAGCCATGGCCGACTGCCATGGCTCGCAATGCGGCTTCTGCACCCCAGGCTTTGTCATGTCGCTGTTCGCTCTGCAGAAAAACAGCCAAGGCGCCGACGTGCATCAGGCCCAGGAAGCCTTGGCCGGCAACCTGTGCCGCTGCACCGGCTACCGGCCGATCCTCGATGCCGCCGAGCAAAGCTGCCGCCAGCCTTGCCGCGATCAGTTCGACGCCCAGCAAGCCCAAACCATCAGCCGCCTCAAGGCCATTGCGCCAACCCAGACCGGCGAGCTCAACAGCGGCGACAAACGCTGCCTGGTGCCGCTGACCGTGGCCGACCTGGCCGACCTGTACAGCTCGCACCCCGAAGCACGTCTACTGGCCGGTGGTACTGACCTGGCGCTGGAAGTGACCCAGTTCCACAAGACCCTGCCGGTGATGATCTATGTCGGCCATGTGGCCGAGCTCAAGCGCATCGACAAAACCGCCAGCCACCTGGAAATCGGCGCAGCCACCCCGCTCACTGACTGCTACGCGGCGCTCAACGCCGAGTACCCTGATTTCGGCGACCTGCTGCACCGCTTCGCCTCGCTGCAGATCCGCAACCAGGGCACCCTGGGCGGCAATATCGGCAACGCGTCGCCGATTGGAGACTCGCCGCCCCTGCTGATCGCCCTGGATGCCCAGGTGGTGCTGCGTCAAGGCGAACGCCAGCGCACCCTGGCGCTGGAGGACTACTTCATCGACTACCGCATCACCGCGCGCCAGGACAGCGAGTTCATCGAGAAGATCATCGTGCCGCGCGCCAGTGAGGATTGGGCCTTCCGCGCCTATAAAGTGTCCAAGCGCCTGGATGACGACATCTCTGCCGTGTGCGCAGCGTTCAACCTGAGCATCGAGAACGGCGTGGTCAGCGGTGTGCGTATCGCCTTCGGTGGCATGGCCGCGATACCCAAACGCGCCCGCGCCTGCGAAGCAGCCCTGCGCGGCAAGCCATGGAACCAGGCCAGCATCGAGCGCGCCTGCCAGGCCCTGGCCGAAGACTTCTCCCCGCTCAGCGACTTCCGCGCCAGCAAGGAATACCGCCTGCTGACAGCACAGAACCTGCTGCGCAAGTACTTCATCGAACAGCAAACGCCGCACATCGAAACCCGGGTGACCGCTTATGTCTAACCATCACGTAGCCAAGAGCCAGGCCGAGATGGCCGAACTGTTCAGCCAGGACCTGACCACCGGGGTCGGCCGCAGCGTCAAGCACGACAGCGCCGACAAGCACGTGGCCGGCGAAGCGGTGTACATCGATGACCGCCTCGAATTCCCTAACCAGTTGCACGTCTATGCGCGCACTGCCGACCGTGCCCATGCGCGCATCCTGCGCATCGACACTACGCCGTGCTATGCCTTCGAAGGCGTGCGCATCGCCATCACCCACGAAGACATCCCGGGCCTGAAGGACATCGGCCCAGTCGTAGCCGGTGACCCGCTGCTGGCCATCGACAAGGTCGAGTTCTTTGGTCAACCGGTGCTCGCCGTGGCCGCCCGTGACCTGGAAACCGCCCGCCGCGCCGCCATGGCGGCCATCGTCGAGTACGAAGACCTGGAGCCGGTACTGGATGTGGTCGAAGCGTTGCGCAAGAAGCACTTCGTGCTCGACAGCCACACCCACCAACGCGGCGACTCGGCCGCGGCCTTGGCCAGTGCTCCGCATCGCCTGCAAGGCACCTTGCACATT
Organism: Pseudomonas sp. LAIL14HWK12:I10; assembly: GCF_900184205.1. Classification (NCBI taxonomy): domain Bacteria; kingdom Pseudomonadati; phylum Pseudomonadota; class Gammaproteobacteria; order Pseudomonadales; family Pseudomonadaceae; genus Pseudomonas; species Pseudomonas sp. LAIL14HWK12:I10. The sequence goes on along the minus strand of NZ_FXWU01000002.1, from coordinate 455,961 downwards.
GGCGGCCAGGAGCACTTCTACCTAGAGACGCAGATTTCTTCGGTGATGCCCACCGAGGACGGCGGCATGATCGTCTACTGCTCCACGCAAAACCCCACCGAGGTGCAGAAGCTGGTGGCCGAAGTGCTGGACGTGCCGATGAACAAGGTCGTCCTCGACATGCGCCGCATGGGTGGTGGTTTCGGCGGCAAGGAAACCCAGGCCGCCAGCCCGGCCTGCCTGTGCGCGGTCATTGCGCGCCTGACCGGCCAGCCGACCAAGATGCGCCTGCCGCGCGTCGAAGACATGACCATGACCGGCAAGCGTCACCCGTTTTATGTCGAGTACGACGTCGGCTTCGATGACAACGGCCGCCTGCACGGCATCAACTTCGACCTGGCCGGCAACTGCGGCTACTCGCCCGACCTGTCCGGCTCGATCGTCGACCGCGCCATGTTCCACTCCGACAACGCCTATTACCTGGGCGATGCCACCGTGCATGGCCACCGCTGCAAGACCAACACCGCCTCCAACACCGCCTACCGCGGCTTCGGCGGCCCACAAGGCATGGTCGCCATCGAACAGGTGATGGACCACATCGCCCGCCACCTGGGCCGTGACCCGCTGGCCGTGCGCAAAGCCAACTATTACGGCAAGACCGAGCGCAACGTCACCCACTACTACCAGACCGTCGAGCACAACATGCTCGACGAGATGACCGCCGACCTGGAAGCCAGCAGCGATTACGCCGAACGCCGTGAGTCGATCCGCCGGTTCAATGCCAACAGCCCGATCCTCAAGAAGGGCCTGGCGCTGACTCCGGTCAAATTCGGCATCTCGTTCACCGCCACCTTCCTCAACCAGGCGGGGGCGCTGATCCACATTTACACCGACGGCAGCATCCACCTGAACCACGGCGGCACCGAGATGGGCCAGGGCCTGAATACCAAAGTCGCCCAGGTGGTGGCGCAGATCTTCCAGGTCGATTTCGACCGTATCCAGATCACCGCCACCAACACCGACAAGGTGCCCAACACTTCGCCAACCGCGGCCTCCAGCGGCGCCGACCTGAACGGCAAGGCAGCGCAAAACGCCGCCGAGATTCTCAAGAAGCGCCTGACCGAATTCGCCGCGCGGCACTACCAGGTGACCGAAGAGGACGTCGAGTTCCGCAATGGCCATGTGCGCGTGCGCGACCAGATCGTCAGCTTCGAGCAACTGGTGCAGCAGGCGTACTTCGCCCAGGTGTCGCTGTCGAGCACCGGCTTCTACCGCACGCCGAAAATCTTCTACGACCGCAGCCAGGCCCGCGGCCGGCCGTTCTACTACTTCGCCTTTGGCGCGGCCTGCGTGGAAGTGATCGTCGACACCCTGACCGGCGAGTACAAGATGCTGCGCGCCGACATCCTGCATGACGTGGGCGACTCGCTAAACCCGGCCATCGACATCGGCCAGGTCGAAGGCGGCTTCATCCAGGGCATGGGGTGGCTGACCACCGAGGAACTGGTGTGGAATGCCAAGGGCAAACTGATGACCAACGGCCCGGCCAGCTACAAGATCCCGGCAGTAGCCGACATGCCGCTGGACATGCGCGTGAAGCTGGTGGAAAACCGCAAGAACCCGGAGGACACCGTGTTCCATTCCAAGGCCGTGGGCGAGCCGCCGTTCATGCTCGGCATCGCCGCCTGGTGTGCGATCAAGGACGCCGTGGCGAGCTTGGCCGACTACCGCGTGCAGCCGAACATCGACGCACCGGCGACCCCGGAGCGCGTGTTGTGGGGCTGTGAGCAGATGCGCAAGGAAGTGGCTCAGCAGCAATTTGCCGAACAAGAACTGGAAACCGTGACTCACTGACATCGCGTAACCCTTTGGGAGCGGGCTTGCCCCGCGAATACGAGGGTGTGGCCACTGCCGCATTCGCGGGGCAAGCCCGCTCCCACAAGGACAATGTCAGCCTTCAAGAGAGGTTGAATCATGCACCAATGGATCAACGCCCTCGCCGACCACCAGTCCCGTGGCGAACCCTGCGTACTGGTCACCATCATCGAGGAACGCGGCTCTACCCCGCGCAACGCCGGCTCGAAAATGGTCGTCAGTGCCACCGCGCTGTTCGACACCATCGGCGGCGGCCACCTGGAATACAAGGCCCTGCACATCGCCCGGCAGATGCTCGAAGCACAACGCACCACCCCGCACCTGGAGCGCTTCAGCCTCGGTGCCAGCCTCGGCCAGTGCTGCGGCGGCGTCACCGTGCTGCTGTTCGAACCGATGGCCGCGGTGCAGGCGCAGATCGCGGTGTTCGGTGCGGGCCATGTCGGCCGCGCTCTGGTACCCTTGCTCGCCGCGCTGCCCTGCCGGGTGCGCTGGATCGATTCGCGCGAACAGGAATTCCCCGAGCTCATCCCCCCTGGGGTGACCAAGGTGGTCAACGAGGAGCCGGTCGATGAAGTGGCCGAGCTGCCAGCCGGTTGCTATTGCATCGTCATGACCCATAACCACCAGCTCGACCTGGAACTGACCGCCGCCATTCTCAAGCGCAACGATTTCACCTGGTTCGGCCTGATCGGCTCGAAGACCAAACGGGCCAAGTTCGAGCACCGCCTGCGCGAGCGCGGCTACGACGCTGCCGTCATGGCCCGCATGCGCTGCCCGATGGGCATTGCCGAGGTCAAGGGCAAGCTGCCGATCGAGATCGCCGTGTCCATCGCCGCGGAAATCATTGCCACCTACAACGCCTGCTTCGGCCAGCATGACGCTGCCGCCAACGCCGGCCCCATTGCCCAGTTGCTGCCGCCCTCCCGGCGCAGCCAAGCCATTTGACGAGCGCTTTATGACCGCAACCCGCAAAGCCTACCGTGCCGCCATCCTGCACAGCATCGCCGACCCGGCCGAGGTCGGCCTGGAGGCCTCCCATGAATACTACGAAGACGGCCTGCTGGTGGTCGACGATGGCCGCATCAGCGCCATCGGCCACGCCAGCGAGCTGCTGCCGACCCTGGATGCCGGTATCGACGTGGTGCATTACCAGGATGCCCTGATCACCCCGGGCTTCATCGATACCCATATTCACTTCCCACAGACCGGCATGATCGGCTCCTACGGCGAACAGCTGCTGGACTGGCTCAACACCTACACCTTCCCGTGCGAAAAACAGTTCGCCGACAAGGGCCACGCTGACCAGGTCGCGAAAATCTTCCTCAAGGAACTGCTGCGCAACGGCACCACCACGGCCCTGGTATTCGGCAGCGTGCACCCGGAGTCAGTCAACGCCCTGTTCGAAGAAGCCGAACGCCTCGACCTGCGGATGATCGCCGGCAAGGTGATGATGGACCGCAATGCCCCTGATTACCTGACCGACACGGCCGAGTCTGGTTACACCGAAAGCAAGGCACTGATCGAGCGCTGGCACGGCAAGGGCCGCCTGCACTATGCGGTCACCCCGCGTTTCGCACCGACCAGCACCCCAGCGCAACTGACCCTGGCCGGCCAATTGCTCAAGGAGCACCCGGGCGTGTACCTGCACACGCACCTGTCGGAGAACCTCAAGGAGATCGACTGGGTCAAGTCGCTGTTCCCCGAGCAGAAAGGCTACCTGGACGTCTATGACCACTTCGAGCTGCTGGGCGAGCGCTCGGTGTTCGCCCACGGCGTGCACCTGTGCGACGACGAGTGCCAGCGCCTGGCCGAAACCGGCTCGGCCGTGGCCTTCTGCCCGACCTCCAACCTGTTCCTGGGCAGCGGTTTGTTCAACCTGCCGCAGGCCGAGCGCTTCAAGGTCAACGTTGGCCTGGGCACCGACGTGGGCGCCGGCACCAGCTTCTCGCTGCTCAACACGCTGAACGAGGCGTACAAGGTCATGCAACTGCAGGGCGCACGCCTGCACCCGTACAAGTCGCTGTACCTGGCCACCCTTGGCGGCGCCCGCGCACTGCGCCTGGACGACCGCATTGGCAGCCTGCGCGCCGGCAACGATGCCGACTTCGTGGTGCTCGACTACAAAGCCACGCCGCTGTTGGACTACCGTATTCAGCAGTCCAACAGCATCGAAGAGACCTTGTTCGTGCTCACCACCCTGGGCGATGACCGCACTGTGCGCGAAACCTACGCCGCTGGGCGTTGCGTGCACCAGCGCTAAGGCTCTTTCGCCAGGCCCCGGTACAACGCGCCGCCGATCGCTGCCCCGATCAGCGGCGCCAGCCAGAACAGCCACAGCTGCTGCAGGGCCCAGCCACCGACGAACAGTGCCGGCCCCGTGCTACGCGCGGGGTTGACCGAGGTATTGGTCACCGGGATCGAGATCAGGTGGATCAGAGTCAGGGCCAGGCCGATGGCAATCGGCGCAAAGCCTGCCGGGGCGCGGGCATCGGTGGCCCCCATGATCACCACCAGGAACATCGCCGTCATCACCACCTCACTGACAAACCCCGCCCCCAGCGAATAACCGCCGGGCGAGTGATCGGCGTAGCCGTTCGACGCCAACCCCGATGACAACTCGAAACCGGCTTTGCCGCTGGCGATGAAATAGATCACCGCTGCCGCAAGGATGGCGCCAATCACCTGGGCGATGACGTAGGGCAGCAGTTCTTTGGCGGGGAAGCGCCCGCCCACCACCAGCCCGAACGACACGGCGGGGTTGAGATGACAGCCAGAGATGTGACCGATGGCGAACGCCATGGTCAGGACAGTGAGGCCAAACGCGAAGGCGACACCGAGAACGCCGATGCCAAGCGGGGAACTGGCTGCGATTACCGCACTGCCGCAGCCACCGAGGACCAGCCAGAAGGTGCCGATCAGTTCGGCCCCCATGCGTGTACCGAGGGACATGCTCATGAACCCTTTCCTCAAGAAGTTGAACGCAACGAATGCGCAAGCCCAACTGCTTGATGAAGGTTTGCTCACAAGAATTTAGCAGACGTTTGGTTTATGGCCAGTAACGACCAGGGGCCGCGTTGCGCCCCATTCGCAGCACAAGGCTGCTCCTACAAAGGATTGTGTAACCCCTGTAGGAGCAGCCTTGTGCTGCGAATGGGCCGCAACGCGGCCCCCTAGTTCATACAAGCAAACGATCAACCCTTGGCAGCAACCTTGGGCTTTTTCAACAGATGCGAAAACACCGCATGCAGATCGTCCGAGGCACTTTCTTCGTCCAGGTTCAGCTTGCTGTCGATGTGGTCCATGTGATGCATCATCAGGCTCACCGCCTGCTCGGCGTCACGCGCTTCGATGGCATCGATCAGCTGCATGTGCTCGTCGTACGAGCAATGCGAGCGGTTGCCGCTTTCGTACTGGGCAATGATCAGCGAGGTCTGCGACACCAGGCTGCGCTGGAAACTGACCAGCGGCGCATTACCCGCCGCCTCGGCCAGCTTCAAGTGGAATTCGCCAGACAGGCGGATGCCCGCGCCGCGGTCACCACGGGAGAAGCTGTCACGTTCCTCACGCACCATCTGACGCAGCTCGTTGAGCTGCTCAAGGGTAGCGTGCTGCACCGCCAGTTCGGTGATGGCGCGTTCAACCATGCGCCGCGAGAAGAATACTTGGCGTGCCTCTTCCACCGTCGGGCTGGCCACCACCGCACCGCGGTTGGGCCGCAGCAGCACCACACTTTCGTGGGCCAGGCGCGACAAGGCGCGACGGATGATGGTGCGGCTGACGCCAAAGATCTCGCCCAGCGCTTCCTCGCTCAACTTGGTGCCCGGCGCCAGACGCTGTTCGAGGATCGCCTCGAAAATATGCGCGTAGACGATGTCGTCCTGGGTACCGCTGCGCCCGGCCTTGCCAGCGCGCACAGGTTTTTTCAGAGGTTGCAGCTGTTCGTTCATGGGCTCTCGAGGCACGAAGGAAAGTATGGCGCCATTGTACACAGGCTGAGCCGTTTCTGCAGGTGGCCTTTTACCTATATAGCCGTTGTACGACGCATTGCGCACACAAAAGATAAAACATTATTTGCTTTCTTTGTACACAAAAGCATAATCCACCGTGCAACTTCCTGACCCATAAGTCAACAAAACGGTCAGGCGTCTGCCTTCCCTCGCGGAGCCGCCAAGTGCAAGCGCAGGACAATGGCTCCAAAACAACAAGAAAGACTTGAGGAGTACCCGCTGTGGAAAGCCGCAAATCCGAAGCCCCTACGCTGGATCTCGCCCCTCCGCTCGAAACGAGCTGGTTGGAGCGGATTTTCAAACTCAAGCAACATGGCAGCACTGTCAAAACCGAAATGATCGCCGGGGTGACCACCTTCATCACCATGGCGTACATCATCTTCGTCAACCCCAACATCATGGCTGACGCCGGCATCGACCACGGCGCGGCGTTCGTCGCCACCTGCATTGCCGCCGCGCTGGGCTGCCTGCTGATGGGCCTGTACGCCAACTGGCCGGTAGGCCTGGCGCCCGGCATGGGCCTGAATGCCTTCTTCACCTACACCGTGGTCGGCACCATGGGCTACAACTGGGAAACGGCACTGGGCGCGGTGTTCGTCTCGGGTGTGCTGTTCATGTTCCTGACCTTGTCAAAAGTGCGCGAGTGGCTGCTCAACAGCATCCCGCTGAGCCTGCGCCATGCAATGGGGGCCGGCGTCGGATTGTTTCTCGGGCTGATCGGCCTCAAGACTGCAGGCATTATCGTCGACAGCCCAGCCACGCTGATCAAACTGGGCTCGCTGCATGAACCCGGCCCACTGCTGGCGGCGGTGTGCTTCCTGTCGATTGCCATCCTCAGCTACAAGCGAGTGTTCGGCGCGATCCTGATCAGCATCATCGGCGTCACCCTGGCCGGCTGGGGCCTGGGCCTGGTGAAATTTGGCGGGGTGATGTCGATGCCACCAAGCCTGGCGCCCACCTGGATGGCCATGGATGTGGCTGGCGTGTTCAACGTCAGCATGATCAGCGTGGTGCTGGCGTTCCTGTTCGTGCACATGTTCGACACCGCCGGCACCCTGATGGGCGTGGCGCAACGCGCCAACCTGGTGGCGGCGGATGGCCGCATCGAAAACCTGTCGCGGGCGTTGAAGGCTGACAGTGCTTCCAGCGTGTTCGGTGCCGTGGTCGGCGTACCGCCAGTGACCAGCTATGTAGAAAGTGCTGCGGGGGTTGCGGCGGGTGGCCGTACGGGCCTGACTGCCGTCGTGGTCGGCCTGCTGTTCGTCGCCGCGATGTTCTTCGCGCCGCTGGCGGGGATGATTCCTGCCTATGCCACTGCCGGTGCGCTGATCTATGTAGCGATGCTGATGATGGGCAGCATGGCCCACATCCACTGGGACGAAGCCACCGACAGCATTCCGGCGATCGTCACGGTGATCATGATGCCGCTGACCTTCTCGGTCGCGGACGGTATTGCCCTGGGGTTCATCACCTATGTGGCGCTGAAGGCGGGGACTGGCAAGTACAAGGAAATCTCGGCCAGCCTGTGGGTGCTGTGTGCGATTTTCATTGCCAAGTTTGTGTTCCTCTGACACCCACTTGCACTCACAAGGGGCGCCTCGGCGCCCTTTTTTGGTGCCTCAACTGGCCTCTTCGCGGGCAAGACCCACAGGTTTGCTCCACTGCCCGGCAGAGCGACGCGATCTCTGTGGGAGCGGGCTCGCCCGCGAAGAGACCAGTTGAGGCAACACAAAAACACCAGACGAAAAAAAGCCCGCCAGTGTGAGAGCGGGCCAAAGGACCTACGAAGATTCTTCTAGCGACCAACTAGCTTCCGCGATAGGTCGAATAGCTGTACGGCGAGATCAGCAGCGGCACGTGGTAATGCTCCTGTTTCTCGTCGATACCAAAGCGCAGCACGACAACATCCAAAAACGCCTGGGCCGGCAGTTGCACACCGCGAGCGCGGTAGTAATCGCCAGCGCTGAACTGCAACTGGTAAACGCCCGTGCGGTAATCGTCACCCTGCAGCAACGGCGCATCAACACGGCCATCGCTGTTGGTCAGGGCGGTGTTCACCAGCTCCAGCTGTTGGCCTTCGACACGGTACAACTCGACCTTGATCGAGCTGCCCGGGCAGCCATGCGCGGCATCCAGTACGTGTGTGGTCAAACGTCCCATTGCTTGTCGCCTCTTGTTCAATCTGTGGGCAAAAAATACACGGCCATCATCACGCCAACCGGCCTGCGATGTGCGGGAATGACGTTATTAAGACATTCCATCGCCAAATTGTACACAATTTTTTGAACCCGTCTGTCGCGGCCCTAGCAAACCCGCCAACAGTCGCAAATACAGGCACCGTGCCGAGGGCAACGTCATTAGCTGACCAATCAGGCAGGTTTATTGCAAGGGATTCTCAGGCGACAAAAGGGAAGAAATGCGGAAAAACAGGCTTACAAAAGATTTCAGAAGTTGTATACAATCAGCCCATCCGGTGGTGCGACATACCGACGCGGCCCGCCCACCCCGCACTAACACACAAGAAGGAAGACTGCAGTGAGCGCTGACTATCCTCGCGACCTGATCGGTTACGGCAACAACCCACCTCACCCGCAATGGCCGGGCAACGCCCGCATTGCCCTGTCTTTCGTCCTCAATTACGAAGAAGGTGGCGAGCGCAACATCCTGCACGGTGACAAAGAGTCCGAAGCCTTCCTGTCCGAGATGGTCGCCGCCCAGCCGTTGCAGGGCCAACGCAACATGAGCATGGAGTCGCTGTACGAGTATGGCAGCCGTGCTGGCGTGTGGCGCCTGCTCAAGCTGTTCAAGGACAGCGGCGTTCCGCTGACCGTTTTCGCCGTGGCCATGGCCGCCCAGCGCCACCCGGATGTGATCCGCGCCATGGTCGAAGCCGGCCACGAGATCTGCAGCCACGGCTACCGCTGGATCGACTACCAGAACATGGACGAGGCCCAAGAGCGCGAGCACATGCTCGAAGCCATCCGCATCCTCACCGAACTGACCGGCGAGCGCCCTGTGGGCTGGTACACCGGCCGCACCGGCCCGAATACCCGCCGCCTGGTGATGGAGGAAGGTGGTTTCCTCTATGACAGCGACACCTACGACGACGACCTGCCCTACTGGGAGCCGAACAACCCCACCGGCAAGCCGCACCTGGTGATCCCCTACACCCTGGACACCAACGACATGCGTTTCACCCAGGTACAAGGCTTCAACTGCGGCGAGCAGTTCTTCCAGTACCTCAAGGACGCCTTCGATGTGCTGTACGCCGAAGGCGCCGAAGCGCCGAAGATGCTCTCCATCGGCCTGCACTGCCGGCTGGTCGGCCGCCCGGCGCGCCTGGCCGCGCTCAAGCGCTTCGTCGACTACGCCAAGAGCCATGACCAGGTCTGGTTCGCCCGTCGCGCGGACATCGCCCGCCACTGGCACACCACCCACCCGTACAAGAAAGAGAACGCCTGATGACCGCTTTCAAGACCCTCACGCCATCGACCCTGGGCCGCGACGCCTTCGTCGCCGCCTTCGCCGACATCTACGAGCACTCGCCGTGGGTCGCTGAAAAAGCCTATGGCCTGGGCAACCTGAGCGAGCTGGACGAGATCGAAGTGCTGCACCAGCGCATGAGCGACATCCTGCTCAGCGCCAACCACGCCGACCAGCTGGCGCTGATCAACGCTCACCCGGACCTGGCCGGCAAAGCCGCCATCCAGGGCGAGCTGACCGAATCGAGCACCAACGAGCAGGCCGGTGCCGGTATCCACCAGTGCACCGCCGAAGAGTTCGCCCGTTTCACCGAGCTCAACGACGCCTACAAGGCCAAGTTCCAGTTCCCCTTCATCATGGCCGTGAAGGGCAGCAACCGGCACCAGATCCTCGCCGCTTTCGAGAAACGCATCCACAACGACGCGGATGCCGAATTCAAGGAAGCCCTGGCGCAGATCAACCTGATCGCCCTGTTCCGTCTGCTGCAGCTGTAAGCAACAGCCGAACCTCATTCAGAAAACGAACAATAGAAGAGATAACCGCATGCGCACCCTGATGATCGAGCCCCTGACCAAAGAAGCCTTCGCCCCCTTCGGTGACGTGATCGAAACCGATGGCAGCGACCACTTCATGATCAACAACGGCTCGACCATGCGCTTTCACAAGCTCGCCACGGTCGAAACCGCCGAGCCTGAAGACAAAGCGATCATCAGCATCTTCCGCGCCGACGCGCTGGACATGCCGCTGACCGTACGCATGCTGGAACGCCATCCGCTGGGCAGCCAGGCTTTCATCCCGCTGCTCGGCAACCCCTTTCTGATCGTGGTCGCGCCCGTTGGCGATGCACCTGTATCAGGCTTGGTCCGCGCCTTCCGCAGTAACGGTAGGCAGGGCATCAATTACCATCGCGGCGTTTGGCACCACCCGGTGCTTACGATCGAAAAGCGGGATGATTTCCTGGTGGTTGATCGCAGTGGTTCTGGCAACAACTGCGATGAGCATTACTTCACCGAGGAACAGATGCTGATCCTCAATCCCCACCAATAAGAAAAGGTCGATCATCGTAAGGTGATCGGCAGAGGTACATACTGTGGAAGCACACCTTCACGAATGGCTGAACCTGAGCATTCGCTGGGTTCACATGATCACCGGTGTCGCCTGGATCGGTGCATCGTTCTACTTCGTCTGGCTGGAAAACAACCTGAACCGGAGCAATCCGCGTGACGGGCTGTCGGGTGACCTTTGGGCCATCCACGGCGGTGGTATCTACCACCTTGAAAAGTACAAGCTGGCACCCCCGAAAATGCCCGAGAACCTGCACTGGTTCAAATGGGAAGCCTACTTCACCTGGATGTCCGGTATCGCCTTGCTGTGCGTGGTGTTCTACTGGAACCCGACCCTGTACCTGCTGGCCCCTGGCAGCACCCTGAGCGGTGCCGAGGGCGTGGCCATTGGTATCGGTTCGCTGGTGGCCGGCTGGTTCATCTACGACCTGCTTTGCGACTCGCCGCTGGGCAAGCGCCCGGCATTGCTGGGTGGCGTGCTGTTCGTGCTGATCATCGCTGCGTGCTGGGGCTTCAGCCTGGTATTCAGCGGCCGTGGCGCATACCTGCACACCGGCGCGATCATCGGCACCATCATGGTCGGCAACGTGTTCCGCATCATCATGCCGGCCCAGCGCCAGCTGGTGGCAGCGATCGAGAACAACACCACGCCTGACCCACGCCTGCCGGCCAAAGGCCTGCTGCGTTCGCGTCACAACAACTACTTCACCCTGCCGGTGCTGTTCATCATGATCAGCAACCACTTCCCGAGCACCTACGGTAGCCAGTACAACTGGCTGATCCTGGCCGGCATTGCAGTGGCGGCGGTATTGATCCGTCACTACTTCAACACCCGTCATGACAGCAGCAAGTACGCCTGGACCCTGCCCGTCGGCGCCCTGGCGATGATCTGCCTGGCCTACGTCACCGGCCCCAAGCCGATGGCCGTCAGCCCTGAGCAAGCAGCCGCGAAGATCGAGTACCAACCGCTGCCCGCCACCGCCGTCGGCGGCAAGACGGCTGCCGAGCTGCGCGCCGAGGAGGCCAGCAAGCCCGCCGAAGCCCCTGCGGCACCGGCGCCAGCCACTGCCCAGGCAAGCGGCGACAGCTTCGACAAGATCCACAATGTCATCCAGGAACGCTGCACCGTGTGCCACTCGTCCAAGCCGACCAGCCCACTGTTCAGCGCCGCCCCTGCCGGCGTGATGTTCGACACCCCGCAGCAGATCCAGGCCCAAGCCGCGCGCATCCAGGCGCAAGCGGTCGCCAGCCAGATCATGCCGCTGGGCAACATCACCCAGATGACCACCGAAGAGCGCAAGCTCGTCGGTGACTGGATCGCCAAAGGCGCCCCGGTCAACTGACCCATCGGGCACACACCGCTCCCGGTGGGAGCGGGTTTACCCGCGAAGAGGCCGGCCTGTCCGGCCTCTGTTTCAAGGCAATACGCAACCAGCAAGCATCGAGCGCCCAGGCCTGCAGCCTGGCGCTTGGATCCGAGAATAAAAACAAAACTCGAGGTGCTGCATGTCCGAGTCACGCAAGGCGTACATTCCCGTTGCGCCGCCGCGTCAGCCTCTGCCCCTGTTCCAACTGATCCTGGTAGGCCTGCAACATGTGCTGTTGATGTACGGAGGCGCGATTGCCGTGCCTTTGATCATTGGCCAAGCCGCCGGATTGTCCCGTGAAGAAGTCGCCTTCCTGATCAACGCCGACCTGCTGGTCGCAGGCGTCGCCACCATCATCCAGTCGTTCGGTATCGGCCCGGTGGGCATCCGCATGCCCGTGATGATGGGCGCCAGCTTCGCTGCCGTCGGCAGCATGGTGGCCATGGCCGGCATGCCCGGCGTCGGCCTGCAGGGGATCTTCGGCGCGACCATCGCCGCCGGGTTCTTCGGCATGCTGATCGCGCCGTTCATGTCCAAGGTCGTACGCTTCTTCCCGCCCCTGGTTACCGGTACCGTCATCACCTCGATCGGCCTGTCGCTGTTCCCGGTCGCGGTCAACTGGGCCGGTGGCGGCCATGAGGCAGAAGCCTTCGGCTCGCCCATCTACCTGATGGTCGCAGGCCTGGTACTGGCCGTGATCCTGCTCATCAACCGCTTCATGCGTGGCTTTTGGGTCAACGTTTCGGTGTTGGTGGGCATGGGCCTGGGTTACATCCTCGCAGGCTCCATCGGCATGGTCGACCTGACCGGCCTGAAAGACGCACCGTGGCTGCAAGTGGTCACCCCACTGCACTTCGGCATGCCGACCTTCAGCCTGGCACCGATCCTGTCGATGTGCCTGGTGGTGGTGATCATCTTCGTCGAGTCCACGGGCATGTTCCTCGCCCTGGGCAAGGTGACCGATCGTGAAGTCACGCCTGGCATGCTGCGTCGCGGCCTGCTGTGCGATGCCGGCGCGTCGTTTGTCGCGGGCTTCTTCAACACCTTCACCCACTCCTCGTTCGCCCAGAACATCGGCCTGGTGCAGATGACCGGGGTACGCTGCCGCTACGTCACCGTGGTGGCCGGTGCGCTGTTGATCCTGCTCAGCCTGCTGCCCAAAGCGGCCTTCTTGATTGCTTCAATCCCGCCTGCGGTACTGGGCGGCGCGTCCATCGCCATGTTCGGCATGGTCACCGCCACCGGGATCAAGATCCTTCAGGAAGCAGACATTGGCGACCGTCGCAACCAGCTGCTGGTTGCGGTGAGTGTCGGTTTCGGGCTGATCCCCGTGGTACGCCCGGAGTTCTTCGCACAGATGCCGCAGTGGATGGAACCGATCACCCACAGTGGCATCGCCATGGCCACGGTCAGCGCCCTGGTGTTGAACGTGCTGTTCAACATCCTCGGGGGTGCCGACCGCGCGGCGCATAACGACGCCTGTCACCAACACTGAGCCAGAGGGGGCGGCGCAATGGCCGCCCCTGACTCACACCCGCAGTAACCGCTACACCGTCGGCCCGCCGGAATGGGCCGCTCGGGGCGCCCCTGCGCGCTAAAAAAACCGCCAACAAAAACAATAAGTCCGGGAATCACGACATGAAGCGCATCACCACGTCCCTGTTATTGGGCAGCAGCCTGCTGGCCACCCTCCCCTCGCATGCAGGCGAATGGCTGCAATGGCACGGCGAAAGCCTGAGCTACCTGTACGGCAAGGACTTCAAGGTCAACCCTGATATTCAGCAGACCATCACGTTCGAGCACGCCAACAAATGGAAGTACGGCGACACCTTCATGTTCGTCGATAAGATTTTCTACAACGGCAAGGCCGACCGCAGCAAAGGCGTGACCACCTACTACGGTGAGTTCAGCCCACGCCTGTCGCTTGGCAAGATGACCGGCCATAAATTCGAATTCGGCCCGATCAAAGACGTGCTCATCGCCATGACCTACGAGCGTGGCGAAGGCGACAACGAGGCTTACCTGATCGGCCCCGGCTTCGACCTGGCCGTCCCCGGCTTCAACTACTTCACCTTGAACTTCTACGTGCGCAACACCGAGGGCAGCCGACCCGGCGACAACGTCTGGCAGATCACCCCGGCCTGGTCGTACACCATTCCCGTGGGCAGGTCCGACATCCTCATCGACGGCTACATGGACTGGGTCGTGGACAACGACCAGACCCGCCGTGGCACCTACCACGCCAACTTGCAGTTCAACCCGCAGGTCAAGTACGACCTGGGCAAGGCCCTGAACCTGGGTGCCAAGCAGCTGTACGTGGGCTTTGAATACAGCTACTGGAAGGACAAATATGGCATCGACAGCCGTGGCAATGTGGACAGCAACCAGAGCGTTGCAAGCGCCTTGATCAAAGTCCATTTCTAATAACCTGACCAAACGCACAAGTTTGATTCACACCGCTCCAGGACGGAGCACTTGAGGACCGGCGCGCAAGCCAGTAATCTGCGCGCCCCCTCGATCAGGGCAGAACGGATTCTGCCTGCGTTTACTGACCGCTCAGTCAATGAATACGGGCGGTTGGCCAACGTGTTGCCAGCCTGAAAGACCCTTTTCATCCGTTCAGAACGAAGTCGAGCAGGAAGGTTGTGCCAGCCCGGAAAAGTTGGCTCAGCTCTTGCCAAACAGCTGTGGCCTATCGAAAAAAGCTGACTCAAAAGACAAAAACAGCGCCAACACCGAGCGCTGACAACAGATCAATCAAGGGAGCGACACTCGCAATGCGTACCATCAACAGCCTGATCCTCGCCGGCGGCCTGCTGGCCTGCGGCACCACCTTCGGCGGCGACCTGCTGCAGTGGCAGAACAACAGCCTCACCTACCTGTGGGGCAAGAACTTCAAGGTCAACCCCGAGATCCAGCAAACCGTGACCTTCGAGCACGCCGATGGCTGGAAGTACGGCGACAACTTCATTTTCGTCGACAAGATCTTCTACCAAGGCAAGAAAGACGCGGGTAACGGCCCCAACACCTACTACGGTGAAATCAGCCCACGCCTGTCGTTTGGCAAGATCTTCGACCAGAAGCTGGCGTTTGGCCCGGTAAAGGACGTGCTGCTGGCGATGACCTACGAGTTCGGCGAGGGTGATACCGAGTCCTACCTGATCGGCCCGGGCTTCGACCTGGACATCCCAGGCTTCGACTACTTCCAGCTGAACTTCTACCAGCGCACCACCGACGGCAGCCGCGCAGGCGACAACGTCTGGCAGATTACCCCGGTCTGGTCCTACACCATTCCAGTCGGCTCGTCCGACATCCTCATCGACGGCTTCATGGACTGGGTGGTGGACAACGACGAGAACCGTCGCGGCAACTACCAAGCCAACCTGCACTTCAACCCACAGGTCAAATATGACCTGGGCAAGGCGTTGCACCTGGGTGAGAAGCAACTGTATGTCGGTTTTGAATACGATTACTGGAAGAACAAATACGGCATCAAGGACTCCGACGCCTTTACCACTGACCAAAACACAGCGAGCTTCTTGGTAAAAGTACACTTCTAAGCCGCTGAAACGTGACAGCGTTGCTAACCGGTGACGCTGTCACGCACTAAGTTGTAAGAGACTTCTTACAAGCTTTTAGGAGAAAACCTACCTAATAAATAACTTGCCTTGTAGGTCAAAATAACCCCAGCGGGCAGAATAATACCCACTATCACCAATGCCATCTCCACCTGATGGTGCTCAAGCATCTGCATGATATCCACCACCAGCATCACCACACTGATGGTCAGCGCCACGCCGAACATCGCGCAGCCCTTGTAGAGCGCCTGCACGTCTATCCCGCGCAGCAGGAAGCCAAAGCCCAAGCTTACCCAGGCAATCGCCGTGATCAGATACAACGCCAAGTGATAGGCGTCGTAGGTCAATACATTGCCGAACATGTGCACACCTCCCCATCAAGTCTGTAAGCGACAGTGGCTAACTATAATTCTGACTTTCTCTGTGCGCACCGCAAAATTTTGACATTTTTTTTGCAAACGCTGATCTAATCTTCCGCCCTCTGCACAACTAAAAAAGACAACAGGGCTATTTGATGCGCACTACCCTCGCCGCCCCTTGGCGCTACTTGGTACTACTTTGCTCACTCTGGTTCGGCATTTTCCTACTGACGCGGTTGGTATTGCTGGTAACCCACCTGGATGAAGTCAGTGGTAATTACTTCTCATTGTTTTTTGACGGGGCAATCTACGACCTGAGTTTTCTTGTCTATGCTGCCCTGCCGATCGGCGTATGCCTGGCGCTTTGCCCGACCTCGCTGTGGCGTACGCGCGCCCATCGTGGGCTGCTGAACGGGCTGCTGGTGGTCAGCCTGTTCGTGATGCTGTTCGTCGCAGTGTCGGAATGGCTGTTCTGGGACGAATTCGGTGTGCGCTTCAACTTCATCGCCGTCGACTACCTGGTCTACTCCAAGGAAGTATTGGACAACATTCGCGAATCCTACCCATTGCCCACGCTGCTCAGCGCCATCGCGTTGGTCGCAGTGGTGCTGGCAGTGCTGCTGCGCAAACCGCTGGCCCAGGCCCTGGCCGCCCCCGCCGCGAGCATGCGTCAACGCGTGCTGGGCATTGCCCTGCTGGCCGCGCTGGCTGGCCTGAATGGCGTGGTAATCGATCAGCAGTTTCCGCGCGGCGAAGGCGGCAACGCCTACCAGCGCGAGCTGGCCAGCAACGGCCCGTATCAGTTCTTCGCCGCCTTCCGTAACAATGAACTGGACTACACGCAGTTCTATGCCAGCCTCGACGCAGCTGACGTCGGCGCGCACATGCATCAGGAACTGGCCGAACCCGACGTCCGCTTCCAGGGCCAGGAGCCACAGGACATTCGCCGCCACATCAGCGCCCATGGCCCACAGCGCACCCCGAACATCATCCTGGTGACCCTCGAAAGCTTCAGCGCCAAATACATGGGCAGCAACGGCGACGCGCGCAACCTCACGCCCAACCTCGACGCCTTGCGCCGCGAGAGCCTGTACTTCAACAATTTCTACGCCACCGGCACCCGCACCGACCGCGGCCTGGAGGCCATCACCCTGTCGATTCCGCCAACCCCGGGGCGCTCGATCGTCAAGCGCATCGGCCGCGAAAGCGGCTATGCCAGCCTCGGCCAGCAGCTGACGGCCAGGGGCTACGACGCGGTGTTCGTCTACGGTGGGCGCGGCTATTTCGACAACATGAACGCGTTCTTCAGTGGCAATGGCTATCGCATCGTCGACCAGAGCAGCATCGATGAAAGCGAAATCAGCTTCAAGAACGCCTGGGGCATGGCTGATGAAGACCTGTATCGGCAAACCCTGAAGCTGGCCGACGCTGACCATGCCAAGCAGCAGCCGTTCTTCCTGCAACTGATGACCACGTCCAACCATCGCCCCTACACATACCCGGAAGGCCGCATCGACATTCCATCCGGTGATGGCCGTGAAGGTGCGGTGAAGTACACCGACCATGCCATCGCGCAGTTCCTGCAGGCGGCCAAGCACAAGCCGTGGTTCGACAACACGCTGTTCATCTTCGTCGCCGACCACACCGCTGGCAGCGCTGGCGTGGAAGACCTGCCGGTGAGCAATTACCAGATCCCGTTGTGGATCTATGCACCCAAGCTCATCGCGCCCCGAGAGGACGCCAAGCTGGCCAGTCAGATCGACCTGGCGCCGACCGTGCTCGGCCTGCTCAACGTTGACTACACCTCGACCTTCTTCGGCCGCGACCTGCTCAAGGAAGATGCACTGCCACCTCGCGTACTGATCGGCAACTACCAGCACCTGGGCCTGTTCGACGGCAAAAACCTGGCCATCCTCAGCCCACGCGGTGGCATGCGCGTGCATGAAGACGCCTTGGGCAACAGCCATGAAACCACCGTGGGCAACGACAACCCGTTGGTACGCCGTGCCATTGCCTACTACCAGAGCGCCGCCTACGGCTTCAGCAAGGGCCTGCTGGCCTGGAAGCCGGAGGAAAGCGGCGTGGTCGTCAGCCCCTGACGGCGCGCCACACCTTCGTTACGCCGCTGACCACCGCCAGCACCACGGCCCCGGCCACGACACCGGCCACGCCGTTGAGCAAGGCCACGGTCAGCCCACCACCGCGCCCCACGCTGAAGGCCTCGATGGCATGATGCAGGGGCGCGATGCCATGCACCAAAATCCCGCCGCCGACCAAAAACATTGCCGCCGTCCCGATCACCGACAGGCTCTTCATCATGTAGGGCGCGGCGCGCAGGATGCCGTTGCCGACCTCCTGGGATAGCCTGGATGCTTTGTGGGTCATCCACAGGCCCAGGTCATCGAGCTTGACGATGCCGCCCACCAGCCCGTAAACGCCAACCGTCATGACGACGGCGATGCCCGACAGCACGATGATCTGCTGGGGCAGCGGCGAATCCGCCACGATCCCCAAGGTGATGGCAATGATCTCGGCCGACAGGATGAAGTCGGTGCGCACCGCACCCTTGATCTTGGCCTTCTCGTAGGCGACAAGGTCGACACTGGCGTCGGCCACGGCCTCCTTGCGGGCCTCATGCTGCGCGCTGTCCTCTTCCTTGCTGTGCAAGAACTTGTGCGCCAGCTTCTCGAACCCCTCGTAGCACAGGTACGCGCCGCCGACCATCAGCAACGGCGTCACCGCCCACGGGATGAAGGCGCTGATCAGCAACGCTGCCGGCACAAGGATCGCCTTGTTGACGAACGAGCCTTTGGCCACCGCCCAGACCACCGGGATTTCGCGTTCCGCGCGCACGCCGGTTACCTGCTGGGCATTGAGCGCCAAATCGTCCCCCAGCACGCCGGCCGTCTTTTTCGCCGCGACCTTGGTCATCAACGACACGTCGTCGAGTACCGTGGCGATATCGTCGATCAGTACCAGTAGACTGCTTCCTGCCATGTGCCTGTTTCCCGTGAAATGAATGTGCCGGAGTCTAGCCGAAAGTCGCTGCCTTGAGCGCCCTTCAGCCGCGGTGCTAACATGCCCGATCCCTCTTAGAGGTGGCCAGACACGAGGAAGATCCCTGACAATGAGCACCATTCGCGAGCGCAACAAGGAACTGATCCTGCGCGCGGCCAGCGAGGAATTCGCCGACAAGGGCTTCGCCGCCACCAAGACCAGCGATATCGCGGCCAAGGCCGGCCTGCCCAAGCCGAACGTGTATTACTACTTCAAATCCAAGGACAACCTCTACCGCGAGGTCCTGGAGAGCATCATCGCGCCGATCATGCAGGCCTCGACGCCGTTCAATGCTGACGGTGACCCTAAAGAAGTGCTGAGTGCCTACATTCGCTCGAAAATCCGCATTTCCCGCGATTTGCCGCATGCCTCCAAAGTGTTTGCCAGCGAGATCATGCACGGTGCGCCGCATTTGTCGCCCAACCAGGTCGAGCAGCTCAACGAGCAGGCACGGCACAATATCGAGTGCATCCAGGGTTGGATCGAGCGCGGGCAGATCGCCAAGGTGGATGCGCATCACCTGATGTTCAGCATCTGGGCGGCGACCCAGACCTATGCCGATTTCGATTGGCAGATTTCGGCGGTGACGGGCAAGGCCAAGCTGGCCGAGAGTGATTATGACGCGGCGGCCGAGACCATCATTCGGCTGGTGCTCAAGGGCTGTGAGCCTGAGGCGGCCTGATAGGGCCAGTGGGGCTGCTCTGCAGCCCTATCGCCGGCAAGCCGGCTCCCACAGTGACCGCACAGCTTTTGAACACTGTGAATTTCCTGTGGGAGCCGGCTTGCCGGCGATGAGGCCAGTACAACCAATAGAGATTTAAGCAGCCACCCCCGCATCCGCCTTCAACCCAACTGCCTCGATCGCACTGATCGCGCATTGCTCGTCGATATCCGACGTATCCCCGCTGATCCCCACCGCACCCAGCACCTTGCCGTCCTGATCACGAATCAGCACACCCCCCGGTGCCGGCACCACCGGCCGCTCTCCCAGCCCATTCAATGCGGCAAAAAACGCCGGCCGTTGCTGCGCATCCAGCGCCAACAAGCGTGAGCCCTTGCCCAGCGCAATCGCCCCCCAGGCCTTACCGGTGGCCACTTCCGGCCGAATCAGGCTAGCGCCATCCTCGCGCTGCAGGGCCAGCAAGTGCCCGCCCGCATCCAACACCGCCACAGTCAACGGCGCAGCGTTGATCTGGCGGCCTGCCGCCAGCGCAGCATTGACCAGGCTTACCGCGACTTTCAGGTTCAGAACGTTCATGAAAAGGTCCTCTTCTTGTTGTGAGAAGCCCTAAGGGCAGTTGAAAACCAATAGCGCAAATAGAACACAACAGAGGATATTTTTGTATACAATATTTTAAAACGATCGTACTCGATCCGACAGAACGCCGTTTTCACGGGCGCTCCGACGAAAGCCATTCTCCCCGATGAAAATCCATTGACCTAAGCAGGCAGGCGTGAATACACTCTGCCGCACAGCAAGTTGTATACAATTACAAAATCGATGAGGCACAACCCATGAGCAAAATGAGAGCAATCGATGCAGCCGTTCTGGTCATGCGCCGTGAAGGTGTAGATACCGCGTTCGGCATCCCAGGGGCTGCCATCAACCCGCTGTACTCGGCCCTGAAAAAAGTCGGTGGCATCGATCACGTCCTCGCTCGCCACGTTGAAGGTGCCTCGCACATGGCCGAGGGCTACACCCGTGCCAACCCAGGCAACATCGGCGTGTGCATCGGCACTTCCGGCCCTGCCGGCACCGACATGGTCACCGGCCTGTACAGTGCGTCGGCCGACTCCATCCCAATTCTCTGCATCACTGGCCAGGCCCCGCGTGCACGCCTGCACAAAGAAGACTTCCAGGCCGTCGACATCACCAGCATCGTCAAGCCGGTGACCAAGTGGGCGACCACCGTGCTGGAGCCAGGCCAAGTGCCTTACGCGTTCCAGAAGGCCTTCTATGAAATGCGCACCGGCCGCCCAGGCCCTGTGCTGATCGACCTGCCGTTCGACGTGCAGATGGCTGAAATCGAATTCGACATCGACGCCTACGAGCCGCTGGCCGTCAACAAGCCATCCGCCACCCGTGTTCAGGCCGAAAAAGCCCTGGCAATGCTCAATGACGCCGAGCGCCCACTGCTGGTGGCAGGCGGCGGCATCATCAACGCCGACGCCAGCGACAAGCTGGTCGAGTTCGCTGAGCTGACCGGTGTACCGGTCATCCCGACCCTGATGGGCTGGGGCACCATCCCGGACGATCACGCCCTGATGGTCGGCATGGTCGGCCTGCAGACGTCGCACCGCTACGGCAACGCCACCCTGCTCAAATCCGACCTGGTGTTCGGCATCGGTAACCGTTGGGCCAACCGCCACACCGGCTCCGTCGACGTCTACACCGAAGGCCGCAAGTTCGTGCATGTGGACATCGAACCGACCCAGATCGGCCGCGTATTCACCCCAGACCTGGGTATCGTGTCGGACGCAGGCAAGGCGCTGGATGTGTTCCTCGAAGTGGCCCGCGAGTGGAAAGCCGCTGGCAAGCTCAAGTGCCGCAAGGCCTGGCTGGAAGACTGCCAGGAGCGCAAGGCCACCCTGCAGCGCAAGACCCACTTCGACAACGTGCCGGTCAAGCCGCAGCGCGTGTACGAAGAGATGAACCAGGTGTTCGGCAAGGACACCACCTACGTCAGCACCATCGGCCTGTCGCAGATCGCCGGCGCGCAGTTCCTGCACGTGTACAAGCCACGTCACTGGATCAACTGCGGCCAGGCTGGCCCGCTGGGCTGGACCATCCCTGCCGCACTGGGTGTGGTCAAGGCCGACCCATCGCGCAAAGTGGTCGCCCTGTCGGGTGACTATGACTTCCAGTTCATGATCGAAGAGCTGGCAGTCGGCGCGCAGTTCAACCTGCCGTACGTCCACGTGCTGGTGAACAACGCCTACCTCGGCCTGATCCGCCAGGCGCAGCGTGGCTTCGACATGGATTACTGTGTACAACTGGCGTTCGAGAACATCAACTCCAGCGACGCCGCCAGCTACGGTGTCGATCACGTCGCCGTGGTCGAAGGCCTGGGCTGCAAGGCCATCCGCGTATTCGAGCCAGGCGAGATCGCCCCTGCCCTGCTCAAGGCGCAGAAAATGGCCGAAGAGTTCCGCGTGCCGGTGGTGGTTGAAGTGATTCTCGAGCGTGTGACCAACATTTCCATGGGCACCGAGATCAACGCGGTCAACGAGTTCGAAGACCTGGCCCTGGTCGGTAACGACGCGCCAACCGCCATCTCGATGCTGGACTGATCGCCTGACGCCCCCAGGCATGCCCTGGGAGCCTTCATCGCAAGGAGACAACTCATGCCTCGCTTCGCTGCCAACCTGTCCATGCTGTTCACCGAACAGGACTTCCTGGCCCGCTTCAAGGCCGCCGCCGATGCTGGTTTTAGCGGCGTCGAATACCTCTTCCCGTACGATTTCAGCGCCGCCGAAATCAAGCAGCAGCTCGATGCGCACGGCCTGACCCAGGTGCTGTTCAACCTGCCGGCCGGCGACTGGGCCAAAGGCGAGCGTGGCATCACCTGCCACCCCGACCGCGTTGAAGAGTTCCGCGCCGGTGTCGACAAGGCCATCGAATACGCCAAGGTCCTGGGCAACACCCAGGTCAACGCCCTGGCCGGCATCCGCCCGCAAGGCCTGCAGTGCGCCGACGTGCGCAAGACCTTCGTCGACAACCTGAAGTTTGCCGCCGAAAAACTGAAAGCCGCCGGGATCCGCCTGGTCATGGAAATGATCAACACCCGCGACATCCCAGGCTTCTACCTGAATACCACGAAGCAAGCCCTGGAAATACAGGCCGAAGTCGGCAGCGACAACCTGTTCCTGCAGTACGACATCTACCACATGCAGATCATGGAAGGTGACCTGGCTCGCACCATGGAAGCCAACCTGAAACTGATCAACCACATCCAGCTGGCCGACAACCCAGGTCGCAACGAGCCAGGCACCGGCGAGATCAACTACCGCTTCCTGTTCGAGCACCTGGACCGCATCGGCTACCAGGGTTGGGTGGGCGCAGAGTACAAGCCGCTGACCACCACTGAAGCGGGCCTGGGCTGGCTGAAGACCCACAACGCAATTTAAGGGCGCATACGCACTGTGTAGGAGCAGCCTTGTGCTGCGAAGAGGCCATCGCTGCGCTAGAAGATCTGCCTGTCATACCGGCCTCATCGCAGCACAAGGCTGCTCCTACAAGGGCCTGCGTTGCCTGCTCCATCGAGATTCAACAAATACAACGAGGTAATCTCTCATGGCTAAAATCGGCTTTATCGGCACCGGCATCATGGGCAAGCCCATGGCTCAGAACCTGCAAAAAGCAGGTCACAGCCTGTTCGTTTCCACCCACCACGACGCCGCCCCGGCCGACCTGATCGCCGCTGGCGCGGTGGCCCTGGCCAACCCGAAAGAAGTGGCCCAGGAAGCTGAATTCATCATCGTCATGGTCCCCGACACCCCGCAGGTAGAAGCCGTCCTGTTCGGTGAGAACGGCGTGGCCGAAGGTGTCGGCCCGAACAAGGTCGTGATCGACATGAGCTCGATCTCGCCGACCGCTACCAAAGCCTTCGCCGAGAAGATCAAGGCCACCGGCGCCGCCTACCTGGACGCCCCGGTGTCCGGCGGTGAAGTCGGCGCCAAGGCCGCGACCCTGAGCATCATGGTCGGTGGCTGCCCGAAAGCCTTCGAGCGCGCCCTGCCGCTGTTCGAAGCCATGGGCAAGAACATCACCCGCGTGGGTGGCAACGGCGACGGCCAGACCGCCAAGGTGGCCAACCAGATCATCGTTGCGCTGAACATCCAGGCGGTTGCCGAAGCCCTGCTGTTCGCCGCCAAGAACGGCGCCGACCCAGCCAAGGTGCGTGAAGCACTGATGGGCGGCTTCGCTTCGTCGAAAATTCTCGAAGTGCACGCCGAGCGCATGATCAAAGGCACCTTCGACCCAGGCTTCCGCATCAACCTGCACCAGAAGGACCTGAACCTGGCCCTGCAAGGCGCCAAGGAACTGGGCATCAACCTGCCCAACACCTCCAACGCCCAGCAAGTGTTCAACACCTGCCAGGCCCTGGGTGGCGGCAACTGGGACCACTCGGCGCTGATCAAAGGCCTGGAGCACATGGCCAACTTCTCGATCCGCGACGAAGGCAAGTAAGCTGAATTTGGGGGCTGCTTTGCAGCCCTTTCGCGACGCAGCCGCACCTACAGGGATCGCGGTCTCCTGTAGGAGCGGCCTTGTGTCGCGAAAGGGGCGCAAAGCGCCCCCAGGGTCTCTGACCCAACACCGAGCAACACCCGCCCCTGGTTCGGCCTGCACGGAGGCAGTTCCAGGGGCGTTTTCGATTCTGCAGAACAACAATAATTTGGGAGCCTGCCATGTCGGTCGATCCGCAAAAAATTCTTCGCGAGCTGTTCGACACAGCCATCGCCGCCGCCCACCCGCGCCAAGTCCTCGAACCCTACCTGCCCGCCGACCGTAGCGGCCGGGTCATCGTCATCGGCGCCGGCAAGGCCGCAGCCGCCATGGCCGAAGTGGTCGAGAAAAGCTGGCAGGGCGAAGTGTCCGGCCTCGTCGTCACCCGTTACGGCCACGGCGCCAACTGCCAGAAAATCGAGGTGGTCGAAGCCGCTCACCCGGTCCCCGATGCCGCCGGCCTGGCCGTGGCCAAGCGCGTGCTGGAGCTGGTCAGCAACCTGAACGAAGACGACCGTGTCATCTTCCTGCTCTCTGGCGGTGGTTCGGCACTGCTGGCACTGCCCGCCGAAGGCCTGACCCTGGCCGACAAGCAACACATCAACAAGGCGCTGCTCAAGTCCGGCGCCACCATCGGCGAGATGAACTGCGTGCGCAAGCACCTCTCGGCGATCAAGGGCGGCCGCCTGGCCAAGGCCTGCTGGCCGGCCACGGTCTACACCTATGCCATTTCCGATGTACCGGGCGACCTGGCCACGGTCATCGCCTCCGGCCCCACCGTCGCCGACCCAAGCACCCGCGCCGATGCCTTGGCCATCCTCAAGCGGTACAACATCGAAGCGCCCAAGGCCGTCATCGACTGGCTCAACAACCCTGCCTCGGAAACCGTCAAGGCCGATGACCCGGCTCTGGCCCGCAGCCATTTCCAACTGATCGCCAAGCCCCAGCAGTCGCTGGAAGCCGCCGCCGTCAAAGCGCGCCAGGCTGGCTTCAGCCCGCTGATTCTGGGCGACCTCGAAGGCGAGTCGCGTGAAGTGGCGAAGGTGCATGCTGGCATTGCCCGGCAGATCGTTCTGCACGGCCAGCCGCTCAAGGCACCTTGCGTGATCTTGTCGGGTGGCGAAACCACCGTCACCGTACGCGGCAACGGCCGCGGCGGGCGCAATGCCGAGTTCCTGCTCAGCCTCACCGAAAACCTCAAGGGCCTGCCGGGCGTGTACGCGCTGGCCGGTGACACCGACGGCATCGATGGCTCCGAAGAAAACGCCGGCGCCTTCATGACCCCTTGCAGTTATGCCCGCGCCGAAGCCTTGGGCCTGTCGGCCAGTGACGAGCTGGACAACAACAACGGCTACGGCTACTTCGCTGCGCTCGATGCGTTGATCGTCACCGAGCCGACACGCACCAACGTCAACGACTTCCGCGCCATTCTGATCCTCGAGACTCCGCAATCATGACGCCTGATAAAAAAGTCAAAATCCTCGCCACCCTCGGCCCTGCGATCAACGGCATCGACGACATCCGTCAACTGGTCGAAGCCGGGGTGAACATCTTCCGCCTCAACTTCAGCCACGGCGAGCACGCCGACCATGCCCTGCGCTACCAGTGGATCCGCGAAGTCGAGCAGCAACTGAACTACCCGCTGGGCATCCTCATGGACTTGCAGGGGCCGAAACTGCGCGTTGGCCGCCTGGCCGAAGGCAAGGTGCAACTGCAGCGCGGCCAGTCACTGCGCCTGGACCTGGACACAACGCCGGGCAACAGCGAGCGGGTCAACCTGCCCCACCCGGAAATCATCGCCGCGCTGGAGCCGGGCATGGACCTGCTGGTGGACGACGGCCGCCTGCGCCTGCGGGTGACCTCCAAGCACGCCGACGCTATCGACACGACCGTGCTGAACGGTGGTGAGTTGTCCGACCGCAAGGGCGTCAACGTGCCGCAAGCGGTGCTCGACCTCTCCCCGCTCACCGAAAAAGACCGTCGCGACCTGGCCTTCGGCCTGGAGCTGGGCGTGGACTGGGTGGCCCTGTCGTTCGTGCAGCGCCCTGAAGACATCGTCGAGGCGCGCCAGCTGATTGGCGACCGTGCCTACCTGATGGCCAAGATCGAGAAGCCCTCGGCAGTCGAACAGCTGCAGGCTATCGCCGAACTGGCAGACTCGATCATGGTGGCCCGCGGTGACCTGGGCGTGGAAGTACCCGCCGAAAGCGTGCCGCAGATCCAGAAGCGCATCATCGGCACCTGCCGCCAGCTGGGTAAACCGGTGGTGGTGGCCACGCAGATGCTCGAATCCATGCGCTTCTCGCCTGCGCCCACCCGCGCCGAAGTCACCGACGTGGCCAACGCCGTGGCCGAGGGTGCTGATGCGGTGATGCTGTCGGCCGAGACCGCGTCAGGCGACTACCCGCTGGAAGCCGTGCAGATGATGAGCAAGATCATCCGCCAAGTGGAAAACGGCCCGGACTACCAGGCCCAACTTGACGTTGGCCGGCCGAAAGCCGAAGCCACCGTGTCGGACGCCATCAGCTGCGCGATCCGCCGTATCAGCGGCATTCTGCCGGTGGCGGTGCTGGTCAACTACAGCGAGTCGGGCGCCTCGACGCTACGTGCCGCGCGCGAGCGGCCACGGGCGCCGATCCTCAACCTGACGCCGAACCTGAACACGGCGCGCCGCCTGAGCGTGGCCTGGGGTGTGCATTCGGTGGTCAACGACCGCCTGCGTCAGGTTGACGAAATCTGCTCGACCGCGTTGGAAATTGCCCAGGCGCAAGGCATGGCCAGCCGCGGGGATACACTGTTGATCACCGCCGGTGTGCCTTTCGGCAAGCCGGGTTCGACTAATACGCTGCGGATCGAGACCTTGGTCTGAAATCCGGGGGGGCGCTCTGCGCCCCTTTCGCCGGCAAGCCGGCTCCCACAGGCCGTACGCGGTCCCTGTAGGAGCTGGCTTGCCTGCGATGGAGGGCAAAGCCCTCCCCTTGCTCAGCGTCAAAAACCCTGCGGAAAACCGAGGCCCAAAGAGGCCCACCGCTTTTCAATCAACCTTACCGACTGCCCATGTACACCAAAAATTTTGTCAACCCGTGCCCCGACTGGGCCACGGCGCTGCTCAACGGCTTCAGCCAGGTGCTGCTGCTGCGCAACCCCCTGTGCGGCCTGTGCTGCCTGCTGGCCATCCTGCTGACCGCCCCCAACCTGGTCGGCGGCGCCCTGCTCGGCGCCCTTGCAGGCTTGCTCACCGCCCAGCGCCGCGGCTACGACCGCGCCGACCGCCAGGCCGGGTTGTACTGTTACAACGGCGTGCTGATCGGCATCCTGATCAGTGCGGTACTGCCGTGGTCAGCGATCATGCCGCCGCTGATCCTCGCAGCCGGTGGGCTATCGAGCATCATCACCCACCAATGGCGCAAGCGCGGTGGCAAGTTGCTGATCGCTTATACGGCGCCGTTCGTGCTGTTGGGCTGGGGCGCTTTGCTGATCGCTGAACCCTCGACGGCTGTCTTTGCCGAGCCAGACCCGCTGTACGCCCTGGCGCGCGGTGTCGGCCAGATCTTCCTGCTTGATAACCCATTCGCCGGGCTGCTGATCATCGTCGGCATGTTCATCGCCAGCCCCTACGCGGCTATGTGGGCCGTGATCGGCTCTGCCATCGGGGGCGGCGTCGCGCTGCTCATCGACCAGGCGCAGGTGGCCTGGATGGGACTATACGGCTTCAACGCAGCGCTTGCGGCACTGGCCTTCAGCCGCCAGAGTGAAAAACCCTGGGTGACGTTGTTGGCAATTGCCCTGGCCCTGTTGCTGCAAGCGCTGTTGAACTTGATGCCGATTTCAGGACTGACAGCCCCCTTTGTACTGGCCTGCTGGCTAATGCATTCAGGTAACCAGTTCTGGCAACTTTTACTGCGGCGATACTCCTGGCGTCTACCCAATTGATGACTGAAGCACATCGGACGTGCCGGTCTCTCACAGACAAGCAGTCATATTTAAGAAACGTCGCCGAAAACAAACACCCGATTCACAACTTCCTCCCGCTCCTGCTGCTCCCTGACTAAAACCATCCTACGCTCAATATTGCCAATTTCACTGCTCTGGGCACGCTGGTGATTGGGTACCATCTGGTCCACGCTCATCGGCTCAGTAGCTGGTCTGTGCTCCCAATACCGTACCTCCTTCCAAAAGGATTCACGCTCATAAAAAGAAGGCCCGCCTATGATCAAGTCCGGCACCCCGTACGAGCGTCTCTGCGCGCCCTGCAAGAGCTCACTAGACCCGGAACCGACCACTTCAACAAATTCCATCGAAGTAATTCGCGCTTGCACATACCTTCCCGGACCTGTTTTCAACTCCGGGGGCACTGGAAAGAGACTGAAAAACCCGTATCCCCCAGTCGGGTCTAAGCGATTGACTGGATCGCATTGGCAATAGGCATAAGAGTTGACTCCGCCCTTACCAAACGGGCTCAAAGCATCCGGGCTTAAAAAGCGCATCAACGCGGGGCGATAGAACCGATGTCCATTGCCCAATCCATAGCCATGCAGAACCCCGCTTCTCCGCTCGCCGTTGAAACCCAGCGAAGTACCCGACCCTTCCACCGAATGGCCATAAGCGCTATACGATAGCGTCTGTAATACCAAGCCAGGCTGGTCAGCTGCCCTATTCATGACCGACTCACACGCTCGCCCATACCTGATGCCATTCTGCGGCCAACATTCGCGTCTCAACAACTGGCATTATTGCCAGCTCGCCCTGTTGCAGGCCCAAGCGCTGACCTTCTAGGCTTAATGCTTACGCACCCGGAACAAAAACCATGCAAACCCCGCAATCAATACGTGAGCGGCTCTACGTCATCGTCTTCCAGACCGACACCGTCGCCGGGCGCCGCTTCGACAAGACCCTTCTGCTGATCATCCTTGCCAGCCTGGTCACGGTGATCCTCGACAGCATCGACGAAATCCACCAAGGCTACGCCGGCCTGCTCGCTGCCATCGAATGGGGCTTCACCGCGATCTTCCTGGCCGAATACCTCACGCGCCTGTACTGCTCGCCCAAGCCCCTGCGCTACGCCTTCAGCTTCTACGGCCTGGTCGACCTGCTGGCGATCGTCCCCGGGGTCATCGCCCTCTATTACAGCGACGCGCAATACCTGCTGATCATCCGGGTCATCCGCATGCTGCGGATCTTCCGCGTACTCAAGCTTGGCCAGTACCTCAAGCAGGCCAACTACCTGATGGCCGCGCTGCGGGGCAGCAAGCAGAAGATCATCGTGTTCCTGGTCACTGTCTCGACCCTGGTGACGGTGTTCGGCACCTTGATGTACGTGATCGAAGGGCCGGAGCACGGCTTTACCAGCATTCCCAAAGGCATCTATTGGGCCATTGTCACCCTGACCACGGTGGGCTTTGGCGACATCGTGCCGAAGACGCCGCTGGGGCAGGTGCTGTCGTCACTGGTGATGATCACCGGTTATTCGATCATCGCCGTGCCTACCGGCATCTTTACCGCAGAATTGGCCAATGCCATGCGTGGGGAGCAGTTGCAGCATGACTGCCCAACCTGCCACAAGAGCAGCCACGAACACGATGCGTCATTCTGTTCGCGCTGCGGCAATGGGCTATTTCCCAAGCAGTGATGCTGCCTGTGCCGGCCCTTTCGCGGGTAAACCCGCTCCCACAGGATCACCACAGGCCTGAGCAGTGCGCGTTCCCTGTGGGAGCGGGTTTACCCGCGAAAGGGCCGGCACAGGCAGAAGCATAACCAAAGTCGTTTTTGTTCTTTAACCCGCATAAACCCAGCCGCTATAGTCGCTGGCAATCTGCCCCAATAACCTTCAAGAACAAGGAAGCAACGTGAAAAAACTCTTCACCGCCTCGCTGCTCGCCGCAGGCCTGGCCCTCGGCAACCTCGCCCAGGCCGCCCCGACCCTGCTCAACGTCTCCTACGACGTGATGCGCGACTTCTACAAGGACTACAACCCGGCCTTCCAGAAACACTGGGAAGCCGAGCACAACGAGAAGGTCAATGTGCAGATGTCCTTCGGCGGCTCGAGCAAGCAAGCGCGCGCGGTGATCGACGGCCTGCCGGCCGATGTCATCACCATGAACATGGCCACCGACATCAACGCCCTGGTCGACAACGGCAAGCTGGTGCCGGACAACTGGGTCACCCGCCTGCCGAACAACAGCGCGCCGTTCACCTCGGCCACCGTGTTCATCGTGCGCAAAGGCAACCCTAAGGCACTGAAAGACTGGCCCGACCTGCTCAAGGATGGCGTGCAAGTGATCGTGCCCAACCCGAAAACCTCGGGTAACGGCCGTTACACCTACCTCTCGGCGTGGGGCTATGTGCTCAAGCAAGGCGGTGACGAGACCAAGGCCCGCGACTTCGTCGGCAAGCTGTTCAAACAGGCGCCCGTGCTGGATACCGGTGGCCGCGCCGCGACCACCACCTTCATGACCAACCAGATCGGCGACGTGCTGGTGACCTTCGAAAACGAAGCCGAAATGATCGCCCGCGAGTTCGGCCGCGACCAGTTCGAAGTGGTCTACCCAAGTGTGTCCGCCGAAGCCGAGCCACCGGTGAGCGTGGTCGACAAGGTGGTGGCGAAAAAAGGTACCCAGGCCGTGGCCGAGGAATACCTGAAGTACCTGTGGTCGCCAGCGGCACAAGAAATCGCCGCGAACAACTACCTGCGCCCACGTGATCCGGCGGTGTTGGCCAAGTACACCGACCGTTTCCCGAAAGTGGACTTCCTGTCGGTGGAAAAAACCTTTGGTGACTGGCGTACCGTGCAGAAGACCCACTTCAATGACGGTGGTGTGTTCGACCAGATCTACAGCGGACAGTAACTTACAAACACAGTCCTCGCCGTACGGCTACTGATAGTTCTGTCAGTAGCCGTACTTCAGAAACTTGGCAGCATGGGCCTCATGACTCAATGAGGCACTCACCATGCGTAAATTCCTTTTAATCTCCGCCCTCACCCTTGCAGGCCTCAGTACGGCCATTTCTGCAGACTCCCCAAGCCTTTCGCCGACTGTCGGTCTGCCACTGAACCACCCTGGCATCCTGGTTGACACCGCACTTTTGAATTTCGTCAAAGCCCGATTAGACACGCAGCCTTGGAAGGATGCCTTTGCGCAAGCAAAGGACAGTAAATGGGCCGCTGAGGACTACCAGGCCACCCCCTTCGCCACGGTTGAATGCGGCTCGGGCTCCACTAATCCGCGCGTTGGCTGCTTTGAAGAAATGGATGACGCAGCGGCGACGTACACACAGGCGTTGCTGTGGTCGTATACCGGTAATCCTCAATATGCCGCGAACGTCAGAAGCATTCTGCTGGCGTGGGCAACGACGCTGACGGGCGGACATCAGGCGAGTAATGGTCCATTGCAAGCTGCCTGGACAGCCGCGCTCTTTACCCGAGGCCTTGAAATCGTCGATGAAGGCTACACCGGTTGGTTGCCGGATGAACGGGCGCAGGTTAAGAAAATGCTCACAGAGCAGCACCTCCCCACTATCAAGCAGATGTTCATCTCTGGCTCGCTTTGCCATAACAAGAACTGGCATGCCACCGCGATTGAGGCAATGGCCAATATCGGTATCGTCACGGATGACCGCGGGTTATTCGACGAAGCCATCAGGCGTTGGCATCAACTCGTACCTGCTTATATTTATGACGAGCAAGGCGATAACAGGCCGCCCAATGCGCCGTGGTGCAGGCTCGATGACGACCGGATCAAGGCGCACTGGCACTTTCCCAAGCACTACGTGAAGGGCCTTAGCCAAGAAACCTGCCGTGACCTCGCCCACACTTCGATGGGCTTGGCAGCCATCATCAACGTCGCAGAAACCGCCAGGCTGCAGGGCGTCGATTTGTATAGCAAAGAGCAGCAACGCATCGTCGCAGCGCTGGAACTGCATAGCGCGCAGATGAATGGCAACATCCCGCAGCCGCTCTGCGAAGGGCCTATCCTCGAGAACATCAGCGGCACCTTCGAAATTGCCTACAACCATTACGCACTGCGCAAAGGGGTCAACCTGCCCGAGACGCAAACATTTCTGGCAAAAAAACGCCCACAAGTGGGCGCGTTCCACCTGCGCTGGGAAACGCTCACCCATGGGCTGACGGGCTCACTGCAAGGCAATCGCTGACCCCAGCACACGCACATCGAACTTTCGCGCCGCTGAACAGCTCAGTTTCTGGAGTAACCCTGCCCCGCTCATCCCGGCCCAAGGAGTACTCCAGTGCTGCGCTACCTCACCACCCTGCTGCTCGGCTGCCTGCTGAGCACCCACCTGCTGGCGGCCGACCCCGCCCCCACCGACGCACAACCTGCCGAACCGGAGCCGGTGCTTCAGGGCGGCCTGCTCGGTGCCTTGGCCGACGGCCTGGACAGTGCCGCCCAGGAGCTTGACCTGGATGCCCACTTGGTCGACGCCTGGCGCCTACGCACCGACCGTGCAGCCAAGGAAGTGGAACGCCTGGTCGATCGCCATTCGGCCAGTGACTCGCTCACCTTGGCAGGTAACTTCATCCTGCTGACATTCACTTGGGCCGCGGCCTTCGCAGTGCTCACCACCCTTGGCCGCTGGGGCGCCACGCGCAGCGCCCGCACGGCATGGCTGCGCGACCGCCCGCGCGCCAGCAGCCTGCTCGGCTACCTGCTGCCCTATACGCTTCCCGCCCTGGCCAGCTTGCCGCTGACCTTGTATGTCAGCCGCTTCCTTGACCCATCGATCGCCCGCGCCCTGGGCCTGAGCCTGGCGTACGCCACCAGCAGCGGCCTATTCTCAACCTCGATCATTCTGTGCCTGGTCACCTTGTTCGATGCCGGCCACAAACGCTCGGCCGTGGCAGTGATCAAACGCCTGGCACCGCGCCCGCTGTTCCTGATCGGCTTCCTGGCTGCCTGGAGCGATGCGCTGACCAGCCCGCAGATCGCCCGCCAGTTAGGCGGCAACATCACCGCCAGCATCGCGGTACTCACCGGCCTCACCGCCACAGTCATCTTTGCCAGCCTGGTGATTCGCCTGCGCCGCCCGGTTGCCCACCTGATCCGCAACCGCGCCTTCAAGGACCGCCTGCAACACCGGGCGGTGCAGGAAACCCTGCGCATCTTCTCGGTAGTGTGGTATTTGCCGATCCTGCTGATGATTCTGGTCTCGGCCATTCACCTGATCGGCGCTGGCGAAGAAAGCCAGAAGGCGCTGCAAAAAGCCTTGCTGACCACGGTGCTGCTGGTGTCCACGGTGTTTCTCAGTACTTTGCTGCAACACCTGTTGGCGCCCCGCGAAGCCGATGCTGGGCAACAGGTACGGCCTTACAAGGAACTGCTGCGCAGCCTGGCCCACGCGCTGCTGCGCATTGCCATGGCGGTGGCCTTCATCGAACTGCTGGGGCGTATCTGGGGCGTCTCGGTGATCGGCTTCGCCCTGAGCAACCGCCTGGGCCAGGCCATCAGCAATTCGCTGTCGAGCATCGGCCTGATCCTGCTGGTCACCTGGCTGCTCTGGGTGGTGCTCGACACCGCTATCCAGGAAGCGCTCAAACCAGCGCCCGGGCGCCGTACCGCGCGCCAGCCGAGCACGCGGGTGCGGACCATCCTGCCCATGCTGCGCAATGCCATCAAAGTGGTGCTGATCGTCATCTGCACCATCACCACCATGGCCAACCTGGGCATCAACGTCGCGCCACTGCTGGCCGGTGCCGGGGTGATCGGCCTGGCCATCGGCTTTGGCTCGCAGCAACTGGTGCAGGACGTGATCACCGGGCTGTTCATCCTGATCGAAGACACCATCTCGATCGGCGACTGGGTGGTGCTCGACTCCGGCCACGCCGGCACTGTCGAAAGCCTGACCATCCGTACCCTGCGCCTGCGCGACGGCAAGGGGTTTGTGCACTCGGTGCCGTTTGGCCAGATCAAGGCGGTTACCAACCAGTCGCGGCAGTTCGCCTATGCGTTTTTCTCGGTGCAATTCACCTACGACAGCGATGTGGACCAGTCGCTGGCGCTGATCCATGAGGTGGGGCAGTCGATCAGCGACGACCCGCTGCTGCGCATCAACCTGCAGGGGCCGTTGCAGGTATTCGGGGTCGACCGCATGGACTTGAACGGGTTTGTGCTGACGGCGCAGTTCCGCACCATTTCCGGTGGGCAGTATGCGGTGAGCCGCGCGTTCAACGAGCGGCTGAAGAAGCGGGTGGACCAGACGGAGCAGGTGAGCTTTGCCCAGGTGTATCCGCTGCCTATGCGTGGAGTTTCAGCGTGAAGCAAGCCTCAAACCTGCCGGAATACCAAGGCTTTAAGGCCCCCAGCCGGATCCGCATCAGGAAACTCCGGCGGGTTCTCCAGTCGCTCGACAAAAGCCAACGCCGGCGCCTGCTCGGCCATGCCTTCGATCAAAAACTCTGGCCCGATCCCCGGGTCGTTCACACAGGCCAGCACGGTCCCGCCCTCATTCAGCAGCTCCGGCAACCGCCGCAGAATCTTCGCGTAATCCTGGGTCAGCACAAAGCTGCCCTTCTGGAAGGTGGGCGGGTCGATGATGATCAAGTCATAGGGCCCGTACTTACGAACCTTGCCCCAGGACTTGAACAGCTCATGCCCCAGGTAGGCCACCCGTGACGCATCGTGGCCATTGAGCCGGTGGTTGTCTCGCCCGCGGGACAACGCCGACTTGGCCATGTCCAGGTTCACTACCTGCTCCGCCCCACCCGCAATGGCCGCTACCGAGAAACCGCAGGTATAGGCAAACAGGTTGAGCACCCGCTTGCCTGCTGCCTGTTCGCGTACCCAGCGTCGGCCATAGCGCATGTCCAGGAACAGGCCATTGTTCTGCCGTACGCCCAGGTCCAGCAGGTAGGTCAGGCCGTCCTCGACGACCTCCCGCTGCTGGCACGGCTCGCCCCACAGCCATTGGCCGGGGCTGTCCGGCAGGTAGCGATGCTGGATGAGGATGGCCTGGCCATGCCATTGCGGGCGCTGGGCGAGGTTACGCAGCATGGCCTCCAGCTCCGCCAGTTGGCCTTCAGGCGGCTCACGGAACAGCGCCACCGACAGCACGCCTTGCAGCCAGTCCACTGTCACCTGCTCAAGGCCCGGCCAGCAGCGGCCACGGCCGTGGAACAGGCGACGGGTTTCCTGGGGGGCGGGGTCGAGGGCGGCGAGCAGGTGTTGCTCAAGGGTCTGGATCGGCGAGGTCATGGCGGGTCGCAAGCTGGAAAAAGCGGCATTCTACCCTTGCGGGCCGCTTCGCGGGTAAACCCGCTCCCACCCGTACTGCACCGCTTCGAAGGACAGCACCTGTGGGAGCGGGTTTACCCGCGAAGAGGCCCGCAAGGTCACCTCAATGCTTGGCTGCAACCCGCGCAGAACTAAACCACCACCCCTGCTGCATCCCCGCCGCTGCCAGCAGAATCAGTGCCACGCCCAGCCATTGCAACGGTGCCAGCCGGTGCCCAAAGGCCACCCAGTCGACAAGAATTGCCGCAATCGGGTACACGAACGACAGCGCGCCAGTCAGTGCGGTAGGCAAGCGCTGGATAGCGCTGTACAGCAACACATACATCACCCCGGTATGAACGATGCCGAGGGTCACCAGGCTGGCCAGTGCCGAAGTCTCACCCGGCAACCCACTCAGCTTGACCCACGGCGCCAGCAGCAGCACGCCGGTGGCAACCTGGATCAATGCGATCAAGTGCGGTGGCGTACCTTTAAGGCGCTTGATGATCAACGCAGCGACTGCATACAAAAACGCCGCGCCCAGCGCCAGGCCAATACCCAGCAGGTAATCCTCGCCACTGCCCTGCCCCACGCCGTGGGCGCTGACGATAGCCAGCATGCCCAGGAAGGCAACGCTCAGCCAGGTGACCTTGGGCAAGGTGATCTTCTCGCCCAGAAACACAGCCGCCAGGCCCACCAGCATGAACGGTTGGACGTTGTAAACGGCGGTGCCGATGGCGATCGAAGCGCGTGAATAAGAGGCGAACAGCAACACCCAATTGCCGACGATGGCCACACCGCTGGCAATCGCCAGCACAAACGCCGTGCGGCCGATCACACCCGGCTTGAGAAAGCCCAAGGCCGCGCAGATCACCAGCAACGTGCCGGTACCGAACACGCACCGCCAGAACACCACGTCGAGTACTGGC
The DNA here is from genome assembly GCF_900184205.1 of Pseudomonas sp. LAIL14HWK12:I10. Taxonomy (NCBI): domain Bacteria; kingdom Pseudomonadati; phylum Pseudomonadota; class Gammaproteobacteria; order Pseudomonadales; family Pseudomonadaceae; genus Pseudomonas; species Pseudomonas sp. LAIL14HWK12:I10. The sequence goes on along the minus strand of NZ_FXWU01000002.1, from coordinate 419,811 downwards.
TGGCCCGACACCAGCACGAACCAGCCGATGGTCCCGGAAATCAGCATGGCAGCGACCATTTCCAGCGAGCCACGGCGCAATGAACTGTCCATCTCACACCTCCCATTGATAATGGCAACAGTATGCAAAGGGTGACGGGGGACCTTCCAGCGGATATCAAAGGCGCATCCGCAACCTTGCCTTTACTATCAAGGCAAATCACCCGAATAGCCTGATGAGGTTACGCATGACCGATGCTATCGACCAACTGCTGATCAACGCGTTGATGGAAGACTCGCGGCGCTCACTCAAGGCCCTGGCGCAGATCAGTGGCTTGTCTGCCCCCAGCGTCAGCGAGCGCTTGCGCCGCCTGGAAGAACGCGGTGTCTTGCGCGGTTACACCGTGGATGTCGACCCACGCAGTTTTGGTTACCAGCTGCAGGCGATCGTGCGTATCCGCCCGCTGCCGGGGCAGTTGCAGGAAGTGGAGCGGCAGATCATTGCGATCCCTGAGTTCACCGAATGCGACAAGGTGACCGGCGAGGACTGCTTCATTGCGCGTTTGCATGTGCGCTCGATGGAACAGCTCGACACCCTGCTCGACCGGATCAACGTGCTGGCCGAAACCAACACCGCGATCATCAAGAAGAGCCCGGTGAAGCGACGCCTGCCGCCGATGGGCTGAACCTGCCTCGAGGTGGTCGGCACAGGCAAAAGCTGACTATTTTTTGTACACAGGAATGTCACCATAGGTGCCATTTTTGTGTGCACTTTTCTCAACCTCGCCCCAATACGTTACACCCTCCACGCCACTAATTTTGACCAAGTGATCAACTAACAAAACGATCAAAAAATAAAAGCTGTTTAGTTGGTCAATTTTTATTTCCTTAATTTCATCTAGTTAGCGTTTCACAAGACGAAATCAAAACAATGGCAACTTGAACGTCGCTTTTCGGCTGGCATGGAACTCGCTTTTGTGTGTTCGTGTTTTGTATACAAATTAGGCAAAACATAAATACACAAGAACCCGCGACGTCGCCCTACCCGTCGGCCGTCGCGCCCAGAACCCAGTGATGCCAACGCTGCACCGACGAGATGGCGAGCCCGTGCGCATTGCCCGCTCATCGCAGTCCACGTGCATCAGGAGCCTGCCGGAATGCGTACAAGCCTCGACCTTGCCCCTGAACTTTCCGTCGCCAGCAGCAACCCCATCTCCACACTTGCTGGCCCTGCGCCAGCACTTGAACTGAGCCCGCGCCTGCACAACCGCGACCTCGCCCCGACACGCGCCGAAGGTCGGCGCTGGGGCGGTTACAGCATCTTTGCGTTATGGACCAACGATGTGCACAACATCGCCAACTACTCGTTCGCCATGGGGCTGTTCGCCCTCGGGCTGGGCGGCTGGCAGATACTGGTGTCGCTGGCCATTGGTGCGGCGCTGGTGTACTTCTTCATGAACCTGTCCGGTTACATGGGGCAAAAGACCGGTGTACCGTTTCCGGTCATCAGCCGCATTGCCTTCGGTATCCATGGTGCGCAAATACCGGCGTTGATACGCGCGGTCATTGCCATTGCCTGGTTCGGCATCCAAACCTACCTGGCCTCGGTGGTGCTGCGCGTGCTGCTGACTGCCGTGTGGCCGCAACTGGCCGTCCACGACCAGGACAGCATCCTTGGCCTGTCGAGCCTGGGCTGGGTCTGCTTCGTGGCAATCTGGCTGGTGCAGTTGGTGATCCTCGCCTACGGCATGGAGATGGTGCGCCGCTACGAGGCCTTCGCCGGCCCGGTGATCCTGCTCACCGTCGCCAGCCTGGCGGTGTTCATGTACTTCAAGGCCGACGCGCGAATCGCCTGGTCGGTGGCGGCGCCGCTGACCGGTTACGAGATGTGGCGCAACATCTTCGCGGGCGGAGCCCTGTGGTTGGCGATCTACGGCACCCTGGTGCTCAACTTCTGCGACTTCGCCCGCTCATCGCCCTGCCGCAAGACCATCCGCGTCGGTAACTTCTGGGGCTTGCCGGTGAACATCTTGGTGTTCGCGATGATCACCGTGGTGCTGTGCGGCGCGCAGTTCCAGATCAACGGCCAGATCATCGACAGCCCGACGCAGATCGTCGCCAGCATCCCCAACACCCCCTTCCTGGTCCTGGGTTGCCTGGCCTTCCTGATCGTCACGGTGGCCGTGAATATCATGGCCAACTTCGTCGCCCCGGCTTTCGTGCTCAGCAACCTGGCGCCACGCCACCTGAACTTCCGTCGCGCCGGGCTGATCAGCGCCACCCTCGCCGTGCTGATCCTGCCCTGGAACCTGTACAACAGCCCGCTGGTGATCGTGTACTTCCTGTCGGGCCTGGGCGCCCTGCTCGGCCCGCTGTACGGGGTGATCATGGCCGACTACTGGTTGCTGCGCAAAGGCTGCATCAACGTGCCGCAGCTGTACAGCGAAGACCCGGCTGGCGCCTATCACTACACCAAGGGCATCAACCTGCGCGCCGTGGCCGCCTTTGTGCCGGCCGCACTGCTGGCCATCGTGCTCGCCCTGGTACCCAACTTCCATAGCGTGGCGCCGTTCTCCTGGCTGATCGGTGCCGGCATCGCCGCGGCCCTTTACCTGCTGATCGCGCCACGCAACCGCCACTACCTGGATGTCAGCGGTGAGTGCATCGCCGTTGACCACAGCAGCCACTGATCAGGGAGAACTGCCATGCGTATTCTGATTGCCAACGTCAACACCACCGAAGCCATCACCGAGGCCATCGCCGAGCAGGCGCGCGCCGTTGCCGCACCAGGTACCGAAATCATCGGCCTGACCCCGTGGTTTGGCGCCGAGTCGGTGGAAGGCAACTTTGAAAGCTACCTGGCGGCCATCGCGGTGATGGACCGGGTGCTTGCCTACGATGGGCCCTACGATGCAGTGATTCAGGCCGGCTACGGTGAGCACGGCCGCGAAGGCCTGCAAGAGCTGCTGAACGTCCCCGTGGTGGACATCACCGATGCCGCCGCCAGCACGGCCATGTACCTGGGCCACGCCTACTCGGTGGTGACCACCCTGGACCGCACCGTGCCCTTGATCGAAGACCGCTTGCGGCTTTCCGGCCTGTACGACCGCTGCGCGTCGGTGCGCGCCAGTGGCCTGGCCGTGCTCGAGCTGGAAGCCGACCCGCAGCGTGCCGTGGAAGCTATCGTCGAGCAGGCCGAGCGCGCTGTGCGCGACGACAAGGCCGAGGTGATTTGCCTGGGTTGTGGTGGCATGGCGGGGCTGGATGAGCAGATCCGTCAACGCACCGGCGTGCCGGTGGTGGACGGTGTGAGCGCAGCGGTGACCATTGCCGAGTCGTTGGTGCGGATGGGGTTGAGTACGTCCAAAGTGCGGACCTATGCCACGCCGAGGGTGAAGAAAGTGGTGGGCTGGCCGATGCGCTTCGGGCGGTAAGATTCAGGTGCCTTAAGTGGCCCTAACGCCGGCAAGCCGACTCCCACAGGATGACCACAGGCCAGAAGGTTCTGAGACACCTGTGGGAGCAACTGTCTTGTGGTGCTTGTTCCGGCCTCATCGCTGGCAAGCCAGCTCCCACAGGTGCGGCGCTAGACTTGAAGGCTACATAGTTCGGGTGGGAGCTGGCTTGCCAGCGATAGGGCCGGTCCAGTCAGCGCAACATTCTGGCCAACCGCTCCCCACTGCCACAGGCCAACGTAAAACCCAGTGCCCCATGCCCCACGTTCAGCCACAGGTTCCGATACGCCGTCGCCCCAATGATCGGCACCCCGGTGGGCGTCGCTGGCCGCATCCCCGCCCATTCCACCGCCTGCCCGTAGTCGGCGGCGTTGGGCAGCGTATCCACCGCCAGCCGGCGCATGCTGTCGAGTCGGCGCGCATCCACCGATTCATCGTAACCGACGATATCCACCATCGCCGCCACCCGCAGTTGGCGGTCCAGCCGCGCATAGACGATCTTGCGCTCGTAGTCGGTAACACTGACCTCCGGCGCCCGATGCTCAGGGGCAATCGGCGCAGTCAGGCTGTAGCCCTTCAGCGGATAGACCGGCAACTTCAACCCCGGTAGCGCCAACCCCGCACTGCGATGACCTGCACACAGCACCAGGCGCTGCACATCGACCCGCTCGCTGCCCAACTGCAACGCAACCACCCGATCGTGATGTGTGACCAGCTGAGTCACAGGCTTACCGAGCAAAAACTGGCACTGCCCGGATGCGCGCAAGCGCTCGGCCAGGCGTACACAGAAGCGGTAACAGTCGGCGACTTCCTCATCAGGTGTGAGCACGCCCCCCACGAACGGCGCCTCGGCCAAGGCCGGCTCCAGGGCCTTGAGCTCGGTGGCATCGAGCACGCGTTGGCTGATTGGATCGAGCAGGCGCCTGCGCCCTTGGGCGAACGCCCGCTCACTACGAAAAGCGACCAGCTTGCCGTTACGTCGCCAGGCAAAATCCGTCAACCCATCCTCCTCGCGCCAACGCGCCAGGGCGGCTTGGCTTTCCAGCGCCAACGCCAACAGTTGTGCGCCATTGCGAGCATTGACACGGCTGCGACAGGCCATCATGAACGCCAGTAACCAACGCCACTGCGCCGGGTCAAATCGCAACCGCAAACGCAGCGGCGAATCCCCCTGCAGCATCCAGCCCAGTGCCTGCCACGGCACACCGGCATCGGCCAATGGCGCCACATAGCGGTACGACAACTGCCCGCCATTGGCGAAACTGGTGGCAGATGCCAGGCTGTCCCGCGCCTCGATCAGCGCTACCGACAACCCTTCGCGCACCAGCGCATAGGCCGTCGCCAAGCCAATGACACCCCCTCCAATGACCGTCACCTCGTGCTTCATGCATGGCCCCTGTTTCGGCTTCCTTGCCCACACAGTAGCAGCGCATCAGCTCGGACAGCTATGGGCACCGTCATTGAGGCCCTGCCGCACATTGCGGCTGAGCAGGCTGGCCTTGCCGTCGTGCCAGGTCAGCGTGAGCACATACAGGGTGTCGAAATCGTCACCGTTCCAGTCCTCGGTGATCACCCGCTCTTCACCCAGGGCCTTGCCGGCCACGGTATTGATGAGTTCTGGCAGGTAACCATGGGACCAAGCGGTGTAGACCGTCGCGTTGCGGTATTTGTCGCTCAGCAACTCTTCGGCCAGCGCGTCGGTGTCGTTGGCACCGTAGTCGATGTTCACCGGCAGGCCCAAGCGGATGGCGCTGGGGGTGATGGTCATCAGCGGGCGGATATAGCTGTAGCTCTCGTCCTTGCTGCCCTCCTCGACATGCCGCGACGGGTTGGCAGCGAACACGTAGTCGGCATTGCCAAAACGTTCTGGCAGCAACGTGGCCAGGTCCAATGCCCGGTTGAGGCCTTGGCAGTTCAGTTGCCCCAGCCCCTCGCCCGGTTTCTCGGCGTGGCGCAGGAAGACCAGGGTCTGGGTGCCATCGACCGGCTGCGCACGGCTTTCGACAGCATCCAACGCCAGCGGTATGGCCACAGCCGTGAGCACCAGGCTCAACAGCAAGTGGCGACGACGGCGGAGAAAGGTTGGCAACTTCATCAAGGCAGGCTCTTGTGGCAGAGAAAATCGGGTTGACCCGCCACGTTGCCCTGCGTCGCAGCCGCAGGGCGTCCTTGTAGTGAGTGCCATCCCTGGCAACGAGTGAGGGTCAGAGTGCCGTCAACCCGTTTGGTTCCTCCCTGAGCGTGATTGCCGTTCCCTAGGCAAGGCCAACGTTAGAGGATGTGTGTTGCTGAATTATGTATACCCTGTATGTACGGCGTGAATGATCTGGCGCCTACGAGACCGAGCGCCGCGCGGGCGGCGCTCGATCTCGTAGGCACTGCAAACCTCAAGGCATACACCCGCAAAAACTCATCAATATCTCAATCATCCCGCGTCAGCACTTCCAGCAGCTCGATCTCAAACGTCAAATCCGAATTCGGCGGGATCGCCCCCACACTGCGCTCGCCGTACCCCAGGTGCGCCGGCACCTGCAGTTTGCGTTTGCCACCGACGCGCATGCCCATCAAGCCTTGGTCCCACCCTTTGATCACGCGCCCCGTGCCGATCACGCACTGGAAGGGTTTGCCGCGCGACCAGGATGAATCGAACGTGCTGCCGTCGGCCAGCCAGCCGGTGTACTGGGTGGTGATCAGGGCGCCTTTGACGGCGGCTTTACCGTCGCCTTCGACGAGGTCGATGATCTGCAGTTCGCTGCTCATGGGCATGCTCCAACGCTGAAAAAATCAAAGCCGCCCTTTTCTCAGGTATGCACCGGTTTGGCAAGTTCTCGCGGCGTTCCGTGCTGGCGCATGGACCACAGCACGCCGCCAATCACCAGAATGATCGCTGCCGCCTCTAGCACGCTCGGCCCGGTCTGCCGCCAAAGGAAAGCGTAAAGCAGGGCGAACAAAGTTTCGAAGACGATCAGTTGGCCGCTCAGGGTGAGTGGCAGGCGCTTGGAGGCAGCGTTCCACAGCGCCATGGCCAACCACGAACCCAGCACCGCGCAGCCCAGGCTGGCCGCCCAGAACAACCACCAGCGCGCCATCGGCGCGTCCACCTGCAACTGTTGCGGCTGCCACAGGGCCAGGGCTGCAACCATCACCAGGCTGGCCAGTCCGGTCATCACCCCGCACAGCACCGACCACTGATGGCTGTCGAAATGCCCGCATTGTTTGAGGTAACGGCTGTTCTGTACCGCGTACCAGGTCCAGCAGGCCAGGGCGGCCAATGCGTAGAACAGGCCCAGGAGCTTGTCGCCGATGTCGCCGGGGGCGAAGGCGAACGTCTGCAGGTTGATGCACAGCATGCCCGTCAGGATCAGCGCCAATGGGCCGATCAGCCGCGCCAGCGGTACCGCGCCACTGTCGTTGCGACCGTACAGGGTGATGGTCAGGGGCAGTACGCCGACAATCAGCGAAGCCGGCGCCACGCCCAGACGCTGGATGGCGGCCACCAGGAAAACGAAATAGACCAGGTTGCCGATGACGGCCAGGCGCAGCAGCATCCACGCGTCGTGCAGGGTCAGCTGACGCAGTTGGCGGGCCATGGGCAGTGCCAGCAGCAACGAGATGACCCCGACCATGACATAGCGCACGCTGCTCAGCAGCATCGGGTTGAACTCAGGCAGCAGCTCAGGGACCATCAACACCATGCCCCACAACGCACCGGCCATGCCGGCGTACATCACACCGCGTCTCACGTCTGCGATCCTCGTTTGAATTGGGCGCAGGCTACTGGTTGTGCGGGGGGGAGGCAATGATTTGGGGGATGCGGGTGGGGTTGCGGGGGCATGTCTTGGGGTTTGCAGCGCCTGGGAGATCGAGCGCCGCCCGCGCGGCGCTTCGCAGCACAAGGCTGCTCCTACATTTGTTTCGGGCCAATTAGTCCTGGGGCATTGGCGCGCGGCCCCTTGGCGCACACCATGATATCGCGTCGGACCAACAAGGCGGTCGCGCGCCGCCCCCACAGGCGTGACTGGCCCGAAACAGATGTGGGAGCAGCCTTGTGCTGCGAAGCGCCGCGCGGGCGGCGCTCGATCTCCCAGGCGCTGCAAACCTAAAGACATGCACCTCAGGCACCAAAAACATCCCTCAGATAAACACCTGCCCCCGCAGATACAACGCCGCCCGCCCGCTGATAATCACCCGCCCATTGCCCGGCACCTCGCACAGCAACTGCCCCTTGCGCACCCCACCCTGCTCGCAACTCAGCACATTCTTGCCCAGCCGCTCGGCCCACAACGGCGCCAGCGAGGTGTGCGCCGAGCCCGTTACCGGGTCCTCGTTCACGCCCACCCGCGGGCCAAACCACCGGGTAACAAAATCAAACCCGCGCCCAGCCGCAGTCACGGCGATCCCGCGCACATCAAAGGCCGACAGGGCGACAAAATCGGGTTTCAACGGGTCCAGCAACGACGCGTCATCGATCACCACCACCAAGTCATCGCTGCGGTACACCGCACGCGCACTGCTCAGGCCCAGCGCCTCCAACAGGCCCGCTGGGGCCTCCACCGCTTCCGGCTGCTTGGCCGGGAAATCCATCGCCAGCAGCCCGTCGGCGCCACGGCTGACGCGTAACTCGCCGCTGCGGGTATTGAACCGCAACACGGGCGCCTGCTCGCCCAACTGCTCGAACAACACATAGGCCGAGGCCAAGGTGGCATGGCCGCACAGGTCGACCTCGACCGTCGGGGTGAACCAACGCAGGTCGTATGCCTCACCGTTACGCACGAAATAGGCGGTTTCGGACAAGTTATTCTCTTCGGCGATGCGTTGCAGCACATCGTCCGGCAGCCAGCTGTCCAGCGGGATGACTGCCGCGGGGTTGCCACCGAAAGGCTCAGCGGAAAACGCATCGACCTGGAAGATCTCGAGTTGCATGCACACACTCCTTGTTGGCCGGGACGCTGCCAGGCTCATGGGTGAAAAGAGTCAGTTTCGTACCGGGGTCAACACCGGCTCGCCGGCAAAGAACGCCTGCAGATTGCGCACTACCAACGTCACCGTGTCGCGCGCGGCCTCCGGCGACTGGCCCGCCACATGGGGTGTCAGCACCGTATTGCCGAGCGCCTTGAGGGCACCGGGCACTGCCGGCTCGTCGTCGAACACGTCCAGGGCGGCACCGGCAAGCTTGCCGCCCGCCAGCGCCGCCACCAGGGCCTGGGTGTCCACCACGCTGGCACGGGCGATGTTCACCAGGTAGCCCTCGGCGCCGAGGGCTTCGAGTACCGGTGCATCGACCAAGTGATGGGTAGCGGCGCCGCCTGGCGTGGCCACGACCAGAATGTCGACGGCATCGGCCAGGTGCAGCGGGCTGTCGTACCAGGTGTACGGCACATCCGGGCGCGGCGTGCGGCTGTGGTAGCTGATGCTCATGTCGAAGCCAAGGTTGGCACGCTTGGCGATCGCCAGCCCCACCGCGCCCAAGCCGAGAATGCCCAGGCGCTTGCCGCTCACCGACGGGCTGATCACACGGTTCCACTCGCCACGGCGGGTACTGGCATCGGCACGGGGAATGTCGCGCAGTAGCGCCAGTACCATTGCCAAGGTATGGTCGGCGACCGCGGCGGCATTGGCCCCGGCACCGTTGGTCACCGTGATACCGCGCGCGGCAGCGGCGGCCAGATCGACCTGCTCGTAGCCGGCACCGATCACGCAGATGATCTGCAAGTGGGGCAGCGCCTCGATTTCCGCGGCAGTCAGGCCCAATGGGCCCCGGGTGAGCACGGCATCGATTTCGCGGGCGTGGCGCTGGATGGCTTCGGTACGCAGTTGCGGCGACGGTGCGCGGATCAGCCGATAACCCGCCTGTTCCAGCAGGGGCAGGTAATCGTCGACGGTTTCCACCAACACCAGGACTGTCTTGCTCATGCCACCTCCGCGTCTGATCGAAGGGGCATTATGCGTAATCAGCGGTCGGTACAGTCAATCGATAAATGAGCAGAAAACTGTACTGTACCGGGCAACTTACTGGGCGAACGCCCGCCCAAGGCCACCGGGTACACCGCTGCTGTCGGTGTCCTGCCATGGGCCATCGGGGCTCAGTGACCAGCTCCAGCCCCCGTCGTAGCGGTAGTAGGTGCGCTGGCGGTAGAAGGTGTTGGGTTTTTTCTCCAGCACGTACACGCCCAGCTTAGGGTCCCAATGGCTGGAACCGCCCGGTGGCGGTGCAAAGCTGGCGGACGTGCGGGGCATCGGCTTGGGCGTCGCTGCGGGTTTGCTCGGCTGGGTCGAAGGCTGCCCGCCCGGCAACGGCTTGACCACCGGCCCCTGGTGCGGCGGTAGCCGCTCGATCGGTGGCGCGGGCTGCTCGTAAGGTTCATGCACCGTACACGCGGACAAACCCAGGGCCAGGGTGATCAGGGTCAGGCGGACGGTGCTGTGCATGGCAATGCTCTCTTACGGGTCTGGGCTGTCGATGGTCAGGTGTTGCGTGGCCTGGGTGGCAGTGGCCAGTGGCGAACCCTGGCCGATCCACTCGCCATGAGTGGGCTGGCCGGCACGCGACACACGGGCAACGAGTTGGACTTCAGTAAAGTCCGACAGTTTCATCTGCGGCATCATCGCGTCGGCATCAGACAACTCCACCTCGATCGGCAACTGCGCCACGGTCACCCGCTTCGCTGCCACGGGCATGGGCGGGCCATTACTGGCACGGGCGAAAATGAACACCGTGTCGTCGGGCTTGACCTTGTCTTTGAGCGCCGCTGCCAGCTCCACACGCACCTTCAGCCGGGCAGCCACGGGTGTGACGGTTTGGCCAGGCTCACCGCCCAGGCGCTCAGCAGCCCGGTCGATACCGCCTTGCAAGGCGGCGCGCGAGGCATCGCCTTCAGGCAGTTGTGCCAGTAGGCGCTTCCAGTAGTCGATGGCTTCCTGGTAACGCTCACCCTCGAACGCAGCAATGCCGCGCAGGCCCAGGCTGGTCACTTCGTTCGGGTCAGCCTTGAGGGCTTCATCGGTCAACGCCTGCAGTTGCGGGTTCCACTGTTTGTCGGCGGCAAAGTACTGCGCTTGGGCCCATTGCCCCAGCAACTCGGGCTGACGGCCCGCCAGGGCCACGGCACGTTCGAAGGTGCGTGCCGCATCGCCCGGGCGCTGTTCGGCCATGTAGGCACGCCCAAGGAAATACAGGGCTTCGGCGGAATCCGGCTGGGCCTTCACCACACGCTCAAGGCGCGTGGTCATCTCTTCCATGGTCTTGGGCGCCTGGGCAAATTCCTGGGTCAGCTCGACTTTGTCAGCCGCGCCAAAGTGCAGGTACAGCCCCAACGCCATCAGCGGCACCAGCACCGCCGCCAACAGCGGCAGCGCTTTGCCCAGGTGGCCTTGGCGCGCGGCCTCGCCCCCTTCGGTGTCAGCCAGCAGTTCACGGGCTGCTTCGTCACGGCCTTTGGCCAATTGCACGTCATCGAGCACGCCAGCGGCTTGCTGCGCAGCCAGTTCGGCCACGCGCTCCTGGTACAAGGCGACGTTCAGGGCGGTGCGGTCTTCCTCTTGCTGACGGCGACGGCCACGCAGGATCGGGATCAGCAGAAAGCTGAGGGCAGCGAGCAGCAGCAGGCCCGCGCTAAGCCAGAATTCAATCATGGGTCTGTTCTTTTTCCAGCAGTTTGGCGAGACGCTCGCGTTCGTCGACGGACAACTCATGCGCACCTTGGGCCGCTGCACCGCGGCGGCGGCGAACGATCACCAGCAGCACCACGAAGCCACCGGCCAGCAGGATCCCCGGGCCAAACCACAGCAACCAGGTGCGCCCGCTGAGCGCGGGCTTGTAGCGCACGAAGTCGCCATAGCGGTCGACCATGAAGTCGACGATCTGCTCGTTGTTCTTGCCTTCGCCCAGCATGCGGAAGATTTCGCGGCGCAGGTCGGCGGCAATCGGTGCGTTGGAGTCGGCGATGTCCTGGTTCTGGCACTTCGGGCAGCGCAGCTCCTTGGTCAGTTGCTGATACCGCTCACGCTCGGCGTCATCGCGGAACTGGTAGGTATCGATGGCCGCCCTGGCCACGCCCGCCACGCCCAGGCCCAGGGCCAACCCCAGTACGGCTGCTGCCAGCCCGCGCTTCATGGCTTGGCCTCATCGACCAGGCCCTGGTACAGCGGCGCCAGCTGTTCGCGCCAGACGCTGGCATCGACAATGCCTACGTGCTTGTAGCGGATGATGCCCTTGGCGTCGATCAGGAAGGTTTCCGGCGCGCCATACACGCCCAGGTCCAGGCCTAGGGTGCCCTGCTCATCGCGGATATCCAGCTGGTAGGGGTTGTGGAACTCGGCCAGCCACTTCAGCGCCGCGCCATTGTCATCCTTGTAGTTGACCCCGTGGATCACCACGCCCTGCTCGGCCAGCTGATTCAGGTACGGGTGCTCGACCTTGCACGACGGGCACCAGGTCCCCCACACGTTGACCAGCGCCGGGCGGCCCAACAGGTCGGCCTGGGTCAAATTGCGATCACCTTGCACCGAGGCCAGGGAAAACGCCGGGAAGGGCTTGCCGATCATCGCCGAAGGCAGTTCGTCGGGCTTGAGGAACAAGCCTTTGTAGAGGAAAACCGCCACCAGCAGAAACACCGCCAGTGGCACCACCATGATCCAACGCTTCATGCAGCTGCTCCAGACACGCCCAGGACATCACGCACCCGGGTCTTGACCTTGACGCGGTAACGCCGGTCCAGGGCCGCCAGCAAACCGCCCAGGCCGGTCAGCAGACCGCCCAGCCAGATCCAGCGGACATAAGGCTTGATATGCACACGCACCGCCCAAGCGCCGTTTTCCAACGGCTCGCCCAGGGCCACGTACAGGTCGCGGGTGAAGCCGGCGTCGATGCCGGCTTCGGTCATCATCGACTGCTGCACGGTGTACAGCCGCTTCTCAGGGTGCAGCGTGGTCACTTCGCGACCGTCGCGAGACACCACCACAGTACCCTTGTCGGAAATGAAGTTCGGCCCCTCGAAGTGCTTGGCACCCTGGAACAGGAAGTGATAACCGCCAAGCTCCACGCTTTCGCCCGGCGCCATGCGCAGGTCGCGTTCGGCACTGTTGTTGCTGGACAACACCACGCCCAGTGCGCACACCGCCAAACCCAGGTGCGCCAGCTGCATGCCCCAGTAGCTGCGGGTAAGGCCACCCATGCCTTTGGCCAGGCCCTTGTGGCGGGTCTTGTCGAGCACATCACGCAACCCGCTGAGTACGACCCAGGCCGCCAGGGCAAAGGCCGTCAGCGTTGGCCAGTCGAAGTCGTCGACGATGAAGCCCGCGACCGGGGCGAGCACTGCGCTGCCGATCAGAACCGGGGTCATCATGCTTGCCAGCCATTTGCCGGGCGTGTCCTTCCAGCGCACCACCACGCCCACCCCAAGCACCACCATCAGCAGTGCCATCAGCGGCAGGAACAACGCATCGAAGTAAGGCGGGCCGACCGACAGCTTGGCCCCGGTCAGGGCATCAAGTACCAGGGGGTACAGCGTGCCCAGCAGGATCATCGAGGCCGCCACCACCAGCACCAGGTTATTGGCCAACAGCAGCGTTTCGCGCGACCACAGGGCAAAGCCGACCTGGCTCTTGACCACCGGCGCACGCAGGGCGAACAGGGTGAGCGAGCCGCCCACCACGAACAGCAGGAAGATCAGGATGAACACGCCGCGTGACGGGTCAGCGGCAAAGGCATGCACCGAGGTCAGCACCCCGGAACGGACCAGGAAGGTGCCCAACAGGCTCAACGAGAAGGCAGCAATGGCCAGCAGCACGGTCCAGCTCTTGAACACGCCACGCTTCTCGGTCACCGCCAGCGAGTGGATCAATGCCGTGCCCACCAGCCAAGGCATGAACGAGGCGTTTTCCACCGGGTCCCAGAACCACCAGCCGCCCCAACCCAGCTCGTAGTAAGCCCACCACGAGCCCAGGGTGATGCCCACGCCAAGGAAGGCCCAGGCGACGATGGTCCACGGCCGCGACCAGCGTGCCCAGGCGGCATCAAGGCGCCCGCCAAGCAAGGCGGCGATGGCGAAGGCAAAGGCCACCGAGAAGCCCACGTAGCCCATGTACAGCATCGGCGGGTGGACGATCAGGCCGATGTCCTGCAGCAACGGGTTGAGGTCACGGCCATCGGTCGGCACTTGCGGCAGCAGGCGCTGGAACGGGTTGGAGGTGATGATCAAAAAGCTCAGGAAGCCCACGCTGATCATGCCCATTACCGCCAGCACACGGGCCAGCATCACTTGCGGCAGCTGGCGCGAGAACACCGACACGGCGAAGGTCCAGCCGCCCAGGATCAACGCCCACAGCAGCAACGACCCCTCGTGCGCGCCCCACACGGCACTGAACTTGAAGTACCAAGGCAAAGCGCTGTTGGAGTTGCTGGCGACGTAGGCGACCGAGAAGTTGTCGGTCATGAAGGCATGGGTGAGGCAGGCAAAAGCAAAGGTCAGGAAGGCGAATTGCCCCCAGGCCGCCGGGCGTGCCAGGCTCATCCACAGGCTGTCGCCGCGCCAGGCGCCGAGCAGCGGCACACTGGCCTGCACGGCGGCGAAGCAGATGGCCAGGATCATCGCCAACTGGCCGAGTTCGGGTATCACCAGTGCCGCGTTCATGGTTTGGCCCCCGCGCCGGCGGCGGCTTGGCCGCTTTCTTTCAGGGCCTTGGTGACCTCGGGCGGCATGTATTTTTCGTCATGCTTGGCCAGCACTTCATCGGCCACCACCACGCCCTCGGCATTGAGCTTGCCCAGGGCAACGATGCCCTGCCCTTCGCGGAACAGGTCGGGGAGGATGCCGCGGTAGGTGATCGGCACCGACTTGTTGAAGTCGGTGACCACGAAGCGCACGTCGAGCGAGTCGGCCGAACGCTGCACCGAGCCTTTTTCGACCATGCCACCGGCACGGATACGGGTATCCTGCGGCGCCTCGCCGTTGGCGATCTGAGTGGGGGTGTAGAACAGGTTGATGTTCTGCTGCAAGGCGCTCAGGGCAAAGCCGACGGCAACCCCGACACCGACCAACAGGCCGACGATGAGCAACAGGCGTTTCTTGCGCTGCGGATTCACTGGTTGTTCTCCCGGCGCAAACGGCGCGCCTCTTCTTGCAGGTAGCGACGGCGGGCCATCAGCGGCGCGGCGACATTCAGCGCCAGCACCGCCAGGCAGATGCCATAGGCCGTCCACACGTACAGGCCATGGTGGCCCATGGCGAGAAAATCACCGAACGAGGCAAAACTCATCGTGCGGCCCTCCGCCCCAGGCTGTTCAATACTTCCTCCTTGACCCAACTGGCGCGTGCCTCACGCTTGAGCACTTCAAGGCGCATGCGCATCAACAGCACCACGCCGAAGAAACAGTAGAAACCCAGCGCCGTGCACAGCAGCGGCAACCACATTTCGGCAGGCATCGCGGGTTTTTCGGTCAGGGTGAACGTGGCGCCCTGGTGCAGGGTGTTCCACCACTCCACCGAGTACTTGATGATCGGGATGTTGATCACACCGACAATCGCCAGCACCGCACAGGCCTTGGCCGCGCTGTCACGATTACTGATTGCCTGGCCCAGCGCAATGATGCCGAAGTACAGGAACAGCAGAATCAACATCGACGTAAGGCGGGCATCCCACACCCACCAGCTGCCCCAGGTCGGCTTGCCCCAGATGGCACCGGTGACCAGCGCCACGGCGGTCATCCAGGCGCCGATCGGCGCTGCGCACTGCAGGGCGACGTCGGCCAGTTTCATCTTCCACACCAGCCCCACCACCCCGGCCACCGCCAGCAGCACGTAGCAGGACTGCGCCAGCATCGCCGCCGGCACATGGATGTAGATGATGCGGAAACTGTTGCCCTGCTGGTAGTCCTGGGGCGCGAATGCCAGGCCCCAGGTGATGCCCACCAGCAGCAGCGCAAGGGAGGCAATGGCCAGCCACGGCAACATACGGCCGCTGATGGCATAGAACCATTTGGGGGAACCGAGCTTGTGGAACCACGTCCAACTCATTTTCATCAGGGTACATCCAGGGTATTAGCCAGGCTTGAGAGCCCAGGACTCGTTATTCGCCGACGCTGATCTTCAGGCCGGCCGCTATCGCAAAGGGTGCCAGTGTCACCGCCAGGGCCGTGAGGCTGGCAAGCCAGAGCAGATGGCCGGTGGCTGGCATATTCTGCAACGCCGCCTGCAACGCACCACTGCCCAGGATCAATACAGGGATATACAACGGCAGAATCAGCAATGCCAGCAGCAGACCACCGCGTTTAAGACCGACCGTCAGCGCCGCCCCCACCGCGCCCAACAGGCTCAGCACGGGCGTACCCAGCAGCAACGAGGCGAGCAGCACCGGCAGGCAATGGCTCGGCAGCCCCAACATCAGTGCCAGCAGTGGCGCCAACAATACCAGCGCCAGGCCGGAAAAGATCCAGTGCGCCAGCACCTTGGCCAATACCAGTAGCGCCAGCGGATGCGGCGACAGCACCCATTGCTCCAGCGAGCCATCCTCGAAATCGCTGCGGAACAGGCCGTCCAGCGACAGCAGCACGGCCAGCAAGGCCGCCACCCACACCAGGCCCGGCGACAAGGTTTGCAACAATTGGCTCTCAGGGCCGACCGCCAGCGGGAACAGGGCCACGACGATGGCGAAGAACACCAGCGGGTTGGCCAGCTCGGCCGGGCGGCGGAACAACAGGCGCGCTTCGCGACGCAACAACAGGATGAATACGCTCATGCCGCCCATTGCCCCAGGTTCAGTTCACGGTAGCCCGACGGTTTGCGTTCGAGGCTGTGGTGGGTGGTCAGCACCACCGTGCCGCCCTGCTCGCAATGCGCCGCCAGGTGCGCTTCGAGCTGCGCCACGCCTTGTTTGTCGAGGGCGGTGAACGGCTCGTCGAGAATCCACAAGGGGGGGCTTTCGAGGTACAAGCGGGCCAGGGCCACACGGCGCTGCTGGCCGGCGGACAAGGTATGGCAAGGCACGTCTTCGAAACCGCGCAGGCCGACCGCCGCCAGCGCCGCCCAGATTGCCTCGGCGCTGGCAGGTTGGTGCAAAGCACAGAGCCAGGTGAGGTTCTCCTCGGCGGTGAGCAGGTCCTTGATCCCCGCAGCATGGCCAATCCACAGCAGGATGCTGGCCAGGGCATGGCGCTGTTCGGCCAACGGCTGGCCACCGAGCAGAATCTGCCCGGCAGTCGGCTGCATCAACCCGGCCAGCAGGCGCAACAAGCTCGTCTTGCCGCTGCCGTTGGGGCCACTGATCTGCAGCATGTCGCCGGGCCGCAGCTCGAAATCCAGGTGCTCGAACAGCAGGCGCCAGTCGCGCTCGCAGGCCAGGCCCGCGGCTTGGAGGTGAAGGGTCACGGTTTCGCCTTATCTGTGTAGGGTTCAAGACCAGTCGCCGATCTTGAACCCAGTGTCTCAAGTCGCCCCCCTCCCTGCCGTTACAGTGGCAGTGGCGGACGGGCGGCATTATTACATGCACGGCCTCGCTGCCAAGAGGGCGGGTTCGACAGGTTGTATACAATCATGACTGAAATCAATAGTCTCGGCGCACAAACCGCGATCAGCGCCCAGGCCATCAAGGCGGGCATGACCGGCGAACTGCTGCGCCTCACGCAAGCGCAACCCGGCTTGCTGGCCCCGGGCGAAACGGCGCAGGCCGAGGTGTTGTCGATGCGCCAGCTGGGCCGGGAATTCCAGCTCGTGCTGCGGCTGATGCAGGCCAACGGCGCCCAGACCCAGCTGCAAGCCAGCGCCAGCCAGCCCCTGCCCCCGGGCAGCCAGGTCACGGTCAGTCAAACCGAAGGCAATCGCCTGGCCATCTTGTTGCAACAGGCCAGCACCAGCAACATCGCCGCCCTCGCCCGCCTGGACACGGCCAAGGTACCGGTCGGCACCCTGCTGCAAGGCAAGGTCCTGACCAACCAGCCCATCCTTCAAGCGCAGGGCCAGGCCGCCGGTTACCGTTCGCTGGTCAGCCTGCTAAACAGTGCCCAGGCCGGCGCCACCCTGACCATCGACAGCCCACGCCCGCTGCCGGTGGGCAGCCTGCTCAGCGCGCGGGTGCAAGGCGACCAGTCGCTGCAATTCGTGCCACTCAGTGGCAGGCAAGACCAGCTCAGCATTGCCCAGCAACTGCTCACCCAGCAAAACCGTCAGGCCTCGTTACCGGGCCTGCTCAGCGCATTGCAACGGCTCGCCCGCGACCCCGGCGCCGACGGCGATCTGCGCGCGACCGCCGACCGCGTGCTCGCCGGCCTGCCGGACGCGCGCCAGCTCGGTGATGCCAAGGCCGTCGCCCAGGCCCTGAACAACAGCGGCGCCTTCCTCGAGGCAAAGCTGCTGGGCGGCCTGCCAGCAAGCGTCGCGACCGACCTCAAGGCGCACCTGCTCAGGTTGGTGACCCAGGCCTCGGTCACCACACCCGGCGCACCAGCCCTAGCCCCCAGCACCTTGGCCCTGACAATGCCGGCCTTGGCCCGCGGGGCGCTGGGCATGCTCGACCGAGTCAGCCCGAAACCCCAGCCTGGGGCGTTTCCGCTGCCCTCACGGCTGCTCAAGGCCATGGAAGACGAAGGTGACCTGCAACAACTGCTGCGCCTGGCCGCGGCGGCTGTCTCGCGCCTGCAAAGCCACGCCATGAGCAGCCTGCAACAAACTGGCACGCTTGAAAACGGCAACCTGCAAACCACCTGGCAGACCGAAGTCCCCATTCGCCATGGCCAGGAGTTCATCCCGCTGCAGGTCAAGCTGCAACGCGAGGAAACGCCGCAGCAGCAAGCCGACCGCCAGCAGGCATCGCAAGACCCGCTGCAGGCCCTGTGGCGCATCGAGCTGGCCTTTGACCTCGCGCCGCTTGGCCCGCTGCAAGTCCAGGCCCAGTTGAGCCAGGGCCGCTTGAATGGCCAGCTGTGGGCAGAACGTGAACCCACCGCACGGCTGATCGACAGCCAGCTCGGCACCCTGCGCGAGCGCCTGCTGGCCCGCGGCCTGGACGTCGGCGACCTGGAATGCCACCCCGGCATCCCCCCTCAAGGCCCCCGCACGCGGGTCGAACAACGCTGGGTGGACGAAAACGCATGAGCCTCAACCCACCCCGTCAGGCCATTGCCCTGAGCTACGACGGCCAACAGGCACCCACCCTCAGCGCCAAGGGCGACGATACCTTGGCCGAAGCCATCCTCGCCCTGGCCCGCCAACACGAGGTGCCGATCTACGAAAACGCCGAGCTGGTGCGCCTGCTGGCCCGGCTGGAGCTAGGCGATCAGATACCCGAGGCGCTGTACCTGACCATCGCAGAGATCATTGCCTTTGCCTGGCAACTGCGCGGCAAGGTGCCGCCAGGCTTTGACGATTCCGCCAAACCCGAGCGTGACGTCACCGAGCTGTTGCCGCGCCTGACCGGCCAAGCGGGCTGAACCGCCCGGCAAGCATTATCTACCGTCGCACCCTGGCCCTGTCGGTCGATCCTGTGGTTTTTCCCGAGCCACGGAGACCGACATGCCGACCACCCACATCAACGCGGCTGGCGTGCAGTACGTACGCAATCACCTCGCCACCCTGCCCCGACCCGACCGCGACGCCAAGCAGGCCATCCAGGACTGGCTGGCGACACAAGGCGTGCACCTGGACCCCGACCAGGTCGAGGTGGTGACGCTGCACATACACCCGGCCGGAGCCACCCAGTACCAGGCACAGGTAGTGCAGCGTGTGAACCTGACGCAAGCCGTACTGATGAACTGGCAAGGTGAATCCAACAACGACTTTTTCGGCGGCCTGTTCAAAGCCCCCTGGGCCGGCAGGCTGCCCGAAGACGGCCCAATCACCTGTGTCGAGCACCTCCCAGTACAACCGCACGTCGACAACGGGGCCTGGTATGAGGTGTTCAACGGCCTGTTCAAGCGTACCGAACCTGCCCGCTACGACCACTCGACGCTACTGAACGTGCGCGCCGAAGCCCTGCAGCGTCACATCGAGGCACTGGACTTCCACACCCGCTACAAGGCGTCGCTCGACGCTTACTGGCACGACCAACTGCCCAGCTACCGCCTGTGCTGCAAACTCAACTTCCTTGCTGCCTGCAACAAGCAGATCGGCGACGGCAGCCTCAGCGACGCCGCGCGCCAACTGGCCTGGCGCGCGGCCGATGTCATCCCACGCGGCAAGGGCCTGCGCCTGAGCACCCTGAGCATTTACGGCTACGCATCCACGGACCTGCTGTACATCAACGACAGCCACAGCGACCTGACTTTGCTCTATGTACCCGGCAACAGCTCGCCCCTGCTGGAATTCGCCAGCGAAGCTCTGTTGAAGGATTGGGTCGGCCAACAGTGCAAGGACGCCACCCGGCGCCAGGCGCTCAAGCAACACTTTCGCTTGGCCGATGGCCCCCAGGGTATCGACTTCAGCGGCCTGGACACCGCGCTTGAAGGCTTGGGCGAATACCCACGCAGCCATCGCCTGCCACCGGAACATGGCTTTTTCAACGACGACGGCACCTGGCCCCCGCGCACCTATGTCAACTACCGCCCCGGCAAGTACAACCCGCGCATCACCGGCGACCTGTTCCAGGCCATGGCCCTGCGTCAGCGGCAGCGCTGCTACGACGACGCCGATTTCATCATCACCAGCAACAGCGAGATCAGCAAACGCAAATGGCGCAGCTACCTCAATAGCACGCTCAACCTGCTGGCGCCGCTGACCTTCGTGGTGCCTGGCCTGGCGCCCTTGCTGGCGCTGGGCGGTATCGTGCAACTGGGCCTGGGCCTGGACCAAGCCATCAATGGCAAGACCCTGCACGACAAGCTCGACGGCATCGGCAACATCACCTACGGCCTGCTCAATGCAACGCCGCTGGCACTGGAAGCGGTGGCCAAAGGCAAGGGCCTGCTGCGTTTCGAGCAGGACGGCTTCGTCGCCCCGCGCCGGGTGAACGAGCAGTGGGGTTACCCGCTGAGCCCTTCCGACCCACCGCATTTGCCCCCGGTGGATGTCGCGCCCTACTTCCACCGCCCTACCCCCATCGCGCCATTGCCGGACGGCGATGCTGCAGTGGCCAACTCTATACGGCGCTACCCGCGGTACAACGGCGATACCGATCGTATGATCAGCTATTACGAGGAGACGCCGGATTACCCGGAAGAGCTTGAATTGGTTTATGACATGCAGGCCGACCTGTTCATCACTGAGGAAGGCACCAATGAGGTAGACCCGACCTACTTCGAAGCCGAACCGCTCACCGGCAACATGCGCCTAGCCAACCCCGAAGGCCGGGCCGTCACCGACCCGATGCGCATGGCATCACTGCGTGGCCTGGGTATCGACCTGCAACTGCCTGTGCAGCTACCCAGCCCATTTCCCGCCGGCGCTCGCCCCATCCCGCAACGGATTACATCGCTGTGGGTAGGCGACAAGACACTTGGCCCCGAGCTGCTTGAGACGTTGGCTGGCAATGCCCGGCGCCTGGAGGAAGGCCCGTACCAGTACCGGCTGTACCTCTCCAAGGCAAACCCCCAGGCCTATGCGCACAACGTCGATGAACTGGCCAGGAACGTGCCGGGGCTGCAAGTACTGCCATTGGAGGACCAGGCCTTTTTCAAAGCCTTCGAGCAGAGCCAGTACTTCGGTCATTACCAAGCGGCCATCGAGGGCAATGATGGCGTGGCAAGCAACTTCGCCTCCGCCTCGGACGTATTGCGCTACCCGATGCTGCACGCCGAAGGTGGGCTGTACATGGACGTCGATGACGAACTACTGGGCCAAGGCGCACACGCGGCGATCGATGATGTGGTGCTGGCAACCACGGATGACGGGTTGCTCCTGCATCCGCCCATGTCCAACCAGAAACTGGGCATGAACACCCTGTACAACAACAGCATGATCGGCAGCCATGCCGGCAACCCGACCTTGCTGGCGATATCGGAAGAGATGCAGGCGCGTTTTCTTGCCGACCCGGACTTCTACCGGGCGCGGCCGACCTTGGCCAGCGACCCGCGAGGGTTCTATGCGTACGCCAAACGCCTCAGCCACATCACCGGCCCGGCGATGCTCAGCGCCGTGACCGACCGCTTGCTGCCCGACCTGTACCTGATTCGTCAGCTGTACAACCTGTACACGATGCCGCGTATCAACAGCTTCCTGTACGTCGACCTGGAGGCCTTGCGCCTGGTCTGGCGTGACCGCTTGCCGCTCAATCGCCTGGCCAAGGTGGGTGGCATGCATTCCTGGTCTACCACCTGAGGTGTGAGCCATTGGGGCTGCTGTGCAGCCCTTCGCAGCACAAGGCTGCTCCTACAAAATGGCGCTGTACCTGTAGGAGCAGCCTTGTGCTGCGAAGGGCCGCACAGCGGCCCCAAGGACCACCGCACATTCTGTAGGAGCAGCCTTGTGCTGCGAAGGGCCGCACAGCGGCCCCAAGGATTCAGCTCACTCGGTACGGTGCAACTTGCTCATCAACTCCGCCTCGGCCTGGGTCAGGCCGCAGGTCTCGGTCAGCTCGGACACGCTCGCCCCCATGCCGACCAGCTTGGCCGCCTGGCTGAAGGTGACGCTGCTGGGGTCACGCTGCTCCAGCCGCTCCAGCCGATCCGGCAAGGTGGCCAACGTCTCGCGCACGTCTTGGATAGCCTCACCCATGCGCACGGTACCGTTCTGGTAGTCGTCCAGGCGCTTGGCCAGGTCCTTGATACGCTGATCACGCAGCGCATCGCCCGCAGCCTGTTGCGCCGCCAGCTCGCGCTGGCGCTTGGTGTGGTTGAGGAACATCCACACACCCAGCGCCCAAAGCAGCGCCAGGAAGATGACAGCAACCTCAAGGATCAACTCAGATGTTCTCAAGCTCGGACCACTCTTCCTCGGTCATCATCTTGTCCAGTTCCACCAGGATCAGCAGCTCGCCGTTCTTGTTGCACACGCCCTGGATGAACTTGGCCGATTCTTCGTTACCCACGTTCGGCGCCGTCTCGATCTCGGACTGACGCAGGTAGACCACCTCGGCAACACTGTCGACCAGGATGCCGACCACTTGCTTGTCCGCCTCGATGATGACGATACGGGTGTTGTCGGTCACCTCGGTCGGCATCAGGCCAAAACGCTGGCGGGTGTCGATCACCGTCACCACGTTGCCACGCAGGTTGATGATGCCCAGCACATAGCTCGGCGCGCCCGGTACCGGGGCGATCTCGGTGTAGCGCAGCACTTCCTGCACCTGCATGACATTGATCCCGTAGGACTCGTTGTCCAGACGGAAGGTTACCCATTGCAGGATCGGATCTTCGGAACCTTGTGCGGACGACTTTTTCATTCCCCTACCCCTCAAAATCCGCGCTAGGCGGTGTGTTCGGTGTCATTTGTGTTTGGCGTGCATCTGCTTGACTGCGCCGCTGGCGATCAGCTCGGCCAGTTCGGCGACGTCAAGCAAGGCACACATGTGTTCGATCACCGTGCCGGCCAACCAGGGGCGCTGGCCACGCTGGCTGCGCCACTTGATCTCGGACGGGTCCAGGCGCAGGGAACGGCTGACCTGGTGCACGGCCAGCCCCCATTCATAGCCCTGGACCGAAATCACATACTGCAGGCCCTGGCGAAAATCGTCGCGGTAGCGGTCGGGCATTACCCAACGCGCGGTGTCGAGGACCTTCAGGTTGCCGGCCTGGCAGGTCAGGATGCCAAGAAACCAGTCCGGTTGGCCGAACAGCGGCGTCAGCTCCTGGCCGGCCAGGTTGTAGATCGAGCCCAGGCACACCAAGGGCACCGCCAGGGTCAGCCCGGCGACGTCGAACAGCAGGCACTCGAACGGCTCCGCTGCCCAGGCCGGGCGGCCATCGATGCTTGCTGGCGGCACCGGCAGGTTCGGCGCAGGCAGGTGCACATCCACCACCGGCACCGCCGGTTCTACCGCGGGCGCTTCGATCAGCACCGGGATGCTGGCCTCGGCCACTACCTGCTGCTCGACCACCGCCACCACCGGTTCTTCCACCGGCAGCACGCTGGGCAGTACTTGTAACCGCGGCTCGGCAAAGGGCCGGGGCGCCGCGAGGGTGGCCTGGGCAGGCTGGCGTGCATCACGCGCCTGCTCCTCGCGCACCGCGTCGGCGAAGTCCTCCGGTGCTGTCGGCAGCTCGAGCAGGTCGTCGGCCTCGGTGGCCTCTTGCAACAAGCCATCGAGGTAGGATTGCAGGGCCATCTGCGGCCGCGTGCTGGTTTGCCGTGTCTGCGTCATCAGGCCACCTGCACTGCGGTTTTGTAGGTCAGTAAATGCTTGAGCAGCGCCCGGTAGGCAATCAGCCCACGGCTCTTGCCATCGAACTGCGAAGGCGTCACGCCCTTGCGGCTGGCATCGCGCAAGCGCGTGTCGACCGGGATGTAACCCTGCCAGACATGCTGCCCATAGGTGTCACGCAGCAGTTTGAGCGTGCCCAGGGAGGCCTGGGTACGGCGGTCGAACAGGGTCGGCACGATCTGGTAAGGCAAGGCCTGTTTACGCGAACGGTTGACCATGGCCAGGGTCCCAACCATGCGTTCCAGGCCCTTGACCGCGAGGAATTCGGTCTGCACTGGGATCACCAGCTGCTGGCTCGCGGCCAGGGCGTTGACCATCAGCACGCCGAGCAAGGGCGGGCTGTCGATCAAGGCAAAGTCGAAGTCTTGCCACAGCTGCGCCAGACTCTTGGCGATCACCAGCCCCAGGCCGTTCTTGCCCGGCGACTGGCGCTCCAGCACCGCCAGCGCAGTGCTCGATGGCAACAGCGAAATACGCTCGTCGCTCGTCGGCAGCAGCAATTGCCCCGGCAAGCCCTCGGGCACGCTGCCTTGGTGCAGGAACAGGTCATAGCAGCTGTGTTCCAGCGCATCGGGGTTGTGCCCGAAATAACTGGTCATCGACCCATGCGGGTCGAGGTCGACGACGACCACGCGCTTGCCCGCCTCAGCCAGCAGGCCAGCCAGGGCGATGGTCGTGGTGGTCTTGCCGACGCCACCTTTTTGATTGGCTACTGCCCAGACTCTCATAGGACAACTCTTGACTCATGATGACGCTGATACCCTGTGGGAGCCGGCTTGCCGGCGATCACCGGCAAAGCCGGTGCCACACACCGCGTTGCCTGCATCGCCGGCAAGCCGGCTCCCACAGGGTACGCGGTGACAGAGAATTGACGAGTTATTGCCCCGTCCCCATTGCTGGCGTTGCCGGTGCACTTTGTGTGCCAGCACGGCGCAACGCCGCATCCGGCGTGGCATTGGCGCTACCTGTGCCAGTCAGGCTGCGGCGCACTTCGAGGTTGCGCGAAATCACCAGCACCACGCGGCGGTTGCGCGCACGGCCTTCGGCACTGTCGTTGCTGGCGACCGGCTGATACTCGCCATAGCCCACCGAGGCCATGCGCGCCGGGTTGACCCCTTCCATGGCCAGCAGGCGGACGATGCTGGCCGCCCGCGCCGACGACAGCTCCCAGTTGGTCGGGTACTGCGCGGTGCGAATCGGCAGGTTGTCGGTAAAGCCTTCGACATGCACCGGGTTGGCGAACGGTTTGAGGATGTTCGCCACCTTTTCGATGATGTCGAAGGCCTTGTCGCTGGGCATGGCATCACCGCTGCCGAACAACAGCGAGGAACTGAGCTCGATTTCAATCCACAGCTCATTGCCGCGCACGGTCATCTGGTCGGTCTTGATCAGGTCGCCAAAGGCGTCGCGCACGTCATCGCTGATGGTCTTCAGCGGGTCGACGTTGGTCTGCGCCAGGCCCGCTTCGGTCTGCTCGCTGTCCCTGACCAAAGGCTCGGCCGGGCGCACGCTCAGCGGCTGCTCATCACCGATGGGGATCGGCTTCATGCTCCGCTCGGGGTCGTTGAACACCCCGAGCAAGGCCTGCGAAATGACCTTGTACTTGCCCTCGTTGATCGAGGAAATCGAGTACATGACCACGAAAAACGCGAACAGCAAGGTGATGAAGTCGGCGTACGACACCAGCCAGCGCTCGTGATTCTCGTGTTCCTCGGTATGACGACGGCGGCGCATGGTTACTCCATGAAGCCTTGCAGCTTCAGCTCAATCGAGCGCGGGTTTTCACCCTCGGCAATCGACAGCAGGCCCTCAAGCAGCATCTCGCGGTAACGCGACTGGCGCATGACGATAGCCTTGAGCTTGTTGGCGATCGGCAACAGGATCAGGTTGGCGCTGGCCACGCCGTAGATGGTGGCGACGAACGCCACGGCGATGCCGTTACCCAGCTGCGACGGGTCGGCCAGGTTGCCCATCACATGGATCAGGCCCATGACCGCGCCGATGATGCCGATGGTCGGGGCGTAGCCGCCCATGCTCTCGAACACCTTGGCGGCCTGGATGTCACGGCCCTCCTGGGTCAGGAAGTCGACTTCAAGAATGCTGCGGATGGCTTCAGGCTCGGCACCGTCGACCAGCAACTGCAGGCCCTTGCGCGCATAGGGGTCGGGCTCGGCATCAGCCACCCCTTCCAGGCCCAGCAGGCCCTCTTTGCGCGCCGTCAGGCTCCAGTTCACCACCCGGTCGATACCGCCTGCCAGGTCGACCCGGGGCGGGAACAGGATCCAGCGCAAAATCTGCAAGGCACGCTTGAAGGCCGACAGCGGCGACTGCAACAGCGCCGCCGCCAAGGTGCCGCCCAGCACGATCAAGCCCGCCGGGCCATTGATCAGCGCACCCACGTGCCCGCCTTCGAGGAAGTTGCCGCCGACAATCGCGACAAACGCCAGGATCAGGCCGATCAGGCTTAGCACGTCCATCAGACGCAGGCCTCGACCAGGTGCTTGCCGATCTCGTCCAGGCTGTACACCGCGTCGGCCAGGTTGGCCTTGACGATGGCCATGGGCATGCCATAGATCACGCAGCTGGCTTCATCCTGGGCCCACACGGTACTGCCGCCCTGCTTGAGCAGGCGCGCGCCTTCACGGCCGTCGGCGCCCATGCCGGTGAGCACCACCGACAGCACCTTGTCGCCGTAAGACTTGGCCGCCGAGCCGAAGGTGATGTCCACGCACGGCTTGTAGTTCAGGCGCTCGTCACCCGGCAGGATCTTCACCGTGCCACGGCCGTCGATCATCATCTGCTTGCCACCCGGGGCCAGCAGCGCCAGGCCTGGGCGCAACAGGTCACCGTCCTCGGCTTCCTTCACGCTGATCTTGCACAGCTTGTCCAGGCGTTCGGCAAACGCCTTGGTGAAAGCCGCCGGCATGTGCTGGATCAGCACGATCGGCGCCGGGAAGTTGGCGGGCAGTTGCGTCAGCACCCGCTGCAGCGCCACCGGGCCGCCCGTGGACGTACCAATGGCCACCAGCTTGTAAGGTTTGCGCTTGGGTGCCGGGGCATGTGCCGCGGGCGCTGCGGCCGGGGTGCGTACCGGCGGTGCCGTGCGCGCCGGGGCCGTGGCCGGGCTTGCGAAGCTGCTGGTCGGCGCATGGCTGCTGCTGGTAGTGACCGGCGCAGCAGCAGGTGCTGGGTTGTAACTGCCGAAACGACGGTTGCTGCGCGACAGGGTATGCACCTTTTCGCACAGCATCTGCTTGACCTTCTCGGGGTTGCGCGAGATGTCTTCGAAGTTTTTCGGCAGGTAATCCACCGCACCGGCATCCAGCGCGTCGAGGGTCACCCGGGCGCCTTCATGGGTCAGCGAAGAGAACATCAACACCGGCGTCGGGCAGCGCTGCATGATGTGCCGCACTGCGGTGATGCCGTCCATCATGGGCATTTCGTAGTCCATGGTGATGACATCGGGCTTGAGCGCCAGCGCCTGGTCGATTGCTTCCTTGCCATTGGTCGCGGTACCCACTACCTGGATCGTCGGGTCCGCCGAGAGGATTTCCGAGACACGGCGGCGGAAGAAACCGGAATCATCCACCACCAGGACCTTGACTGCCATAAACACTCCATTAGGCGGCGCAACCCGCCAGGGCGCGCCACCGAAATCAAATACGCCGCGCGGCGTAACGCTTGAGCATGCTCGGAACGTCGAGGATCAACGCGATGCGACCGTCGCCGGTGATCGTGGCCCCGGACATGCCCGGCGTGCCCTGCAGCATCTTGCCCAGCGGCTTGATTACCACTTCTTCCTGGCCCACCAGTTGATCGACGACAAAGCCGATGCGTTGGGTGCCGACCGACAGGATCACCACATGGCCCTCGTGCTGCTCTTCGTGCACCTGGCCCTGGACCAGCCAGCGCTTGAGGTAGAACAGCGGCAATGCCTTGTCGCGCACGATCACCACTTCCTGGCCATCGACCACGTTGGTACGCGAGAGGTCGAGGTGGAAGATCTCGTTGACGTTCACCAGCGGGAAGGCGAAGGCCTGGTTGCCCAGCATCACCATCAAGGTCGGCATGATCGCCAGGGTCAGCGGCACCTTGATGACGATCTTCGAACCCTGGCCCTTGGCCGAGTAGATGTTGATCGAGCCATTGAGCTGGGAAATCTTGGTCTTCACCACGTCCATGCCGACACCACGGCCAGACACGTCAGAGATCTCGGTCTTGGTCGAGAAGCCCGGGGCGAAGATCAGGTTGTAGCAGTCCGACTCGCTCAGACGCTCGGCGGCGTCCTTGTCCATCAGGCCCTTCTCCACGGCCTTGGCGCGCAGGATGTTGGGGTCCATGCCCTTGCCGTCATCAGAGATCGACAACAGGATATGGTCGCCTTCCTGTTCAGCCGACAGCACCACCCGCCCCGTACGCGCCTTGCCGGTGGCTTCACGCTCGTCGGGCATCTCGACGCCATGGTCGACGGCGTTGCGCACCAAGTGCACCAACGGGTCGGCCAGGGCCTCGACCAAGTTCTTGTCGAGGTCGGTTTCTTCACCGACCAGCTCCAGGTTGATCTCTTTCTTGAGCTGGCGGGCCAGGTCGCGAACCAGGCGCGGGAAGCGGCCGAAGACTTTCTTGATCGGCTGCATGCGGGTCTTCATGACCGCGGTCTGCAGGTCGGCGGTGACCACGTCGAGGTTCGACACGGCCTTGGACATGGCCTCGTCACCGCTGTTCAAGCCCAGGCGCACCAGGCGGTTACGCACCAGCACCAGTTCGCCGACCATGTTCATGATCTCGTCCAGGCGCGCAGTGTCGACGCGCACGGTGGTTTCCGCCTCGCTGACCGCATGTTTTTCTGCCGCTGGGGCCGGCGCGCGAGGCGCAGGTGCGGGCTTGCTGGCAGCTGCTGGGGCGGCGGCTGGAGCAGGTGCCGGTTTGGCCACCGGCTTGCTCTCGACCTTGGCGGCGACAGGCGCTTCGACCGCGACCGCGTCACCCGAGAACTTGCCCTTGCCGTGCAACTCATCGAGCAAGGCTTCGAACTCGTGCTCGCTGATCTCGTCACTCGTTGCGCTGGCCGCTGCAACGCTTTGCGGCGCTGCCGCTGCTGGCGCATTGGCGGCCGGCAAGGCATCGGCCTGGAAGGTGCCCTTGCCGTGCAACTGGTCGAGCAGCGACTCGAACTCTTCATCGGTGATTTCATCGCTGACCGGGGCCGCAGCGCTGGCCACAGGCTCAGCGGCGACTTCGGCGCTGAACTGGCCTTTACCATGCAACTGGTCGAGCAACGATTCGAATTCGGCGTCGGTGATTTCGTCACCGGCGCTGCTGACGGTTTCGCCTTGCATCTGCTCATCGGCAGCGGCCTGGGCCTTGACCGCGTCGAGCGAGTCGAGCAGCTGCTCGAATTCGCTGTCGGTGATGTCTGGCTCTTCGGCAGGCGCCGCGGCGACCGGCTCGGCTGCAGCCGCAGGCGCTGCGACCGCGTCGGCAGCAGCAGGCTCGGCCAGGCGCGACAACGCCGCCAGCAGTTCTGGGGTAGCGGGGATGACCTCGCTGCGCTCGCGGACCTGGCCAAACATGCTGTTGACCGTGTCCAGCGCCTCCAGCACCACGTCCATCAATTCGGCGTCGACCCGGCGCTCACCTTTGCGCAGGATGTCGAACACGTTCTCGGCGATATGGCAGCACTCCACCAGCTCGTTGAGCTGGAGGAAGCCGGCGCCCCCTTTTACAGTGTGGAAACCGCGAAAAATGGCATTGAGCAGGTCGGCATCATCCGGTCGGCTTTCCAGCTCGACCAGTTGCTCGGACAGTTGCTCAAGAATTTCGCCGGCTTCTACCAGGAAATCCTGAAGGATTTCTTCATCGGCGCCGAAGCTCATTAAACGTGCTCCTTAAAAACCCAGACTGGACAGCAGATCATCGACATCGTCCTGACCGGACACGACGTCTTCACGCTTATCGGCATGAATCTGCGGACCTTCACCCCGAGTCGGATGTTTTTCTTGATCTTTTTCAGCACGCAGCTGCTGGTGGTCATGTTCGATACCGGCAAACCGGTCGACTTGACTGGCCATCAGCACGAGCTTGAGCAGGTTGCTTTCCACCTCGGTGACCAGCGCGGTGACCCGCTTGATCACCTGCCCGGTCAGGTCTTGATAGTCCTGAGCCAGCAGAATGTCGTTGAGGTGGCCTGAGACCTTGCGGTTACCTTCAGCGCTGTGCGTCAGGAAACTGTCGACGCGTTTGACCAGGTCACGGAATTCCGGCGCGGCCACTTCGCGGCGCATGAAGCGCTGCCAGTCCACGCTCAGGGCCTTGGCCTCACCCGCCAGGTCGTTGAGCACCGGCGTGCTTTCCTCGACCAGGTCCATGGTGCGGTTAGCGGCACCCTCGGTCAGCTTGACCACATAGGACAGGCGCTCGGTGGCGTCGGTGATCTGCGAGACCTCCTCGGCCTGCGGCATGTGCGGGTCGATCTGGAAACTGACGATCGCACTGTGCAGCTCACGGGTCAGCTTGCCGACTTCCTGATACAGGCCGCGATCGCGGGTCTGGTTCAGCTGATGAATCAGCTGCACCGCCTCGCCGAAGCGCCCGCGCTCCAGGCTCTCTACCAGCTCCTGGGCATGCTTCTTCAGGGTCGATTCGAACTCCCCCAAAGACGTTTGTGATGAATCCATGGCGCGCCCCCTGACGTGACTCAGCCGTTGACGCGTTCGAAGATCTTCTCGATCTTTTCTTTGAGCACCTGAGCGGTGAACGGCTTGACCACGTAACCATTGACGCCGGCCTGGGCCGCTTCGATGATCTGGTCGCGCTTGGCTTCGGCCGTCACCATCAGTACCGGCATGGTTTTAAGCTTTTCGCTGGCGCGGACTTTGCGCAGCAGGTCGATACCGGACATGCCCGGCATGTTCCAGTCGGTCACCAGGAAGTCGTAGTGGCCGTTTTCCAGCATCGGCAACGCAGTGGTGCCGTCGTCAGCTTCGTCGGTGTTGGTGAAGCCCAGATCACGCAGCAGGTTCTTGATGATCCGCCGCATCGTCGAAAAGTCGTCAACGATGAGGATTTTCATGTTCTTGTCCAATTAGACCTCCAAGCAGTCTCAAACGCGCTCGGCCCCCGAGCACGCATTCATTCAATTCGGCACAACGTGAAACGGCTGCAGCGTCTTCAGTGCAACGGCTGGCGTTCAGCGCGCCCGCCACTCACCCAGACGGCTGCGCAAACGTGCGGCGCACTGGCTGTGCAACTGGCTTACCCGCGACTCGCTGACGCCCAGCACTTCACCGATTTCCTTGAGGTTCAGCTCTTCGTCGTAGTACAGCGCCAGCACCAGCCGCTCGCGCTCTGGCAGGTTGGCGATCGCATCGGTCAGGGCAGCCTGGAAGCGCTCGTCTTCAAGGCCCCGCGCCGGTTCCACCTGGCCACTGGCGCCGTCTTCGTGCAGGCCTTCGTGCTCGCCATCCTGCAACAGGTCGTCGAAGCTGAACAGCCGGCTGCCCAGGGTATCGTTCAAAATCCCGTAGTAATCATCGAGACTCAATTGGAGTTCGGCAGCAACCTCGTGATCTTTAGCGTCGCGACCGGTTCTTGCTTCAACCGCGCGCATTGCATCACTGACCATGCGGGTATTGCGGTGCACCGACCGCGGTGCCCAATCACCCTTGCGCACCTCGTCGAGCATGGCGCCGCGGATGCGGATGCCGGCGTAGGTCTCGAAGCTGGCGCCCTTGCTGGCGTCATACTTGTTGGCCACTTCCAGCAGGCCGATCATGCCGGCCTGGATCAGGTCTTCGACCTGGACGTTGGCGGGCAGCCGCGCCAACAGGTGATAGGCGATGCGCTTGACCAGCGGGGCGTAGCGTTCGATCAGCTCATACTGGGCGTCTTTCGACGCCCTGCTGTACATCTTGAAGCCGCTCGCATTCATAGTACCGGTCCTGCGCTGGTGGGCTGCACCAGACGCTCGACGAAGAATTCCAGATGCCCGCGCGGGTTGGCCGGCAACGGCCAGCTGTCGACCTTCTGCGCAATGGCCTTGAAGGCCAACGCACACTTGGAACGCGGGAACGCCTCGTACACCGCGCGCTGCTTCTGCACTGCCTTGCGCACGCACTCGTCGTACGGCACGGCGCCCACGTACTGCAGGGCAACGTCAAGGAAGCGATCGGTGACCTTGGTCAACTTGGCGAACAGGTTGCGCCCTTCTTGCGGGCTCTGCGCCATGTTGGCCAGCACCCGGAAGCGGTTCATGCCGTAGTCACGGTTGAGCAGTTTGATCAGTGCGTAGGCGTCGGTGATCGAGGTGGGTTCGTCGCACACAACCAGCAGCACTTCCTGGGCCGCGCGAACGAAGCTGACCACCGAGTCACCGATACCCGCAGCGGTGTCGATCACCAGCACGTCGAGGTTGTCGCCGACGTCGCTGAACGCCTGGATCAGGCCAGCGTGCTGGGCCGGCGCCAGGTGCACCATGCTCTGGGTGCCGGAGGCCGCCGGTACGATGCGCACACCGCCGGGGCCTTGCAGCATCACATCGCGCAGCTCACAGCGCCCTTCAATAACGTCGGCCAGGGTGCGTTTGGGGGTCAGGCCAAGCAATACGTCGACATTGGCCAGGCCCAGGTCGGCGTCCAGCAACATGACCCTGCGGCCAAGCTCGGCCAGCGCCAGAGACAGGTTCACTGAAACGTTAGTCTTGCCGACGCCACCTTTGCCACCGGTCACGGCGATCACCTGTACGGGATGCATGCTACCCATGTCTGTTTTTTACCTTGTCTCGCTGGGACTCAGGCCACACGTGAGGCAATTCTGCGTGCCCCTTGGCATAGCTACGTTGCACACACTTCATCATCAACCCGCTCGCCGTGGGTTGTGATAGAGATCAGCGAACATATCGGCCATGGCCTCTTCGCTGGGCTCGTCCTGCTGCTGCACATTGACCGCACGGGTGACCAGCTGGTGCGCCCGGGGCAAGTGCAAATCATCGGGAATGCGCGGCCCATCGGTCAGGTAGGCCACCGGCAATTCATGACTGATGGCAAGGCTCAGCACGTCGCCGAGGCTTGCCGTTTCGTCGAGTTTGGTCAGGATACAGCCGGCCAGGCCACAGCGCTTGTAGCTGTGGTAGGCGGCGGTCAGCACCTGCTTCTGGCTGGTGGTTGCCAGCACCAGATAATTCTTCGCGGCGATGCCACGGCTGGCCAGGGTTTCCAGCTGCATGCGCAGGGCCGGGTCGCTGGCCTGCAGGCCAGCGGTATCGATCAGCACCACGCGTTTACGCAGCAGCGGTTCCAGCGCCTGGGCCAGGGACTGGCCCGGGTCGACGTAGGTCACCGGCACATTGAGGATGCGCCCCAGGGTCTTGAGCTGCTCCTGGGCACCGATGCGGAAGCTGTCCATGCTCACCAGCGCCAACTGCGGGGCGCCGTACTTGAGCACGTAGCGCGCAGCCAGCTTGGCCAGGGTGGTGGTCTTGCCCATGCCAGCCGGGCCGACCATGGCGATCACACCGCCCTCTTCAATCGGCTCC
Organism: Pseudomonas sp. LAIL14HWK12:I10; assembly: GCF_900184205.1. Classification (NCBI taxonomy): domain Bacteria; kingdom Pseudomonadati; phylum Pseudomonadota; class Gammaproteobacteria; order Pseudomonadales; family Pseudomonadaceae; genus Pseudomonas; species Pseudomonas sp. LAIL14HWK12:I10. The sequence goes on along the minus strand of NZ_FXWU01000002.1, from coordinate 386,563 downwards.
ACCTCGGGGATTTCGATCATCCGCGCCAGGTGCGCCAGCAGCATGCGCCAGGCCTGGCGTGGCTCTTCGATCTCAGTCGTGAGGTCGAGCAGTTCACGGGCAATCGGGCCGGACAGGCCGATGCGTTGCAGGCGGCGCCAGAGGTTGGCCTGCTGCGGCTTGCTGCCTTGCAGCTGGCTCCAGGCCAGCGAGCCGAGCTGCACTTCCAGCAGCTCGCGCAGGCCCGACAGCTCCGAGCGCATGGCATCGAACAGGCGCGGGTCGACCGGCGCCGGGGCTGGCGCAGCGGCAGGTGCCGGGGCGTCCACGTGCGGCTCGACCAGCGGCTCGGAGGCCGTCAGCGACTGGCCGGCGAACAATTGGCGGTTGTTGTCGCTGGTGTCGCTGCGCTGGTCCAGTTCGGCCTGGGCCGTGGCAATGCGCGTGTGGGTCTTGCGCAGCTCTTCTTCAAGCTCGGCGTTGGGTACGCGCGGGGCCAGGGCGGACAATTTGTAGTCCAGCGCGGCCGTCAATTCGACACCACCGGCGATGCGGCGGTTACCGATGATGGCGGCATCGGAGCCAAGCTCATCCCGGACCAGCTTCATGGCCTGACGCATATCGGCGGCGAAAAATCGCTTAACTTGCATTATCCACTACCTCAGCCGTTAGGGCCCACGGTGGCAACGATGGTGACTTGCTTGTTGTCAGGTATTTCCTGATACGCCAGAACATGCAAATTCGGTACAGCCAGGCGACCGAAGCGCGACAGCATGGCGCGGATCGGGCCGGCGACCAGGAGAATGGCCGGCTGGCCTTGCATCTCTTGGCGCTGGGCCGCGTCAATCAGCGAACGCTGCAGCTTTTCGGCCATGCTCGGCTCCAGAAGAACACCGTCTTCCTGACCCTGCCCGGCCCTTTGCAGACTATTGAGCAAAATCTGTTCCAACCTCGGTTCAAGGGTGATCACCGGCAGCTCAGACTCAACGCCGACAATGCTTTGCACGATGGCGCGACACAATCCGACGCGCACCACGGCCACCAGCGCGGCGGTATCTTGACTCTTGCCTGCGTTGTTGGCGATCGCCTCGGCGATGCTGCGGATATCGCGCACCGGCACTTGCTCGGACAGCAATGCCTGCAGGACCTTCAGCAGCCCCGACAAGGAAATGACACCCGGCACCAATTCTTCTGCCAGTTTAGGCGAAGCCTTGGACAACACTTGCAGCAATTGCTGCACTTCCTCATGGCCGATCAGCTCGTGACAGTGCTTTTGCAGGATCTGGTTGAGGTGCGTGGCCACCACCGTACTGGCATCGACCACGGTATAGCCCAGCGACTGCGCCTGGGAGCGCTGGCCGACGTCGATCCACACCGCTTCCAGGCCAAAGGCCGGGTCGCGTGCGGCAATGCCGTTGAGGGTGCCAAATACCTGGCCCGGGTTGATCGCCAGTTCGCGGTCCGGGTAAATCTCCGCCTCAGCCAGGATCACCCCCATCAACGTGAGGCGGTAGGCGCTGGGCTGCAGGTCGAGGTTGTCGCGAATGTGCACGGTGGGCATGAGGAAACCCAGGTCTTGGGACAGCTTCTTGCGCACGCCCTTGATCCGCGCCAGCAACTGGCCGCCCTGGTTGCGGTCGACCAGCGGGATCAAGCGGTAGCCGACCTCGAGGCCGATCATGTCGATCGGGGTGACGTCGTCCCAGCCCAGCTCCTTGGTTTCCAGCGCACGCTGTGGCGAGGGCAGCAGGTCCTGCTGGCGCTGCGCCTCTTCCTGGGCCTTGACCTTCACCTGCTGCTGTTTCTTCCACACCAGGTAGGCACCGCCACCGGCCATCAGGCCCAGGCTGAGGAAGGCCACATGCGGCATGCCCGGCACCAGGCCCATGATAATCATCAGCGCACCGGAGACCGCCAGGGCCTTGGGTGAGTCGAACATCTGCCGGTTGATCAGCTTGCCCATGTCTTCCGAGCCCGAAGCCCGGGTGACCATGATGGCCGCAGCGGTGGACAGCAGCAGTGATGGCAATTGCGCCACCAAACCGTCACCGATGGTCAACAAGGCGTACACCTTGCCGGCTTCGCTGAACGGCATGCCGTGCTGGAGCATGCCGATGAGCATGCCGCCGATGAGGTTGATGAACAGGATCAACAGGCCGGCGATGGCGTCGCCGCGCACGAATTTGCTGGCACCGTCCATCGAGCCATAGAACTCGGCCTCCTGCGCGACCTCGGAGCGGCGGGCCTTGGCCTGGGCCTGGTCGATCAAGCCGGCGTTGAGGTCGGCGTCGATGGCCATCTGTTTGCCGGGCATGGCATCGAGGGTGAAGCGCGCGCTTACCTCGGAAATACGCCCGGCACCCTTGGTCACCACGACGAAGTTGATGATCATGAGGATGGCGAACACCACCGCACCGACCACGTAGTTGCCGCCGATGACCACTTCACCGAAGGCCTGGATCACCTTGCCCGCAGCGCCATGGCCCTCCTGGCCGTGGAGCATGACCACGCGGGTGGAGGCGACGTTCAGGGCCAGGCGCAGCAGCGTCGCCACCAGCAGGATGGTGGGGAATGCGGCGAAGTCGAGTGGGCGCAGGGCGTAGACGCAGACCAGCAGCACCACGATCGACAGGGCGATGTTGAAGGTGAAGAACACGTCGAGCAGGAACGGCGGTATCGGCAACATCATCATTGCCAACATCACCAGCAGCAACAGCGGCACACCCAGGTTGCCCCGGCCGAGACCGGCCAGGTTGTGGCGTGCGTTGTTGATTAACTGAGTGCGATCCACCGCGAGTCCTCTTGATGCAAAACTTTGACGCCCAGGGGGCGCCTGGGCGTGGCTCTGCAAGAAGCCTTCCAACTTTGCTGTTTGGGTGTTCGCCTTGGGGTTTTTGGGTGGGTTTGAGATCGAGCGCCGCGCGGGCGGCGCTCGATCTCACAGGCGCTGAACGACCATCGCCATGCACCTATCAGCTATCACGCCGCAAATCCGGCGGAATCGGCAGGTCATCCTTCAACGGCTCCGGCCGCTTGCCTTTGCCCGACCGGTACTGACGAATCTGGAACACATACGCCAACACCTGCGCCACCGCCAGGTACAACCCCGCCGGGATCTCGTGTTCAAGCTCAGTGGAGTAATAGATCGCCCGCGCCAGGGCCGGCGATTCAAGGATCTGGATCTTGTGCTCGACACCAATCTCGCGAATCTTCAACGCCATGAAATCGGTACCCTTGGCCAGCAGCAAGGGCGCTGCCCCGCCCTTCTCCGGGTCGTACTGCAGGGCCACGGCATAGTGCGTGGGGTTGGTGATGATCACGTCCGCCTGCGGCACCGCCGCCATCATGCGCCGCTGCGACACTTCGCGCTGCAGCTGGCGAATACGCTGCTTGACCTCAGGCTTGCCCTCCGAGTCTTTGTACTCGTCACGCACTTCCTGCTTGGTCATCTTCATTTTCTTGTGCGTCTGCCACAGCTGGAACGGCACGTCCGCCGCCGCGATCAGCAGCAGCCCCGCCGACATCCACAGCGCACTCCACCCCACCACCTGGACACTGTGAATGATCGCCTGCTCCAACGGCTCATTGGCAATCGACAGCAACGCCTGGCGGTCGCTGACCAGCACCACCACCGCCACGATCAGGATCGCGAAAAACTTGGCCAGGGCCTTCAGCAACTCGGTCAGGGCATGCATCGAGAACATGCGCTTGATCCCCGACAGCGGGTTCATGCGGCTGAATTTGGGCTGCAGCAGGCTGCCGGAAAACAGGAAACCGCCCAACGCGATCGGAGCAACGAACGAGATCACGAACAGCAGAATCAGTACGGGCTGCACCGCCCAGATCGCCATCTTGCCCGAGGCCAGCAAAAACGCGCCCATGGCGCGTTCATCGACGATCATGTCCCGGGTCAGGCTGAAGTTCATGCGCATCACGCTCAGCAGCGTCTCGGCCAAGTGGCCGCCGAACATCAGCAGGCCGCCGGCGCCTGCCAGGGTCACCGCCACCGTGTTCAGCTCCTTGGAGCGGGCGATCTCACCTTTTTCGCGCGAATCGCGCTTGCGCTTGTCGGTGGGGTCTTCTGTCTTGTCCTGACCACTCTCGCTTTCAGCCATGCTCAGCGCGCCCTTGCCAGATCACGCAGCCATTGCAGCGCGTCGCTGGCCAATGCCTGGTAGTGGGAAAGCATATCGGCCAGGCCGACCCAGAAAATCCCCATGCCCATGACCAGCGTCAGCGGGAAGCCAATGGAGAAGATGTTCAGCTGTGGCGCCGCCCGCGTCATCACGCCAAAGGCGATGTTCACCACCAGCAACGCGGCAATCACCGGCAAGATCAGCAACAGCCCGGCACCGAACACCCAACCCAGGCGCCCGGCCATTTCCCAGAACTGGCTGACCATCAGCGCATTGCCCACCGGCAAGGTGGTGAAGCTTTCGGTCAGCACTTCGAAGACCACCAGGTGCCCGTTCATCAGCAGGAACAGCACACTGACCAGCATGGTCATGAACTGGCTGATCACCGTGACGTTGACGCCGTTGGCCGGGTCGACCATCGAGGCGAAGGCCATGCCCATCTGCACCGCGACGATCTGGCCAGCGATGACGAAGGCCTGGAACAGCAGCTGCAACGAGAACCCGAACAACGCCCCAACGATGATCTGCTCGCCACACAGCAGCAGGCCCTGCAGGCTCAACGGCTCGAACTCGGGCAACGGCGGCAGCGCCGGGACGATCACCACGGTGATGGCCACCGCCACGTACAGGCGCACCCGCGCCGGCAGCATGCGCGTACCGAAGATCGGCATGGTCATCAGCACTGCCGTCACCCGGAACAACGGCAGGATGAAGGTGGCGACCCAGGTGCCGATCTGTGCGTTGGTCAGCTCCAGCATGGCCGTGTCAACCGATCAGCTGCGGGATGCTGGTGTAGAGCGTGGTGATGTATTCCATGAACTTCTGCACCAGCCAAGGCCCCGCGACGATCAGCGTGACCAGCATCACCAGCAGACGCGGCAAGAAGCTCAGGGTCTGTTCGTTGATCTGCGTGGCGGCCTGGAACATCGCCACCATCAGGCCCACCAGCAGGCTCGGCACCACCAGGATGCCGACCATCAGCGTGGTCAGCCAAAGCGCGTCACGGAACAGGTCGACAGCAACTTCAGGGGTCATGCGTGGCTCTCCTTGACGGCGTCAAACGCCGCCGAAACTACTGGCCAGTGTGCCCATGATCAGCGCCCAGCCATCGACCAGGACGAACAGCATGATCTTGAACGGCAGCGAAATGATCAGCGGCGACAGCATCATCATACCCATGGCCATCAGCACGCTGGCGACCACCATGTCGATGATCAGGAACGGGATGAAGATCATGAAGCCGATCTGGAACGCGGTCTTCAGCTCGGACGTGACGAAGGCCGGCACCAGGATGGTCAGTGGCACCTGGTCAGGGCCTTCGATGTCGGTGCGCTTTGACAGGCGCATGAACAAGTCCAGGTCGCTCTGCCGGGTCTGCGCCAGCATGAAGTCCTTGAGCGGCCCCTGGGCCTTGTCGATGGCCTGTTGGGCAGTCATCTGCTCTTTCAGGTAGGGCTGCAGCGCATCCTGGTTCACCCGGTCGAACACCGGCGCCATGATGAACATGGTCAAAAACAGCGCCATGCCGGTCAGAATCTGGTTCGAAGGCGTCTGCTGCAGGCCCAGGGCCTGACGCAAAATCGAGAAGACAATGATGATGCGGGTGAAGCTGGTCATCAGGATGACGAACGCCGGGATAAAGCTCAGCGCCGTCATGATCAGCAGGATCTGCAGGCTGACCGAATACTCCTGCTGCCCGTCTGCCCCATTGGACAGGGTAATGGCCGGGATCGACAGCGGGTCGGCGGCCAGGGCCAATGGCGCGGCCAGCAGCAGCGCCAGGGTCAACATCATGCGCAGCACGCCGGTCATCACTTCTTGTCCTTCTGGTCCTTGCCCATCAGCTCCATCAGCCGCTGGGCAAACTCCGGCGCTGCCTGACGGGCAGCTGCGGGCACTTCGACGGGTTCGGCCAGCACATGCAGGGCCTCGATACTGCCTGGGGTGTGGCCGATCAGGATCTGCTCCTTGCCGACCTGCACCAGCAACAGGCGGTCACGCGGGCCAATGGCCCGGCTGCCGACGATCTCGATCACCTGGCCACCTTTGACCGCCGCGCCTTGCATGCGGCGCAACATCCAGGCCAGGAAGAAGATCAGGCCCACCACCAACAGCAGGCCAAAGACCATCTGCGCCAGTTGCCCACCCAGGCTGCCAGGCGCGGCAGCGGTGGTTGCCGCAGGGTTGGCCGCCGCGCAGGCCCACTGGCTGGCGAGCAGCCCGGCAAAAGCAGCGCCGGCGCGCATCGTGCCCTTCACTCAGCGCAGCTTCTTGATACGTTCGCTGGGGCTGATCACGTCGGTCAGGCGGATGCCGAACTTCTCGTTGACCACCACCACTTCGCCATGGGCGATCAGCGTGCCGTTGACCAGCACGTCGAGCGGCTCGCCGGCCAGGCGGTCGAGCTCGATCACCGACCCCTGGTTGAGCTGCAGCAGGTTGCGGATGTTGATCTCGGTGCTGCCCACTTCCATGGAAATGTTCACCGGAATGTCCAGGATCACGTCCAGGTTAGGGCCTTCGAGGCTGACGTTCTCGTTAGGCCGCGGCGAGCTGGCGAACTCTTCCATCGGCAGGCGGCCCGCGCCGCTGTTGCCGGTGTCGCCGCCCAGCAGCGCGTCGATATCGGCCTGGCCGGCATCACCGGTTTCTTCCAGCGCCGCCGCCCATTCGTCGGCCAGGGCCTGGTCTTCCGGGGACGTGATCTCGTTTTCGTTAGCCATGATTTCCTCGACAGGCATTCAATTCGTAGTGAGCGACCGGCACGCCGTCAGCGGCGTTCGATCGGGTCGATGATCTGCAGGGCCAGGTTGCCCTTGTGCGAACCCAGCCGCGCTTTGAACGACGGCACGCCGTTGGCGCGCAGCACCAGGTGCTCGGGCAGCTCCACCGGGATCACATCGCCAGGCTGCATGTGCAGGATGTCGCGCAGCTTCAGCTGGCGGCGGGCAACCGTGGCGGTCAGTGGCACGGCCACGTCCAGCACGTCTTCGCGCAGGGCCTTGACCCAGCGCTCGTCCTGGTCGTCCAGGTCGGACTGGAAGCCCGCATCGAGCATCTCGCGCACCGGCTCGATCATCGAGTACGGCATGGTCACGTGCAGGTCGCCGCCACCGCCGTCCAGCTCGATGTGGAAGGTCGACACCACCACCGCCTCGCTGGGGCCGACGATGTTGGCCATGGCCGGGTTGACCTCGGAGTTCATGTACTCGAAGTTGACCGGCATGATGGCCTGCCAGGCTTCCTTGAGGTCGACGAAGCACTGGTCGAGGACCATGCGCACCACGCGCAACTCGGTCGGGGTGAACTCGCGGCCTTCGATCTTGGCGTGACGGCCGTCACCGCCAAAGAAGTTGTCCACCAGTTTGAACACCAGCTTGGCGTCGAGGATGAACAGCGAGGTGCCGCGCAGTGGCTTGATCTTGACCAGGTTGAGGCTGGTCGGCACATACAGCGAATGCACGTACTCGCCGAACTTCATCACCTGCACGCCGCCAACCGCCACGTCCGCCGAGCGGCGCAGCAGGTTGAACATGCTGATGCGGGTGTAGCGGGCGAAGCGTTCGTTGATCATTTCCAGGGTCGGCATACGACCGCGGACGATACGATCCTGGCTGGTCAGGTCGTAGCTTTTGATACTGCCTGGTTCGGAAGCGCTCTCGGTCTGCACCAGACCATCGTCGACACCGTGCAACAGCGCATCGATTTCATCCTGGGACAGCAGGTCCTGTACGGCCATTGCGGACTCCTACTGCAATACGAAATTGGTGAACAGCAATTGGTCGATGACCGGCTTGCCGACTTCCTTCTGGGCGACTTCCTGCACCACGGCGGTGGCTTTCTGGCGCAGCATCTCTTGCCCTACCGGGCTGCCGGCCAGGGTGTCGAAGCCCTGCCCGGAGAACATCATCACCAGGTTGTTGCGAATCACCGGCATGTGCACCTTGAGGGCATCCAGGTCAGCCTGGTTGCGCGCTTGCAGGGTGATGCTCAGTTGCATGTAGCGCTGGCGGCCGTTCTGGTTGAAGTTGACCACGAAGGCCGGGGTGAGGGCTTCGTAGATGGCCACAGGCTTGACGTTGGCGGCGGCCGGGTCGGTGGCCGGCGCGGACTCGCTCTTGTGCATGATGAACCAGGTAGCGCCCACCGAAAGGCCGATCGCCAGCACCAGGCCCAGCACCAACAGCAGGATCAGCTTGAGTTTGCCTTTTGTGGCGGGGTCTTTTACTGCTTCGGTTTTCGCCATGCCAATAATCCGTCGTCCATCGGGGGTTCAAAGGAGGATGACGTGGCTTGAGCAAGTGTTATGCCAGGTTTTGGGTGGGGGATGGAATGAGGTTTGGGTGGGTTTGGCGTTAGGGGGGCAGCGCCTGGGAGATCGAGCGCCGCCCGCGCGGCGCTCGTTCTCAACGGCACCAACAACCTAAAGACAGGCACCCCGCCCTCACGCGTAATAATCAACCGCACTGTCGCCAATCACCACCTGCTGCTCAAGCGGCCTGCTGCTATCGACCTGTTCGGAGCCGCCCTGCCCAGCCTGTTGCCGCGCCGCGACGCCCGACAGATTGCTGCCCTGTTCCTGCGCCTGCTGATGCTGTTGCCCGCGTGACTGGTCAGCAACGTTGACGTCTGGCTGCGCCAGGCCCTGCTGGGTAAATAGCTCGCGCAAGCGGTGCACCTGGCTGTCGAGGGCATCACGCACACCGGCGTGGCCGCTGATGAAGGTCACCTGGGTCGACTGATCCGCCGCTACATTGACGCGAATGTCCAGCCGCCCCAACTCGGCGGGCTCCAGCTGGATGTCTGCCGACTTGAGGTTCTGGCTGGACAGGTACATGACCCGATTCACCAGGCCTTCGGTCCAGGCGTTCTGGTTCATCGGCAAGGGTTGGTGCAAGGGGCTGGCATTCGCCGGCACGGCATTGGCGGTTTTCGCCGTGGCCGCCTGGGTCAGGCTGGCCAGGCGATCGGCGAAATCGTCGACGCGCGTGTCGCTGTTGGCGCTCTTGGTGTCCTTCAGGCCCTCTTCAAGCAGTGCACCGAAGGCCTTGTCGCCTGGCTCGCCCGCCTCACCCTCAGCGGTATCGACCAGATTCGCCAAGGTATTGACGGCTCCTCGGCCTTCATCACCTTGAGCTTGCGAAGGGTCCACGGCGTGTGCCGAGGTGGTGCCTTTGGCCTGGGCGCTCTGTTCCAGTGCCAGGCGCAAGGTTGGCAGGTTGGCCAAGGGGTCGGCGTCGGGGTCGAACGCCTCTTCGGCGGCAGGCTCCTCCGTCAGCGCTGCGCTGGCTTGCGACTGTGCAGTGGCAGCCTGAAGCACGGGCGCCACGGCCTCAGCCTGGGCTTGAATCAGTTGCGCGCCGGGCTGCGCATCGGTGACCTGGCCGGCCACCAGGCTGGCGTCGCGCAACCCTGTGTCAGCGGGGTCTGAGGCCTGATCGTCGGCTGGCAATTTGTTGCCGTCATCGGCAACCGATGGCTTGTCGGCAGCATCTTTCTTGCCGCCGTGTGCCACTTCTGGCTTGTCCTTGGGCTTGGCCTGGGCGACCTTGTCGTCCTGCCCAAACGCTGTCTGCTTGGCCATGACCTGGTCGAAGCCACCGCCCGCGTCACCCAGCGCCTGCGAGGGCTTGTCCACCATCGAGCTGGTCGCTCGCGACGACTTGCCAACAGCGTTTGCTTGCAACAAAGGATTGGGTGCGACAGGCATTGAGCGGTCTCCGCGCCAGAAACTGAAAAGTCATCCGGGCAAAGAAAAGCAAGACTCGCGCCAAGTCGCGCATCAGCCTGCTGAGATACGGTGCTCCTCACCGCGGTAGAAGCGCCGAACCTCTACATATTCCAGGTCGATACGGTTGATCAGGTCCTCGATGCCATACAGCGGTGGCTGGCGCACGCGGTCTTCCAGTTGCTGGCACAGGCCAGCCAGCGCGACAGCCCCCATGTTGCTGCTGCTGCCCTTGAAGCTATGGGCCGCTGAGCCCAGCTCATCGGCGTTTTTAGCAGCGTGCAACTCGCTCAAGCGCCGCTCGGAGTCATCCAGGAATGTCTGCACCAGATGCAGGTAGCCATCCTCCATGACCTCACGCAGGTCGTTGAGCACCTTGTGGTCGATATGAATCTCAGTCACTTGCTCACTCCTTGATCAAGCCAGATTATGCCCGAGCCAGCCCCAGGGTCACAGGCGGGCTCACCATACAAACTCTACCCGGGCGCAGCGGCCGCCTTCGCACCATTGCGCATTACTGCCCAGCCGCGTTACCAGCTGCAGGCCACGGCCACTCAGGCCCTGCTCCGAGGGCGGTTGCGACAGCACCCGCTGTACATCAAACCCTGCGCCGCTGTCACGCACCTCGATCATCAGACGCCCGCCATCGGCGAGGGGTTCAACCTTCAAGTCAATGCGCACAAAACCGTCAGCCAATGCCGCCAGGCGCTGGGCTCGCTCCCGGTAGTAATCTGCAAAGCCCTGCACATCGCGCTTGAGCCGTGAATCCAGGCCCAACACCCCATGCTCCAAGGCATTGGAGAACAGCTCACTGAGCACACTGTGCAGATTGCCGGTGCGCGCGCGCAGCGGGTGGATTTCCTGCAACAGCTGCACCAGGTACGGCACTGGGTTGGACTGCTTCAGGCTTTCGCCGCGCAGTTCGAACCCAAGCGACCAATCCAGCGGGCTGGGGCGACCGCGTTCAGCGTAGATCATCGGTGCCGGCACCCGCTCATCGGCCGCGAACATGCGGATATCGCACAGGCTGATGTCGTCCCGAGGCTGCCCGCCGAAACGTTCCAGGGCCTGCATCACCTCATCGAACAAGTGGGCCGGGTCTCGGTTGCCAGCCAGCACCCCTTGCAAGCGCTCGACGCCAAACAAGCGTTCCTGGTCATCGGCCGTGTCCAGCACGCCGTCTGACAACAGCAGCAAACGCTCACCCGCCGCCAGCGGCAGCACTTGCGTGCTGTCGTCGAAGCGCTCAGGGGCAAGAATACCCAGCGGCAAATGGCGCGAAGCCAGCGTCGACAGCACCTCGCCGCCTGCAGACAAGCGATAGCCGTCCGGCATGCCGCCGTTCCACACCTCCACCGAACCACGCTGCACGCTCAGGTTGAGCATCACTGCACAGCAAAACATGTCCACCGGCAGGATGCGTTTGAGCTTGGCGTTCATTTCGCGCAGGGTTTGCGCCAGGCCATACCCCTTGGCTGTCATGCCGTAGAACACTTCAGCCAGGGGCATGGCGCCGACCGCGGCGGGCAGGCCGTGGCCGGTGAAATCCCCCAGCAGCACCTGCATGTCCCCCGAGGGCGTGAACGCGGCTAGCAGCAGGTCACCGTTGAACAGCGCATAGGGCGATTGCAGGTAGCGAATATTGGGGGCAGCCAAGCAGCCCGCATGGGCCACCTTGTCGAATACCGCCTTGGCCACCCGCTGCTCGTTGAGCAGGTGGTGATGGTGGCGGGTGATCTCGTCGCGCTGGGCCAGCACGGTGGCCTGCAGCCTGCGCAGGCGGCCCATGGCGCGAATCTTGGCGGCGAGGATCACCGCGCTGTAGGGCTTGGCCATGAAGTCATCGCCGCCGGCCTCCAGGCAGCGCACCAGGGCATCCTCCTCATTCAGCGAGGTAAGGAAGATGATCGGCACCAACGCTTCGCCGGCCAGGGCCTTGATCTGCCGGGCCGCTTCGAAACCGTCCATCACCGGCATCAGCGCATCGAGCAGCACCAGGTGCGGGCGCCGCTCGACAAACAGCGCCACCGCCTGCTCGCCGTTTTCTGCCGTGAACACCTGATGGCCCTGGCGCCGGACGATCTGCGCCAGCAACAAGCGGTCGGCGGCCCCGTCTTCGGCGACCAGCACGGTCAACGCCTGTTCGGCAGCCATCACGCGGCTCAACTGATGTCGAACAGTTTTTCGAAATTGGAGATGGCGAGGATCTTGCGCACATCGGAGCTGGCGTGCACCACACGCACATCCGAATCGTCGCCGCCCGCGTGATCGCGCAGCAGCAACAACATGCCGAGCGCAGAGCTATCGAGGTAGGTGGTTTCTGTCAGGTCGACAACCACCGAGTCCGGCCGACCCGGCTGGCGCTCGTAGGCTTCGCGAAACGCCTGGTGCTTGCCGAAATCGAAACGACCCTTGACCTTGATCGTCAGCTTTTTCCCGTCCTGCGAAAAATCAGTCTCGACTGCCATGCTAGCGATTCCTTCGATGATGGCGGATGCAACCCTTTAAGGTTTAGCAGCCTGGGGTGGGAGTGCAAGCGAGACGGCCAACAGATCCCCCTCAGCGGCGCGCCCCCCTGTAGGAGCAGCCTTGTGCTGCGAAGGGTCGTGAGGGCAAGCTGGGGCTACTGGCCTCTTCGCAGCGCAAGGCTGCTCCTACAAGGAATTGTGCGCCGCTGCTCAGAAGCAAGCGAGACGGCCTGGGAGATCGCTCTGCCTGTAGGGCAGCCTTGTGCTGCGAAGGGGCCGTGAGGGCAAGCTGGGGCTACTGGCCTCTTCGCAGCGCAAGGCTGCTCCTACAAGGAATTGCGGGCCGCTGCTCAGAAGCAAGCGAGACGGCCTGGGAGATCGCTCTGCCTGTAGGAGCAGCCTTGTGCTGCGAAGGGGCCGTGAGGGCAAGCTGGGGCTACTGGCCTCTTCGCAGCGCAAGGCTGCTCCTACAAGGAATTGTGCGCCGACGATTAGAAACAAGGCATTGTGCGCCGGCGATAAGAAATCAGGGGTGATTCTGCCTGGGCAAGCGCTGCGAGAGCTCATCCAACAGGCGCTGCTCGCGCTTGTCTTCGGCGCGCCGCGCTTCATCCAGGTAACGCTGTACCAACTTGCGCAACCCCTCGACCCGAGCATAGGCCTGCTGCCAGGTGCCGCGGGCGTTGTTCAAGTTGTTCTGGTGCCAGGTCAGGCTCTGGCGCTGCTGGGTCATGGCTGTTTCCAGCTGCCCGAGAAAACGCTGGTAATTGACCAGCCAGCTGCCATTGACGCCCTGCCCGCCGCGGTTGATCCACTGCAGCTGGTAGTCCTCGCGAAAACGCTCCAGCTCAGCCAACTTGACCTGCGCCTGGGTCACCAGTTGCTGAAAATGCCCAAGGCGCTGGGCGGCCTTGCGCTCGGCCTCTTCGGCCATGTCCACCACAGGCGCCAGGCGCGCGGCACGTCCGGGCAGTGCCATGGCCTATCAACCGCCCGCCGGAGGCGTGAAAATCGCCCCCAACTGATCGCGGCTCTGCGCCATGCCGACGTTCTCGTCCAGGCCTTGACGCAGAAAATCCACCAAGCGGGACTGCAAGGCGATCGCCAGGTCGGTCTCCGGGTCACCACCGGCCACATAGGCACCGACGCTGATCAGGTCGCGGCTCTGCGACAGGCGCGACCACAACTGCTTGAATTTTTGCGCCTGGCGCAGATGATCAGCATCGACCACTTGCGGCATTACCCGGCTGATCGACGCTTCGATGTCGATCGCGGGGTAGTGGCCTTCTTCGGCCAACCGCCGGGACAACACGAAGTGGCCGTCGAGCACCCCCCGCGCCGAGTCGGCGATCGGGTCCTGCTGGTCGTCGCCCTCCGACAATACCGTGTAAAACGCAGTGATCGAGCCGCCACCAGGCTCGCCATTGCCCGCCCGCTCCACCAGCTTCGGCAGCTTGGCGAACACCGACGGCGGGTAACCGCGGGTGGCCGGCGGCTCGCCGATCGCCAAGGCGATCTCGCGCTGAGCCTGGGCAAAACGGGTCAGCGAATCCATCAGCAACAGGACATTCTTGCCCTTGTCGCGGAAGTATTCGGCAATGCGCGTGCAATACATGGCCGCGCGCAGGCGCATCAACGGCGCGTCATCGGCGGGCGAGGCGACCACCACCGAGCGCTTGAGGCCCTCTTCACCGAGGATGTGCTCGATGAATTCCTTCACCTCGCGGCCCCGCTCGCCGATCAGCCCGACGACGATGATCTCGGCTTCGGTAAAACGCGTCATCATGCCCAGCAACACCGACTTACCCACACCGGTACCGGCGAACAGGCCCAGGCGCTGGCCACGGCCGACGGTGAGCAGGCCGTTGATGCTGCGGATGCCCACGTCCAGCGGCACGCTGATGGGGTCGCGGTTGAGCGGGTTGATCACCGGGCCATCCATTGGCACCCAGTCTTCGGCCTTCATGCCGCCTTTGCCATCGAGGGCGCGCCCGGCGCCATCCAGCACTCGCCCGAGCATGCTCATGCCCATGGGCAAGCGGCCGCCGTCGTCCAGCGGTACCACCCGCGCACCGGGGGCGATGCCGACGATGCTGCCAACCGGCATGAGGAATACCTTGGACCCGGCAAAGCCCATGACTTCGGCCTCGACCTGCACCGGGTGGTAGCTGTCGTCGTTGATCACCAGGCAGCGGCTACCCACTGCGGCGCGCAGGCCTTCGGCTTCGAGGGTGAGGCCAACCATGCGCAGCAGGCGGCCTTCGACGATTGGCTGCACCGGCAGCTCGATCGCCTCGGCGTAACTGCCCAGGCGCTTGCCGAAACTGGTGCGGTCAAGGCGCATCGGGGCGGTCCAGGTCGATCGACACATCGGCCGGTGCGGGGTGCAGGGAATGGTCGTGAAGCTGGTCGAACAGCTGCGCCACGGCCTTCTCGATGCGTGTTTCCATGCTGGCGTCGATACGGCTGTGGGCGGTCTCGATGCGGCAGCCACCCGGCAGCAAGGCTTCGTCTTCGAGCAGCCGCCAGTTTTCTTCGTGGCGCTCGCGCAGGGCCTTGGCCAGCTCGAAGTCCTGGGGGTTGAGGTGAATGCGGATGTTGTCGGCGCCCATTGGCAGCAGCTTGAGGGCTTCGCGCAGCACGTGGGTAATCTGGCTGGAATCGCTACGCAGCTCGCGGCCGATCACCTGGCGGGTCATGTGCGCGACCAGGTGCACCAGGGTTTTCTCGATCTGCGTGTCTTGCTCGGCGATGGGCGCCATCAGGTTGACCATCAGCCGCTCGAGGCTGCCGACCTTGGCCGCCAGGGCCTGCTCAGCCTCTTGGCGCACCTTCAGCTGGGTGCTGTGAAAGCCCTCGCGCTCGCCGGTGGCAAAGCCTTCGTTGTAGGCGTCCTGGCGAATGGCTTCGAGTTCTTCGAGGGTCAGCGGCTGGACTTCTTCCAGCGGCACTTCCTCGACTTCTTCCTCGATGACTTCGGGTTCCGGCTCGGGCTCGGGTTGCGGCTCGGGTTCCGGGTCGAAGCTGGGCAGCGCCCAGACATCGACGCCCTCGAGGTCGCGGGCGCGGATCAGGTCGCTGGGGTGATGTTCTTTGCTGGACATGCTGTGATGTTCTCAAACCACGTTCAGCCAACGCGATCCCTGTGGGAGCGGGCTTGCCCGCGAATGCGTCGGCAGGGACAACCTCATCACCCGATCTGGCGCCTTCGCGGGCAAGCCCGCTCCCACAGTGGGCTGCGCCAGTCGGCAGAATCCGGCAACGTTAGATCATTTCCTCGGCACCCTTGCCGCCGAGCACGATCTCGCCGGCCTCGGCCATGCGTCGGGCGATGGTGAGGATTTCCTTCTGTGCCGTTTCCACGTCGCTGACCCGTACCGGCCCTTTGGCCTCCAGGTCGTCGCGCAGCAGTTCCGACGCACGTTTGGACATGTTCTTGAAGATCTTGTCCTTGACCCGCTCGTCGGCGCCTTTGAGCGACACCACCAGCACGTCCGAAGACACCTCGCGCAGCAGCGCCTGGATGCCACGGTCGTCGACGTCGGCCAGGTTGTTGAAGACGAACATGAGGTCTTCGATCTGCTCCGATAGGTCGTTGTCGACTTCGCGGATCGAGTCCATCAGCGCACCTTCCACCGAACTGTCGAGGAAGTTCATGATGTCAGCAGCCCGCTTGATACCGCCCAAGGTGGTCCGCGCAGCATTGGAGTTGCCCGAGAACTGCTTCTCGAGGATCTGGTTCAGCTCTTTCAGCGCCGCCGGTTGCACGGTGTTCAGCGACGACACGCGCAGGATGATGTCCAGGCGCACCTTGTGGTCAAAGTTGCTCAACACTTCACCGGCCTGGTCAGGGTCCAGGTAGGCGACCACGATGGCTTGGATCTGCGGGTGCTCGTAGCGGATCACATCGGCCACGGCACGCGGCTCCATCCACTTGAGGCTGTCCAGGCCGCTGGTGTTGCCCCCCAGCAGGATGCGGTCGATCAGGCCGTTGGCCTTGTCCTCGCCCAAGGCCTGGTTGAGCATCTTGCGGATGTAACCGTCAGAGCCCACGCCCAGGCTGGTCTGGTCGCCGACGATGTCGACGAACTCGCTCATCACCTGCTCGACCTGGTCGCGGTGCACGTTGCCCATCTGCGCCATGGCCACGCCCACGCGTTGCACTTCCTTGGGGCCCATGTGCCGCAGTACCTGGGCCGCATCGGTTTCACCCAGCGAGAGCAGGAGGATCGCCGCTTTGTCGACGCGGCTCAGCTTGGCGGTAACGGCTCGGTTATCACTCATCGGCGTTGATCCAGTCTTTCACGACCTGGGCCACGCGGCCCGGGTCTTCGGCCACCAGGCCTTTGATTGCGTTGAGCTGTGCCTCGTAGCCCTCGCTCGGGCTTGGCAACAGAATGCTTGTCGGGCCACCCAGACTGACGCGGTCGTTGGCCAGTTCGCCATCCAGACCGATCATGCCGCCCAGCTCCATGTCGCTGTCTGAGGCAGCCTGCTTGCCGCCCCCTGTGATGTTGTTGAGCACCGGGCGCAGCACGCCGAACACCAGCACCAGGATGAACACCACGCCCAGCACTTGCTTGACGATGTCCCAGAACCACGGCTGCTGATAGAAGGCGATGTCGGCGATTTCTTCGCCACGGTCGGCAGCAAACGGCACGTTGATCACCGTCACGCTGTCGCCACGGCTGGCATCGAAGCCGACTGCGTCCTGCACCAGGCGGGTAAAGCGCGCCAGGTCCTCGGTACCCCAAGGGGCACGCGTGGTCTCGCCACTGGTGGGGTCGATCTTGAGCTGGTCGTCGACCACCACCGCCACCGACAGGCGGGTCATGCGGCCCTGCTGCTGACGGGTGTGGCTGATGGAGCGGTCCAGCTCGAAGTTCTTGGTGCTTTGCTGGCGTTTGTCTGCCGGGTAAGGCGCAAGCATCGGCTGGCCGGTGGCCGGGTCCATGATCTGCTGGCCGTTGGCATCCACCAGCGGCTGGCCGGGCTGGATGGCAGCGGCCGGGGTAGCGGCAGCGCCCGTGGTTTGCGGCGCAGACGCCGCACCCGGTGGCTGGTTGCTCAGCGCGCCGGGCACGCCTTGCGGGCCCTGGCTGCTGGCGCGCTGTTCGTCGACCGACTGTTCGCTGCGCAGCGCCGGCTGGTCGGGGTTGAACTGCTCGGAGGTCGATTCGACCGCACTGAAATCCAGGTCGGCGGAGACTTCGGCCTTGTAGCGATCGTTACCCAACACCGGCTGCAAGATATTGTGCACACGCTGGGTAAGCATGCTTTCCATGCGGCGGCTGTAGTCGAACTGTTTGCCCGCCATGGTCAGGGCGGTGTCCTGCAGCTGTTCGGAGAGCAGGTTGCCCTTCTGGTCGACGACAGTGACTTGCGACTTGTCCAGCTCTGGCACGCTGGTGGCGACCAGGTTGACAATCGCCATCACCTGCCCGGCTTCCAACCCACGGCCTGGGTACAGCTCGACCAGTACCGAGGCGCTGGGCTTGCGTTCGTCACGCACGAACACCGAACTTTTCGGAATGGCCAGGTGCACGCGCGCAGCCTTGACGTTGTTCAGGCTGGAAACAGTACGGGCCAGTTCGCCTTCCAGGCTGCGGCGATAACGGGTGGCCTCCATGAACTGGCTGGTGCCCAGGCCCTGCTCCTTGTCGAGCAGCTCGAAACCGACGTTGCCATCGCTCGGCGCCACGCCTGCGGCCGCCAGTTTCAGGCGCGCACGGGAGAGGTCGTCGGCCTTGACCAGCAGCGCGCCGGAATTGGGCTCGACGTTGTAGGGAATGTCTGCGGCGGCCAGGGTTTCCATGACCTGCTTGGTGTCCATGCCCGACAGGCTGCCATACAGCGGCCGATAGTCCGGCTGTTGCGACCACAGCACCACGGCGAAGCCGATCGCCACGCTCGCCGCCAACCCGACCATGAGGCCGACCTGACGCAGCATGGGCATCTGCGAAATGTTTTCCAGAAACGCCATGCCGAACAGCGGCGGTTTGGCCGCTGGCTGGCCGCTCTTGGCGGGGGCGTTATCGACGACTGCTTCAGCCATGGGTTACGTCCGTCCTCAAACCGGCATCTGCATGATGTCTTGATACGCCTGGACCAGCTTGTTGCGTACCTGGGTGAGTGCCTGCATGGAGACGCTGGCCTTTTGCGAGGCGACCATGACATCGGTCAGGTCGACGCCGGTCTTGCCAATTTCGAAGGCGTTGGCCAGCTGGGTGGAAGCCTGCTGCGTCTCATGCACCTTGCCGATGGCCTGGCCGAGCATGTCGGCAAAGCTGCTCTGGCCCGGGGCCAGTTCGGGGGCAGCGGACACCTTGGGCAGCGACATGGCATCAGCCTGCATCGCGCGCATGTCCAGCATCAGACGATTGAATTCAACACCTTGGCTCATGACCTTCTCTCTCCGGCGGCCGCATTTTTTTGACACTCATGCGGCGGATAGCTCGTGTAAAGCAACAAAGGTGCCAGCCTTGCCACCCTGTCCATTTGGTTTAGCGCGATCCCTGCAAAGCAGGCTGGTGATGTTTGCTGTGGAGCTGAAATCCAGGGGCTGCTTCGCAGCCCATCGCAGGCAAGCCAGCTCCTACAGAAAAACCCATAACCTGTTGATTTAGCGGGTGCCTGTGGGTGCGATGCATCAGCCGAAGAGGCTGGCCTCGACGTCGAACCCGGCATCGCGCATCTGCGCCAGCTTGTAACGCAGGGTGCGCGGGCTGATGCCCAGGCGCTCGGCGGCTTCCTTGCGGCGGCCGCGTTCGGCGCGCAAGGTGTCGATGATGGTCTGGTACTCATGGCGGCGCAGGTCATCGCCCAGGCCACTGGCTTCGGCAACCACGGCTGCCACTGACGGCGCCGCGCCGGCCGACAATGGAATGGCGCCCGCCAGACAGAAATCCGCCGCTTCGATCACCCCGCCCTGCTGCAGGATCAAGGCGCGCTGCAAGGCGTTGTCCAGTTCGCGCACGTTGCCGGGCCAGGCATGCGCCTGCAGGCAGGCCCGCGCATCGGCAGACAGGCGCACGGGTGCGTGCTTCATCTTGCTGACATGGCGTGCCAGCAAACGCTCGGCCAGCGGCAGGATATCGCCCTTGCGCTCGCGCAGCGCGCACCAGGCCAGGGGGAACACCGACAGCCGGTAATACAGGTCTTCACGGAAGCGGCCAGCCGCCACTTCGCCTGCCAGGTCGCGGTTGGTGGTGGCCAGCACGCGGATATCCAGACTGATCGGCTTACGCCCACCTACCCGCTCCACCTCGCGCTCCTGCAGCACCCGCAACAGCTTGGCCTGCAAGGCCAGCGGCATCTCGGAAATCTCGTCGAGCAGCAAGGTGCCGCCCTCCGCCTGCTCGAACTTGCCGGCCTGGGCCGCGATGGCGCCGGTGAAGGCGCCTTTCTCGTGGCCGAACAGCGTGGCCTCGAGCATGTTGTCGGGGATGGCCGCGCAGTTGATCGCCACAAAGGGCTCGGCCGCCCGCGGGGACTGCTGGTGAATGTAGCGCGCCAGCACTTCCTTGCCGGTACCCGACTCGCCAGAGATCAACACGGTCGAGTCGCTGCGCGCTACCCGCGCAGCCAGCTCGAGCAACTGCCGGCTGGCAGGCTCGCAGGCCACCGGCCCTTCTTCTTCCGCTGCACTGACACGGCCTGCGGCGTGGCGCTCCACCAGGCTCAACAGCGCCTTGGGTTCGAAGGGCTTGACCAGGTAATCGGCAGCGCCTTGGCGCATCGCCTCCACGGCACGCTCGACTGCGGCATGCGCCGTCATCAGCAGCACCGGCAGTTGTGGCTGCTGGCGACGCAATTGCGCCAGCAGCTGATGCCCATCCATGCCGGGCATGTTCACATCACTGACCACCAGGCTGAACGCCTCGGCCAGCACCGCCTCCAGCGCCTCTTCGGCACTGCCCACGGCACGGTAGTCGAAGCCGCCGATTTCCAGGGTGTCGCCAAGCGCCTGGCGCAATACGCGGTCATCCTCGACCAGCAGCACCTTGATCGCCATCAGCCCGCCTCCGCCAGTTGCCCATCAATCAGCGGCAGCTCGACCCGCACGCAGGTGCCGCGCCCAACTTTCGAGCGCAGGCTGAGGGTGCCCTGGTGCGCCCGCACCACGGCCTTGACCACGGCCAGGCCCAGCCCGGTGCCAGTAGCCTTGGTGGTCAAGAACGGCTCGCCCAGGCGACCCAGCAACTCGGCGTCGATACCGCTGCCGGCATCGCTCACGCACAGGTGCAACACCTGCTCACGACGGAACACGTGCACCTTGAGCCGGGCCGGTTCTTCGCTGGCTTGCAGGGCGTTCTCGATCAGGTTGAGCAAGGCGCCAACCAGGGTATCGCGGTTGCACAGCAGCTCGCCCAGGTGGCTGTCGCACTGCCAACGCACGGCATGCCCTTGCACGTGCGACTGCGCCGCCTGCTGCAGGGCCTGGAACAATGCTTTCGGGGTCACACGATCACCCAGCGGCAGCTCGCCACGGGCGAATACCAGCATGTCGCGCACCTGGTGCTCCAGCTCGTGCAGGCGTTCCTTCAAGGTACCGGCGAAGCGCTGGCGGGTTTCGGCGCTCAGGTCTTGCTCGCTGTCGGCCAGGTGGCTGGCGTAGAGCATGGCCGCCGACAGTGGCGTGCGAATCTGATGGGCCAACGAGGCGACCATGCGCCCCAGCGACGACAAGCGCTCATGGCGCGCCAGCTGATCTTGCAGGCGACGGGTTTCAGTCAGGTCGTTGAGCAGCACCAGTTGGCCGGGTTCGGCATCCAGCGAGCGGGTGGCGATGGACAGGCGGCGGCCGTCGCGCAGCGACACTTCATGGCCGTCATCCTTGCGCGGGGCAAAGCTGCGGGCAATGACCTGGCGCCACAGCTCACCGATCAGCGGCTCGCCGAGCAGCTCGCAGGCGGCGGGGTTGGCTTCGCGCACCCTGCCCTGGCCATCGATCACGATCACCCCACCCGGCAACAAGTCCAGCAGGTTCTGCAGGCGATTGGCCAGGCGTTCCTTTTCGTTCAGTTCGTCCATGCGCTGGGCGCTGACCACGGCCAGTTCGCCCTTGAGCTCGCTGACGCGGGCTTCGAGCAGGCTGTAGGATTGGCTTAGCTGGCTGGAGACCTGATTGAACAAGGCGAAAGCCTGCTCGACACCCTGTCGGCTTTCCTGCTCGACCGGGGTATGCCCCTGCAGATCGGGGGCTCGGGAAACGTGGGCGGCCTGGGGCATCGTGCTCTCTCGCGTGGCTGACCGTCATAAAAACGGTGTGGTGCCAGCGGTGTAGCAATAGCCGTGCCGAAGATGGGGTTTTACCAAACTGCGATGCGTATTGTGCAACCCGTGTAGGAGCAGCCTTGTGCTGCGAAGAGGCCGGCGCATGCACAGAGCCTTTCTGTGCTGCCACCGGCCTCTTCGCAGCACAAGGCTGCTCCTACACGGGTTTACCGACTGCCTGAAACAGGCGCAAAGGGGGTCAACCCTCTGCCTGTTCCTCGCCACCCTGACGGCTCATACCGTACTTGCGCATCTTCTCGACCAGCGTGGTACGGCGGATACGCAAACGTTCAGCCGCGCGCGCAACGATACCGTTGGCATCGTCCAGCGCCTGCTGGATCAGGCCCTGCTCCAGGCTGCCCAGGTAGTCCTTGAGGTCAAGGCCTTCGGGCGGCAGCATCGCGGGGTTGGCGAAGTTGGGTGCATGGCCGTTGATGGCCACGCGCTCTTCGAGATCACTGCGCAGGTGGTCGACCATCTGCTCGTCTTCATCATCGACGTAGCGGAATTTTTTCGGCAGTTCGGACACGCCGATCACCCCGTACGGGTGCATGATCGCCATGCGCTCGACCAGGTTGGCCAGCTCGCGCACGTTGCCCGGCCAGCCATGCCGGCACAGCGACATGATCGAGGCAGAGTTGAACCGGATCGAGCCGCGCTTCTCGTGCTCCATGCGCGAGATCAGCTCGTTCATCAGCAGCGGGATGTCTTCCACCCGCTCACGCAGGGGCGCCATCTCGATGGGGAAGACGTTCAGGCGGTAGTACAGGTCTTCGCGGAACGTCCCATCCTCGATCATGCTTTCGAGGTTTTTGTGGGTCGCGGCGATGATGCGCACGTCGATGCTCTGGGTCTTGTTGCTGCCCACGCGCTCGAAGGTGCGCTCCTGCAACACGC
This sequence comes from Pseudomonas sp. LAIL14HWK12:I10, assembly GCF_900184205.1. NCBI lineage: Bacteria > Pseudomonadati > Pseudomonadota > Gammaproteobacteria > Pseudomonadales > Pseudomonadaceae > Pseudomonas > Pseudomonas sp. LAIL14HWK12:I10. Next base: position 364,079 of record NZ_FXWU01000002.1, on the reverse strand, counting down.
GCAGCAGCTTGACCTGCATCGGCAGCGGCATGTCGCCGATCTCGTCGAGGAACAGGGTGCCGCCGTTGGCCAGCTCGAATCGCCCGGCACGGCTGGTGATGGCACCGGTAAAGGCGCCCTTCTCGTGGCCGAACAGTTCGCTTTCCAGCAGCTCGGCCGGGATCGCGCCGCAGTTGACCGGCACGAACGGCGCATCGCGGCGCTTGGAGTGGTAGTGCAGGTTGCGCGCCACCACCTCTTTGCCGGTGCCCGACTCGCCGAGGATCAACACGCTGGCATCGGTGTCCGCCACTTGCTGCATCATCTGCCGCACATGCTGGATGGCGCGGCTGGTGCCGACCAGGCTGCGGAACAGGTTCGGCTCGCGCTGGCGCCCGCGCTCGCGTGCTTGGTCGTACATCTCGCGATAGACCTGGGCACGGTGCAGCGAATCGAGCAACTGGCTGTAGCTCGGCGGCATTTCGAGGTTGGAGAGGACCCGACGGCGAAGCTCTTCCGGCAACTCTGCAGAAGAAATTTCACCTAAAAGCAGCACCGGAAGGAACTCATCCCACCCGGCCACTGTCTTAAGGAGCCCAAGGAGATTGCCCGGAGCATTCACGGCACCGACAAGTACGCACAGCACTTCCCGGCTCGAAGACAACGATTCCACCGCCTGCTGCCAGTCCTGGCTCGAGCACGCGAGGTTTTCTTCGCCTAGAAAATTCAGGACCACCGCCAGATCGCGGCGGCGGGCGCTGTCGTCATCGATCAGAAGAATCTTGGTTTCACGCCACATGCAATAGCAACTTCCCTAGTCATATCGGCGCCCTGTGGGGCGTGCTCGACATCATTCCGACTGAATGGTCAGTGTTCGGACGTCTGAAATTCGAAAACAGCCACTAGTAAAGTCAAAAACTTAGAAGCAGTCAAATTTATGGCGCCGAGCTTTGCGTTCTGCTCAGCGTCAGCTGAACAGATGGTATACCTTTGTGGCCTGTTTCGCTTGATTGATATTGGACATTTGCTGGACTAAAGATTGACGTTCGTCACTTGCAACGTCGATTAGTTGGCGATAAACGTCCATCAGCGCTTCGAGGTTCACCCGAACCGCCGCCTCATCCTCCACCGCCCCTTGCAGCAATTCGTCCATCTGCGCCCTGCAGGCCAGGTCTAGCTCGCCAATGGCGGCCCAGTCGCGCGCTTGCAGTGCCTCGTTCAGGGCCTGACGGGTGTCTTCGATTCGCTGCAACGCGTTCATGTGGCCTCCTGGCGTGTCACTGCTCGGCTGTGGCGATGGCATCCCAACCGCTTTTCACGGTGATCATCAGCTGGGCGACTTCGTCGATGATGGCGGGGTCGCTGTCCAGGTTGGCCTGGATCAGACGGGTGGCCATGTAGGCATACAGGCTGTCGAGACGGTCCAGCTCGTCTGGGTTGTCGGTCTTTTCCTTGTCCAGCCCTTCACGCAGGCCACCGATGATGTCGATCGCCTTGCCCAGCATCACACCCTTCTGCGCCACGTCGCCGCGGCTGATCGCGCCCTTGGCCTGGGCCATACGGTCCAGCGAACCTTCCATCAGCATCTGCACCAGGCGGTGCGGGGTCGCTTCGGAGATCTGGGCGTGGGAATTGACCTTCTGGTACTGGCGAAGGGCTCTCATCGGGTGCATGGGGGATCCTCAGTGAACGGGGCAGAACAGTGGCCGTATACCTAGGTAATCGGCCCTGAGCTGGATTTCTTTAGGCGATCAATCGTCGCTGTTGGACTTGTTGAGCGCGTTTAGCGTGGTCATCACGCTGTCGCTGGTCGCCTTGAGCTTGGCCACCAGGGTGTCCATGGCGTTGTACTTCTTGGTCAGGGTGTCGGTCAGCGACTCAATACGGCGATCAAGCGCGGTCTGCGACTCTTCCAACTGCTTGAGCTGGGTGGTCAGGCTCGCCTGGCGCGACGCGAGGATACCCCCTGTCTTGGCGTACTCTTCAGTGGCCGCGGTCATGCGGCTGAGCAGGCCTTCCTTACCGACGAACAGGCCACTGATGTCAGCGCCCATCGTTTTGACTGCGGCATCCCACTTGTCGTTGTTGAGCTCAAGCAACCCCGTCTTCTGTACGGTATTGATGCCTAGCTGCGACAGCGTACGCAGGCCACCGGTACCCACACTGCGGGTGAGCTCGCTACGGATTGAGCTGACCAGCGAACGCATGGTCGCATCCCCTGTCAGCGATGCACCCGAGGCGCTGCTGTCGTCGGCGCCCGTGGTGACCTTGGTCTGCGCATTGATGGTCGTCATCAAGGCGTTATAAGCGGTCACGAAGGACTGCACCGAGGTTTTCAAGGTGTCGTTGTTGCTCGCCACCACAAGGCTCGACTTGCCTTCTTTGACCAGGGTGATGTCCACGCCACTGACCGCACCGGTTACGGTGTTGGAAGCCGATTCCAGCTCGAGGCCGTCGAGCTTGTACTTGGCATTCTGCGGCTCTGCAATGGTCGTCACACCGGTGGCCATGTCGGCGGTGCCACCCAAGGTCAGCTCGGTGCCATCACCCATTTTGGTCGACGAGAAGATCAGCCGCGAACCACTGGCGTCAGTGACGATGTTGGCCGTGATGCCCTTGGATTGCAGCTGATCGTTGATCGAGTCGCGCGCCTGCTGCAGCGTTGCACCCGCAGCGATGGACACGTTGTGCGTGGCATTGCCCTGGCTAATGGTCAAGGTTTGCGACTCGCCGGAATCGTTGACGATGGTCGAGGTGTTCTTGTAAACCTGAGTCGAAATCTTGGATGCCGTTGCCAGCTGGGTCACTTCAAGCGAGTACGTGCCCGACGACGCGCCATCACCCAATTTGATCTTGGCGATAGCTTCGTCAGACGACGACCCAGACAAACCATTGAAGCTCGCTGCGGTATTAAGCTTGGTCAGCGCCGCGCGGTACGTTTCCAGCGCACTTTTGATCGTACCGATGGCCGACAAGGTGGTGGTGGCGGTGGCGGTCTGATTATTGATCTGGGTTTGCTTGGGGGCTTTTTCTGCACCCGCCAACGCCGCAACAAGCTCGTCGATCTTTAGACCCGAACCCAGTCCGGTAATAGTAGAACTCGCCATCTTCACACTCCTTATCGGTGACCGTCGAAAATCCGACGAAAACGCGTCCGTGCGGCTTTACAACAAAAGCCGTGCCAACTCAGGCCTGGGTATCGAACAACAGGCTGTTGGCATCCTTCAGGTTTTCCGCCAGTTTCAGTGCCACTTCGGAGGGCAACTGGCGGATGACTTCGCCGCTCTGGCGGGCGATGACCTTGACGACCACCTGGCCGGTGGAGTCATCGATCGAAAAATCGAGTTGTCGCTCTGAAGCCTTGACGAAGTCCTGGATGGCATTGACTGCGGTTTCCAGGGTTTCTCGGGCTACAGGCTGGGATTCTGGCTTGGCAGGCTCGTTGGCCGCCAGCTCGTTCTCTTGCCGCTTGCTCGCTGTTGCTTCGGGAGCAGCGGAGGCGGGATAGGACAGGCCCAGTTTCACGCTCATATCCATTTCTGGCACCTCTTGTTCTCGGAAAGACGAAAGGGTACGTCACCGTACCCTTCGTCAAACTACTTAGCGATCAGGATCAGCCCAGCAGTTTCAGTACCGACGACGGCAGCTGGTTAGCCTGGGACAGGATCGCGGTGGACGCCTGTTGCAGGGTTTGCTGCTTGGTCAGCTCGGCGGTTTCCGAAGCGAAGTCGGCGTCCTGCACACGGCTGCGGGCAGCGGTGGAGTTTTCCGAGATGCTGTTCAGGTTGGCAACGGTGCTGTCGAAGCGGTTTTGCACAGCACCCAGCTGAGCGCGCTGGCTGTCGATTTGGGCGATAGCGGCATCCAGAGCCTGGATGGCTTTCTGCGAATCGGCAGCAGTGGTGATGCTCAGGTTGGAAACGGTGGTTTCCTGGGTGATGGCTACGGTGCTGTTGGTGGTAGCCAGGCCCAGAGCGGCCAGACCGGTACCTTGGCTGCCGTCGGCAACGGTGATGTTCTCTTTCGAGAACAGCTTCAGGGTGTTGTCGGCGTTCTTGCTGGCGGTGACGCCGGTGCTCGCGGTGTTGATCGCCGAGATGATGCCGTCCAGGGTATCGCCCTTGGTGAACTTGACTTCAGTGCCGTTCAGGGAGATGGAGGTATCAGCGACCAGCTTGGCTTCGGTAGTACCGGCAGCCAGACCAACCTTGGCCAGCGCGCCTTGGCCAGCGGCACCGGTGCCGTTGGTCAGGTTGATGGCTTTGCCATCGGCGGAGCTCAGTTGCAGACGGCCTTCGGAGCTCAGGGTTGCCGCGACGCCGGTTGTAGCGGTTTCAGCGTTGATGGCAGCGAGCACATCAGACATATCTTGGCCAGCGGTTGCGCCGATTGCGGTGCCATTGATATTGAAGGAAATGTCGCTGTCGAAGCCCGCTGCAACGGTCGCAGTGGCGGCGAAGCCAGCAGTACCGCCACCGGTGGTGGCTGCAGTTGCAGTGAAGGTTGCCGACGAGCTCATGACGATATCGCCGTTGCCATCGATGGCCGCGGTTACGCCAGTGTTGGAGGCGGTGTTGGCAGCGTTGATCTTGCCGACAGTGGTAGCTGCAGTGTCGGTGTCATCGAGCGCAACAGCAGTGCCGTTCAGGGTCAGCGTAACAGTTTCACCAGCAGCAACGGGTGCGAAGGTTACAGGGTCAGCGCGGAAGGTAGAGGCGCTGGTAGCGACTGCACCCGTAACAACTGCGGACAGGTCAGTAGCAACACCATCAGTCTTGGCTTCGCTGAACGAGCCTTTCAGGCCAGTCGAGCTGATGTCGGTCATGCCGAACGAGATGGTTTCGTTAGCGCTGGAACCGATCTGGAAGCTGACGTTCTGGAACGAACCGTCGAGGACTTTACGGCCACCGAAGGTGGTGGTGTTAGCGATACGGGTCAGTTCGCCCGACAGCGCGGTGAATTCTTGTTGCAGGGAAGTACGGTCGTCATCGCTGTTCGAGCCGTTGGCGGACTGCAGGGACAGTTCGCGCATACGCTGCAGGATGCTGGTCGATTCTTGCATCGCGCCTTCAGCGGTCTGGGCGATGGAGATGCCGTCGTTGGCGTTTTTCACGGCAACGCTCAGGCCTTTGATTTGGCTGGTCAGACGGTTGCCGATCTGCAGGCCGGCGGCGTCGTCTTTGGCGCTGTTGATTTTCAGGCCGGAAGACAGGCGGGACATCGAAGTACCCAGCGCGTCGGAAGCACGGTTCAGGTTCTTCTGAACGCCCAAGGAGGTGATGTTAGTGTTAACGGTCAAAGCCATGACGAATTCCTCGTTGAATGGATACAGCGGCTTCCGGCCCTGGCAACCGCCGGGTGTGGCCTAGAGAACCTTCGTAATGGTTATCGTCGGGTGCGCGGGTTGCTTGAGGGGTTTTTCAAAAAAAAAATGGTGGCACGCTGCCAGCCCAGTGAAATCAGGGGGTTATGATTTTTTTTGGCGTCAAATTGTTGTGGGGCGGGAGGAGTTGAGGCAACGAGAGCCCTGTTTCAGGCAGGCACAAAAAAAGCGCCGGGCGGTGGCCGCCGGGCGCTTTTTTTGAGGCTGCTGAGGGTCAGTCGCGATAGAGAATCGCCGAGCCCCACGACAGGCCCACACCGAACCCGCTGATCGCCACACGCTTCCAGTTACCGTCGAGCATGTGCTTCTGCAGCAGCAGCGGCACGCTGGACGACACGGTATTGCCGGTCTCGAGCATGTCCTTGACGAACTTCTCCGGGTTTTCTTCCTCGAAGCGGCGCGCCACGGCATCGACAATCGCCGCACTGCCCTGGTGGATGCAGAAGGCGTCGATATCCTTCGAGGTCAGCCCGCTGGCATCGAGCAGCTCATGCAGGTGCGCCGGCACTTTGATCAGGGCAAAGTTGAACACCTGGCGGCCGTTCATGAAGAACTTGCCGTCGTTGACCTTCAGGTGCTCCGCGCCGGAACCGTCAGTGCCAAAACGCGCCTGGCCCAGGTTCCACACTGCATTTTCGCCCATCCAGGTGGCCGTGGCGGCATCACCGAACAGCATGGTGGTGTTGCGGTCTTCCGGGTCGACGATTTTCGAGTACGGGTCGGCAGTGATCAGCAGGCCATTCTTCAGCCCTGCCGCTTCCATGAAGCCCTTGATCGCATACAGGCCATACACATAACCCGAGCAGCCCAGCGACACGTCGAACGCCGCCACGCGGGTCGACAGGCCGAGCTTGCTCTGGACGATGGCGGCCGTGTGCGGCAGGCCTTCTTCGTCACCGTTCTGGGTGACCACGATCAACGCATCGATCGATTGCGGATCAAGGTCAGGATTGGCGGCGAACAGGGCCTGGGCCGCTTCGACGCACAGGTCCGAGGTTTCTTGGTCTTCGGCCTTGCGCGGCAGGAAGGACGCGCCGATCTTGCCGAACATGAACTCTTCGTCCTTGCCGAACTTCGCACCCTGAACGTAGTTGTCCAGGCCAGCGGTGGGCACGTAACTCGCGATGCTTTTGATGCCAATCATTCTGGCTTCCCAATGAAAACAGCCAAAGACCACCACTCGATGAATTGAGGGCGCCAAATACCGGAGCGTCACCCCACAGGGGGCAAGCAAGGCCTGGCAGCCTCGCTCGAATGCAAACCGGTAACAAAATGCTGCAACAGCTGCTGCATAGAATACAGGGAAGATGACCGTTTTGACTCATTGGTCACATTGAAATGCTACGAAAGCCTGGCGGGGGGTGTGGAGACTGGAGGGTTTTGCGGGGGGATTGAGGGATTTGGGGGCGCTTTGCGCCCCCAAAATCTCACAGCAAGATCAAAGCTTGTTGAACAGGCTCAACTGCGAAATCCGCGCAAACGCCAGCTGCGAGGCCTCGAGCATCGCCTGTTGCAGGGTCAGCTGGATGGTCGCCGACGCCATGTCGGTGTCGCCAATGGCGCTCTGGGTGGTCTTGTTGGCCAGGCCCAGGCTGATGTTCTCCTGCTCCTGGATCTCCAGCGAGTTACCGCGCGCACCAATCGAACCGCGGGTAATGTCGATACGCTCGCGGGCACTGGCCAGGTTGGAAATCGCCGAGTCGGTGGCCGTCTTGAGCGCTGCCTGCGCCTCCGGGCTGTCGACTGGCTTGCCCAGCGCCGTGCGCAATTGGCCGAGGCTGTCGAGCACGTTCTGCGTGCGGTGCGTGTTGGCCGTCACCGAGAACTGGTCGCCCTCGCCGGGCGCACTGTCGAGCTGGAAGGTCACGCCCGCCACCGTAACCGCATTACCCGCCCCGACCGTACCGGAGGCCACTGGCTTGCTGTCGGCACTGTACGGCTGCGCATACAGCGAATACTCGGTCGCACTGGTGAACTTGATCACCGCGCCATTGCTGGGGAACGTGCTGCGATAGGCATCGGCATCGGTGATGCTGCTACCGGTAACCTGCGCGGTCGATGGGTTACCCGCACTGCGCGTAGCATTCAGGGTGTCGGGCTTGGCTTCGAGGGTGAACACATGGCCCGCCACCGCCGCGTCGGCATCGTCACCTTCCTGCAGGTTCAGGTTGATCTCGAAATCGACACCGCGCAGCGAAATCATCTTGCCGCCTTCGGTGTTGACGTCGAACTTGCCGTTGCTCGCGGTTTCGCTGGTGATGTCCTTGCCGGTGGCATCCTTGACGCTGTACTCGGTGGCACTGGTGAAGGTGATGGTGTACGGCTGGCCGCCGGCGAACTGGTTGTTGTAGGTGTTCGCCGAGGTCATCAGGCCACCGGACAACAGCACCTTGCCATCATCCGGGGTCGGCGCCTGCAGGCTCGACTGCGTACGGCTGTTGTTGGTCGCCTGGTCGAAGATGCTGAAACCGCTGTCATTGGTCGCCAGGCTCAAGGTATCGGAAACCTGCAGGCTGAGCTGGGTCTGGTCACCCTGGTAGCTGTAGGTACCGTCGCTATTGCGCACGTAGGGCGGCGTTGACGACTTGGAGCCGCCGAACATGTAGTCGCCATTGGCGTCGCGGGAATTGAGCAGGCCGAAGACGTTCGCCTCGATCTCTTTGATCTCGCTGGCGATCGATGCGCGGTCGGCATCGCTCTTGCCACCGTTACCCGCCTCCAGCGCCAGCTCGCTGGCACGCTGCAGGGCATCGTTGATGGTCGAGAGCACGCTCTCTTCCTGCAGCAGGGCATTCTTGACCGTGGTCATGTTGCCGTTGTACTGGTCCAGCAGCGCGCTTTGCTGCTGCAGCAACAGCAGGCGCGCGGCACCGACCGGGTCATCGCCCGCCGTCTGGATACGCGACTTGGACGTGATCTGCTCGGTGGTCTTGGCCGTGTCCGAGAAGTTCTTCGAGTAGGTGTTGGCGCTGGTCTCATAAAACTGAGCAGTAGAAATACGCACGGCCAGCACTCCTTAAAGGGCGTTGATCAAGGTCGAAAAGGTTTCTTGCGCCGCCTTGATGATCTGCGACGACGCGGTGTAGTAATGCTGGAACTTCACCAGGCTGGCCGCCTCGTCATCGAGGTTGACCCCCGACACCGCACTGCGGCTTTCGGCGGCGGACTTGAACACGGCCTGGGTCGCGGTGGTGTCGATGGCGGCCTGGCTGGCCTTGGCCCCCACGCGCTCGACCAGCGAGGCGTAGGCCGAGGTGAAGCTGGTGCCACCGCCAGAGCCGGTGGCCACGGTCGATTTGGTCTGCAGCTCCAGCAGCGAGGTAGCGTTGCGGTTGTCGGCCTTGCCGTCGGCATTGAACGACAGGGTAAAGCTGTCGTTGGCAGACGGGCTGCCGCCGATGGTGGTCTCGACATTGAAACTGCGCGGCTTGCCGTCGCCATCAAGGATCGGCTGGCCAGCGGCATCGAGCATTGGCACGGCGACGGACAATTTGTTGTCCTGGCCAGGCACCACGCTGCCGGTGCCGATCTGCGTGCCCTTGGCATCGAACAGCTTGTAGCCCTGGGAACCGCCGTTGGCGGCATCGAACACCACACGCACCGGCATCGAGTCACGAATCGCCTGCTGCACCAGCGCTGTATCGGCACCGCCGTAGATGTCCAGCGAGTCGCCCAGCACCGGCTGGGTGATGGTGCCGGTGCCACCGTTGCCGCTGCCCGCCGTGGCGCTGATCGGCCCGGCAAAGGCCAGTTTGTTGGCATCGGTCATGATGGTCGAGATGTTGCCCGCCGCGGAGCGGGTCGGGATCACCTTGAAGCTGTCCCCCGCTGCCAGGCCACCGCCCTTGAGCGCCAGGCTGAAGCCGTCGATCACCGGGGCCGGGTCGGCGTTCAGGTCGAAGCTGCCCATGTCGGTGCCATCGGAGCGGCGCACGCTGTACTGGTTGGCGCTGGTGAACTTCACTTCGTAATCGTATGTGGTCAGCGCGCCGCTGTCGGCAATGGTCACATCGAGGTTGCCGGACCCGGCACTGTTGCTCGACGAAGCCAGGCTGCGCTGGGCCAATGCACTGGCGCTGTTGATGCTGGAGAACAGCGCGCTGCCGAATTGGGCGTTGGCATCCAGGCCTTGGCCCAGCTGGCTGTTGATGCTGTCAGCAACCACCAGGGCCACGCGGCCGAGCTCGTTCATCGACGGCATCAGCACATCCTGGCGGTAGCGCAGCAGGCCGCCGATCGTGCCACCGGTCACCACCGAGGTCACGTCAGAGCTGAACGACTCGTAGTTGATGCGCAGGCTGGCTTGGCTTTTGTCAGCCACGCCCGGCTGCACCGACAAGGTGTTGGCCTTGACCCCGGTGACCAGTGACTGGCCACTGCCCAGGTAGACGTCGTAGTTGCCGTCGCGCTCCTGCACCGTGACCCCGACCAGCTCGTTGAGCTGGCGCACGGCTTCGCTGCGCGCATCCAGCAGGCTGTTAGGGGTATTGCCGGTGGCGGTGGCCGCGACGATCTGCTTGTTGTACTCGGCGATGTTGCTGGTGAGCTTGTTGACCTGGCCTGCGAGCGTGCCGAGCTGAGAGTTGATCGTTTCGTTCTGCTGGGTCAGCTGCGTGCCCACCGCATTGAAGCGGTTGCTCAGGGTTTGCGCCTGGGTCAGCAGCAACTGCCGCGAGGCGACATCACCCGGTGTGGCCGAAGCGGTCTGCAACGCCGAGAAGAACGCGGTCAGCACCGAGCTGATGCCGGTATCACGGTCGGCCAGCAATTTGTCGACGCTGGTGATCTGGTCCTGGAACGCCAGCGAGTCGGCCTGCAACGAGGTCGCGGTCTGCAACTGATTGTCCAGGTAGGCGCTGTAGATCCGGCGCACATCCGACAGCGTGGTGCCCGTACCCAGAAAGCCCGCGCCCATATTGTGCGAGGGGCCCGCAACCTGAACCGCTTGCTGGCGCGAATAGCCACTGGTGGCGGCGTTGGCAATGTTGTTACTGGTTACCGACAGTGCCGCCTGGCTGGCACCCAGGCCACTCAGACCGATCGAAATCAGACTCGACATGTTTTAGTCCTTATAGATTCGTAGTTCTGCCAGCCATGGCGTATTGCGGGGTTGCTTGCATTTGCTGGGCGATGCTGATGATCTTCTTCGCATAGCCCGGGTCGGTCGCATAACCTGCTTTTTGCAGCTCTCTTGCAAACTGCTCAGGGTTATCGGCCGCGTCCAGCGCACCTTGATAGCGGGAATTGCCCTGTAACAGGTTCACCAGGTCATGGAAGCTGTCCTGGTAGGAATCGTACGAGCGGAACGCTGCGGTTTCCTTGACGAACTGGCCATCGCGGAACTCGCTGGTGATCGCCCTCGCCTGCTCGCCCTGCCAGTTGCCACTGGCCTTGATGCCGAACAAGTTGTGGCTGCTGCTGCCATCGGTGTTGCGCATGACCGACTTGCCCCAGCCCGTTTCCAGGGCCGCCTGGGCGACCAAGTAACGCGGGTCGATACCGATGCGCTTGGCGGCCTGCTCGGCCATCGGCAGCATGGTGGCGACAAAGGCGTCGCTGTCGGCGAAAGCCTTGTTCGGCGCCAGCGGCGGCTGGGCCACGGCACGCCCGACAATGCGCAGGCCGTTTTCTGGCACGGCGAAGGCCTTGGCCACTTGCTGGCCGTCACGGGCCGGCACACTGGCGGTGTTGGTGGTCGCAGCCGACGGCACGATGCCTGCCAGCAGGCGGTCGGTGAGCTTGCTTGGCAAGGCCAGGCGCCGCGCATTGAGGGCCGCGACGTCATTGCGCGTTGCACTGGCCTGGGCGGCATGCGCGGGTTCGGCCACCTTGTTGCCCCACAGCGCCGGGCCACTGCCCTCGCTGCGCGGAAACGGGCTGGTGGCACCAGCCGTGCTCTTGCTCTTGGTCAACTGGCGCACCAGTACGTCCTGCAGGCCGATACCGCCCCCCTCGCGGGACATGCTCACGGCCAACTGCTGGTCATACATGTCGCGGTATTGCTTGACCGTCTCGGTGTTCATCGGGTTGTCGTCGGCCAGCACATCGCTGGCCTTGCGCGAGGCCTTGAGCATTTCGCTGATGAACAGCGACTCGAATTCCTGGGCCACCTTGCGCACGTTGGCTTCGCTGTCGCGGTCGCCGTGCTTGAGCGAACTCAGGCGGTTGAGGTCGGTGTAGGCGCCGCTGTCGGCACTGCCGGACACCAAGCTTTTGCTGTTCATGCGCGGCGTCCTCAGATGACGATCAGGTCGGCCTGCAAGGCGCCGGCCTGTTTCAGGGCTTCAAGGATCGCCATCAGGTCGCCGGGTGCCGCGCCGACCTGGTTCACCGCGCGGACGATTTCATCCAGCGTGGTGCCTGGGCCGAACTTGAACATCGGCTTGGCTTCCTGCTCGGCGTTGACCCGCGAACGCGGCACCACGGCGGTCTGGCCGTTGGAGAACGCGCCCGGCTGGCTGACGATCGGGTCTTCGGTAATGGTCACGGTCAGGCTGCCGTGGGTGACCGCCGCCGGCGACACCTTGACGTTCTGGCCGATGACAATGGTGCCGGTACGCGAGTTGATGATGACTTTCGCCACGGCTTGGCCTGGGTCGATATCGAGGTTTTCCAGAATCGACAGGTAGTCCACGCGCTGGCTCGGGTCCATCGGCGCACTGACGCGTACCGACCCGCCATCCACAGCCTGGGCAACGCCGGGGCCGAGCAGTTCGTTGACCTTGTCGACGATACGCTTGGCCGTGGTGAAGTCCGGGCGGTTAAGGTTCAGGGTCAGGCTGTTGCCCTGGTTGAACCCGCTCGGCACCGACCGCTCAACGCTGGCGCCGCCAGGAATTCGCCCGGCCGACGGAACGTTGACGGTGATCTTCGAGCCGTCACGGCCTTCGGCATCGAAGCCGCCCACCACCAGGTTGCCCTGGGCGATGGCGTAGACGTTGCCATCGATACCCTTGAGCGGGGTCATCAGCAAGCTGCCGCCGCGCAGGCTCTTGGAGTTACCGATCGACGAAACGGTGATGTCCACCACCTGGCCCGGCTTGGCGAACGCCGGCAGGTCGGCATGCACCGACACCGCCGCGACGTTCTTCAACTGCACGTTGCCAGAACCGGCCGGCACCTTGATGCCGAACTGCGACAGCATGTTGTTGAAGGTCTGCAGGGTGAACGGCGTCTGGGTGGTCTGGTCACCCGTGCCGTTGAGCCCCACCACCAGGCCATAGCCGATCAGCTGGTTGGAACGCACGCCAGAGATGCTGGCGATATCCTTCAAGCGCTCGGCCTGGGCCGCGAAGGCGCAGGACAGTAGCAGGGTTGCGGCAATCAGCTGCCTCACGTTGAACATGGTCATCTGTACTCAGAAAGGCCAAAGCGGGCTGATGAAGAAGCGGTCCAGCCACCCGGGCTGGCTGGCATCGGCAAACGAGCCGGTGCCCGAATAGGTGATGCGCGCATCGGCCACGCGGGTGGACGGCACGGTGTTGTCGGTGGCGATGTCATCGGCGCGGATCATGCCGGCAATGCGCACCAGCTCTTCACCGGTGTTCAGGGTCAGCCACTTCTCGCCGCGCACGGCGATGATGCCGTTGGGCAGCACTTCGGCCACGGTCACGGTGATCGAGCCGGTCAGGGTGTTGCCCTGGGTGGCCTTGCTGTCGCCCTTGGTGGCGCGCTCGCCGTTGTAACCGGCCTCCAGCGACAGGTCACCGCCGCCGAACGGGTTGTTGGTGTTGGGCGTGCTGCCGAACAGCGAGGTCAGGCCAATGTCGGCCTTGCTGTTCTTCTGGATCTGCGAACCGGCGTTCTTGCTGGCCGAGGTCTTCTCGTTAAGGGTAATGGTGATGATGTCACCGACCCGGAAGGCCTTGCGGTCGCTGTACAGGTTCTGTTCGAAACCGGCCTGGTAGATCGAACCGTTGTTGGCCGCCGCCGGCAACGGGGTGCGCGGCAACACCGGCGCATAGTACGGGTCGTTGGGCTTGGGCGTCGGCCCGACGCAACCTGCCAACAACACCGCTCCCCCCAGGGCGAAGACGGACAACAGACGATTCATGACGCTTACCTCACGGTGTATCTGGGCTACGGGGCCGGGATCAGGGGCTTACAGCTGCTGGGTGACGAACGACAGCATCTGGTCGGCGGTAGAGATGACTTTCGAGTTCATCTCGTAGGCACGCTGGGTGGTGATCATGTTCACCAGCTCTTCCACGGTGCTGACGTTGGAGTTTTCCAAGGTCTGCTGCAGGGTGGTGCCAAAGCCGTTCAGGCCTGGGGTGCCGACTTGCGGCGCGCCGCTGGCGGCGGTTTCCAGGAACAGGTTGTTGCCGATTGCCTGAAGGCCAGCAGGGTTGATGAAGTCGGCAGTCTGGAGATTGCCAATGACCTGAGCAGCCGGGTTACCGGCAGTGGTGATCGATACGGTACCGTCCTGGCCAACGGTGAACGTCTGTGCGTCATTCGGCACGACGATCGCAGGCTCCAACGCCAACCCATCGGCATTGACGATCTGGCCATCGGAATTCAGGTGAAAGGTGCCGTCACGGGTGTAGGAAACGGTGCCATCCGGCTGCAGAATCTGGAAGAAGCCACGCCCATTGACCGCCATGTCCAGCGGGTTTTCGGTGGTCTGCAGGCTGCCGGCGGTGAAGTTTTTCTGGGTGCCGACAATGCGCACACCGGTACCCACCTGCAGGCCCGAAGGCAGCTCGCTGTCTTGGGTCGACTGGGCGCCGGGTTGACGCTTGATCTGGTAGAGCAGGTCCTGGAATTCGGCGCGATCACGTTTGAAGCCGGTGGTCGAGACGTTGGCCAGGTTGTTGGAAATGACCGTCAGGTTGGTGTCCTGGGCGGACAGGCCGGTTTTAGCGACCCAAAGAGCCGGAAGCATGCTGTTCTCCTCGTGCGCCTGTTTTACGGCACCCGTTCAAATGTGATTAGCCGATTTGCAAAACCCGAGCCATGGCTTCGTCGCCTTCCTTGGCCGTGTTCATCATCTTGACGTGCAGTTCGAACTGACGGGACAACGCCAGCACCGAGGTCATTTCCTCGACGGCGTTGACGTTGCTGCCTTCCAGGAAGCCCGACACCACGCGCACGTTGACGTCGGCATCCGCCGGTTGGCCATTGGTGGTGTGGATCATGCCGTCCAGGCCCTTGGTCAGGCCTTTGATGTCGGGGTTGACCAGCTTGATGCGGTCGACCTCGGCCATCATGCGCGGGTCTTCGCCCATGGCGCGGATGCTGATGGTGCCGTCTTCACCTACTTCCACCTTTTGCTCCGGCGGAATGGCAATCGGGCCGCCGTTGCCGATCACCGGCATGCCGTTGCCAGCACGCAGCACGCCCAGGGCGTCGATGTTAAGGCTGCCGGTGCGCACGTAGGCTTCGCTGCCATCCGGTGCCTGTACAGCGATGAAACCTTTGCCGGTCACAGTCACGTCCAGCTCGCGGCCGGTCTCGACCATCGGGCCTTCGCTGAAGTCGGTGGCCGGGCGCTCGGTCATGGCAAAGGCGCGCGCCGGAAAGCTGTCGCCAAACACCGGCATCGAGCGCGCCTGCTCCAGGTCGCGCTGAAAGCCGTTGGTGGAAATGTTCGCCAGGTTGTTGGCATGGGCCTTCTGCGCCAGCGCGTTCTGGCTGGCGCCGGTCATGGCCACGTAAAGCATCTTGTCCACAGCATCTCCTATGCGCGTACCTGCCGCGCTGTCACTGAGCAGGGATAAGCAATAATCGAACCAGATCCGCAAACCAACGAATTCAGGGGTTGCAGCGCGCCGAGAGGCAAAAACCGTCAGTTTGTCGGCGGATGTTTGCCGCGAGCGGCAAGGCAGTGTTCAGTACGCGCGGCAACCGGCGTTGTTGTAGGGGCCGGAAAAGCGCATCCAGCCTTCGCCTGGATTGGTGGCCGAGCACATGAAACGGCCGGTGGTCAGGCTTTGCCATTGGTAGAAGGGGGCGGGGGCGGCGGCGAGCAAGGGGGCCATGGCGAGGATGGGGAGAATCGCTAGTAGCAGCAGCCTTTTCATGGGGGTGACCTTTGGGATTTTGGGGCCGCTTTGCGGCCCATTCGCAGGCAAGCCAGCTCCTACAGGGATCGCGTAACCTGTAGGAGCTGGCTTGCCTGCGATGGGCTGCAAAGCAGCCCCAATTACAGAAAACAACACACCACACTAACCACCATCAGCTCATCTGGATGATGGTCTGCATGATGGTGCTTTCAGTGGAAATGGTCTTGGCGTTTGCCTGGTAGTTGCTCTGCGCCTTGATCAGGTTGACCAGCTCGCCGGTCAGGTCGACGTTCGAGTCTTCCAGCGCGCCGCCGGTGATCTGCCCCAGCGTCCCGGTATCCGGCTGGCCGACAACAGGCACGCCCGATGTGTAGGACTCTTTCCAGGCAGTGCCGCCCACCGGCGTCAGGCCTTGGAGGTTGGCGAAGTTGACCAGCGCGACCTGGCCGATCACCTTGTTCTCACCGTTGGTGAAGTTGGCGAACATGTTGCCGCTGGCATCGATGCTCAGGCCAGACAACTCACCCGTCGCAAAGCCATCCCCGCTCTTGGCGGTAGTCGCGGACGCGGCGTTGTATTGCGTGGTGGCGATCATGTCCAGCTTGACCCCGGAGGCATGCGCGTTGGCGCCGTTGGCCGCCCACACACCTGCAACTGTCTTCTGCGCCGGCACCCAGCCGTCCAAGTTGAAGGTCTTGTCGGCGTTGATGCTGAGCCCACCTGCCACTGCACCTTCGTTCATGAGCGCCGTGTCCAAGGTGCCGTCACTCTTGAATGGCAGCGTGTTTGCCAGCGGGGTGGTCGACGTCGGGTCGGCTGGGTTGCGGCCGTCGATGGTGGTGTACATGGTCCAGGAGTTAGTACCCTCATCCTTCATGAAGTACTGGTTCATCTGGTGCAGGTTGCCCTGGCTGTCATACACATCGGTGTTGAAGGTGTAGTTGTAGGTCTTGACGTTGCCCGGGTCGAACGGCGACTCGGCCGGGGCGGTATCGCTGGACTTGAGGTTGAGCGTCTCCGTGATGCGCCCGGTAGGGTTGGGCGTCAGGTTGGACGTGTCGATCTTCAGGTCAGTCAGCGCGCCTGGGACGACATTGCCATTGCCATCTACACCATACCCTTGCAGCTTGGCGCCCGACGAGCTGATGACATTGCCTTCCTTGTCGCTGTAGAACATGCCGGCACGGGTGTAGATCTTCGAGCCATTGTCATTCAGGGCGAAGAAGCCGTTGCCGTCGATCGCCATGTCCAGGGCTTGGCCGGTGCCGTTGATATTGCCCGGCGTGAACATCTGCGACACCGATGCGGTTCTCACACCAGTGCCGACGACCGTCTTGCCGCCACTGGTGCCGCGAATGGAGTTGGAGTACTGATCCGCGAACTCGGCGCGCGAAGCTTTGAAGCCGGTAGTGGCGACGTTGGCAATGTTGTTGCCAGTGACGTTCAGGGCCTTATTTGCTGCATTGAGGCCGCTAAGGCCGGTATTGAAAGACATGTGCTACTCCTGTCGTTAACTTAGGCCCTAGATGCCAATGGTTTGAACTTTGGACAGCGCGACGCTGCCCAGCCCGGCGAGGTTGAGCGTCATTTCGGCGCCGTTGGTACCCATGGTCACACTGGTGACCGTGGCCGGCAGGTTGGTGGTCATGGCCGTGGACGTGCCATCGATACTGGCGGTCGCCTTGAAGGTGTAGGTACCCGCCTCCAACGCCTCGCCGTCGTCGTCCAGGCCATCCCAGGTGAAGTCGGCCTTGCCGGCGGCCTTGGAGCCCAGGTCCAGGGTGCGCACCAGCTTGTCGTCTTTGTCATAAATGCCGACAGACGTGGCGGTACTCGACGAGGTCAGGTTGACCGACCCTTTCATCTCTTTGCTGGTGTCGACCAAGGCCTTGTCGGTCTGGACGATCACATTGCGCCCAACCAGCGACGAGGCCTGCAACGCCTGCGAAGACTGGAACGACCCGGCGATGTAGTTCACCGTGTCGTTCAGCGTCTGCATGCTTTCAAGGCTGCTGAACTGCGCCAGCTGCGCAACGAACTCGCCGTTTTCCTGCGGGTCGAGCGGGTTCTGGTTTTTCATCTGCGTTACCAGCAGCTGCAGGAACGCATCCTTGCCCAGTGCACTGCCGGCAGCGCCGGTGCTGCTGTCGGTTTTGCTGGTCTGCTTTTGCAGCGAGGTCAGGTACGCGCTGCCGACGTCACTGGTGGAATTGGTCGTGGTCATGTCGGCTTCCTATCACTGACCCAAGGTCAAGACTTTCTGCATCATGCTTTTAGCGGTGTTCATCAGTTCGGCGTTGGTCTGGAACGCACGGCTGGCAGAGATCATGTCAGCCATCTCTTCAACCACGTTGACGTTCGGGTAGTAGACGTAGCCGTCCTTGTTCGCCGCGGGGTGGTTAGGCTCGTAGCGCGCCTCCAGATTGCTCTGGTCTTCGACGATGCCTTTGACCTGCACGCCCTGCCCCGCTTCTCCCTGGTCCTCGAACAGCGACTGGCTGGCGCCGCCCTGTGCGTTCTGGAAGGTGGTGGCGAACACCGGGTGGCGGGCGCGGTAGGTCTGGTCGATGCTCGACGACACGGTCTCGGCGTTGGCGATGTTCGAGGCCACGGTGTTGAGGCGGGTGTTCTGCGCGCTCATGCCGCTGCCGGCAATGTTGAAAACACTGGAAAGGGACATGGTTACTCTCCGCGCAGGGCCGAAACCAGCCCTTTGAATTTACTGTTGAGCAAGGTGAAGCTGGCCTGGAAACCGATGGCGTTTTCCGCGTAGTTCGATTGCTCGATCTGGGCATCCACGGTGTTCTGGTCGATCGACGGCTGCAACGGCGTGCGGTACTTGAGCGCCTCGTCGCTGAGGGCCAGGCCGTCGGCCTCGATGTGCCGGCTGTTGGTGCGGTCCAGGGCGAAGCGGCCGCTTTGCTGCTTTTCACTCTCGGCGGCGAGCACCGAAGAGAAGTCCATGTCACGCGCCTTGTAGTTGGGCGTGTCGGCGTTGGCGATGTTGTTGGCCAGCACTTCAGCGCGCTGGGCGCGGAAGCCCAGGGCCTTTTCGTGAATGCCAAGCGCCTTGTCGAAACTGATGCTCATGTCGGGGAAACCTTCGGAGGTTGACCGGAGTGTCTTTGGTCAAGGTATAGCAAGGGCTGTGCCAACCGGCTTAAAGGCCGGAAACATGGGGTTGCAAGGGGGATGCTGGCAGGCGGGATGCCAGAAAAGCGGCAAAGTGCTTCCGCTTGGGGAGGGAAAAGCGGCAATCGCCGAGCGGCAAAAGCGGCAAAACAAAATATTGACGTCAGACCATCGCAGCCGAATCCAGGCCCGTGTAGGAGCAGCCTTGTGCTGCGAAGAGGCCGGTGATAACAGCGGAGATCTTCGCTGCAGTCACCGGCCTCTTCGCAGCGCAAGGCTGCTCCTACAGGAATCGCGTCTGGCTTTACTTGGCCTGGTAGATGATCCCTGGGCTGCACTGCACCATCTGGTAATGGTCCGGCAACCCGTTCAGCGCCTCCGAGGCGCCGAGGAAAAGGTACCCGCCAGGCTTGAGCGTGCTGTGGATGCGCAACAGGATGTCCTTCTTCACCTGGGCCGAAAAATAGATCAGCACGTTGCGGCAGAACACGATGTCGAACTTGCCCAGGCTCGCGTAGCTGTCGAGCAGGTTGAACGAGCGGAACTCGACGCGGCTGCGAATGGCCGGCTTGACCGCCCAACGCCCCGGCCCTTTGGGGTCGAAGTAGCGCTGCAGGCGCTCTTGCGACAGGCCGCGGGCGATGGCCAGGCTGTCGTACTCACCGGTTTTGCAGTTGTTCAGCATGGTCCCGGACAGGTCGGTGGCAACGATCTGCGCGCCCATCTTCAACTGGCCCAGGTTGCTGCGCTCGAACTCGTCGATGGCCATCGAGATCGAGTAAGGCTCCTGCCCTGACGAGCACGCCGCCGACCACATGCGCAGGCGCTGGCCTGGGTTGTTCTTGATGAACTCGGGGATGACCTTGTTCTTCAACACCTCGAAGGGGTAGCTATCGCGGAACCACAGGGTTTCGTTGGTCGTCATCGCATCGACCACCTGTTCGCGCAAACCGCTGCGCGGCTGGGCCTGGATGCGCTGCACCAGCTCGCCCAGGCTCTTGATGCCCTGTTGCTCCATCAGCTTGTTGAGACGGCTGGAGACCAGGTACTGCTTATTCTCGCCCAGCAGGATGCCACAGGCTTTCTCCAGGAAGACCCGGAACTGTTCGAAATCCAAATTACCCGTAGACACTCTTGCCGCCTCTTTTCAATCGCTGGTGCCGGGAGCGGGCTCCCGGCTGCTTCAATGCGTTGCCTTGATCCGGTCGACCACGCGCTGGGCCAGGTCGTCCGGCTTGAACTTGGCCAGGAAATCATCGGCGCCGACTTTCTTGACCATCGCCTGGTTAAATACCCCGGAGAGCGAAGTATGCAGGACGATGTGCAATTTTTGCATGCGCGGATCGCTGCGGATCTCTGCGGTGAGCGTATAGCCGTCCATTTCTGGCATTTCAATGTCCGAGATCATCATCAGGAACTCTTCTTCCGGCCGCTTGCCCTCCTCCACCAACTGGCGCAGGTAATTGAGCGCCTGGCGGCCGTCGTTGAGCGCCACCACCTCGACACCGACGGTTTGCAGGCAGCGGCTGACCTGCTTGCGCGCCACCGACGAATCGTCGACGGTCAGCACCCGCAGCAGCACAGCCTTGTCCTGCACCTCGGCATCGACCACCCCGGCAGACACCTGCTCGGACGACGGCGCCACTTCCGCCAACACCTTCTCCACGTCGATGATCTCGACCATGCGGTTGTCCACACGGGTGACGGCGGTCAGGTAATGGTCGCGGCCGGTGCCCTTGGGTGGCGGGTGGATTTCTTCCCAGTTCATGTTGACGATGCGCTCGACCGAGTGCACCAGGAAGCCCTGGGTCTTGGTGTTGTATTCGGTGATGATCACAAAACTGTTGCACGTGTCTTCCTGCAGCGGCGCCAACCCGGTGGCCATCGACAGGTCGAGGATCGGGATGGTCGCCCCGCGAATGTTGGCCACGCCGCGCACCACCGGGTGTGACTTGGGCAGCAAGGTCAGCGCCGGGCACTGCAGCACCTCTCTGACCTTGAACACGTTGATGCCATAGAGCTGACCGCCATTGAGGCGAAACAGCAACAATTCCAGGCGATTCTGCCCCACCAGCTGAGTGCGCTGGTTGACCGAATCCATAACACCCGCCATGCCAGACTCCTTAACGTTTCAGCCTTTCGTTGCAACTCAGGTACCGAGTCGGCACGGGCTTTGCTTTTTTGAGCGCCATGTACACGAAAACGACATTTTTCCGACGATTGACGCACCTGCTGACTGGCTCGCTGGCCACGCTGTGCCTGCTGGCGCCCGGCGTTCGCACGCTGGCGGACGCTTTTACCTTGCCTGAACAGCTTATCGGTGTCACCCAAGGGTTTCTTGAATTCACCGTAGAAGATTATCTGGCCAGCACCCAGACCGCCGGCCGTTACGAGATCCAGGTCAGCACCCTTGACCCGCGCTTGCGCATGCCGTTGTGCAGCCAGCCGCTGGACGCGTCGCTGGAAAGCCCCGCGCAGCCAATAGGCCGGGTCACGGTGCGGGTCCGCTGCGACAGTGCCGCGCCGTGGACCGTGTTCGTGCCGGCAACGGTGCGGCTGTTCCGCGACGTGGTGGTGGTTACCCGCCCGCTCAAGCGTGACAACGTGGTAGGCGAAGGCGACGTGGCGCTGCGCGAGCGCGATGTCGGCACCCTCGGCCAAGGTTTTCTCAGTGAGCTGGACCAGGCGGTGGGCATGAAGATGCTGCGCCCCACAGTCATCGACCAGGTCCTTACCCCGCAGCACCTTGAGCAAGCCGAAGTGGTGCGCAAGGGCGACCAGGTGGTGATCATCGCCCGCAGCGGCAGCTTGAGCGTGCGCATGCCCGGCGAAGCGTTGAGCAAGGGCGGCCTGAGCGAACAGATCCGGGTGCGCAACCTGAATTCCAAACGGGTGATCAAGGCCAGGGTGACCGGCCCCGGCCAGGTCGAGGTGACAATGTAGCGGCATTGTGCTGGCGGTGTGGAACCGCTTTTCCTAAACTGTGTCAGAAAACGGGTTCGCGAGCTTGCTGACAGGCGGCTACGCAATTGGGCCTAAAGTTTCTTTCGGGTTGGCCGAAAACAAGGCAAGCGTCCAAATACCCAGGGGTTTCTGATCATGGTCATCGACTTCAGTCGTTTGAATAACTCTCCGTCCGTTACGGGCGGCGTTCGCGGCAATGCTGCGGCCGGCAGCGCCGAAAAGGCCGCTGCCAGCCCGGAAGCGCCAAAAGGCACCACCGCCAGCGGAGAGGCAGTACACCTCAGCCAAGAGGCACAGCAGTTGCAGAAGGTCAGCGATACGCTGCGCGACCAGCCCGTCGTCAACAGCGCCCGCGTGGCCCAGTTGAAACAGGCCGTTGCCGATGGTAGCTACCAGGTCGATGCCGGCCGGGTTGCCAGCAAACTGCTCGATTTCGAAGCCCAGCGCTGACCGTTCGGCGCGCTGACTTCACGGACGCTTACTAAAGCCAAGAGTTAGCCATGCACGACACCACCTTGCTGCAACTGATCGAAGATGACATCGCCCCGATGCAGGAACTGCTCGAGCTTCTTCAAAAAGAAGCGATTGCCCTGCATGGCCGCGACATGACGCTGCTGGAACAGATCCTGGCCCGCAAGCAGTCATTGATCATCTTGCTCGAGCAGCATGGGCAGCGGCGCAGCCACTTGCTCACCAGCCTCGGCCTCAGCGCCGACCGCGCCGGTGTGCAGGCAGTGGCCGCGCAGTCACAGCATGGCGACGCGATGCTGCAACGGCTGGACATGCTCTCGCAGCTGATGGACACCTGCCAGCAGGTTAACGAGACCAACGGCCGGATCATCCAGGTGCAGCAACACATCACCAACAATCAGGTCAGAATCCTCATGGGTGGCGATTCTCCGTCGCTCTACGACAGCCGCGGCAGCACCTCGCTGCTGGCCAAGCCGCGCGCCCTCAGCCAAGTGTGATACTTCTATCAAGCCACGTCACATACTGGCAAAATGCCGTTACTTGCGTGTGTCGTTTTTGCCTGGAGAGTGATTAGCCGTGTTCAATGAAGCCGATGCCCCGCAGCCGCCAAAGGTGCTCAGTACGCCTTTGGAGATCGCGGCCAACCTGCGACAGCTGCAGGAAAGCCATGACCCCCTGATCATCACCTTCCCTGATCGCAGCCAGCGCTTCCAGAGCTACGTGGTGCATGTCGACCGCGACAGCAATACCCTGGCACTGGACGAGATGATCCCCCGCGACGGCGAAAAATTCATCGAGAACGGCGAACCGTTCCGCGTCGAGGGCTTCCACGATGGCGTGCGTATCGCCTGGGAATGCAATGCCCCGCTCACCATCAGTGAAGTCGACGGCCACCGCTGCTACCGCGGCGCGATGCCTGACGAAATGACCTACCATCAGCGCCGCAATGCCTTCCGGGCTGCGCTGAAGCTGTCGCAACTGGTCGACATCATCCTCGACGGCACCCACCTCAAAGGCAACGGCGCCCTGCGCGGCAAGCTGCTGGACATCTCGGCTACCGGCTGCAAATTGCGTTTCGACGGCAACGTCGAGGATCGCCTGCAACTGGGCCAGGTGTACGAGCGCTTCAAGGCTGGCAACCCGTTGGGCCTGGTCGACACCATGGTCGAATTGCGCCACCTGCACTTCGAAGAGCGTATCAACACCACCTTCGCAGGCGTGCGCTTCCATAACCTCAGCGGCCAGGCGCAGCGCAAGATCGAGAGTTTCGTCTACCAGCTGCAGCGCGAAGCGCGTCGGTTCGATAAAGACGATTACTGATCCGCCTGCCTGGCTTACAGCAAAGGCCGAAGGGGCTGCTGCGCGGCCCCATCGCTGTAGCCAGAAGGGATTCCCCGTTACCGTTATTTGACCGACTGCATAGTGTGGCTTGCGCCGCGCCGACTTCAGGCGCCTTCAGGAGCCGGACACTATGATTCGTTCAACATTCACAGCCGCGCTGCATTGCCAATACGGCCAGGTCGGGGTGGTCGATACGCCTCGATGGGCCCATCCGTTGTTTTCCGCCGACCAGGACGGCTGGTTGTGCACCGATGACAAGCGAGGCTTCACCGCCAGCTTCAAGCCGATCGAATTCACCTTCACGTTTGTCAACGCAACGAAGAACCGTCTCTATTACAGGATCAATAGCGCGACTGGCCCGAAGTTTCTCAGCGGCCGGTTCGAGCAGAACTCAAACGGCTGGCTGGGCTTGTATGGGTATGCGTGGGGGGATGATCTTGCCAACTGCATCTTCCCACCCAGCCTGCTGGCCCGGCTGCCCGCCTTGCAGGACACGTGGAAAATGGAATTGCTCGACGCATGGGATGGCGATCTGGAGAGCGCTGAGCATGTCGAGTTCTACCTGCGTGACAAAGAGGGCCACAGAGTCGCGCAAGTGGAGGCGCGATACTCAAGAACCAGCCCACCGCTACGTAACTGGTTCTTGCACGCCGGTAACAAAGAAGGCGATATCTTGAGATTCCACCTGCACGACATCAAGGTTGAATGACTGCCGCGTGGCCCACCGATGAAGCGAGCAGCGCCCCTTCATCGGTGCCCACACCGCATCACACCGACCTGTCGACCTCGACCTCAGGCTTGACCCCACGCTCACTCGCCGCCTGCTCTTCTTCGGTATCCTCGGCCGCCACCGGCGTCTGCATCACATCCTGCACGGTCTGCTCATCGACCCGCGGGTCGAGCGCCGCCGACAACGGCGAACCAGCCGCTGGCATCGCCACGTGGCCCAATGGAGCGTCCTGCACCTGGTGCAGCCCGGTGACCGCTTTCGGCCGAATGCGCCACACCAGCACCAGCGCGAAGAACACGAAGAAGGCATAGAGCATCTGCGCGCCCAATACCTTCATCAGTACCCCAGCAGCCAACGGCCCGATACAGGCGCCGACACCATAGG
The DNA here is from genome assembly GCF_900184205.1 of Pseudomonas sp. LAIL14HWK12:I10. Classification (NCBI taxonomy): domain Bacteria; kingdom Pseudomonadati; phylum Pseudomonadota; class Gammaproteobacteria; order Pseudomonadales; family Pseudomonadaceae; genus Pseudomonas; species Pseudomonas sp. LAIL14HWK12:I10. The sequence continues at coordinate 339,688 of NZ_FXWU01000002.1, read as the reverse complement.
TGACCAGTAGCATGGCCGTCAGCGAGACGCGGCGCTCGCTCTCCACATGGTCATTGGAAAACGCAACCGCCAACGGATACAGGCAAAACTGCAGCAACGAGATGACAAAGCCGATGCCGAACAGCAGCTCCAACGGCACGCTGGGCAAGATCGCCAAGGGCGCAGAGGCCAGCGCCAGCCCCACCGCGGCACTGCGGATCAGCACCGCGCGGTCGTAGCGGTCAGACAGCCAGCCCAATGGCCACTGCACCACCAGTCCGGCAAAGATGCAGCTACCCATGAACAGACCGATCTGCTCGGTACTCAACCCCTGGCTGGAGGCGTACAGCGGCGCCAGGCCGTAGAACGAGCCGACGATCAAGCCCGAGCCCAGCACCGTACTGAGTGACTGCGGCACGCGCTTGATGAAAAATTTCGGCTCCATCGGCGCCGGCCGCAAAGGCGCCGGGTGGATGCGCCGGGTCATTGCCACCGGCACCAGGCACAGGGCAAAGCACATGGCGACCAGCATCAGCAGCTCAGGGCCGAGTTCAGGGTGCACCACCAGGATCAGTTGGCCGAGTACCAACCCGAGGTAGGAGGCGATCATGTAGCCACTGAACACTGCACCCCGGTGCTTGGCGTCGGCTTGTTCGTTGAGCCAGCTCTCGATGACCATGTACTGGCACATCATCCCCAAGCCGACCACCATCCGCAGCCCGACCCAGGCCGGTAGCCAGTTGGTCATGCCATGGCCAAGCACCGCCGCACAGACGATGCCGGCGCACGTCGCATAGGCACGGATGTGCCCTACCCGGCCGATCAGCCGGTGGCCGACCTTGCCGCCCACGGCCAGGCCAAAGTAGTTGGCGGCCATCAACGCACCGACCCACAAGCTGTCGACATGATCGGCTGCCAGGCGCAGCGCCAGGTAGGTACTGAGCAGGCCCGAGCCGATAAGCATCATCAAGGCAGCGAAATACAGCGACTGAAACGGCTTCCAGATGTTTCGCATACGTCCCGTCGGGCTCCCTGGTCAGGTGGCGTTGGCTTGCTGGCTAGCATAAAAGCAATTTTGCCGCGGCGCAGTCCCCTGCCAGCGAAATAGCCAACGGGGGACGCGTCCAGTAGTGGTTGTGTCGCGATCAGGCCTGTGCCGCCAGCACACGCCGCTCCCAGGGTGTGATCTCGTCGTAGAAATCGCTCAGCTCCAGGGTCTTGGTGGCGACGTAGCCTTCGATGAACTCAGCCCCGAACAGTTCCCGCGCCAGTGCACTGCGCTTCAGTCGTTCGAGTGCCGCGTGCAGCGTGCATGGCAGGCTCAGGTGCTCTGGCACAGCGAACTCACCCTGAATCGCCGGGGTCGGCTGCAGGCGTTGCTCGATGCCATGCAGCCCGGCAGCCAGGCTGGCGGCGATGGCCAGGTAGGGGTTGGCGTCGGCGCCCGGCAGGCGGTTCTCGACACGCCGGGCCACCGGCGCACTGGCCGGGATGCGCAGCCCTGCGGCGCGGTTGTCCTCGGACCAACAGGCATTGTTGGGCGAGGCGTAGGGGTGACAAAGCCGCTGATATGAATTGACGTTGGGCGCGAACAGCGCGGTGAAGTCGGCCATGCACGCCTGCTGGCCGCCGATGAAGTGGTAGAAGGTCTCGGTCGGCTGCCCCTGGTCATCGCTGAACACATTTCGGCCGCTGTCGATGTCCACCAGGCTCTGGTGGATGTGCATGGAACTGCCCGGCGTATGCGCCAATGGCTTGGCCATGCACACCACGGTCAGCCCATGCTTGAGCGCCACTTCCTTGAGCAGGTGTTTGAACAGGAACGTCTGGTCGGCCAGCAGCAGCGGGTCACCGTGCAAGAGGTTGATCTCGAACTGGCTGATGCCCATCTCGTGCATGAAGGTGTCACGCGGCAGGCCAAGCGCCGCCATGCAGCGGTAGACCTCATTGAAGAACGGCCGCAGGCCATTGTTGGAGCTGACACTGAACGCCGAATGGCCCAGCTCCCGACGGCCATCCTTGCCCAGTGGCGGCAAGAACGGCTGCAGGGGGTCGGTGTTAGGGGCGAAAACAAAAAACTCGAGCTCTGTCGCCACCACCGGCGCCAGGCCCAACGCCGCATAGCGGGCGATGACCGCCTTGAGCTGACCGCGGGTGGACAACGCCGAAGACCTGCCATCCAGTTCGTTGGCATCGCAGATCGCCAAGGCCCGGCCGTCTTCGCTCCAGGGCAGGCGGTGAATGTGAGCGGGCTCGGCCACCAGCGCCAGGTCGCCATCATCACTGCCATAGAACCGTGCCGGCGGGTACCCCCCCATGATGCATTGCAGCAGTACACCGCGCGCCATCTGCAGGCGCCGGCCTTCGAGGAAGCCCTCGGCGGTCATCACCTTGCCGCGCGGTACACCATTGAGGTCGGGGGTGACGCATTCGATTTCATCGATGCCCTGGAGGTGCTCGGCGAGGGTGCTCAGGCCTGGGGTGGTCATGACGCTTGTCCTTGTTGTTATAGGCTGGCAACAACATAGGCTGGGGGTGTTTAAAATATCAAGCACCTGATTCTGGATGGCCCCCATTCTGTAGGAGCAGCCTTGTGCTGCGAAGAGGCCGGTTATCGCCCTCCACATCTTTGCAGCCATTACCGGCCTCTTCGCAGCGCAAGGCTGCTCCTACAGGTGTGTGTAATTCCGCTTCCCTTATTCGCGCAGGGTCATCCCATTCGCGGGCAACGGCAGCGCCGTTTTATAGCGCACCTGCTTCAAGGCAAAACTCGACCGGATATTCGCCACGCCCGGCAACCGCGTCAGGTAATCGAGAAACCGCTCCAGCGCTTGAATACTGGGCAGCAACACCCGCAGCAGGTAATCCGGGTCGCCCGTCATCAGGTAGCACTCCATCACCTCGGGGCGCTCGGCGATCTCTTCCTCAAAGCGGTGCAGCGACTGCTCGACCTGTTTTTCCAGGCTCACATGGATGAACACATTCACGTCCAGCCCCAACGCCTCCGGCGACAACAAGGTCACCTGCTGGCGGATCACCCCCAGCTCTTCCATCGCTTTGACCCGATTAAAACAGGGGGTCGGCGACAAGTTGACCGAGCGCGCCAGCTCCGCGTTGGTGATGCGGGCGTTTTCCTGAAGGCTGTTGAGAATACCGATATCGGTACGATCGAGTTTGCGCATGAGACAAATTCACCGGTTTTTTGTGTTTATGCGGAATGTTTATCTGCGCCCGTCAGCAAAGGCAACTAAGTTGAGAGAAAAATTCTCCTGCCGTGCCACTAAGATGTAGGTGACGCTGACTTACCAGTCACAAGCCGGTACTCAGCGGCGGCCGCTTCAGAGCTCACAAAAACAACATTCGAGCGAGCGTAAAAAGCATGAACGAGTACGCCCCCCTGCGTTTGCATGTGCCCGAGCCCACCGGCCGGCCAGGCTGCCAGACCGATTTTTCCTACCTGCGTCTGAACGATGCAGGTGTTGTCCGCAAACCGTCCATCGACGTCGACGCTGCCGACACCGCAGAGCTGTCCAACAGCCTGATCCGCGTGTTGGACGCGCACGGTGACGCCCTCGGCCCATGGGCCGAAGACATCGACCCGCAGGTGCTGCGCCAAGGCATGCGCGCCATGCTCAAGACGCGCATCTTCGACAGCCGCATGGTGGTTGCCCAGCGCCAGAAAAAGATGTCCTTCTACATGCAGAGCCTGGGCGAGGAAGCCATCGGCAGCGCCCAGGCCCTGGCCCTGAACCGCACCGACATGTGCTTCCCCACCTACCGCCAGCAGAGCATCCTGATGGCCCGCGACGTGTCGCTGGTGGAGATGATCTGCCAGTTGCTGTCCAACGAGCGCGACCCGCTCAAGGGGCGCCAGCTGCCGATCATGTATTCGGTACGCGAGGCCGGCTTCTTCACCATCAGCGGCAACCTGGCGACCCAGTTCGTGCAGGCGGTTGGCTGGGCCATGGCTTCGGCGATCAAGGGCGATACCAAGATCGCCTCGGCCTGGATCGGCGACGGCGCCACCGCCGAATCGGACTTCCACACCGCCCTGACCTTTGCCCACGTGTACCGCGCGCCAGTGATCCTCAACGTGGTCAACAACCAGTGGGCGATCTCCACCTTCCAAGCCATTGCTGGCGGTGAATCGACCACCTTCGCCGGCCGTGGCGTGGGCTGCGGTATCGCCTCCCTGCGCGTCGACGGCAACGACTTCGTCGCTGTGTACGCCGCCTCGCGCTGGGCCGCCGAACGCGCCCGCCGTGGCCTGGGCCCGTGCCTGATCGAATGGGTCACCTACCGTGCCGGCCCGCACTCCACCTCCGACGACCCGTCAAAGTACCGCCCTGCCGATGACTGGAGCCACTTCCCGCTGGGCGACCCGATCGCCCGCCTGAAGCAGCACCTGATCAAGATCGGCCACTGGTCCGAGGAAGAACACCAGGCGGTCACCGCCGAGTTCGAGGCTGCGGTCATCGCCGCGCAGAAGGAAGCTGAACAGTACGGCACCCTGGCCAACGGCCATATCCCGAGCGCGGCCTCGATGTTCGAGGACGTGTACAAGGAAATGCCCGAACACCTGCGCCGTCAACGCCAGGAACTGGGGGTTTGAGATGAACGACCATAACAACAGCATCAACCCGGAAACCGCCATGGCCACCACTACCATGACCATGATCCAGGCCCTGCGCTCGGCCATGGATATCATGCTCGAGCGTGACGACAATGTCGTGATCTACGGCCAGGACGTCGGCTACTTCGGTGGCGTGTTCCGCTGCACCGAAGGCTTGCAGACCAAGTACGGCAAGTCGCGCGTGTTCGACGCCCCGATCTCGGAAAGCGGCATCGTCGGCACTGCCGTGGGCATGGGCGCCTACGGCCTGCGCCCGGTGGTGGAAATCCAGTTTGCCGACTACTTCTACCCGGCCTCCGACCAGATCGTGTCGGAAATGGCCCGCCTGCGCTATCGCTCGGCCGGCGAGTTCATCTCCCCGCTGACCCTGCGCATGCCCTGCGGTGGCGGCATCTATGGCGGCCAAACGCACAGCCAGAGCCCCGAAGCGATGTTCACCCAGGTGTGCGGGCTACGTACCGTCATGCCGTCCAACCCCTATGACGCCAAGGGCCTGCTGATCGCCTCGATCGAATGCGACGACCCGGTCATCTTCCTTGAGCCAAAACGCCTCTACAACGGCCCGTTCGACGGCCACCACGACCGCCCTGTGACGCCGTGGTCCAAGCACCCGCACAGCGCCGTACCGGATGGCTATTACACCGTGCCGCTGGACAAGGCGGCAATCACCCGCCCCGGCAGCGACGTTACCGTGCTGACGTATGGCACCACGGTCTACGTGGCCCAAGTGGCCGCCGAGGAAACCGGCGTCGATGCCGAAGTCATCGACCTGCGCAGCCTGTGGCCGCTGGACCTGGAGACCATCGTCGAGTCGGTGAAAAAGACCGGCCGCTGCGTGGTGGTGCACGAGGCTACCCGTACCTGCGGTTTCGGTGCCGAGCTGGTGGCGCTGGTTCAGGAGCACTGCTTCCATCACCTCGAAGCGCCGATCGAGCGCGTCACCGGTTGGGACACCCCCTACCCTCACGCACAGGAATGGGCTTACTTCCCAGGGCCTTCGCGGGTAGGTGCGGCATTGAAACGGGTCATGGAGGTCTGAATGGGCACGCACGTCATCAAGATGCCGGACATTGGCGAAGGCATCGCGCAAGTCGAGTTGGTCGAGTGGTTCGTCAAGGTCGGTGATGTGATCGCCGAAGACCAGGTGGTGGCCGATGTCATGACCGACAAGGCGACCGTGGAAATCCCTTCGCCGGTCAGCGGCAAGGTATTGGCCCTGGGTGGCCAGCCGGGTGAAGTGATGGCAGTCGGCAGCGAGCTGATCCGCATCGAAGTGGAAGGCAGCGGCAACCATGTCGACGCGCCGCAGGGCAAGCCCGCTGAAGCCAAGCCCGTCGAGCCAGTGGCCGCGCCTGTAGCCAACACACCGCCAGCGCGTGCCGCAGTCGCAGCACCAGCCTGCCAGGCCGCAGCCACCGCCACAGCCGCGCCCATCGTACCGCGCCAGGCGGGCGACAAGCCGCTGGCCTCCCCGGCTGTGCGCAAGCGTGCGCTGGATGCCGGCATCGAGCTGCGCTACGTGCATGGCAGCGGCCCAGCCGGGCGCATCCTGCACGAAGACCTCGATGCGTTCATGAGCAAGCCACAGACCGCCGCCGGGCAAGCGCCCAGTGGCTACGCCAAGCGTACCGACAGCGAGCAGGTGCAAGTCATCGGCCTGCGCCGCAAAATCGCCCAGCGCATGCAGGACGCCAAGCGCCGGGTCGCGCATTTCAGCTACGTCGAAGAGATCGACGTCACGGCCCTGGAAGCCCTGCGCCAGCAGCTCAACCAGAAGCACGGCGACAGCCGCGGCAAGCTGACCCTGCTGCCGTTTTTGGTCCGCGCGTTGGTCGTGGCCCTGCGCGACTTCCCGCAGATCAACGCCACCTATGACGACGAAGCGCAAGTCATCACCCGCCATGGCGCGGTGCATGTGGGCATCGCCACCCAAGGCGACAATGGCCTGATGGTACCGGTGCTGCGCCATGCCGAAGCCGGCAGCCTGTGGGGCAATGCCAGCGAGATCGGCCGTTTGGCGACCGCCGCGCGCAGCAACAAGGCCAGCCGCGAGGAACTGTCCGGCTCAACCATCACCCTGACCAGCCTCGGCGCGTTGGGCGGCATCGTCAGCACACCGGTGGTCAACACCCCGGAAGTGGCGATCGTCGGCGTCAACCGCATGGTCGAGCGGCCGATGGTGATCGACGGCCAGATCGTCATACGCAAGATGATGAACCTGTCCAGCTCGTTCGACCACCGGGTGGTCGACGGCATGGATGCTGCGCTGTTCATCCAGGCCGTGCGTGGCCTGCTTGAGCAACCCGCCTGCCTGTTCGTGGAGTGAGCATGCAACAGACTATCGAAACCACCCTGCTGATCATCGGCGGCGGCCCTGGCGGCTATGTGGCCGCCATCCGCGCCGGGCAATTGGGTATTCCCACCGTGCTGGTGGAAGGCCAGGCGTTGGGCGGCACTTGCCTCAACGTTGGCTGCATTCCGTCCAAGGCGCTTATTCATGTCGCCGAGCAGTTCCACCAGACCTCGCGCTACACCGAGCCATCGGCACTGGGCATCAGTGTCAGCTCACCGCGCCTGGACATCACCCGCAGCGTGGCCTGGAAAGACGGCATCGTCGACCGTCTGACCACCGGGGTGGCTGCCTTGCTGAAGAAGCACGGGGTCAAGGTGATCCATGGCTGGGCGAAGGTCCTCGACGGCAAGCATGTCGACGTCGACGGCCAACGCATCCAGTGCGAGCACCTGTTGCTGGCCACAGGTTCCAACAGCGTTGAACTGCCGATGCTGCCGCTGGGCGGGCCGATCATTTCCTCGACCGAAGCGCTGGCACCCGAAACCTTGCCGCAGCATCTGGTTGTGGTGGGCGGTGGTTATATCGGCCTGGAGCTGGGTATCGCCTACCGCAAGCTGGGCGCGCAGGTGAGCGTGGTGGAAGCGCGCGAGCGCATCCTGCCGACCTACGACAGCGAACTAACCGCCCCAGTGGCCGAGGCGCTGAAGAAGCTGGGCATCGCCGTGCACCTGGGCCATAGCGTCGAGGGATACGAGAACGGTTGCCTGCTGGCCCGTGACGGCCAGGGCCAGCCACTGCGCCTGGAGGCCGACCGGGTGCTGGTGGCTGTAGGCCGGCGCCCGCGTACTCAAGGCTTCAACCTTGAATCGCTGGAACTGAAGATGAACGGCGCCGCCATCGCCATCGACGAACGCTGCCAGACCAGCATGCGCAATGTCTGGGCCATCGGCGACGTGGCGGGTGAACCGATGCTCGCACACCGGGCCATGGCCCAGGGCGAGATGGTTGCCGAGATCATTGCCGGCAAGGCACGGCGCTTCGAGCCGAATGCGATCGCCGCGGTGTGCTTCACCGACCCGGAAATCGTGGTGGTCGGCAAGACGCCGGAGCAAGCCAGCCAACAAGGCCTGGACTGCATCGTTGCGCAGTTCCCGTTCGCGGCCAATGGGCGGGCCATGAGCCTTGAGTCGAAAGCCGGCTTCGTACGCGTGGTGGCGCGGCGCGACAATCACCTGATCTTGGGTTGGCAGGCGGTTGGCGTGGCGGTCTCGGAACTGTCCACGGCGTTTGCACAATCGCTGGAAATGGGCGCTTGCCTTGAGGACATCGCCGGTACCATCCACGCCCACCCGACGCTGGGTGAAGCGGTACAGGAAGCTGCGTTGCGCGCACTGGGCCACGCCTTGCATATCTGACACTGAAGCGGCTGAGGCCGATTTGGCCCGCTGCGCCGCAAGGCGCCGCGGGTCTTTTTTCTTTCGCTAAGCGGGGACCTGTGGCGGCCAAAGGGGCCGCTGCGCGACCCCAATTCACCCATCGTCAGCTCATTCAGCTATCGCGTTCTTACCCACGCCTTTGGCGCGATACAGGGCCTTGTCGGCACGGGCCAACAAATCATCCGGGTCTTCACCCTCCTGCCACTGCACCACCCCATAGCTCATGGTCAGGCGACACTCGCCAACCGGCTCCACCTGTTCCATTACCTGACGCAACCGTGCGGCCACTTCAAGCGCATCGTCCAGCGCCGTCTGCGGCAGCACGATGACGAACTCGTCACCGCCCCAGCGCGCCAGCAGGTCATGCTCGCGCAGGCAAGTACGCAGGTTGTCGACCACCTGCACCAGCGCCGCATCGCCACGGGCATGGCCGTAGTGGTCGTTGATCGGCTTGAAGTCATCCACGTCCATGGCAATCAGCGACAAGGGCTGGCGGAAGCGCTGGGCGCGCTCGCACTCTTGCTGCAACACCTGTTCCAACCGGTACCGATTGGCGATGCGGGTCAACGCATCGCGCTCGGCCAGTTCGCGGTTTTCATCCAGCTGACGCTGCAATTGCTGATTGACCCAGGACAGCTCGCGGGTGCGCTCGGCCACCAGGGTTTCCAGCGACAGGTTCTGCTGCTCAAGCTGGGCCACCCGCCGCTTGCCGGCATCGATATTGCGGTGGGCGCCAAGCATGCGGGCCACCGAGCCGTCGTCGTTGCGGGCGATGATGTAGCCGCTGTCTTCGATCCACAGGTAGCTGCCATCCTGGCAACGGCAGCGGTACTCGATCAGGTAGCGCTCGTTGCGGTGATTGATGTAGGCCTCGAAATGCGCCATGACCCGCGGGTAGTCCTCCGGGTGAATCACGCTTTCCCAGGTCAGCACCGAGTTGGCCATGGAATGGCTGGCATAGCCGAGCATGGCGTACCAGCCTGGGTTGCGGTAGACGTAGCCGGTGTTGGCATTCCAGTCCCAGATGCCGTCACTGACCAACTCGAACAAGGTCTGCAGCTGCTGCTCACTGAAACCGGCGGGTGCCGGCATGGTTTCCTGACTCATGGACGCTCTCCCTGATGCCCAGCAACTGCGCTCCGTTCAAGGGGCTGCCGACAGTATTGATGGTTGCCGCATGCGGCAAGGCAATGCCTCTGACGGGCAAGCATATGCCCAGCGGGAAGTAACCGGAATAGGCCCAAAGCCCTATTTTGCGCCTGTTCAGTGCTGGCATGGCTTTTGCGCGTAATGCCTGCCAATGAGATTTCCAAGGAGGAAACATGATAATCGCCCCCAACGGCGTCAGCTGGCAGCCCACAGTTCACCAACCCCAGCGCGTCACTGATGAACAGGCCGTTGCCCAGGCCGCGCAACTGCGCGCGCCGGTGGCTACCGGCAACGCCGCAGCGCAACAGCACAATCAAAGCAATACCTCACAGCAAAAGGCCGAGGATGCACGCGAAGAGGCCTTTGCCAAACTCAAGGTTGCGATGCAAAACCCTGAGGTCCCTGCGCGCCAGCAAGCTAGCGCTGACACGCAGACAACCAGCAACGCCCTTCAGGACTTTCGCGATTTCATGGCCAAATCGCCTGGCGAGTTGATCAAGGAAAAGCTGCTGCTCGAAATGGGCCTGACCGAGGAGGAGTACAACGCCTTGCCGCCTGAGGCGAGGGCGAAGGTCGACGAACTGATCGCCCAGCGTATGAAGGAAGACATCGAGCGCAAGCTCCATGCGAAGGTCGAGGAGCAACTCACCCAGCAGCAAGCCACTGCGAGTAACGAGGAACAGGCAGCCAGCTAAGCGTGAAACAACGCAGGCGGTTGGTTTGGATAACCCTGCATTTCGTATAAAATATCCACCAAGCCCGCCTGCTGGAAAATCCCGTGCCGCTGCCGTCGTTCAAAGCCACCAACCTGGGGGCAACCCCTTCAATGTCCGAAATCATCGCCAAGCACCTGCGCGAGGCGATCATTTCAGGCCAACTCGCCGAAGGCGAACCCGTGCGCCAGGACGAGGTGGCGCAAGCCTTCAATGTCAGCAAGATTCCTGTGCGTGAAGCCTTGAAACGCCTTGAAGCGGAAGGCCTGGTGGACTTTCATCGTAACCGCGGCGCACTGGTCACGCGCATCTCGGAGCCCGAACTGGCGCAGATGTTCGAAGTAAGGGTGCTGCTGGAAGTGAAGGCGATCCGCCTGGCGATCCCCAACATGACCGAAGAACACTTTGCCCGTGCCGAAGCCATCTGCGCAGAGTTCATCGGCGAGGATGACATCGGCCGTTGGGCCGACCTCAACTGGGCGTTGCACGCTTGTTTGTACGAGCCGGCGAAACGCCCCTACCTGATCGGCCTGATTCGCTCCATCCATGACAAGGTCGAACGTTATTTGCGCATGCAGATGAGTTTGTCGGCGGGCAAGGACCGGGCCGATCACGAGCATCGCGATATCGTCGCCGCCTGCCGTGCACGGGATGTAGAGCTGGCCGCTCGGCTGATCGAAGCGCACATCAATGGTGTGTGCCAAAGCCTTTACGATCACCTGCCCCATAACTAACTCTCTCACCCACCGCGCGCTCGTTGTAGGAGCAGCCTTGTGCTGCGAAGAGGCCCGTAATAACCCCGTAAATCTCCGCCGACAGCACCGACCGCTTCGCAGCACAAGGCTGCTCCTACACGCCATACCGAGACCGGCCTGTTTGGCTTCGTTTTTGCTTATCTAGATATCGTATACGAAATACCATATAAGGAATACACGGCACCCAATCGATGCCGAACTGCCTACTCCTTCTTCCAATAATACGTATCGGAGTGCAAAACGATGGCCACACCCTCAACGGCGGCATCAGTGAATGCCGTGAACACAGCAGACAAGGCGCCTGCGGGCATCAAACGTGTGGTGGCAGCCGCGATGGCGGGCGCTGTTGCCGAGTGGTACGAGTTCTTTCTCTATGGCACAGCATCGGCCTTGGTGTTCGGCCAACTGTTCTTCCGCCAGACCGGCAGTGCGATGGACGGCATCATCGCGGCTTTCGCCCTTTACGCCGTGGGCTTTCTCGCTCGCCCCATCGGCGGCTTGGTGTTTGGCCACTACGGCGACAAGGTCGGCCGCAAGCACCTGCTGCAGATCAGCCTGATCGTCGTCGGGGTGACTACCTTCCTGATGGGCTGCTTGCCCACCTTCGAACGCATCGGCTACGCCGCCCCCATCCTGCTGGTGGTACTGAGGTTGATCCAGGGCTTTGCCTTTGGCGGTGAATGGGGCGGCGCGGTATTGCTGGTGTCCGAACACAGCCCGGACAACCGCCGCGGCTTCTGGGCCAGCTGGCCGCAAGCCGGCGTGCCAGCAGGCAACCTGATTGCCACGGTCATCCTCCTGCTGCTCTCCACCAACCTGAGCGAAGCGCAGTTCCTGGACTGGGGCTGGCGCGTTGCCTTCTGGTTCTCGGCGGTGGTCGTGCTGATTGGCTACTGGATCCGTACCCGGGTCGACGATGCGCCCATCTTCAAAGAAGCCCAGGCCCGCCAGCAGTTGATGGAAAGCCAGCAACTGGGCGTGGTCGAGGTGGTCACCAAATACTGGCGCGAGGTGCTGATCGGCATTGGTGCGCGGTTTGCCGAAAACATTCTGTACTACATCGTCGTTACCTTCTCCATCACCTACCTGAAGCTGGTGGTGCACAAGGACACGTCACAGATCCTGCTGCTGATGTTTGGCGCTCACCTGCTGCACTTCTTCATGATCCCGTTCATGGGCTACCTCTCGGACATCATCGGGCGCAAGCCTGTGTACCTGATCGGCGCCGTGCTCACCGCCTTCTGGGGGTTCATCGGCTTCCCGATGATGGACACCGGCAACAACTGGCTGATCATGGCCGCCATCACCCTGGGGCTGGCCATCGAGTCGATGACCTACGCGCCCTACTCCGCCCTGATGGCCGAGCTGTTCCCCACCCATGTGCGCTACACCGCCCTGTCGCTGTGCTACCAGGTCGCGCCAATCCTCGCCGGCTCGCTGGCCCCGCTGATCGCGGTGACCCTGCTCAAGGAATACAACAGCTCCACACCGATCGCCTGGTACCTGGTGGCCTCCGCCGTGATCTCGATCATTGCCGTCGCCGGTGCCAGGGAGACACGCGGCAAATCGCTGCGGGCGGTGGACGAAGAATCCGTGGCGCGCACTGCCAAGCGCTGACAGACCAACAAGAACGACAACTCTCGAGGTAATGACCATGAGCAACATCTTCACCGGCACCATCCCTGCACTGATGACCCCTTGCACACCGGACCGTAAACCGGACTTCGACGCGCTGGTACGCAAAGGCCGCAAGTTGATCGACGCCGGCATGAGCGCCGTGGTGTATTGCGGCTCCATGGGCGACTGGCCGCTGCTGACCGAGGCCGAACGCCAGGAAGGCGTGGCCCGCCTGGTCGCCGCCGGCATCCCGACCATCGTTGGCACCGGTGCGGTCAATTCCCGCGAAGCCGTGGCCCATGCCGCCCATGCCGCCAAAGTCGGCGCCCAGGGCTTGATGGTGATCCCTCGCGTGCTGTCCCGCGGCGCCTCGGCAGTGGCCCAAAAGGCCCACTTCAAGGCCATTCTCGACGCTGCCCCTCAGCTGCCGGCGGTGATCTACAACAGCCCGTACTATGGTTTCGCGACCCGCGCCGACCTGTTTTTCGACCTGCGCCGCGAACACCCGAACCTGATCGGCTTCAAGGAATTCGGCGGCGGTGCCGACCTGCGCTATGCCGCAGAATTCATCACCTCCAAAGATGACGACGTGACCTTGATGGTGGGCGTCGATACCCAGGTGGTGCACGGTTTCGTCAACTGCAATGCCACCGGCGCCATCACCGGCATCGGCAATGCCCTGCCGCGCGAAGTGCTGCACCTGGTCGCACTGGCCAAACGCGCAGCCAAAGGCGATGCAAAAGCGCGCCGGCTGGCCGCCGAGCTGGAAGCGGCCCTGGCCGTGCTGTCGTCGTTCGATGAAGGCTGCGACCTGGTCCTGTACTACAAGCACCTGATGGTGCTCAATGGCGACCAGGAATACACCCTGCACTTCAACGAAAGCGATGCGTTGAGCGACGCCCAACGCCGCTATGCCGAACAGCAGTACGCGTTGTTCCGCACCTGGTACGCCGATTGGTCGGCGGCCAACAACATAGACTGACCGCGCGGATCCATCGCTGAGCCATGCCCCCTTCCTCTGGCAGGGGGCGACACCTTGAACACGCAGCCATTGCGGGCAACTTTCACGCGCATTACCTTGGGAGCGAGCATCCCCCTCCCGTACACCGTCAAGGAATTCAAATGCCGTACCCCAGCGCGACCCAAGCGTTCAGACAGGGCGCCCACAGCGTCCTGCCATTGACCTCCGGGGTCGTACCCTTTGGTTTGATCACGGGGGTCACGGCCATCGGCATGGGCCTGTCGCCCGCCGATGCCATCGGCATGACGTTACTGTTCTATTCAGGCTCCGCGCAGATGGTGGTGATGCAATTGATGCAAAGCGGCGCCCTGCCGGTGACGATGGTGGTTACGGCGCTGGTGATCAACCTGCGCTTTCTGATGTACAGCGCCAGCCTCGCCCCGCACCTGAGCCACCTGCCACGGCGCCATAAATGGCCGATGGCCTACCTGCTTTCCGACCAATCCTTTGCCTTGTGCTCATTGAAGATGTCTTCAGGCGAGCTCGGGCGCTTCGCCTTTCACTACTACGCTGGCACGGCGATTACCATGTGGTTTGGCTGGAACCTTTCGGTGCTGGCCGGCATGTACCTGGGCGCAGGCATCCCCGAAGACTGGTCGCTGGGCTTTGCCATCCCTTTGTCGTTCCTGGCGCTGCTGATCCCCAGCATCCGTAACCGGGCGACACTCGGCGCCGCGCTGACCGGCGGGCTGCTCGCGGTGCTGGCGGTCGACCTGCCTTATAACCTGGGCCTGTTGGCGGGTGCATTGGGTGGGATCATCGCCGGCTTGACCCTCGAGAACCTGCAGAAAACAAAACCCGTACAGCCCGTGGCGGATGAACACATCGAGCAGGACGCATGATGAGCGAAATGAGCCAGTGGATTACCTTCCTGCTGATCGGCCTGGGTACCTTCGCGGTCCGCTTGTCGTTCATCGAGTTCTACACCGTGCTGCGCATCCCGCCGCTGTTTCGCCGCGCGCTGGCCTACGTGCCAGCCAGCGTGCTGGCCGCACTGGTGCTGCCGGCCGTGGTGCTCCCTGACCGGCACGCCGACTTCGATTGGATGAACCCGCAAATTCCCGCCGCGATACTGGCGGGCCTGGTGGCCTGGCGTACGCGCAGCACGCTGTTGACGCTGGGCGTGGGCATGGGCGCGCTGTGGGCATTGAAGCACTGGGGGCTGTAGGCAAAGCGCGCGCACGTCTGCCGACAAAAGCGTCGGAGGGCGATGAAGGTGCGGGATCGTTTTGAAGAATGGCGTCCCAGGCAGGAATTGAACCTGCAACCTTCCCCTTAGGAGGGGGATGCTCTATCCAATTGAGCTACTGAGACGCTAGAACCGGGCAGTGAACACTGCACGGTTGGACGGCCAGCATGTTAACCAGCATGCTGCCGTTTGTCATGCTGCAACAGGCCTTTTTCACGTAATCCTTTTCTGCGGTTCCGTGGCTGGTTGGGTCAGGTACGGGATTACGCCTTCATCATGAAGCAGTTTGAACAACCCGGTCACCGCTGCCTCGAGCGTAGTGGAATTGTCCAGCACATGCACGGCAGGGTCGTTGAAGGCTTGCAGCCCCGCATTACGCGCCAGCCGCTGTTCGATCTCGTCCGGGGTTTCCCTGCCTCTAGCCAGCAAGCGCTGGCGCAATACCTGGGGCTTCACGTCGATGAGCACTGCCAGAAGATCTGGGTACCGCCGCCGCGCTTCAGCCAGATAGGCACGAGAGCCGTTCACCAGCACCGCGCTGCCCGCTTCCAGCCATTGATCAACGTGCTGCGCGATCCCGTAGTTCAGCCCATTGGCTTGCCAATTCATGGCAAAGGCACCCTGCGCACGCATCGCTTCGAACTGTTGGGCAGTGACGCCTTGGGCTGCTTCGCCCTTGGCTTCGGCCGAGCGCGTGATGATGCGGCGAGCAATTTTCACCCCGGCAGCAGTGAGTTGCTCGCGCGCGGCATCGATCAGGGAATCTTTCCCTGAACCCGACGGTCCTATCAGAAATATCAGGCGGCCTGTCGCTGATCGCCGTGCGCTTGCGTCATGTTGCATAGCCACTATGCTCTATGGAAGGAAACCCGCGCATTCTAGGAGTTTTCTTGGCCTTTTGCTGCGTTTTACCAGTTTTTGACGGCAGAAGACTGACGGCGGGACAAGTCGGAGCATGTAAAACTTTTCAAACCAGTGCTCATTTCTGATAATTGGTACTGGCAGAAAGCCTTTACCGGGCTCACTATTTGTCACAGAATTGACGCCAAGGAAACGGCGACCATGAGGCAAGATGAGCATCCAATTTTCCACGAGGGTTGAACATTTTGTTGTCGCCACGGTCGTATTTCCACCC
Source organism: Pseudomonas sp. LAIL14HWK12:I10 (assembly GCF_900184205.1). Classification (NCBI taxonomy): domain Bacteria; kingdom Pseudomonadati; phylum Pseudomonadota; class Gammaproteobacteria; order Pseudomonadales; family Pseudomonadaceae; genus Pseudomonas; species Pseudomonas sp. LAIL14HWK12:I10. The sequence goes on along the minus strand of NZ_FXWU01000002.1, from coordinate 323,768 downwards.
CGTGCGGCCAATTTGAGAACCGCGTCCCCTGAACCAGTAAATCCGGTCAATTTATATGCGCCCAATGAAACAGGCTATTTACTCCAGCCGCACCGCTGACAAGTTTGTCGTCCGCCTGCCAGATGGGATGCGTGAGCGCATTGCCGAGGTAGCGCGCAACCATCACCGCAGCATGAACTCCGAGATCATCGCGCGCCTGGAACAGAGCCTTATCCAGGAAGGCGCGTTGGGTGACGAGCTGAGCATGCGCCTGGACAGCCCTGAACTGTCCCTGCATGAGCGCGAGTTGCTGCAACGCTTCCGCCAACTGTCCCACCGCCAGCAGAACGCTCTGGTCGCCCTCATCGCTCACGATGTAGAAATGGCCGCCGACGCTTCCTGAAGGTTGCCAGCGAACACAAAAAAGCCAGCGTAAGCTGGCTTTTTTATTGTTCGTCACATCATTAGCAATCGTGTGTAGGAGCGGCCTTGCACTGCGAAGACGCCAGTGACAACGCCATGAATGTTGGCTGCTATCAGGGCCTCTTCGCAGCACAAGGCTGCTCCTACAGGCCATGGGCTGGCCCCTCCACGAATTAGAGCAGGAACAGCGTCGCCAAGCCCAGGAAGATGAAGAACCCGCCGCTGTCGGTCACTGCCGTGATCATCACGCTGGAGCCCATCGCCGGATCGCGCCCCAGGCGTGTCAGGGTCATCGGGATCAACACCCCCATCAACGCTGCCAACAGCAGGTTCAAGGTCATAGCCGCGGTCATCACCAGGCCCAACGACCAACTGCCATACAGCCAGAACGCCACCGCACCGATCACGCCACCCCAGATCAAGCCGTTGAGCAACGATACGGCCAGCTCCTTGCGCATCAGGCGGCTGGTATTACCCGGCGACACCTGGTCCAGCGCCATCGCGCGCACGATCATGGTGATGGTCTGGTTGCCAGAGTTGCCACCGATACCTGCCACGATCGGCATCAAGGCGGCCAGCGCCACCAGCTTCTCGATCGAACCCTCGAACAGGCCGATCACCCGCGAAGCCAGGAATGCGGTAATCAGGTTGATGGCCAGCCACGCCCAACGGTTGCGCAGCGAACGCCAGACCGAGGCGAAGATGTCTTCTTCTTCGCGCAGACCGGCCATGTTCAGCACTTCGCTCTCGCTCTCCTCACGGATCAGGTCAACCATTTCGTCAATGGTCAGACGGCCGATCAGGCGATCGCTCTTGTCCACCACCGGGGCGGATACCAGGTCGTAACGTTCAAAGGCTTGAGCCGCGTCGTAGGCATCTTCCTCGGGGTGGAAGGACACAGGGTCGGTCGCCATGACCTCTGCCACCTTCTTGTCCGGGTCATTGACCAGCAGGCGCTTGATGGGCAGCACGCCCTTGAGAATGCCGTCATAGTCGACCACGAACAGTTTGTCGGTGTGGTTCGGCAGCTCTTTCAGGCGGCGCAGGTAACGCAATACGACTTCGAGGCTGACGTCTTCGCGGATGGTGACCATCTCGAAGTCCATCAACGCACCGACCTGCTCCTCGTCGTAGCTCAGCGCCGAACGCACGCGCTCGCGTTGCTGGGCATCGAGGGTTTCCATCAACTCGTGAACGACGTCGCGCGGCAGCTCGGGTGCAAGATCGGCCAGCTCGTCGGCGTCCATTTCCTTGGCAGCGGCGAGCAGTTCGTGATCGTCCATGTCGGCGATCAGCGATTGGCGAACCGAATCGGATACTTCAAGCAGGATGTCGCCGTCGCGGTCCGAGCGCACCAGCTGCCAGACCGTCAGGCGGTCTTCCAGGGGCAATGCTTCGAGGATGTAGGCGACGTCGGCGGGGTGCAGGTCATCAAGCTTGCGCTGCAGCTCGACGAGGTTCTGGCGGTGGACGAGGTTTTCGACCAGGTCGTGATGAGCACCCTCCTGGCGGTGGGTGAGGTCTTCGACCACGCGCTGGCGCTGCAGCAGTTCGACCACCTGAGCCAGGCGATCCTGCAGGCTCTCTTGCGCTTTCTTTACTTCTACTTCAGTCATAGGCGAACTCCACTCCCAGCAGCGGAGCACGCCGGGGGAATCAATCGGTCAGATCTTTCTGTATGAATCTTGTTAGGGAGTAACTACTGGGTAAGTCCATGGTGGTATTCCACAAGCCCCGGCGGGGCTGACGGGCGCAATCATACACTGCCTAAGCTGTCAGATCGCTTAAATTTTTGGCCAGAACAATCGTTTGCGAGATAAAGCTAGGACAACGCTCGAAGCTATGTGTGCGACGGCGCAAGCAAAAGAAAAAACACAGATGCCGCGCAAAAGATTATCGGGCCGGTTTATGTGCAGTCTAGCGGGCATCACTGAGAAACAGTGAACGGGAGAAAACAAAAAGCCCGCTCATTTGAGCGGGCTTCTTGATTGTATGGCGGACTCAGCAGGATTCGAACCTGCGACCGCTCGGTTCGTAGCCGAGTACTCTATCCAGCTGAGCTATGAGTCCGTGGTCGGTATTTTTAGGCCAGATTACCACTGGCTTGTTGAAGCGTCTTTGCAAGCAGAGCCACTTCAAAAGTGGCGGACTCAGCAGGATTCGAACCTGCGACCGCTCGGTTCGTAGCCGAGTACTCTATCCAGCTGAGCTATGAGTCCGTGGTTGGTAGTTTTAGACCAGATTACCACTGGTTGTTTGAAGTAGCCTTGTAAGCAAAGCCACTTCAAAAGTGGCGGACTCAGCAGGATTCGAACCTGCGACCGCTCGGTTCGTAGCCGAGTACTCTATCCAGCTGAGCTATGAGTCCGTGTCTTGCCGCGCATTATAGGTCGCTGAAACATTTTTGCAAGAACTTTTTTCGTTTAATTTCAACTACTTAGCGTTCTTACTGTTTACAGCGGCCTAAGCGAATAATGGCGGTGAAGGGGGGATTCGAACCCCCGATACCCTTATGAGGTATACTCCCTTAGCAGGGGAGCGCCTTCGGCCACTCGGCCACCTCACCGCAACACGAGGCGAATATTAAAGAACCTCTTTCACCTTTGCAACCCTTTTTTTGAAAAAAACTTCAAAAGAATTAAAGGCTTGGCTCCTCGTCCTTCTCTTTCTTGATCCGCAGGTAGATTTCCTCGCGGTGCACAGCCACTTCTTTCGGGGCGCTGACGCCAATACGCACCTGGTTGCCTTTGACGCCAAGCACCGTCACGGTGATCTCGCCGTCTCCAATGATCAGGCTCTCGGCGCACCGGCGAGTCAGAATCAACATAGCTTTCTCCTTACGCAAAACATTCAGGGATAACAGTCTTTGGTATCGGGGGCCTGGTCGTGGACGACGACCCAGCCCTGGTTGCCCACCCCGCAGCAGCGCGTGCGTGGCGAGCAGAAACGCGAAGGGCGCGGCAAGCCGCGCCCTTCCAGGCAGCGCCTTACTCGCCCTGTCGGGCAGGAGCGTCCAGTTCGAACGCGGTGTGCAGCGCGCGTACGGCCAGCTCCAGGTACTTCTCTTCGATCACGACCGAAACCTTGATCTCGGAGGTGGAGATCATCTGGATGTTGATGCTCTCCTTGGCCAGGGCTTCGAACATGCGGCTGGCAACACCTGCGTGGGAGCGCATGCCAACGCCAACGATCGAGACCTTGGCGATCTTGGTGTCGCCGATCACTTCACGGGCACCGATTTCGCGGGCGGTGTTTTCCAGCACGTTCTGCGCCTTCTCGTACTCGTTGCGGTGTACGGTGAAGGTGAAGTCGGTGGTGTTATCGTGCGCCACGTTCTGCACGATCATGTCGACCTCGATGTTCGAGGCGCTGATCGGGCCGAGGATCTTGAAGGCCACGCCCGGGGTGTCCGGCACGCCGCGAATGGTCAGCTTGGCTTCATCACGGTTGAAGGCGATACCGGAAATGATCGGCTGTTCCATGGATTCCTCTTCATCAATGGTAATGAGGGTACCCGGACCCTCCTTGAAGCTGTGCAGCACGCGCAGCGGGACGTTGTACTTGCCGGCGAACTCCACCGAACGGATCTGCAGCACCTTGGAACCGAGGCTGGCCATTTCCAGCATCTCTTCGAAGGTGATCTTCTCCAGGCGCTGTGCCTGCGGCACCACACGCGGGTCAGTGGTGTAGACGCCATCGACATCGGTGTAGATCTGGCACTCGTCAGCCTTGAGCGCCGCCGCCAGGGCTACGCCGGTGGTGTCGGAGCCGCCACGGCCGAGGGTGGTGATGCTGCCGTGCTCGTCGACCCCCTGGAAACCTGCAACCACGACCACACGCCCTTCCTTGAGGTCGGCGCGAATCTTCTGGTCGTCGATCTGCAGGATGCGGGCTTTGTTGTGCGAGCTGTCGGTCAGAATGCGCACCTGGTTACCGGTGTAGGACACCGCTGGCACACCACGCTTGATCAAGGCCATGGTCAGCAGGGCAATGGTGACCTGCTCACCGGTCGACACGATCACATCCAGTTCACGCGGAACCGGCTGATCGGTGATCTGCTTGGCCAGATCGATCAGGCGATTGGTTTCACCGCTCATGGCCGACAGCACGACCACCAGGTCGTCGCCCGCCTCACGGTGTTTCTTGACCTTTTCGGCTACCTGCTCGATCCGCTCGATGGAACCGACAGAGGTGCCGCCAAATTTCTGTACGATCAACGCCATTTCAATGGTGCCTCAGCCCATACAGGGCCCCAAAAAACAATCCAACATGAAGGAGCCGGCGACTAGACCGCCGGCCCCCTCATCTCAAAGTCCCTGCTCTGCGAACGGCACGGCCAGCGCCAGGGCCTGGTCCAGCGCAGCGACGTCGACGCCGCCACCCTGTGCCATGTCCGGACGGCCACCGCCCTTGCCACCCACTGCCGCAGCGGCTTGTTTCATCAGATCGCCAGCCTTGAGTTGGCTGGAGAGGTCCTTGGTCACGCCGGCCACCAGCACGACCTTGCCCTCATGCTCACTGCCCAGCAGGATCACTGCGTGGCCGAGCTTGTTCTTCAGCTGATCGACCAGGGCCAGCAAGGCCTTGCCATCTTGCCCATCCAGGCGAGCGGCAAGCACCTTGGCACCCTTGACCTCAACGGCCGCGTTGGAGAGATCATCCCCGGCGGCGCTGGCGGCCTTGGCCTGCAGCTGTTCCAGCTGCTTCTCCAGCTGACGGTTGCGCTCGAGCACCGCCGACAGCTTGTCGATCAGGTTGTCACGGTTACCCTTGACCAGTTGCGCGGCTTCCTTCACCTGCTCTTCAGCAGCGTTCAGGTAGGCCAGCGCAGCCGCGCCGGTAACCGCTTCGATACGACGTACCCCAGAGGCCACGCCGCCTTCGCTGATGATCTTGAACAGGCTGATATCGCCAGTGCGCTTGGCATGGATACCCCCGCACAGCTCCACCGAGAAGTCGCCACCCATGCTCAGCACGCGCACGGTATCGCCGTACTTCTCGCCGAACAAGGCCATGGCGCCTTTGCGCTTGGCGGTCTCGATGTCGGTCACCTCGGTCAGCACTTCGGTGTTGCGGCGCACTTCACGGTTGACGATGTCTTCCAGGGCCTTGATCTGCTCTGGCTTGACCGCCTCGAAGTGGCTGAAGTCGAAACGCAGGCGCTGGCTGTCGACCAGCGAGCCTTTCTGCTGTACGTGATCGCCCAGCACCTGGCGCAGCGCTTCGTGCAGCAGGTGAGTGGCCGAGTGGTTCAGCGAGGTGGCGTGCTGCACGTCGGCGTCGACCTTGGCCTCGACCTCGGCACCCACGCTCAATGCACCGCTGGCAACCACACCGTGGTGCAGGAAGGCACCGCCGGTCTTGGTGGTGTCGCGCACGTCAAAGCGCACGGCGCCGGCCTGCAGGAAGCCGCTGTCACCCACCTGGCCGCCGGATTCGGCGTAGAACGGCGTGCGGTCGAGGATCACCACGCCCTGCTCGCCTTCGCCCAACTGCTCGACGGCCTGGCCGTCCTTGTACAGGGCAATGACCTTGGCCTGGCCTTCGGTGGTGGTGTAGCCCAGGAAGTCTGTGGCGGTGTCGACCTTGACCAGGCTGTTGTAGTCCATGCCGAAGGCGCTGGCAGAGCGCGCACGCTCACGCTGAGCGTCCATTTCACGCTCGAAACCGGCTTCGTCGATGGTCAGCTCGCGCTCGCGGGCGATGTCGGCGGTCAGGTCCATGGGGAAGCCGTAGGTGTCGTACAGCTTGAACACCACGTCACCCGGCACCACGTCACCCTGCAGTTGCGCCAGGTCCTGCTCGAGGATGCGCAGGCCTTGCTCCAGGGTCTTGGCGAATTGCTCTTCTTCAGCCTTGAGCACGCGCTCGATATGCGCCTGCTGGCTCTTCAGCTCTGGGAAGGCTTCGCCCATCTCGGCCACCAGTGCGGCAACGATCTGGTAGAAGAAGCTGCCCTTGGCGCCCAGCTTGTTGCCGTGGCGGCAAGCGCGGCGAATGATGCGGCGCAGCACGTAGCCACGGCCTTCGTTGGACGGCAGCACGCCGTCTGCAATCAGGAAGCCGCACGAACGGATATGGTCGGCGACCACTTTCAGCGACGCCTGGCTGTCATTGCTGCAACCGATGGCCTTGGCCGCGGCGCTGAGCAGGTTCTGGAACAGGTCGATCTCGTAATTCGAGTGAACATGCTGCAGTACCGCACTGACACGCTCCAGGCCCATGCCGGTGTCTACCGAGGGGGCAGGCAGCGGGTGCAGGACGCCATCGGCGGTGCGGTTGAACTGCATGAAGACGTTGTTCCAGATCTCGATGTAGCGGTCGCCGTCTTCTTCCGGCGAGCCGGGTGGGCCGCCCCAGATGTCGGCGCCGTGGTCGTAGAAGATCTCGGTGCAAGGGCCGCACGGGCCGGTATCGCCCATGGTCCAGAAGTTGTCGGACGCGTACGGGGCGCCTTTGTTGTCACCGATGCGCACCATGCGCTCGGCCGGTACGCCGATTTCCTTGGTCCAGATGTCGTACGCTTCGTCATCGGTGGCGTAGACGGTGACCCAGAGCTTTTCCTTCGGCAGGTTCAGCCACTTGTCCGAGGTCAGGAAGGTCCAGGCGTAGGTGATCGCGTCGCGCTTGAAATAGTCGCCGAAGCTGAAGTTGCCCAGCATCTCGAAGAACGTATGGTGACGCGCGGTATAGCCGACGTTTTCCAGGTCGTTGTGCTTGCCACCGGCGCGTACGCATTTCTGGCTGCTGACGGCGCGGGTGTAGGCGCGCTTTTCCTGGCCGAGGAAGCAGTCCTTGAACTGGTTCATGCCGGCGTTGGTAAACAGCAGGGTCGGGTCATTGCCCGGGATCAGGGAGCTGGAGGCAACTCGGGTGTGTCCCTGCTCTTCGAAGAAGCGAAGGAAGGCTTCACGGATTTCTGCGCTTTTCATAGGTTCTTCCACGGAAACGGCGGCCCTGGTGGGCAAACGCGTCGACGAAACGACGGCAAAGGGCCGCATTATATCGGTCCTGCAAACTCGGTGCAGTGTGTTTATGCGATGGAAAACGTCGAATAGACGGTTTTCAGGCGGTTGCAAACGAAAATGACATGATCGGATGCTAATTGCAGCCTTTCGCCACTGGCAAGCCCATTACGGCCGAAGGGAAGGGAAAATGGAATAGACGGTGAATTAAAAGGTTTTCATGGTGAAACAGGATCCAATAAAGCTGCATTTCCGGTAGGAGCAGCCTTGTGCTGCGAAGCGGCCAGTGCAAGCAGCGAGCATTCATTGTGCTTGCACTGGCCGCTTCGCAGCACAAGGCTGCTCTTACAAGGGCGGTATTCAGCCTAGGCGCTGGCCCGAATCCGGTACTACCAGAATTCCCGCGCGCAGCCCGTTTTTTACCTTGGGGTTGGGGAAGATGATCCGCGCGCCCTCCTCCTCGACCACCCAGCGCATTTCGGCCAGGTCTTCGGCCAGCAGGTAACCCTTGCTCAGCTCGGAGAAGTTTTCGATATCCGCCGGCAAGTGCAGGCGGAAGCCCTCGCTGTGCTTGATGATCTCGCGGGCGACGCGGAACAGTTTCAAGCCCTCCAGCGAGTCTTCAGTCTCAGGCTCGGTGCCTTCGATGATCTGGATCAGGCGCTCTTCCAGCTTGTCGAGGTTGACCTGCTCGTTCTGCCCAAACGGCCGCGCCTTGCCAAGCTCCAGGGTGAACGCTTCGGCGTCGAGCTGCTCGTAGGTGAAGGCGCTGAAGGTAATGGACGACTTGCTCTGCAACAGCACGGCCTCCATACCCGCTGCGGCCAGGCGCGCCAGCTCCCGGCGGGAATGCTTGCGCCCTTCCTTGTAGGGGTACAGGGCAAACTGCTCGATCTTCGAGCCACGGATGGCGGTATGCAGGTCGTAATGCAGGCGGGGGCGGCCCGGCTTGCTGAAGAACACCCGGGCAAACTGTTCAAGCTCGGCGGCGCGCAGCGCCTCGAAACCACTGGACAGCTCGTGGCGACCATTGAACAGGCGGTTGATGTCCTGCTCGACGAAGCGCTCGCCCTTGCGGATGGCCGCCGGGTTGCCGAACAGGAACAACACCCGCGAACGCGGCTTGATCTTGCCATTGGCCACGCCATGCAACAGGCGCTCGAGCAACTCGATCGGCGCCGTTTCGTTACCATGGATACCGGCCGACAGTAGCAGGTCGAGCCCACTGTCCTCATGCTCGGGCGGGCGCACCTCAAGGGCGCCCTCCCCCAGCCAGCGCAAACGCACGCCCTTGGGTGTAACTTGGGTCTTCTCGGCCGGTTCGTGATCGGTCAAGGTCAGCTCAAGCAATTTGCCGAGGGCGAGCATAGGCACTTCCTTAATGGTGGTGACCGCAATCAGGGCCATGGACGTGATCGTCGCCATCAGCGGCTTCAGCCAGCTCCATTTCCAGCTGCAGGCTGACCAGGTTGGTGGCCATCGGGCGCAGCAGCAGGTTGGCATACTCGGTGTCGTTTTCATCGACATCCACGCCAATCAGCAACTGGCCGCGGCCGTCCTGCTGAATCCACACTTCCTTGCCTTGCCAGACCACAGCAAAACGGGTGCAGGAGGTTTCCAGCTGGGTGCCGTCTTCGTCTTCGAGGATCAGGCGCAGGGCATCGGTCATTACTTAGTCTCTCTTCAAGGTTGGCGTTGGAACGGATAGACCGAACCCAATTTCAGAATCTGGGTCAACTCATCCAGTGCCGTACGGCATTCGACCAGCAGTTGCGGATCGGCCAGCTCCGCTTCGCCAAGGCGATCGCGGTAATGCTTGTCGACCCATTGCAGCAGGGTGTCGTACAGCGGCGCGGTCATGATAACGCCTGGATTCACCGCCGCCAGTTCCGATTCCTTCAATGCCACGCGCAGACGCAGGCAAGCAGGGCCTCCGCCGTTCTGCATGCTCTGCTTGAGGTCGAACACTTTGACCTCTTTGACCGGGCCGCCCTGCTGGGTCAGTTGTTCCAGGTAGGCCCAGACGCGCTCGTTACTGCGGCACTCCTCCGGCACTACCAGCAGCATGGAGCCGTCGTCACGGCTGAGCAGCTGGCTGTTGAACAGGTACGAACGCACGGCGTCGTCTACTGCCACCGCCGCACGCGGCACTCGGATGGCCTGGAAGTTGCCGCCCTTGTGGGCCAGTTTAGCTTGCAGCTGGCCAAGCACCGCTTCGGTCTCGAGGAAGGCGTCCTCGTGGTAGAACAGCACCTCGCCGTTGCCCACCGAAATCACGTCATTGTGGAACACGCCCTGGTCGATCACTGCCGGGTTCTGTTGAGCGTAGACCACGCCGTCGTCGCGCAGGCCGTGCAGCCGCACCACGGCCTGGGAAGCCTCCAGGGTTTGCCGTGCCGGGTACTTCTGCGGCGCAGGGTAGCGGCTGTCGAAGGCGCTGCGGCCGTAGACGAAGAATTCGACGCCCGCCTCGCCGTAGCTGCGACAGAAGCGGGTGTGGTTGGCCGCGCCCTCGTCACCGAACTGCGCCACCGCCGGCAATGCCTCGTGGTGGGCGAAGTGTTTGTCATCGGCGAACATCGCCCCCAGCACACGGCTGGTGGTCGGGTGCTCGATGCTGCGGTGGTATTTGCAGTTGAGGTTGGCAGCAGTGAAATGCACGCGGCCATCGGCGGTGTCGGCACTGGGGCTGACCGTGGCAGCGTTGGCCACCCACATGCTCGAGGCCGAGCAGCTGGCCACCAACAACGGCATGGCCTGCTTGGCAGCGCGCTGGATCACCTCGGCATCGCTGCCAGTGAAGCCCAGGCGGCGCAGCGCAGCCACGTCCGGGCGCTCCTGCGGGGCCAGCACGCCCTGCTTGAAGCCCATGTCGGCCAAGGCCTTCATCTTTGCCAGGCCCTGGCGCGCCGCTTCACGCGGGTTGGACGCCTGCTGGCTGTTGCTTTGCGAAGCCACATTGCCGTAAGACAAGCCGCCATAGTTGTGGGTAGGCCCCACCAGGCCATCAAAATTCACTTCATAGGATTTCATCGGCTAGGCTCCGAGACCGTTTGTTATAGGGTGACGCCCGGCGTCAAGGTTGCCGGCAAGGCGAGGCTGGCGGTCTCCAGCGAAGCCACGGGGTAAGCGCAGTAGTCGGCCGCGTAATAGGCGCTGGCGCGGTGGTTGCCGCTGTTGCCGACACCCCCGAACGGCGCGCTGCTGGCGGCGCCGGTCAACTGTTTGTTCCAGTTGACGATGCCCGCCCGGCTGCGCAGCCAGAAGTACTGGTAACGGGCGCGGGAGTCGGACAGCAGACCGGCGGCCAGGCCGTACTGGGTGTTGTTGGCCTCATCGATGGCGGCCTCGAAATCGGCGTAGCGAATCACCTGCAGCAACGGGCCGAAGAACTCTTCGTCCGGGCGGTCGGCAACGGCGCTGACATCGAGAATGCCTGGCGTCAGCAACGCGGCATCGGCCTCGGGTTGGGTCATTTCCAGCAACTTCACGGCGCCCTTGCCCACCAGCTCGGCCTGGGCTGCGATCAGCGCCTGCGCTGCCTGCAGCGAAATCACCGAACCCATGAACGGCGCTGGCTGCTGGTCGAAAGCGCCAACGGTGATGCCTTTGCACACCTCGACCAGCCGCGTGATCAACGAATCGCCCCACGCCCCTTGCGGCACCAGCAGGCGTCGTGCACAGGTGCAGCGCTGGCCAGCAGAAATGAAGGCCGACTGGATGATGGTGTACACCGCGGCGTCCAGGTCCTTGACCTCGTCCACCAGCAACGGGTTGTTGCCGCCCATTTCCAGCGCGAGGATCTTGTCCGGGCGCCCGGCGAACTGCTGGTGCAACAGGCTGCCAGTGCGGCTGGAGCCGGTGAAGAACAACCCGTCGATACCCGGGTTGGCCGCCAGCGCCACGCCGGTTTCACGCGCGCCCTGGACAAGGTTGAGCACTCCGGCAGGCAGGCCAGCGGCGATCCAGCAGTTGACCGTCAGTTCGGCCACCTTGGGCGTCAGTTCGCTGGGTTTGAAGACCACGCAGTTGCCCGCCAGCAGTGCCGGCACGATGTGCCCATTGGGTAAGTGGCCGGGGAAGTTGTAGGGCCCGAACACCGCCACCACACCGTGGGGCTTGTGCCGCAGCACGGCCGTGGCATCGGCCAGTGGGCCGCTTTTTTCACCGGTGCGCTCACGGTAGCTCTGTACCGAAATCGCCACCTTGTTGATCATGCTGGTGACTTCGGTCGCTGATTCCCACAGCGGCTTGCCGGTTTCTTCGCCGATGCAGTGCGCCAGCGCTTCGGCATGCTGCTTCAGCTGTTCGGCAAACTTTTCCAGCACATCGATACGTGCCTCCAGGCTCAACTGTGCCCAGGCCGGAAAGGTCTGGCGCGCAGCCTTCACGGCAGCGTCAACCTGGCTGGCGTCGGCGCCCTGCCCGTCCCAGACAACCGCCTGGGTCACGGGGTTGAGCGATTGCAGGGGTGCTCCCTGGCCGGCCTGCCAATGGCCGGCGATGTAATGCGTAGTCATTTACTGGGCCTCCCGGCTCGCCGACAGCGGCACGGCACGCACGTTGTCGCCAGCCCCCATGCGCAGGCGCTTGGCGGTCAGCGGGTCGACCACTAGGGTGCCAGCCGCCAGGCGTGCAGGCGCGGCCGTGATGCGGCAGTCGTCGCGTTTGCGGTTGTGGATGATGTAAGGGGTGGCGTCATCGCCCGGGGTACCGACCGCCAGCACCAGGGTCTGGCTTTCGCGCACGGCACGAATCTTGGCGGTCTCGCACTCGATGGCGGGGCCTGCGTCGAAGATGTCGACATAGCCCTGGTAGTTGAAACCTTCCTGCTTGAGCATGGCCAGCGCAGGCTCGGTGTCGGTGTGTACACGCCCGATCACGTTGCGCGCGGCTTCGGAGAGGAAGCAGGTGTACAGCGGGAACTTGGGCATCAGCTCGGCGATGAACGACTTGTTGCCCACCCCGGTCAGGTAGTCGGCCTGGCTGAACTCCATCTTGAAGAAGTGGCGGCCCAGGCTTTCCCAGAACGGCGAGCGGCCCTGCTCGTCGGACATGCCGCGCATCTCGGCAATGATCTTCTTGCCGAACAGCTCCGGGAACTCGGCGATGAACAACATCCGCGCCCGCGACAGCAAGCGGCCATTGAGGCCAGAACGGTAGTCACTGCGCAAAAACAACGAGCACAGCTCGGAGTTGCCGGTCAGGTCGTTGGCCAAGAACAGGGTGGGGATCTCGCGGTAGATGTTCAGCTCCTGCGAGGCGCTGACGGTGAGCCCGACCCGGTAGTTGTACCAAGGCTCACGCAGGCCAACGGCCCCGGCGATGGCACTGATGCCCACCACCAGGCCCTCGTCGTTTTCCAGCACGAACAGGTAGTCGGTATCGCCCCGCTCGGCTTCGCCACGGAAGCTCTTCTCGGCCCAGCCCACGCGATGCCCAAGGCGCTCTTCGTTGGCTGGCAGCGTGGTCAGCCCGGTGGTACCAGTGCTGCGAGCCAATTCGATCAGCGCGGGTAAATCGCTGCTGCGTACGGGACGAACGATCATGCTATCTCCTTGAGCGGCGACCTCTGCCACCGCGAAACGCTTCGTTTCGAGCTTGCTGTTTCGAGCTGCCTGCGCAGGCTCACGCCTTACACGGCAACCAGCCGCACGCTTGCACCCTCACCGACACCCAGGGCCTCGGCCGCGTCGCGCCCCAGGCTGACCGGTTTGCCGGGCACCCAGTCGAGCTCCAGCAACACCGCGCGGTAGTCCTGCAACTGGCCGTTGCATACCAGGTACGGGCGCCCACCCTTGGCCGGGGCCTCCTCCAGCTTGACCGGTACTACACGGCTCTGGGCAATCGAGCGGATGCCCGAAGCCCGTGCGTGCAAGGTCGGCCCGCCGTCGAAGATGTCGATGTAGTGCTCGGTCTCAAAGCCTTCACGCATCAGGATGTCGAAGGTGATCTGCGCGCGCGGATGCACTTGGCCCATGGCCTCCTGGGCTTCGTCGGGCAGCAGCGGCACGTAGATCGGGTAGTGCGGCATCAGTTCGGCCAGGAAGGTACGGCTCTTCAGCCCGCACAGGCGCTCGGCATGGGCGTAGTTGAGGTCGAAGAAGTTGCGGCCTATTGCATCCCAGAAGGGCGACTCGCCCTGATCGTCGCTGTAACCCACGATCTCGGTCACCACCGAATCGGCAAAACGCTCCGGGTGCGAGGCCATGAACAGCAGGCGGCCACGCGAGTTGAGCTCGGCCCAGCCGCTGCCGACCAATTCGGGCAGCACGTAGAAGCTGGTCAGCAAGCTGTTGCCAGTCAGGTCGTGGCACAGCGAGAGAACGTGGATCTTGTTGTGGATCTTCAGCTCGCGCGAGGCGTGCACGAAGGTCTCGTTACGGAAACTGTAGAACGGCTCGGAGTAACCGGCCGAGGCGACGATGGCCGAGCAGCCGGCAAGCTTGCCGGTGTCGCTGTCTTCGAGCACGAAGAAGTAGCTTTCTTCGCCATTGAAGCTGACCTCGGCGGCGAAGGAGGTTTCCGACGCGGCGATCTTGTCGCCAAGACGGGCGGTATCGTCCGGCAGCGAGGTGACACCAATGGGGCTGTCGGCAGCCATGCGCTGCACTTCGTTCAGGTCAGCCATTTGCGCGGGGCGCATCACCAGCATGGTGTCACTCCTTTGGTAAAGCGGGCCGTTCTTGACGGCGCGAAAAAACGGCGGGCGCGTGATTGAAACGGCAAGCACGCGCCCGCACTGGAATTCAGCTATCGCCGGCCCGCTAAGGGCCGGCGAAGGGACCGCTGGCGAATCAGCCTTGGGTCAGTTTGGCCACGGCGCGCTCGAAGCGGTTCAGGCCTTCATCGATGTCGGCGTCTTCGACCACCAGGCTAGGCGCGAAACGCACCACGTCCGGGCCGGCCTGCAGCACCATCACACCTTCTTTCTCGGCGGCGTTGAGCACGTCCTTGGCCTTGCCCTGCCAGGCGTCGGTCAGCACGCAACCGATCAGCAGGCCGACGCCACGCACCTGGGAGAACAGGCCGTACTGCTGGCCGATCTGCTCCAGGCGGGTTTTGAAGCGTGTGTGCTTGGCCTTGATGCCGGCCAGGGTTTCAGGGGTGTTGATCACGTCCAGCACCGCGCAGGCGACGGCGCAACCCAGTGGGTTACCGCCATAGGTGGTGCCGTGGGTGCCGACGGCCAAGTGTTTTGCCAGCTCCGTGGTAGTCAGCATGGCGCCGATTGGGAAGCCGCCACCCAGACTCTTGGCGCTGGTCAGGATATCTGGGGTTACACCGTAGTGCTGGTAAGCGTACAGCGAACCGGTACGGCCAACGCCGGTCTGCACTTCGTCGAAGATCAGCAGGGCATTGTGCTCATCGCACAGCTTGCGTGCGCCTTCCAGGTACGCCTTGTCGGCCGGTACCACACCACTTTCGCCCTGGATCGGTTCGATTACCACGGCGCAGGTCTTGTCGGAAATCTGTGCTTTCAGTGCTTCCAGGTCGTTGTACGGCACATGGCTGATGCCGGTGATCTTCGGCCCGAAGCCATCGGAGTACTTCGGCTGGCCACCGACGCTGACGGTGAACAGGGTACGCCCGTGGAAGCTGTTCACGGTGGCGATGATTTCGTGCTTTTCAGGGCCGAAGCGGTCATGGGCCACGCGACGGGCCAGCTTGAAGGCGGCCTCGTTGGCCTCGGCACCGGAGTTACAGAAGAAGGCACGGTCGGCAAACGTCGCGTCTACCAGCTTGTGCGCCAGGCGCAGGGCCGGCTCGTTGGTGAAGACGTTGGACACGTGCCAGAGGGTGTTGGCCTGCTCGGTCAGCGCCTTGACCAGTGCCGGATGGCAGTGACCCAGGGCATTGACAGCGATACCGCCAGCAAAGTCAATCAGCTCGCGACCCGACTGGTCCCAAACCCGGGAACCCTCGCCTCGGACAGGAATGAAGGCCGCCGGCGAATAGTTGGGAACCATGACCTGGTCGAAATCGGCACGTTGCACCGGGGCTTGCTCAACGGACATCTGAGTCTCCTGAAGAGGAACGCTGGCCTGGAAGTGGCGAGCGATGGGGGGATTGTAAGGACTGATCAGCGCCTGTCCTTGCGGCCAAGCGACAACTTGTTACAGCGCAAAACCCTGTTTTACCCAGGCTTTCGGCAATGCGACAAACACTGTCGCAATCGCGCAGTGTAACGGGAGTGGATGGCTGGGTGAACGGGTGTTCACAAGGGATTCGGTGCCTTTGGGCGTACGCCGATAGTTTAGCGGCGCCTGGGAGATCGAGCGCCGCCCTCACCCCCAAGGCATTCGCCCGAACCCAACCAGAATCTCAGCCTTTTTCAGCCGGCGCCGAGCTCAACTCGAACGGGCTGCTGTTACGCCGCTGGTTGCGATCTTCCCGCGGCGTCGCGCCAAAGAAGTTACGGTAGGCACTGGAAAAATGCGGCCCCGAAGAGAACCCGCACGACAAGCCGATCTGGATGATCGACTTGCTGGTCTGCATCAGCATCTGCCGCGCCTTGTTCAGCCGCAGCTCAAGGTAATACTGGCTAGGCACGCGGTTCAGGTACTGCTTGAAGATTCGCTCCAACTGCCGACGCGACACGCACACATGCTGGGCGATCTCGTCGGTGGTCAGCGGCTCTTCGATGTTGGCTTCCATCAGCAGCACAGCCTGGGTCAGTTTGGGGTGGCTGGAGCCCAAGCGGTTTTGCAACGGAATGCGCTGACGCTCGCCGCCCTCGCGAATGCGCTCGACCACCAGCTCCTCGGACACCGCCCCCGCCAGCTCCGCGCCATGATCACGCGCCAGCACGGCCAGCAACAGGTCGGTCACCGCCATGCCACCACAGGCAGTCAGGCGGTCGCGGTCCCAGTCGAACAGGTGGCTGGTAGCGATGACCTTGGGGAAGCGCTCGGCAAAATCATCCTGCCAGCGCCAGTGCACCGCCGCGCGGTAACCGTCGAGCAGGCCAAGCTGCGCCAGCGGATACACACCGGCAGACAAGCCACCGATCATGCAACCACTGCGCGCCAGTTGCTTGAGTGCAGTCGACAGCACCGAACCCACGGCCTGCGGCGGCTCGTCGGCCAGCAACAAGAGCTTCTGGCACCCTTCGAGGCGGCCATTCCACGGCTCGCCCGGCAGGCGCCAAGCGCCCTCCACCGCAGGCTCCGCCTGCAGAAACGCCAAGTCGTAGACCACGTCCGGATGCACCCGCTGGGCCACCTGCAACACTTCCTCGGCCAGCGCCAGGGTCAAGGGCTTGGTGCTGGGCCAGATGAGAAAACCGATTCGCTGGGTGGTCATAGGGTGCGGTCCGAAACCTTGGGGGCGTTCACGTCAGTGGCACAGGGTCAGGCTGCGCTCGCTGCGCAGCATGCCCTATTCTGGTGCAAAGATGCAGCCTACTTTACTTGAGGCTGCCGGAGAGGAATTGCTTGAGCCGCTCCGATTGCGGGTTGGCCAGCACCTCGCGCGGGCAGCCGGTCTCTTCGACCAAGCCTTTGTGCAAGAACACCAACTGGTTCGACACCTCGCGGGCAAAGCCCATCTCGTGGGTCACCACCACCATGGTCCGGCCTTCCTGGGCCAGCGCCTGCATGACCTTGAGCACATCGCCCACCAGCTCGGGGTCAAGGGCCGAGGTCGGCTCGTCGAACAGCATCACCTCAGGCTCGACGGCCAGGGCACGGGCAATCGCCACGCGCTGCTGCTCACCACCGGACATGTGCCCCGGGAAGGCATCCTTGCGGTGGGCCACACCGACCTTGGCCAGGTAGTACTCGGCCTTTTCCAGGGCTTCTTTCTTGCTCACCCCAAGCACGTGCACGGGGGCTTCGATGACGTTCTCCAACGCGGTCATGTGCGACCACAGGTTGAAATGCTGGAACACCATCGACAGGCGCGAGCGCATGCGCTGCAACTGGCGCGCGTCGGCCGCCTTGAGCGCGCCATCTTTGCCGGCGACCAGTTTCAGCTCTTCGTTATTGAGCAGAATCTTGCCGGCGTGGGGCTGCTCCAGCAGGTTGATGCAGCGCAGGAAGGTTGACTTGCCCGAACCGCTGGAGCCGATGATGCTGATCACATCGCCTGCCTTGGCCGCCAGGGACACGCCCTTGAGCACTTCATGGCTGCCATAGCGCTTGTGC
Organism: Pseudomonas sp. LAIL14HWK12:I10; assembly: GCF_900184205.1. NCBI lineage: Bacteria > Pseudomonadati > Pseudomonadota > Gammaproteobacteria > Pseudomonadales > Pseudomonadaceae > Pseudomonas > Pseudomonas sp. LAIL14HWK12:I10. Next base: position 306,253 of record NZ_FXWU01000002.1, on the reverse strand, counting down.
AGGTCTTGGACTTCGAGTTTGTACATGCTGTCGATTCTCACAAAGCGGTCAGTGCTTGCGCGGCGCCAGGTAGCCGAGCCAGCGGCGTTCGGCCATCTTGAACAGGCGCACCAGGATGAAGGTCAGGCACAGGTAGAACACGCCCGCCGTGATGTAGGCCTCGAAAGGCAGGTAGTACTGGGCATTGACCGTGCGCGCCGCACCCGTGATGTCGATCAGGGTGACGATCGACGCCAGGCTGGTGGTCTGCAGCATCATGATCACTTCGTTGCTGTACTGCGGCAATGCCCGGCGCAAGGCCGAGGGCAGCAGGATGCGGCGGTACATCTTGAAGCGCGACATGCCCATGGCCTTGGCCGCTTCGATCTCGCCATGGGGCGTGGCCTTGAGGCTGCCGGCGATGATTTCTGCGGTGTAGGCGCTGGTGTTGACGGCAAAGGCCAGGCAAGCGCAGAAGGTCGCACTGGACAGCAGCGGCCAGAAGATACTCTCGCGCACCGCTTCGAACTGGGCCAGGCCGTAGTAGATCAGGAACAACTGCACCAGCATCGGCGTACCGCGGATCACATAGGTGTACAGCCAAGCGGTGAGGTTCACCAGCGGCTGCTTGGACACCCGCATCAGCCCCAGCGGAATCGCCGCGAGCAAACCGAACAACAGCGACAGCGCCAGCAGCTTCAGGGTGGTCAGCAACCCGCCCAAGTACAGCGGCATGGCCTCCCACACCACGTTGTAGTCGAAGATCATAGCTCAACCACCTTGACGCCTACCGAGTAGCGTTTTTCAAGATACTTCAGCGCCAGCAGCGAGACACTGGTCAGCACCAGGTACAGGGCCGCCACCGCCAGGAAGAAGGTGAAGGGTTCACGGGTAGCGTCCGCCGCCTGCTTGGCCTTGAACATCATGTCCTGCAGGCCGACCACCGAAATCAGCGCCGTAGCCTTGGTCAGCACCAGCCAGTTGTTGGTGAAGCCCGGGATGGCCAGGCGGATCATCTGCGGCACCTGGATGCGGAAGAACACCTGACGGTTGCTCATGCCGTAAGCCACGCCGGCTTCGGCCTGGCCCTTGGGGATGCCGAGGAAGGCGCCGCGGAAGGTTTCCGACATGTAGGCGCCAAAAATGAAGCCCAAGGTCCCGATACCCGCCGCCAGCGGATTCAGGTCGATGTAGTCTTCGTAACCGAGCAGCGGCGCTACCCGGTTGATGATGTCTTGCCCGCCGTAGAAGATCAGCAGGATCAGTACCAAGTCCGGAATACCACGGATGACCGTGGCATACATATCGCCCAGCCAAGCCAGCCAGCGCACCGGCGACAAGCGCAGCGCCACACCGATCAGGCCGAGCACGATGGCCAGGGCCATCGACGACAGGGCGAGCTGCAGCGTCAGCCACGCCCCGTCGAGGATGACTGCCCCGTAGCCTTTCAACATGATGAGGTCCTCGACCTAGAGAATGAAAAATGGTGCAAACCTCAGAGCCCTCTGCTGTTTGCACCATTGCACAGGTTTAACCCGACGTCTTACTTCGAGTCTGGACCGTAGATATCGAAATTGAAGTACTTGGCTTCGATTTGTTTGTACTTGCCGTTGGCACGGATGGCGTCGATGGCCGCGTTGATGCGGTCGACGTTGGCCTTGTCGCCCTTGCGCACGGCAATGCCGATGCCGTCACCGAAGTACTTGGCGTCGGTGAATGCGGGGCCTACGAACGCGAAGCCTTTGCCAGCGTCGGTCTTCAGGAAGCCATCTTCCAGCAGGGTGGCGTCAGCCACGGTGCCATCGAGGCGACCGGCCGCGACATCCAGGTAGATTTCGTTCTGGGTGCCGTAAGGGACCACGGTGGCACCTTTGGCGCCCAGCACTTCCTTGGCGAAGCGGTCATGGATCGAGCCACGCTGCACGCCGATCTTCTTGCCCTGCAGTTCGTTGAGGTTGTCGCTGACGGTGGTGCCTTCCTTCATGACCAGGCGCGCTGGGGTCAGGTAGTAGCGCTTGGTGAAGTCGACCGATTTCTTGCGGTCTTCGGTGATCGACATCGACGACAGGATAGCGTCGATCTTGCGCACCTTCAGTGCCGGGATCAGGCCGTCGAACTCTTGCTCGACCCAGGTGCACTTGGCTTTCATCTCTTCACACAGGGCATTGCCGATGTCGTAGTCGAAACCGGCGATGCTGCCGTCCGGCTGCTTGAAGGCGAAGGGTGGGTAAGCGGCTTCGATGCCGATTTTCAACGGTTTTTCATCGGCCTGCGACACCAGGGAAAACACGGACAGCGCCAGGGCGCCAAGCAGTGCGAGCTTCTTCATCAGGTAACTCCATCGGTACGGGGCAATACAAGGCAGGGTAACAACTGCCCGATATGCGAATGGGTACAACGCGAGCCGCGCAGGGTTCGACCAAGGCCGCAGACCACGAGCGAGTGAGTGGCATTTTAACGACAGCCCGGTAGTCGATATTTCTTCAAAGCGACAACTACTTACAGAAGCGCTTGAAACCACTGCGGGCGATGTTGACAGCCATTGCAAAACATGCAAAGGCGCAAGGAAAATAACCTATAGACCTAGCAATTACTGGGCCTATTATTCGCAAAGCCTTGTACGACGGCAAGTGTAGCGTGCTGTGTTGCAGAAAATGGCTCGGCGAACGCACCGAAACAGGTCATAACTGTTTCCGCTCGCCCCGCGCCTGTGCGTAATCGGTGACAGAAGAGTTACCGATGAATGTCGGGTAACAGTAAAGCAAAAAACCCCGCCGGTTGCCCGTGCGGGGTTTCTACTTGGAGGGGACTGCGCTGCAGTCCAATCGCCGGCAAGCCGGCTCCCACAGGTTCGGCGGTGCTCCTGAATACTCTGCACCCCCTGTGGGAGCCGGCTTGCCGGCGATAGGGCTGCAAGGCAGCCCCGCTCATAGCATCAGGCCGTAGCCAGGTTCATGGCCTTGTGCGTGTCGATCAGATGCTGCACCACACCCGGGTCGGCCAGGGTCGAGATATCACCCAGCGAGCCGTATTCCGCCGTGGCGATCTTGCGCAGGATACGCCGCATGATCTTACCCGAACGTGTCTTCGGCAGCCCTGGCGCCCACTGGATCACATCCGGCGAGGCAATCGGGCCGATCTCCTTGCGCACCCAGTTCTTCAGCTCCAGGCGCAATTGTTCACTAGGCTCCACGCCGGCATTGAGGGTGACATAAACATAGATGCCCTGGCCCTTGATGTCATGCGGCACGCCCACCACTGCCGCTTCGGCAACCTTGGAATGGGCAACCATGGCGCTTTCGATCTCGGCAGTCCCCATGCGGTGGCCAGACACGTTGAGCACGTCGTCCACGCGCCCGGTGATCCAGTAGTAGCCATCCTCGTCGCGGCGCGCGCCGTCGCCGGTGAAGTACATGCCCCGGAAGGTTTTGAAGTAGGTGTCGACGAAGCGGTCGTGGTCACCATACAGCGAGCGCGACTGGCCCGGCCAGGAATCGAGAATCACCAGGTTGCCTTCGGCAGCGCCATCGATCAGGTTGCCCAGGTTATCCACCAGCGCCGGCACCACGCCGAAGAACGGACGGGTCGCCGAACCCGGCTTGAGACCAGTGGCGCCCGGCAGCGGGCTGATCAGGATGCCGCCGGTCTCGGTCTGCCACCAGGTGTCGACGATCGGGCAACGCTCCTTGCCGACGGTCTTGTAGTACCAGTTCCACGCTTCGGGGTTGATCGGCTCGCCGACCGAACCCAACAGGCGCAGGCTGGAACCATCAGCACCCTCTACCGCAGCCTGCCCTTCGGCCATCATGGCGCGGATTGCGGTCGGTGCGGTGTAAAGGATATTGACCTTGTGCTTGTCGACGATCTTCGACACACGGGTGATGTCCGGGTAGTTCGGCACGCCTTCGAACAGCAAGGTGGTGGCGCCGTTGGCCAGCGGGCCGTAGACGATGTAGCTGTGACCAGTGACCCAGCCAACGTCGGCGGTGCACCAGTAGACTTCACCTGGGCGGTAGTCGAACACGCGCTCGTGGGTCAGCGCGGCGTAAACCAGGTAACCCCCGGTGGTGTGCAGCACGCCCTTGGGCTTGCCGGTGGAGCCGGAGGTGTAAAGGATGAACAGCGCTTCTTCAGCGCCCATCTCTTTCGGCGCGCAGTGGCTGGAGGCCACTTTCATCAGGTCTTCGTACCAGATGTCGCGGTGTTGGTGCCAGGCGATATCGCCACCGGTGCGCTTGCACACGATGATCTTCTGCACGCTGCTGGTCTCAGGGTTGGTCAGCGCCAGGTCGACGTTGCCTTTGAGCGGCGTACGGCGCCCGCCACGCACACCTTCGTCGGCGGTGATCACCACCTTGGACTTGCAGTCGATGATTCGGCCAGCCAACGCCTCAGGGGAGAAGCCGCCGAACACCACCGAGTGGATTGCACCGATGCGGGCACAGGCCAGCATGGCGACCACGGCCTCGGGGATCATCGGCATATAGATAGTCACCACATCGCCACGGTGCACGTCTTGGCCGCGCAGGGCGTTGGCGAACTTGCAGACCTGCTCGTGGAGCTCGCGGTAGGTGATGTTGCGGTGCTCGGAAGGGTCGTCGCCCTCCCAGATGATCGCCAGTTGGTCGCCACGCTCTTCGAGGTGACGGTCCAGGCAGTTGGAGGAAACGTTCAGAGTGCCGTCGGCAAACCACTTGATATCGACATGGTGGTCATCGAACGAGGTCTGCTTGACCTTGGTGAACGGCTTGATCCAGTCGAGACGCTGGGCCTGCTCGCGCCAGAAGCCGTCCGGGTTGATCACCGATTGCTGGTACATGGCCTTGTAGGTGGCCTCGTCGGTCAGGGTAGTAGCCGCAACCTCGGGACGAACGGGATACAGTGGAGCCGCACTCATCTGTGTTACCTCGGTGTAATAGTTGTTTTTGTATGGAACCGTTTGTAACTGTACCAGAGCGGCAAAAGCCATTCGACGTTGGTAGTAAAGCAGCAGATTTTGGTACTGACGTACGAGCAAAGCGCTCTAGCACGCGGCTCGCAGCCCTGGGCAGAAAGAATCGCAGTTTTTTTCGCGTGATTGTTACAGATTCTGTCAAAACACTTTATCAAAAGTCCCACTGTTTCAGCGGTTGCCACCTGCCTAGAATTCATCTCGCCAACAACGGCAAGGCGATTAACTTCTGGCAACAGCCCCCACGAAGGCAAGCGTTAATCACCCGCTTAATCCCGATCGTTAAAACTAGCAGCACTCGCGGCGCCACAAGCGCCGCGCACCCCCTCACGACCTTAGACAGGTAAATAGAAAATGAAAGCGTTACTGGTATTGGTACTTGGCAGTCTTTGCGGCGCGGCAATGGCCGGCGAAGCAAACGATGCCGAGCAGATTCCGGTTGAACAGTACAGTTACTCGCAGCACTTGGACATTGCCCGCGTCATCTCCATGAGCGAAGTGCCCAACGTCTGTGAAGTCGTGCCCGCCCGCATGACCTACGAGGACTCCCAGGGCCAGAAGCACATTCTTGAATACCGCGTGATGGGGAACGGTTGCTCTAACGGCTAACCCTTGAGATCGGGGCCCCGCTGGGGCCCTTCGCGGGTTTCCCCGCGAACAAATAAACCCAGTCGGCTGGCATTATTCAGTTGACTTTCCCAATGCATAATCCCGCAACTTATTGGCAATCGTGGTGTGCGAAACACCCAGTCTTTTGCCCAGCGCGCGACTACTTGTAAATTCCCCCATCAAACTTTCCAGCACGGCTTTTTCAAAACGGCCGACAATCTGTGAAAGGTCCCCTTCCAATGAAAACTCTCCCAACGGTTGCCGCACACCGTAGTCCGGCAACCGTATATGTTCACTTTTAACTACACCGCCTTCACATAACGAAACCGCCTGGAACAATACGTTTTCCAGTTGCCGTACGTTGCCTGGCCAGTGGTATTGGCTTAGTTTATCCATCGCGGCCGGTAATAACCGTGGCAAGGCGCAGCCGATCTGCCGGCTGGCCTGGTCGAGAAAGTGCTGCACCAAGCCTTCCAGCCCGTCCATGCACTCACGCAATGGCGGAATGTGCAGCGACAGCACGTTGAGGCGGTGGTACAGGTCCTGGCGGAACTCACCGCGCGCGCACAGCTCGGACAAATCCACCTGGGTGGCGCAGATCACTCGCACATCCAGGTACACCTCTTCATCACTGCCTACGCGGCGAAAGCAACCGTCCTGCAGAAAGCGCAGCAGTTTCACCTGCAAACGCGGGCTCATCTCCCCTACCCCGTCAAGGAACAGCGTGCCGCCGGCCGTCAGCTCCAGCAGGCCCAGCTTGCCCTCGGCCCGCGCACCCTCGAAAGCACCCGGCCCGTAGCCGAACAGCTCGGTCTCGGCCATGGATTCTGGCAACCCCGCACAGTTGAGCGCCATTAACGGCGACTGCCCACGCGGGCTGGCCAGGTGGCAGGCACGTGCCAGCAACTCCTTGCCGGTGCCGGTCTCCCCTTCGATCAGCAAAGGGGCATCCAAGGGCGCCATGCGCCGTGCCTCCCGCACCACCGCCGCCATCACCCGCGAGCTCTGGAAGATACTGTCAAAGCCGCGCAGTTCCTGCTTGCGCACGTTGTAGATGCGCTCACCGATACGGTCCGCGCGGTGCAGGGTCAGCACTGCGCCGGCCAGCGCCTCGCTGTCGTCATGCTCGGATTGCAAGGGGGCGATGTCGGCGAGAAACACATCCCCTTTCACCTTGACCCGCAGGCCATTGATGCGTGACTTGTTGGCGCGCACCAACTCGGGCAGGTCGAAGTCTTCCACATAACGCGCCAGCGGCATGCCCGGCACCTCGTCGACGCGCACCCCGAGCAACTGCGCCGCAGTGCGGTTGGCGGCGACGATGCTGCCGCCCATGTCGATCGACAGCACCGGAAAGTCCAACGCACCCAGCAACGCGTTCAGCTCCATGTGCCGGCGCTCGCTGGGCATCAAGCCGACGCGTTTGACGCCGAACACCCCGGCAATGGCTTCGAACTTGGGCCGCAGTGCCTGAAACTGCAAGTTGATTAGGTTCGGGCAGTGCAGGTAGATGGCGTTGCCATGGTCGCCGCCCACCTCACCACGCAGCACGTTGATGCCGTACTCCACCAACAGGTTGAGGATGTCGCGAAGGATGCCGATGCGGTTCTGGCAATGCACTTTGATACGCATGAACGCTCTCGAAGCGCCGAAGTTTTTCAACCCGACGCAGAAAATTCGTAAAGATAAGCTGACAAAAACCCGTAAACCATCAGCCCTTTGCCCCGGATTTTCCGACACCTACGCCTTTTTGTAAAATTATCGTTACGAACCAGGACCGATCCTGGACCGGGGTGGCTGCCCTACCCCCGTGCAAATCGGGCAATGAGGGGATATTCCTTAGGTATGTCGTGGACATAACAAGAAAAGCCCTCACCAGGAGAGCCACATGAAACAGACGCAATACGTGGCACGCGAGCCCGATGCGCATGGTTTTATCGACTACCCGCAGCAAGAGCATGCGGTGTGGAACACGCTGATCACGCGTCAGCTGAAAGTCATCGAAGGCCGTGCCTGCCAGGAATACCTGGACGGCATCGATCAGTTGAAGCTGCCCCACGACCGTATCCCGCAATTGGGCGAGGTCAACAAGGTCTTGGGCGCCACCACCGGCTGGCAGGTTGCCAGGGTGCCAGCGCTGATCCCCTTCCAAACGTTCTTCGAACTGCTGGCCAGCAAGCGCTTCCCGGTCGCCACGTTCATCCGCACGCCGGAAGAGCTGGACTACCTGCAGGAGCCCGACATCTTCCACGAGATCTTCGGCCACTGCCCGCTGCTGACCAACCCGTATTTCGCCGAATTCACCCACACCTACGGCAAGCTCGGCTTGGCTGCGACCAAGGAACAGCGCGTTTACCTGGCGCGCCTGTACTGGATGACCATCGAGTTCGGCCTGATGGAGACCCCGCAAGGTCGCAAGATCTATGGCGGCGGCATCCTCTCTTCGCCGAAAGAAACGGTCTACAGTCTGTCGAACGAACCGGAACATCAGGCGTTCGACCCGATCGAGGCGATGCGCACGCCGTACCGTATCGACATTCTGCAGCCGCTGTACTTCGTGCTGCCGAACCTCAAGCGCCTGTTCGACCTGGCCCATGAAGACATCATGGGCATGGTGCAGCAGGCCATGCAGTTGGGCCTGCACACCCCCAAGTTTCCACCCAAGGTTGCTGCCTGAAGCCACCTGATAACAACTCGAACTGGAAAAAGACACCATGAATGCCTTGAACCAAGCCCACTGCGAAGCCTGCCGCGCCGACGCCCCGAAAGTCAGTGACGAAGAGTTGGCCGAGCTGATTCGCGAAATCCCGGACTGGAACATCGAAGTGCGTGACGGCCACATGGAGCTGGAGCGCGTGTTCAAGTTCAAGAACTTCAAGCACGCCCTGGACTTCACCAACGCCGTGGGTGAAATCGCTGAAGCCGAAGGCCACCACCCCGGCCTGCTGACCGAGTGGGGCAAGGTCACCGTGACCTGGTGGAGCCACTCGATCAAAGGCCTGCACCGCAACGACTTCATCATGTGCGCGCGCACCGACAAGGTGGCCGAGACGGCCGAAGGCCGTAAGTAACAAGCGAAAACGGGGCCGCAATGGCCCCGTTTTTTGTAAGGCAAATGTCCGCTATTCGCCCGTAAAACCGACAAACGAACGGGAAAAATTTCAAACTGTCATCCAGACTGCTGTATCCTGCCCCAGCTTTTTAAAGCCCCATACGCGCCTGGCGCAGCCTTTTCACTCACACTTGCGAGGAACGACGAGATGCATGAAATCCCGAATCTTCCCTTCCCAAGCCTGAACCCAGAAGAGCAAACCGTTACCGTCCATGCCGAGCCGACGCCTGCCGTCGACCAGGATGGTGACGATCAATCCAGCGCTGACCAGGAATAACTGCGCATCCCCCGACTGTGTGAAAACGGCTGACCTGCGGGCCACCCCCGTCATCACGTTTTCACACCGTCCAGAACTCTGCCACGAAGGCCCCCATGCCCCACTCACCGCGCCCTCTTGCGGTCACCCTGCAAGTCGTCTCCATCGTCCTCTTCACCTTTATTGGCTACCTGAACATCGGCATCCCCCTGGCCGTATTGCCCAGCTATGTGCATAACGACCTGGGCTTCAGCGCCGTGGTCGCTGGCCTGGTGATCAGCGTGCAATACCTCGCCACGTTGCTCAGCCGCCCGACGGCCAGCCGCATCATCGACAACCTCGGCAGCAAGAAGGCGGTGATGTATGGCCTGGCCGGTTGTGGGCTCAGCGGCGTATTCATGCTGGCTTGCGCCTTTCTCACCCACCTGCCCTGGCTGAGCCTGACCTGCTTGCTGATCGGCCGCCTGGTGCTGGGCAGCGCCGAAAGCCTGGTGGGCTCTGGCGCGATCGGCTGGGGCATCGGCCGGGTGGGCGCTGAGAATACCGCCAAGGTCATCTCCTGGAACGGCATTGCCAGCTATGGCGCTCTGGCCATTGGCGCGCCGCTGGGTGTGCTGATGGTCAAGACACTGGGGCTATGGAGCATGGGCGTGAGCATCATGCTGCTGTGCGCGGCCGGCCTTCTGCTGGCCTGGCCCAAGCGCGCGGCGCCCATCGTCAGCGGCGTGCGCCTGCCATTCCTGAGCGTACTGGGCAAGGTGTTCCCGCATGGCTCAGGCCTGGCCTTGGGCTCGATCGGCTTTGGCACCATCGCCACGTTCATCACCTTGTACTACGCCAGCCGCGACTGGCCGAATGCCGCACTGACCTTGAGCCTGTTCGGCGCCAGCTTCATCAGTGCCCGCTTGTTGTTCGGCAACCTGATCAATCGCATCGGTGGTTTTCGCGTGGCGATCGCCTGCCTTTCGGTAGAGACCGTGGGGTTGTTGATGCTGTGGCTGGCACCCAGTGCCGAGCTGGCATTGGCAGGTGCGGCACTGAGTGGGTTTGGTTTTTCGCTGGTGTTCCCGGCGCTGGGCGTGGAAGCGGTGAACCAGGTGTCGGCGGCCAACCGCGGCGCGGCGGTTGGGGCGTATTCGCTGTTCATCGATTTGTCGCTGGGCATTACCGGCCCGCTGGTGGGCGCAGTGGCGGCGGGGTTCGGGTTTGCTTCGATGTTCTTGTTTGCGGCAGGGGCTGCGGCGTGCGGGCTGGTGTTGAGCCTTTATCTGTACAGGCAGGCGCGCCGGGCTCGGGATACCCTGGAGCTGTCCTGATGATGCAGTGGCTGTACCGGCCTCTTCGCGGGCTTGCCCGCTCCCACAGGAATCACCACAACCGTCGAGCCAACGGTATCCCTGTGGGAGCGGGCTTGCCCGCGAAGAGGCCGGTGCAGGTTTAACGCTGCGCGTACTGCAACACCACTTCCAGCGGATGGCGCATCTGCCGTTCGGTCATGCGCTTGACCTGACTGCGGCACGAATACCCCGTCGCCAGCGGTTCGTCTTGCTTGTCCAGCTTGGTCGCCCAGGACTGCTCGAAGATGGTCCGCGAGGTCTCCTGGTTTCGCGCTTCATGCCCATAAGTACCGGACATGCCACAGCAACCCGTAGCCTCGGTCACCAGCTTCAAGCCCAGGCGGGCAAACACTTGCTCCCATTGACGGGTGCTGGCCGGCACGTTGGTCTTCTCGGTGCAGTGCGCCATCAGGCGGAAGCTGCCAGCATTGGCCGCCGCTTGCTCGGGCAATGCATCCATCAACCATTCCTGCGGCAACAGCACCTTCGGGCAGTCTTCCAGGCCTGGCACCTTCTGGTACTCCTGGCGATAGACCAAGGTCATCGCGGGGTCCAACCCCACCAGCGGTACACCACAATCGGCCAGGGCCTTGAGCTGGGTGCCATTACGGATCGCCGCCTTGGCGAACGCGCCAAGGAAGCCCTGTACGTGCAGCGGTTTGCCGTTGGCACTGTACGGCGCCAGGAACACCCGGTGGCCAAGACGGTGCGCCAGGTCGATGAACGCGGCCAGCAGCGGCGTCTCGAAGTAACGGGTGAAGGCATCCTGCACCAGCACGATGCTGCGCTCACGCTGGGCCGGGGTCAGCTCGCGCAGCGCTGGCACGCTGGCCACGCCAACGCGGCAGCGGGTCAGGGTCGCCTGGAAGTTGAAACGACTGATCAGCGGGCTGTCGACCATGCCGACCTTGTCGGCCAACAGCTTGCTCACCCACTTCGAGCCCATCACCGCGTTATACAGCCCCGGCGCATGCGCCAGGTACGGAATGGTGAACTCCAGCGAACCGATCAGGTAATCCCGCAATGGGCGCTGGTAGCGGCCGTGGTACAGCTCGAGGAAACGCGAGCGGAAGTCCGGCACGTTGACCTTGATCGGGCACTGCCCCGCGCAGGACTTGCACGCCAGGCAACCGGCCATGGCGTCGTAGACCTCGTGAGAGAAGTCCGCCTGCCCCTGGTCACGCCCGCGGTTGTTGCGCAACCGTGCCGGCAGGCCCTTGAGCCAGGACACCTTGTTACGCGCCGCCGCCAGCACGTCGATATCCGCCGCGCCTTGCAAACGCAGCCACTCACGCATCAACGAGGCACGGCCCTTGGGCGAATGCTGACGCTCCCGGGTGGCCTTCCACGACGGGCACATGGCATCGTTGGGGTCGTAGTTGTAGCAGGCGCCATTGCCGTTACAGTGCACAGCGCTGCTGAAGTCCTGCCAGACACGCTCGTCGATGGTGCGGTCGAGGTCGCCGCGCAAGGTCACGCCATCGACCCGGGTCAGGCCTTCGGCGCTGTCGGGTGGGGTGCAGATCTTGCCTGGGTTGAGCTGGTTGCGCGGGTCGAAAGCGCCTTTCAGGCGCTGCAGCGCCGGGTACAGCTCGCCAAAATATTCGGGCACGTATTCTGAACGCAGGCCCTTGCCGTGCTCACCCCACAGCAGGCCGCCGTAGCTTTTGGTCAGCGCCGCCACGGCATCGGAGATCGGCTTGACCAGCGCGGCCTGGGCCGGGTCTTTCATGTCCAGCGCCGGGCGCACGTGCAGTACACCGGCATCGACGTGGCCAAACATGCCATAGGCCAGGCCGTAGCCATCCAGCAATGCGCGGAAGTCGGCGATGTAGTCGGCCAACTGCTCCGGTGGTACTGCGGTGTCTTCAACGAACGGCTGCGGGCGCACCTCGCCCTCGACGTTGCCCAGCAGGCCCACCGAGCGTTTGCGCATGGTGTAAACGCGGGTGACCGCCTCGGCGCCCTCGGCCAGGGTGTGCCCCAGGCGCTCGACGCTGGTGTCGTTTTGCAGGTGCTGGATGAACGCCTGCACCCGTGCATTGACCTCGTCCGGCTGATCGCCGCAGAACTCCACCAGGTTGATACCCAGGGTCGGGCGCTCGGGGTCGGCCGGGAAATACTCGGCGACGCTGTGCCAGACGATGTCCTTCATGGCCAGCATCAGCACCTTGGAGTCGACCGTTTCGATCGACAGCGGCTTGTGCGCCATCAGCGCATTGGCGTCACGCAGGGCGTCCATGAAGCTGGTGTAGCGGACGTTGACCAGCACCGCGTATTTCGGAATCGGCAGCACATTGAGCTTGGCTTCGACCACGTAGCCCAGCGAGCCTTCGGCGCCGCACAGCACGCTGTTGAGGTTGAAGCGCCCCTGTTCATCGCGCAGGTGTGCCAGGTCGTAGCCCGTCAGGCAGCGGTTGAGCTTGGGGAAGGTGCTTTCGATCAGCTCGGCCTGGGTTTCCTGGATCACGCGGGCCACACGGTAGACCTCGCCAACCCGGCCTGGCGCTGCGCAGGCCTGCGCCAGCGCAGCGTCATCGATGGGCAGGCTGTGCAGGCGCTCACCGCCGAGCAGCACGCTGTGCAGTTCGAGCACGTGATCGCGGGTCTTGCCGTAGGTGCAGCTGCCCTGGCCGCTGGCATCGGTGTTGATCATGCCGCCGACGGTGGCGCGGTTGGAGGTGGACAGCTCAGGGGCGAAGAACAGCCCGTGGGGCTTGAGCGCGGCATTGAGCTGGTCCTTGACCACACCGGCCTGGACCCGCACCCAACGCTCCTCGGCGTTGATTTCGAGGATGGTGTTCATGTGCCGCGACAGGTCGACGACGATGCCATCGGTCAGCGACTGGCCGTTGGTGCCGGTGCCGCCGCCACGCGGGGTCAGTTTGACCTGGGCAAAGCGCGCCTCGGCCATCAGCGTGGCGACCCGCGCCACGTCATCGGCGTCACGCGGGAACACCGCTGCCTGGGGCAGGCGCTGGTAAATCGAGTTGTCGGTGGCCAGCACGGTACGGGTGGCGTAATCGGCACTGATCTGGCCACGGAAGCCGCTGTTACGCAGGGCCTCGAGGAATTCGGGGTAGTTGGCGGTCGGTGCACTTGTAGGCAGCTGGGCGATCATCGACGGATGGCCTCTTGATATGGGCTAATTCACGGAAAACCTGTCAAGCCGGCATGGGTTGTTTCACACCAGATGACGAATAGGCCAATGTTCCTGTAGTTTCGCGCCAAGGGCAAACGGATAATCCTGCCGCTATCGATGACTTTTATGAATGAATTACCGCCACCTGACACCGTCCATGTCGCTGCTGCTGGCGTTCGAGGCTGCCGCCCGGCATGAAAGCTATACCCGCGCCGCCGCCGAACTGTCGTTGACCCAAAGCGCTGTCAGCCGCCAGGTGCAGGCACTGGAGCAGCAATTGGGGCTGACGCTGTTCCGCCGTGAAGGGCGCCAGGTGCAGCTGACCGACGTCGGCCGGCTGTACCAGCGCGAGCTGAGCGAAGCCTTGGGGCGCATCCGCAGCGCCACCTTGCAGGCGCTGGCCTACCAGTCGGGTGTCGGCACGTTGCGCCTGGCCACCCTGCCCACCTTCGGCTCGAAATGGCTGCTGCCGCGGCTGCATGCGTTCTACAGCGCCCACCCGGGCATGCTGGTGCATATCCATTCACGGATCGAAGCGATCAACTTCGACACCAGCGAGATCGATGCGGCAATCGGCGTGGCGAGCCACGACCTGCCGGGGCTGATCTGCCACCGCCTGCACGCCGAAGAGCTGCTGGTGATTCTGCCGCCAGAGGCCGGCGCCGACGCGCATGGCTGGAGCCCTGCCCGGGTCAGCGAAGAAGTGCTGCTGAACGTCGCCAACAACCCGCATGCCTGGGGCGAGTGGTTCTCGCACCACAGCCTGCCGCACCGGGCGATGCGCCTGGGGCCGAGCTTCGAGCTGACGTCGCATTTGATCCAAGCGGTACGGGCCGGCATCGGCATCGGCTTGGTGCCGCGGATACTGGTGGAAGAGGAACTGGCCAAGGGCGAGCTGTTCAGCCCCGGCGAGGCGTTTGCCAGCCAACGCAGCTATTACCTGATCTATCCGCCACGCAACGAAGCGCTGCCGTCGTTGCGGGCGTTTCGCAGTTGGTTGCTGGAGCAGATCTGAGTTTTGTGCTGGTTGCACTGGCCTCTTCGCAGCACAAGGCTGCTCCTACAAGGGGCGCGTAACAAAAAAAACCCGATGCCAGTCACCTGGCATCGGGTTTTTCGTGCCGCCTATGGCGATTACTTGGCCACAGTACCGGCAGCCCCGTTAGCCTGTGCGTCACGCTTAGGCTTGATGAGGTAGAAGAGGAACATCACCACCACCCACACCGGGATCGCATACACCGAGATCTGGATACCCGGGATCTGCAGCATGATGCCCAGGATCAGCACCACGAAAGCCAGGCAGATGTAGTTGCCGTAGGGGTACCACAGCGCCTTGAACAGCGGCTTCTGGCCGGTGCGGTTCAGGTGCTGGCGGAACTTCAGGTGCGAGTAGCTGATCATCGCCCAGTTGATCACCAGGGTCGCCACGACCAGCGACATCAGCAACTCCAGCGCGTTCTGCGGGATGAAGTAGTTGAGCAGCACGGCAATCAGGGTCACCGCCGCCGAGACCAGGATCGAACGCACCGGCACACCGCGCTTGTCGACCTTGGCCAGGGCCGCCGGGGCATCACCCTGCTCGGCCATGCCCAGCAGCATGCGGGCGTTGCAGTAGGTGCCGCTGTTGTACACCGACAATGCTGCGGTCAGGACCACAAAGTTCAGCAGGTGGGCGGCCACATCGCTGCCCAGCAGGGAGAACACCTGCACGAACGGGCTGCTGCCGTAGCTGCCGCCGGACGCGTCGATGCTGGCGACCAGGTTGTCCCATGGGGTCAGCGACAACAGCACGACCAACGCGCCGATGTAGAAGATCAGGATGCGGTAGATGACCTGGTTGATAGCCTTGGGGATCACGGTTTTCGGTTTGTCGGCCTCGGCTGCGGTAAAACCGAGCATCTCCAGGCCACCGAAGGAGAACATGATGAACGCCAGGGCCATGACCAGGCCGCTGACACCATGCGGGAAGAACCCACCGTGTGCCCACAGGTTGGTCACCGACGCGTCCGGGCCACCGCTGCCGCTGGTCAGCAGGTAGGCACCCAGGCCGATCATGCCGACGATGGCCACGACCTTGATGATCGCGAACCAGAACTCGGCCTCACCGAATACTTTCACGTTCATCAGGTTGATGAAGTTGATCAGCAGGAAGAAGCCCGCCGCCGTGACCCAGGTCGGGATCTCCGGCCACCAGTAGTGGATGTACTTGCCGACCGCCGTCAGTTCCGACATGCCCACCAGGATGTACAGCACCCAGCAGTTCCAGCCCGACATGAAGCCCGCGAAACCGCCCCAGTATTTGTGGGCAAAGTGGCTGAACGAACCGGCCACCGGCTCTTCGACGATCATCTCGCCCAACTGGCGCATGATCATGAAGGCGATGAAGCCGCAGATGGCGTAACCAAGGATCATCGACGGGCCGGCGGATTTCATCACGCCTGCCGAGCCGAGGAACAGACCCGTACCAATCGCACCGCCGAGAGCGATCAACTGGATGTGGCGGTTCTTCAGGCCCCGCTTTAGCTCGCCTGAATGCATGTTTTGTCCACTCATGAACGAAGTCACCTGCATTGTTTTTATCTGTGACGAAATCGGACCCACCGCGCTCGTGGCGCAGCGGAATGGGCAAGGTGGTTACCTTGGGTTTCTTGAACGCGGGCGCCGCCGAGGCGGTTCAGCCGGGTGTGATCAAGAGTGCGCGGTACGCAAGAGGGTCACAGGTAAAACGCGGCGCACTGTATACCCCTGCAAGCGCGCAGGCGTCAACGCGTTGCGTCATTTCCTTGGGAAAAAACGCAGCGATCCTGTGGTGTGAGCCTTGAAAGGCGGAGTGATCGGCGTACATGGCGCCTCCATTTGTTGTTTTGTCAGCACGCCTCTGTGGGCGGGCTCTTGCACACGGCAATGCCTGCTATATCAGCGTGTGGCGGGGGTTTGGGCAATAGGTGGCCACGGTATAGGGGGAGCGCTGGCGACATTGGCGCGGCAAGTTCTGTTTACAGGTGTAGGAAAATGCGCATTCGATGGCCGGAAAGGGATGATTTTGTATAAAAAACGTTACACGGTGGTTTGCCAGCTTTCCACTCGTCAGAAAAAGGTTGATTGATCAATGAGTTGGGCCCGCTTTACGCCCCAGGTCCGCGCTTCATTCGGGTTGGGTGGAGGCGAAAAAAAACCAGCCCGAAGGCTGGTTTTTTATCTCACGCTGCGGATCAACCGCGCGGCTTGCCGCGGCCACGGCCTGCCGGCTTGTCGCCCTCTGGCTTGCCGGTACGCTTGCGCATCTCGCTCGGGCGCTCGGCCACCGTGCTGCCACGGTTGCCTTTGCGTGGCGCTTCATCACGCGACGGGCGCGCTGGGCGCTCGGCGGCGGTGTCACGCGGCTGACGCGCTGGGCGCTCGCCAGCCGTCGCATCGCTGGCCGGGCGCAGGTTACGCACGCGCTCGCCACGCCCCATCGGACGGCTCGACTTGCGCTGCATGCGCTCCATCTTGTCCTTGGCCTTGAGGTTCAAGGTCGGCAGCGCCACCGGCTGCAGGCCCACTTCGGCGGCCAGGATGTCGATTTCGCCCTGGGTCATTTCGCGCCAGCGGCCCATCGGCAGGTCGGAGTTGAGGAACACCGGGCCGAAACGCACGCGCTTCAGGCGGCTGACCACCATGCCCTGGGACTCCCACAGGCGACGCACTTCGCGGTTACGGCCTTCCATCACCACGCAGTGGTACCAATGGTTGAAGCCTTCGCCGCCCGGGGCCTTCTGGATGTCGGTGAACTTGGCCGGGCCGTCTTCGAGCATCACGCCCGCCTTCAGGCGCTCGATCATCTCGTCGTCGACCTCACCCCGTACACGCACCGCGTATTCACGGTCCATCTCGTAGGACGGGTGCATCAGGCGGTTGGCCAATTCACCGTCGGTGGTGAACAGCAACAGGCCGGTGGTGTTGATGTCCAGGCGGCCGATGTTGATCCAGCGCCCTTCTTTCGGGCGTGGCAGGCGGTCGAACACCGTCGGGCGGCCTTCCGGGTCGTCACGGGTGCAGATTTCGCCGTCGGGCTTGTTGTACATGATCACGCGGCGGGTGGCCTCGGCGGCTTCCTCGCGCTTGATCAGCTTGCCGTCGACAGCGATGGCATCGTGCAGGTCGACGCGCTGGCCGAGGGTGGCGGCAACGCCATTGACCTTGATCCGACCCTGGCTGATCCAGGCCTCGACGTCACGGCGCGAACCAACGCCGATGCGCGCCAGTACTTTCTGCAGCTTTTCGCCGGATGGAGGGGTAATTTCGGTATTTTGCAGGTCTTGCTCACTCATCTGGGCACCTCCCGGTGTAGGAATGAAAAAGGGGTCTTGGCGACGAACGCGCCAAAGGGCCGCGCATCATACGCGGTTCGTGTCGGGAACGCACTGGAGCGTAGTGGGTTTTGTGGGGGTGGCAGTGATTTTCAGCCCAGTGGTTCTTTAGTGGGCTGTACCGGCCTCTTCGCGGGTAAACCCGCTCCCACACAGAATGCCTGAAGCTTGCTACTTACCTGTGGGAGCGGGTTTACCCGCGAAGAGGCCGGCACTGGTGGTAGAGAGCTCAGGGCTGTACCGGGTCTTCACCCTCAACCGAAGGCTCTGGCTCAACCACGTCCTGCTCGCGCAAATCATCGAAGTCAGTCTTCAACCCTTCTTCCATCGCATCCAACTCCACCAGCAAGCTGCGGAAGCTGGTCTCATCCTTCGGCGCCTCGGCTTCAGCCTCATCCCCAAGGCTTGCATCGGCCAACGCCTGAAGGTGCGCAGGCACCGGCGCCTCGTCGGGGTCGAGCAAGGGTTCGGGCTCCAATTCGCGCAACTCGGCCAACGCCGGCAGCTCCTCAAGGCTCTTGAGGTTGAAGTGGTCGAGAAAGGCCTTGGTGGTGGCGAACATCGCCGGCCGGCCCGGCACTTCGCGGTAGCCGACGATGCGGATCCACTCGCGCTCCATCAGGGTCTTGATGATGTTGCTGTTCACCGCCACACCGCGCACGTCTTCGATTTCGCCACGGGTAATGGGCTGGCGGTAAGCGATCAGCGCCATGGTCTCGAGCAGCGCACGGGAATAGCGCTGCGGCCGCTCCTCCCACAGGCGCCCGACCCAAGGGGCAAAGTCTTCGCGGATCTGCAGGCGATAACCGGTGGCCACTTCCTTGAGTTCGAAAGCGCGGCCATTGCACGACTTGCCAAGTACTTCCAGGGCCTTCTTGAACACCTTGGGCTCCGGGCGCTCCGCCTCTTCGAACAACTCGTACAGGCGCTCAAGGGACTGCGGTTTGCCCGAGGCAAGCAGAAAGGCTTCGATCAGCGACGCCAGGTCGCGGGGTTCATTCAGGTTCATCAGGTTCTTCAACAAACTCGGCGCGAAGCCGCACGTGGATCGCGGCGAAAGCCTCATTCTGCACCAGTTCGATCAGCGATTCCTTCACCAGCTCAAGAATCGCCATGAACGTCACCACGACCCCCAGCTTGCCCTCTTCTGCCGTAAACAGCTCGATAAAGGGCACGAAAGCGCCGCCCTTGAGGCGGTCGAGCACCTGGCTCATGCGCTCGCGGGTCGAGAGCGTCTCGCGGGTGATCTGGTGGCTTTCGAACAGGTCATTGCGGCGCATGACGTCGGCCATCGAGACCAGCAGCTCCTCCAGGCTGACCTGTGGCAGCAGCTTGCGCACCTTGGCCTGGGGGGCCTCCAGGCGTGGCACGACAATGTCGCGGCCCACCCGTGGCAACGTGTCGATACCTTCAGCCGCCGCCTTGAAGCGCTCGTATTCCTGCAAGCGGCGGATCAGCTCGGCGCGCGGGTCGCCCTCTTCTTCCTCGACCTCGGTGGAACGCGGCAACAGCATGCGCGATTTGATCTCGGCCAGCATGGCAGCCATGACCAGGTATTCGGCAGCCAGCTCCAGGCGCACGCTTTTCATTAGCTCAACATACCCCATGTACTGGCGGGTGATCTCTGCCACGGGGATGTCGAGGATGTCGATGTTCTGTTTGCGGATCAGGTACAGCAGTAAGTCCAACGGGCCTTCGAACGCTTCAAGAATGACTTCCAGGGCGTCCGGTGGGATGTACAAGTCCACCGGCATCTCGGTCAGGGCTTCGCCGTAGACCAGGGCCAGTTGCAACTGTTGAGGCGACTCGACCTCCTCGGCCGGCGCCTCGGGCGCTTCCACCTGGCTCACGCGTTGACCAGGAACGGGGTCGGGTCGCCGCAGCCTTCGCGGATCAATGCAGGCTCATCGCCCGTCAGGTCGATCACCGTGGACGCCTTGAGGTCGCCGAAGCCGCCATCGATGATCAGGTCGACATGGTGCTCCAGGCGTTGGCGGATCTCGTAGGGGTCCGTCATGGGTTCTTCATCGCCCGGCAAGATCAGACTCACACTCATCAACGGCTCGCCCAGCTCCTCGAGCAGCGCCAGGACGATGGGATTGGAGGGCACGCGCAAGCCGATGGTGCGGCGCTTCTCGTGCATCAAGAGCCGCGGCACTTCCCGGGTGGCGTTGAGGATAAAGGTATAGGGCCCCGGAATGTGCGCTTTGAGCAGACGGAACGTGGAGGTATCGATCTTGGCAAACAGGCCCATTTGCGACAGGTCGCAGCACAACAGGGTGAAATTGTGTTGCTTGTCCAACTGGCGCAGACGGCGGACCCGTTCGATGGCGTTCTTGTCACCGATCTGGCAGCCCAGTGCATAGGCCGAGTCGGTGGGATAGACCACCACACCGCCCTTGCGAATGATTTCGACGGCCTGTTTGATCAGGCGCGCTTGCGGGTTTTCCGCATGTATCTGGAAAAATTGGCTCACATAGTCTTCCTGTTCATACCGCCATAGGCTGTTCATGGCTGAATCGGCGCCACAGAGGTGGCAGGTCCTCGGGCAAAGGCCGGTAGGCACCGATCTCTCCCCAGGTGCCGGGGCCGTGGAAGTCACTGCCAGCGCTTGCCAGCAGGCCGAACTCACGGGTGAGGATAGACATCGTGCCCACCTGCTCGGCTGGCATCATCCCGTTGACCACCTCAAGTGCTTGCCCGCCTGCCTGAATATAGTCGGCAATCAGCCGTCTGCGCTTGCTGCGGGTCAGATCGTAATGCATCGGATGGGCCAGGCTCACCCAAGCATTGGACTGGCGAAGGGTCGCAATGGTTTCGTCCAGGGTCGGCCAATGCTGCTTGACGTCGCCGAGTTTGCCGGCGCCCAGCCACTTGCGGAAGGCCTCGCCGCGGTCCTTGACGTGCCCCGCGCGCACCAGAAACTCGGCAAAGTGCGGGCGCGCTGGGGCGTTGCCGCTGTCGCCGAGTTCTTGTTGCACGGCCCTGGCACCGTCGAGCGCACCCGGCATGCCCTTGACCGCCAGCCGTTTGTCGATTTCCTCCGCGCGCAGCCAGCGGCCACGGTGCAACGCCTCGATGGCGTCGAGCAAGGGCGGTGCGTCGAGCGGGAAGTCATAGCCCAGCACATGGATGGTTGCCCCGCCCCAGGTGCACGACAGCTCTACCCCGCTGACCCAGTGCATGCCGTGCGCGTGGCAGGCCTGGCGTGCTTCGACGAGCCCTTCGAGGGTGTCATGGTCGGTCAGTGCCAGCGTTTGCACCCCGTGCTCATGGGCCCGGGCGACCAGGACCGTGGGCGACAGGGCGCCGTCGGAGGCCGTGCTGTGACAGTGCAGATCAACATTCATGGAGGAGCGCTACCGCTGGAATCGATGTTTGTTATTATGCCGTCACATCCCGATTCTGGCTGCCATTGTGAAACAATTCATCGATTTCATCCCGTTGCTGCTGTTCTTCATCGTCTACAAGCTCGACCCGCGGCCCATGGAGGTCGCCGGCCACAGCTTCGAATTCGGCGGTATCTACAGTGCCACGGCCATGCTCATCGCCAGTTCCCTGGTGGTGTACGGTGCCCTGTTCCTGCGCCAGCGCAAGCTGGAAAAAGGCCAATGGCTGACCCTGGTCGCCTGCCTGGTGTTCGGCGGCCTGACCCTGACCTTCCACAGCGAAACCTTCCTCAAATGGAAAGCGCCAGTGGTCAACTGGTTGTTCGCCCTGGCGTTCGCCGGCAGCCACTTCATCGGTGACCGGGTGCTGATCAAGCGCATCATGGGCCACGCCCTGACCCTGCCCGATGCCATCTGGACCCGCCTGAACCTGGCCTGGATCTGCTTCTTCCTGGTCTGCGGCGCAGCCAACCTGTTCGTCGCCTTCACCTTCCAGGCCTTCTGGGTCGATTTCAAGGTGTTCGGCAGCCTGGGCATGACTGTGATCTTCCTGGTTGCCCAAGGTGTCTACCTGTCGCGTCACCTGCACGACGACCCTTCTACCTCCAAACCCAAGGATTGACATGCTCTACGCCATCATCGCCAGCGACGTCGCGAACTCCCTGGAAAAGCGCCTGGCTGCCCGCCCTGCGCACATCGAGCGCCTGCAGCAACTCAAGGCCGAAGGCCGCGTGGTGCTGGCCGGGCCACACCCTGCCATCGACAGCAATGACCCAGGTGAAGCCGGTTTCAGCGGTAGCCTGATCGTGGCTGAGTTTGATTCACTGGCCGCTGCACAGGCCTGGGCCGATGCCGATCCGTACATTGCCGCGGGCGTGTACGACAGCGTCATCGTCAAGCCATTCAAGCAAGTTCTGCCTTGATTCAAGGCCGTGTCGCCTGCTTTCGCGGGCAAGCCCGCTCCCACAGGGAAAGCGCAAGCTTCGCGCTTTGCGCAAACCTGCAGGTGCGAGCTTGGCCGCGAAAGCAGGCCACGCGGTGCTGCTGGTTACACACTTGCCATCAGTCTGCGGTATCTTTGCCACTGGCGGACCAATATGACGCCGTCGATGGTTGAGTTGAGTGAGTCATGAGTGAGCTGTTACTGATTGATGATGACCAGGAGCTGTGCGAGCTGCTCGGCAGCTGGCTGACCCAGGAAGGTTTTTCTGTACGTGCCTGCCACGATGGCCTGAGCGCTCGTCAGGCCCTGGCCGCGCATGCGCCAGCGGCGGTGGTGCTGGATGTGATGCTGCCTGACGGCAGCGGCCTGGAGCTGCTCAAACAACTGCGCAATGACCATGCCGAGCTGCCGGTGCTGATGCTGTCGGCGCGCGGCGAGCCGCTGGACCGCATCCTTGGCCTCGAACTGGGCGCCGACGATTACCTGGCCAAACCCTGCGACCCCCGCGAGCTCACTGCCCGCCTGCGCGCCGTGTTGCGCCGCAGCCACCCGGCCGCCACCACCACCCAGGTAGAGATTGGCGACCTGATCTACAGCCCGGCACGTGGGGTGGCCAGCATCGATGGCCGCGAGATGACCCTGACCCTGTCCGAAAGCCGCATCCTCGAAGCCCTGCTGCGCCAGCCCGGTGAACCGCTGGACAAGCAGGAACTGGCGCAGATTGGTCTTGGCCGCAAGCTGACCCTGTATGACCGCAGCCTGGACATGCACGTCAGCAACCTGCGCAAGAAAATCGGGCCCCATGCCGATGGCCGCCCGCGCATCGTTGCGTTGCGTAGCCGGGGCTATTACTACAGCTCGTGAGATCGCTGGGGCTGCGCAGCGGCCCCAAAATCTCAGCCACCATCTTTACCCAGCCTTTACCCTCCCCTGACCGCCCTTGACGGTGAGCTGCGTAGACTGTGCTCATCCGGTAACCACCGGCCTATGAAAGGAGAGACACCATGCGCAAGACCCTTATCGCCCTGATGTTCGCCGCCGCCCTGCCGACCGTGGCCATGGCCATGCCTGAAGGCGGCCCGCGTCACGACGGCCCGCATCATCGCGGTGATGCGCCTTTCGCCCAACTGGACCTGAGCCGCGACCAGCGTCAGCAGATCGGCAAGCTGATGGGCGAGCAGATGAAGCAACGCCGCGACATCACCGAGCGCTACCTGTCCAAGCTGCCTGCCGCCGACCAGAAGGCCATGCAGGATGAACTCAAGGCCAGCCACGACAAGACCGACAGCCAGGTCCGCGCCCTGCTCAAGCCTGAGCAACAAAAGCAGTTCGACGAACTGCAGAAAGAGCGGGCTGCGA
This sequence comes from Pseudomonas sp. LAIL14HWK12:I10, assembly GCF_900184205.1. Lineage (NCBI taxonomy): Bacteria > Pseudomonadati > Pseudomonadota > Gammaproteobacteria > Pseudomonadales > Pseudomonadaceae > Pseudomonas > Pseudomonas sp. LAIL14HWK12:I10. The sequence continues at coordinate 282,824 of NZ_FXWU01000002.1, read as the reverse complement.
AGAAAGCCGAATGGCAAGCGTTCCAGGCCTGGAAAGCTGAAAAAGCCGCGAAGGCCCAGTAAGCTAACCGCCCGACGCCCGGCCCGCACCCCTGCGGGCCGGGCTTTTCCCGTTTGCAGGAGGTGCACTTGCGTTCACTGTTCTGGCGCATCCTGGCCAGTTTCTGGCTGGCCATTACCCTGGTTGCCGGGCTGTCGATCCTGTTGGGCCACATGCTCAACCAGGACGCCTGGATCCTCAGCCGCCACCCGGGCCTCAACACCCTCGCCAGCCACTGGGCCAAGCACTACGAACAGGAAGGCACGGCCTCGGCGCAGCAGTTCCTCGAACGCCGCAAGCAGCGCTTCAAGATCGATGTGCAAGTGCTCGACGACAGCGGCGAGGCGGTGGTGCCCGGCACCTTCCCGCGCCGCGCAGCGGCCTTCGAGGCGCGCCAGCACAATGACGAGCGGCGCTTGCCGTGGCGGCGCCTGACCGAGGAATACACCAGCCCCTACAGCGGTGAGACGTACCTGCTGATTTACCGGATCCCGCACCCCGAACTGGACGCGTGGCACCGCGAGAGCCTGCTCTGGCCACTCAGTGCACTGGGCATCGCCTTGGTGGTACTGACCTTGTTCAGCCTGTTGGTGACCCTGTCCATCACCCGCCCCTTGAGCCGCCTGCGCAGCGCAGTGCACGACCTCGGCCAGACCAGCTACCAACAGAACAGCCTGGCGCGCCTGGCCGCCCGGCGCGACGAGTTCGGGGTCTTGGCCAACGACTTCAACAAGATGGGTGCCCGCCTGCAGAGCACCATCGGCAGCCAGCGCCAGTTGCTGCGCGACGTCTCCCATGAACTGCGCTCACCGCTGGCGAGGCTGCGTATCGCGCTGGCCTTGGCCGAACGGGCTGAGCCCGAGCAGCGTCAGGCGCTGTGGCCGCGCCTGACCCGCGAATGCGACCGGCTGGAAGACCTGATCAGCGAAATCCTTGCCCTGGCCCGTGTCGATGCCGAGCAGGCGCATGCCGAGCCGGTCGACCTCAACGCCTTGCTGGGCGGCGTGCGCAAGGATGCGTTGCTCAGCGCGCCGGAGCAGGAGGTCCGCCTGCAGGCGCAACCTGGGCTGACCTTGCAGGGTTGGCCAACCTTGATCGAGCGCGCCGTCGACAATCTGCTGCGCAATGCCTTGCGCTTCAACCCGGTCGGGCAGCCGATCGAAGTCAGCGCCGAGCGTGAGCAGGGCCGCATCGTGCTGAGCGTGCGTGACCATGGGCCTGGGGTGGCGGCAGAACACCTGGCGCAGCTGGGTGAGCCGTTTTTCCGCGCCCCGGGGCAGCAAGCCGCTGGGCATGGATTGGGGCTGGCGATTGCGCGCAAGGCGGCCGAGCGCCATGGCGGCAGCCTGGTGCTGGCGAACCATCCGCAAGGGGGATTTGTGGCACGGCTGGAGTTGCCTGTGGCACAGGTTGTTGGTTGAGCCTGGGGCGGGGCCGCTTTGCGCCCCATTCGCAGCACAAGGCTGCTCCTACACGGGTTACGCGATAGCGGCCCCAACCCTCTCAGCGTTTACTCGCCCCAGGCACTGACAAAATCAGCAGTGTCCAGCACGGGCGCGGTACGCGGCTCGTTCACCGGCGTGCCGACATACAGGTAACCGATCAACTCCTCATGCTCGGCCAACCCCAGCCCTTTGTGCACATGCGCATCGAACGCCATGTCACCGGTACGCCACACCGCACCGACACCCTGGGCATGCGCCGCGATCAGAATACCGTGGGCCGCACACCCGGCCGCCAGGCGCTGCTCGGACTTGGGCACCTTGAAATGGTCCTGCAGCTTGGCGATCACCACAATCAGCAACGGCGCACGCAGCGGCATGGCACGTGCCTTGTCCAGCGCTGCCTGGCTGGCATCGCCCTTGTGCTGCACCGCTTCGGCGAACAGCTCGCCCAGCTTCTCACGGCCCTGGCCTTCGATGGTCAGGAACCGCCACGGGCGCAGCTGGCCGTGGTCCGGTGCACGCAATGCAGCCTGGAACAACGCCTCACGCTGGGCATCATTTGGCGCGGGGTCGGTCAGACGTGGCACGGAAACACGGTTGAGCAATGCGTCGAGAGCCTCCATCGGCTACCCTCCTGGCAGGTGAATGTGCGGCCATTCTAGCGTTTACATCACCAGACCCATAGGTAGAATGGCGCCCTTCCGTTCAGAGTCAGAGCAGATCACATGGCGTTGCCGACCTTAAGGATCATTGGTTTCATCATCGGCATCTTCCTGATCACCCTGGCCGTCAGCATGGTCGTGCCCATGGCGACCCTGGTGATCTTCGAGCGCACTGGCGACATGCCGTCGTTCCTCTGGTCCAGCCTGATCACCTTCATCGCCGGCCTGCTCATGGTCGTGCAGGGCCGGCCCGAGCACGTGCACCTGCGCCCGCGCGACATGTACCTGCTGACCGTCAGCAGCTGGCTGGTGGTGTGCGTGTTCGCGGCCTTGCCGTTCCTGTTGACGCAACACATCAGTTACACCGACGCCTTCTTCGAGAGCATGTCCGGCATCACCGCGACTGGCGCCACGGTGCTCAGCGGCCTGGACAGCATGTCGCCGGGGATCTTGATGTGGCGCTCGATGCTGCACTGGCTTGGCGGCATCGGCTTTATCGCCATGGCCGTGGCGATCCTGCCGCTGCTGCGCATTGGTGGCATGCGCCTGTTCCAGACCGAGTCCTCGGACCGCTCCGAAAAGGTCATGCCGCGTTCACACATGGTCGCCAAGTCGATCGTCGGCGTGTACGTCGGTTTCTCCGTGCTCGGCGCGCTGGCCTTCTGGTGGGCCGGCATGCGGCCATTCGATGCCATCAACCACGCCATGTCGGCGATTTCCACCGGGGGCTTCTCGACCTCCGACCAGTCGTTGGCGAAATGGGATATCCCTGCTGTGCATTGGGTCGCGGTGGTGGTGATGATCCTCGGCAGCCTGCCCTTCACCTTGTATGTGGCCACCCTGCGCGGCAACCGCCGGGCGTTGATCCGTGACCAGCAGGTTCAGGGGTTGCTCGGCATGTTGGTGGTCACCTGGGTCGTGCTGGGTACCTGGTATTGGGCCACCACCAACCTGCACTGGCTGGATGCCTTGCGCCACGTGGCGCTGAACGTGACCTCGGTGGTCACCACCACCGGCTTCGCCCTGGGCGACTACAGCCTGTGGGGCAATTTCTCGCTGATGCTGTTCTTCTACCTGGGCTTCGTCGGCGGCTGCTCCGGCTCGACCGCAGGCGGTATCAAGATCTTCCGCTTCCAGGTCGCCTACATCCTGCTCAAGGCCAGCCTTAATCAGTTGATCCACCCGCGCGCGGTGATCAAGCAGAAGTACAACGGGCACCGCCTCGACGAAGAAATCGTGCGCTCGATCCTGACGTTCTCGTTCTTTTTCGCGATCACCATCTGCGTGATGGCGCTGCTGCTGTCGCTGCTGGGCGTGGACTGGATGACCGCGCTGACCGGTGCTGCCGGCACCGTGTCGGGCGTAGGCCCAGGGCTGGGCGAAGTGATCGGCCCAGCCGGCAACTATGCGACGCTGCCGGACGCCGCCAAGTGGATCCTCGCCGGCGGCATGCTGCTCGGCCGGCTGGAGATCATCACGGTGCTAGTGTTGTGCATGCCGGCGTTCTGGCGTCACTGACCCCTTCAGGCTCCGCGCCCAGGCGGGCGCGGTATTCGCTGGGGGTGGCATCAAACCAGCGGCGGAACGCGCGGTAGAAATTGCTCGGGTCGGCGAAACCCAGCAGGTAGGCGGTTTCCAGCAGGGTCATGCCGGGCTGGGCCAGGTACTGCTCGGCCAGCTCACGGCGGGTATCGTCGAGCAAGGTCTGGAAGCTGGTGCCCTCCTCTTGCAGGCGCCGCTGCAAGGTCCGCTGAGACAGGTGCAGGGCCTGGGCCAGGGTTTCACGCTTGGGCTCGCCCTGGGGCAGGATGCGGCACAGCACCTGGCGCACCCGGTGGGTGACCCGGCTTTCCGAAAAGCGCGCCAGGTACTCACCGGCAAAACGGTCGTGCAATATGGCCATGGCCTCGTTGGCCGTCGGCAGTGGCGCTTCCATGTCGGCACGCTCGAACACCAGCGCATCGTGCGGTGCATCGAACACTAACGGTGAATGGAAGGCGACCTTGTAGGGTTCGATGTTCTTCGGCTGCGGCCCCTGCACCAATACCCGGCGAGGCTGTATGACCCGCCCGCTGAGCCAGGTGCACAACGACAGCGCGCAGGCCAACGACGCTTCGGCGCTGTGCCGGGTCGGCGGCAGATGGTCGCCATGCACGGTCAGAATCAGCGAATAGCCCTCAGGGCCAAGGCGGAAGCTCAAGTCGGAGCTTTCGGCAATGATGCGCTGGTAACGCACCAGCCGCTCGAAGCCTTCGGCCAAAGTGCGGCTGGACATCAACGCATAGCCCACCACATGGAACGAAGCCGGGCGCACTACCCGCGCCATGTTCAGGCCGATGGCTTCGTTGCCCGACAGTTCCACCGCCAGCTGCCAGAGCCGGGTCATGGAATCCTGAGGGAAACGCGCGTCGGGGTCGTCGAGGGCGGCGAAGTCGAGCCCGAGTTGCTTGAACATGGCTGGGCAATCGAGCCCTTCCAGCTCGAGTGCCTTGACGATCCCTGATGCCCAGCTGGCTGACGTGGTTCTTTCACTCATGACAGGCTTCTTATGCTGACCGCTCCTGCGGTGAACCCCAAGGATACTCAATTGGCGCCTATTGTCACTGGTAGGCCCCGCCAATGACTCTAGACTCGATTCAGGCTCCACGCCGTGCATCTTATCCAGAAGTATTAATCCCGGAGCAGTGCCATGAACAGCACAGCGCAGTTTCGCAGTTTTGCCGAGTTCTACCCCTACTACCTGGGCGAGCACAGCAACCCCACCTGCCGCCGCCTGCATTTTGTCGGGACAAGCCTGGTGATTGCCTTGCTGGCGTACACCATCGGCAGCGGCAAATGGTTGCTGCTGCTGGCCGTGCCGCTGTTTGGCTATGGCTTTGCGTGGGTCGGGCATTTCTTCTTCGAGAAGAACCGGCCGGCGACGTTTACCTATCCGCTTTACAGCCTGATCGGTGATTTCGCCATGTTCCGTGACATCTTGCTGGGCAAGATCAGCCTTTAACTGGCCTGGGCCGCCTTGCGGCCTTCAGCGTGTCGCGCCTGCGCATCCGCCAGGCGATACAGCTCGATGCTGCCATCCCAGTGCTCGATCAAGGCCGTGCACGACTCCACCCAATCCCCGCAATTGAGGTACTCCACCTCCCCCACCTTGCGGATCTCGGCATGATGGATGTGCCCGCACACCACCCCCTGAAACCCGCGGCGGGTGCACTCGTGGGCAATGGCATCCTCGAAGTCGCTGATGAAGCTCACAGCGCCCTTCACTTTGTGCTTGAGGTAAGCCGACAACGACCAGTAGCCATAGCCGTAACGTGCACGCCAGTGGTTGAGCCAACGGTTGAGCACCAGGGTGAACTCATACGCGCGGTCACCTAGAAACGCCAGCCAGCGGTGGTAGCGGGTTATTACATCGAACTGGTCGCCGTGGATCACCAGCAGGCGGCGCCCATCAGCCGTCAGGTGCTCGGCCTCATCTACCAACTGGATGTTACCCAGCATCAGCTTCGAATAACGGCGCAGGAATTCGTCATGGTTGCCGGTGACATAAATGACCTCGGTGCCTCGCTTGCTCATGGTCAACAGGCGCCGGATGACGTTGGTGTGCGCTTGCGGCCAATAGATGCCGCCACGCAGCTTCCAGCCATCGATGATATCGCCGACCAGGTAGATGCGGTCGGCCTGGTAGCCCTTGAGAAACCGCGACAGGTGCTCGGCCTGGCAGTCACGGGTGCCCAGGTGCACATCGGAAATCCACACGGTGCGCACACGTTGCTTGCGCGAGGGACGGGAGAGTTCAGCGTGGGTCATGGGCGGGCTCCGGCGCAGTTTGCTGGAGACTGGCAGGCGCGGATGACAGCGCTGTGGCAAAACCATGACGGGTGATGGCCTGCAGTGAATGAGGCACAATGCGCGTCTGCCCTGCGAGGACGCCCCCCATGACCACAGGCCCGATCCTCTCGCTGCGCCACTACCGTGACAGCCTGATCGCCCACAGCCACGAACACCCGCAACTGGTGTTCGGCCTCAGCGGCCGCCTGGAATTCGAGGTCCAGGGCCACGGTGCACGGGTAGATCGTCAGGCCCTGATGGTGGTGCCGGCGGGTGCGCACCACACCTGCTCCAGCGGTGCTGGCAGCGACTGCCTGGTGCTGGATGTGCCTGGGGAGCACTGGTTGCGCGAGCAACTGGGCGAGCATGCCGATGCCAGCCGCCGGCTGCTCGATCGCCCCGCGGCCTTGGGCCTGGACGCTCGCCAGCAGCAGCTGGTGGACTGGCTGGCGGCCAGCCCCATGGGCGACCCGCTGATCGCCCGCCAAGGCGCGGCACTGCTGTTGGCCAGCCTTACGCCGCCGGCAGCCGCCAGCATCAGGGCCAGCCAGCGCCTGCCTTATGCAGCGTTCGATGCGCATATCGAGCAACATGCTGCCTACCCGTTGCAGGTCGCCGACCTGGCGCGCCTGGCCGGATTGTCCACTGCTCGCCTGCATGCACGCTTTATTGCCGAATGCGCGATGACGCCGATGGACTACATGCGCCAGCGGCGCTTGCTAAAGGCGCGACAACTGGTGGAGCAGACGGTGCTGCCAATGGGGGAGATTGCGGCGCGGGTGGGGTACAGCTCGCAAAGTGCGTTTTCGGCAGCGATGTTGCGGGCGTTTGGCTGTACGCCTTTGGCGCTGCGGCGAGAGTCTGGCGATAACGGACGCTAGTTGGGCGACAGAACGGGTTTGCCTGAAGACCTACACTGTGCCTGCACTGGCCCTTTCGCGGGGCAAGCCCGCACATGCTTCGGGGGTTGCGCCGTACCTGTGGGAGCGGGCTTGCCCCGCGAAAGGGCCAGTACTGACATACTCTTGCTCAAGGACCACCATGAACCACCGCACAGCCCTAGGCGCCCTGCACATTGGCGCGCTGTTCTTCGGCCTTACCGGCGTCTTCGGCAAGCTGGCCGCCAGCGCCAGCCCGGCCATCATCGTTTTCGGCCGCGCCGTTTTTGCAGTCCTGGCCCTGGCCCTGTTCGCCAGTTTTGCCCGCCAAGGCTGGCACCGGCTCAGTGGCCAGGATGTGCGCCGCCTACTGCTCGGCGGCGTGCTGCTGGCGGGGCACTGGGTCAGCTTCTTCATCGCCGTCAAGGTGGGCGGCGTGGCCATCGCCACCCTGGGCTTCGCCAGCTTCCCAGCCTTTACCGTGATCCTCGAAGGCCTGCTGTTCCGCGAACGCATCCGCCGCAATGAAGCCGTGCTGGTGCTGCTGGTGAGCATCGGCCTGGTGCTGGTCACACCGGCCTTCGACCTGGCCAGCGAGGCCACTGGCGGCCTGCTCTGGGCGCTGCTGTCGGGGCTGTTGTTCTCGTTGCTGTCGCTGACCAACCGCGCCGGCTCCGGCCGCTTGCCCGCCGTGCAGGCAGCACTGTGGCAAAACCTTGTGGTCAGCCTGTGCCTGTTGCCGTTTGCAGCACCCGGGCTGGGCGCGGTGACGCCGATGGACTGGTTGTGGATCGCCCTGCTCGGCGTCTTCTGCACGGGCGTGGCCCACAGCCTGTTTGTCGCCAGCCTGGCTGTGATCAAGGCGCGCACGGCTGCCGTGGTGTTCGGCATGGAGCCGGTCTACGGCATCGCCGTGGCCTGGGCCGTGTTCGCCGAAACGCCCACCGTGCGCATGCTGCTGGGTGGCGCGCTGATCATTTTCGCCATCGTGCTGTCCAGCCGCCTGGCCGCCGAACAACCCGTAAAGCCACGGCCGCTGGCCGAAGGCGCCTGATCAGCGATCGTTGTGGCCCAGGTCGCGCTGCGGGTCGATCTGGTCACGCACCCGCTGCTTGAGCACCTTGGCCTCCGGGAACCCACCGTCGGCCTTGCGCTCCCAAATCTGCACGCCATCACAGGTGATGCGGAAGATGCCACCGGTACCCGGCTCCAGCGCTACCCGACCAAGGTCGTCGGCAAAGGTGCTGAGCAGTTCTTGGGCCAGCCAGGCGGCGCGCAGCAGCCATTGGCACTGCGTGCAATACGTGATGACGATTTCAGGCTTGCTGATGGCCATTGCGAAGCATCTCCAGGTAAGGGGCCGCTTATACTAGCGGTCTTTTGCCCACGGTTTGAGACTCACGATGCGCCGTTTGCTGTTCTGTTTTTTGCTGATGCTGGTTGCTGCCACGGTCAATGCCGCCGAGCAGGTACGCCCCAAGGTTGGCCTGGTGCTCTCTGGCGGCGCTGCCCGCGGCCTGGCCCATATCGGCGTGCTCAAGGCCCTGGAGGAACAAGGCGTGCACATCGACGCCATCGCGGGCACCAGCATGGGGGCGGTGATCGGCGGGCTGTACGCCTCGGGTTACAGCGTCGAAGAACTGGAGAAGCTCGCCACTACCCTGGACTGGCAACAGGCCTTGTCGGATGCGCCACCGCGCAAGGACGTGCCGTTCCGGCGCAAGCAGGACGACCGTGATTTTCTGGTCAAGCAGAAGCTAAGCTTTCGCGACGACGGCAGCCTGGGCCTGCCGCTGGGCGTGATCCAGGGCCAGAACCTGGCGCTGCTGCTGGAAAGCAAGCTGGCCCATACCGCCGACACCCGCGATTTCGACAAACTGCCCATCCCCTTCCGGGCGGTGGCCACCGATATCGCCAGCGGCGAAAAGGTGGTGTTCCGCCGCGGCCACCTGCCCCAGGTGATCCGCGCCAGCATGTCGATCCCCGCGGTGTTCGCCCCGGTCGAGCTGGATGGCCGCTTGCTGGTGGATGGCGGCATGGTCGACAACATCCCGCTGGATGTGGCCCGCGACATGGGTGTGGACCTGGCCATCGTGGTCGACATCGGTACGCCGCTGCGTGACCGCAAGCAACTGGCCACGGTGGTCGATGTGCTGAACCAGTCGATCACCCTGATGACCCGGCGCAACTCTGAAGAACAATTGGCCAGCCTGCACCGCGACGACATCCTGATCCAGCCGACGCTGGCCGCGTTTGGCGTGACCGACTTCGGCCGCGCCCGCGAGATGATCGAGGCCGGCTACCGCGCCACCCGCCTGCTCGACCCGCGCCTGGCTGCGTTGCGCCAGCCCGAGGGCGACAGCAGCCTGGCCGTTGCCCGCTCGCCGCGTCAACGCACGCCGGTGATCACTGCGATCCGGGTGGAAAACGACTCCAAGGTCAGCGATGACGTGATCCGCTCCTATATCCGCCAGCCGATCGATGCGCCGCTGGAGCTCGACCGCCTGCAGACCGACATGGGCACGCTGTATGGCCTGGACTACTTCGACCGGGTGCAGTACCGCGTGGTGCACAAGGGCGCTGATAACACCTTGGTGATCAATGCCCGCGGCAGACGCGGTGGCACCGACTACTTGCGCCTAGGCCTGAACCTGTCGGATGACCTGCGCGGCGACAGCGCCTTCAACCTCGGCGCCAGCTACCGGGTCAACGGCATCAACAGCCTGGGCGCCGAATGGCTGACCCGCGCCCAGATCGGCGACCAGCAAGAGCTTTACAGCGAGTTCTATCAGCCGCTGGATGTGGGCTCGCGCTACTTCGTCGCGCCCTACCTGGACATAGGCTCGCGCAACATAGAGGCGACCCTGGACAACGACCCGATCGCCGAGTACCGCCTGGAACGTTATGGTTTTGGCCTCAACCTCGGCCGGCAGATCGGCACCTATGGCGAAGTACGCCTTGGCGCGGGCAAGGCCTGGGGGGAAGCCGAAGTGCGTATCGGTGACCAAGACCTGCCCAAGGTCAGCTTCAATGAAGGGTTCTACGAGCTCAAGTACTCGTTCGATACCCTCGACAACGTGTACTTCCCGCACAGCGGCGAAGACATCGGCCTAACCCTGCGCAAGTACGACAAATCGCTCGATTCCGACCAGGACTACCGCCAGTGGCTGTTCAACCTGGACAAGGCCATCAGCAGTGGCCCGAATACCTGGGTGCTGGGCGGGCGCTACGGGCGCACGCTGGATGATGCCGAGGTGGTGACCTCAAGCTTCGTGATGGGCGGCGCGCGCGAGCTGTCAGGGTTCCGCCAGGACTCGGTGTCGGGGCAGAACATCAGCTTGCTGCGCATGGTCTATTACCGCCGCCTGACGCCACGGGCCTACGTGCCGCTGGACTTCCCGTTGTACATCGGCGGCTCGCTGGAACGTGGGCGGGCGTGGAACAACGACAATGAGTTCGACAGTGGCTACATCAATGCGGCGAGTATCTTCCTGGGGCTGGAGACACCGTTGGGGCCGTTGAACTTGAGCTATGGGGCCAACAGTGCGCATGAGCAGGCGGTGTACCTGAACTTGGGGCATACCTTCTGAATCAATGGGGCCGTATCCGGCCCCCGCAATCAGGATTTTTCGAGGTTACCCAGAATCTTCGCATGCACCCGCATGCACACTTCCAGGTCCGCCTCATCCACCCCGGTGAACAGCTCTACCCGCAGCGCGTTGGCAATGGTCTCGATCTGTTCGATCAGCGGCTTGGCCGGTGGGCACAGCAAAATCTTCTTCGCCCGCCGGTCTTCAAGCACTGCCTGCCTGCGCACCAAGCCCTGCGCCTCCAGGCTGTCGAGCAAGCGCGCCAGGGTCGGGCCTTCGACACCCACACTCTGGGCCAGCTCACGCTGGGTCGGTGCTTCTTCGAAACGGGCCAGGTGCAGCAACACCAGCCAGCGCGCCTGGGACAGGTTTAACCCGGCCAGGCGGCGGTCCAGCTCGGCACGCCAGCCCCGGGACATCTGGGCCAGCTGCATGCCGAAGCGGTGTTGGTTGTCGGTCAGGGGCATAAGCAACTCATTGAATAGATCTAATTATTAGGCAGCTAACCATGCCCCGGACCACGTGGCAAGGCTCGGGCGCTTGCCAGTGTTCGATAATCGTCAAAAAGCATGACAAAGGTCAGCAGTTGGCGGTTCTGGCCTCGAACCTGCCGGCTGTTAAACGTCGAACTCCGCGGCCAATGCTGCACGTATGCAATACAACACCCCCTCCGGTACCCGTGGCCCGAATAAGGGCGCGATAGTCGACACCGGCGGCAGCTCACCTTCGCCGTCGAGGAAAGCGTCCTGCACCTCCATCATCAGGTCTTCCGGCAGGTCGAGGGCCTGATCGAGGCTCAGTTCCTGGCGGCCGATGGCCTCGGCCAGCAGGCTGTACACGTTCTTTTCGCTGCAATTGAGCTGGCCGGCGATCTGCGCGGGGGTCATGCCCGCGCGCGCCAGGCTGACCAGCTCGTGGCGCAGGTCGAGCACCACCTTGGGCGCCTCATCGGTGCCACCGCTGTTGTTGAGCACCTCCAGGAAGGCCTGACCGTAGCGCTCCAGCTTGCGCGCACCCACGCCGCTGACCTGGGCCATGTCGCTGAGGCTGGCGGGCTGGCTGCGCAGCATTTCGAGCAGCGTCGAATCGGGGAAGATGACGTAAGGCGGCACGCTGTGCTCCTCGGCCAGCTTGCGCCGCAAGGTACGCAGCGCCTCCCACAGCTCGCGTTCTTCGGCACGCACCAACTGGCTGGCCGGGCTGCCGCCGCTGCCAGCGCTCTTGGCCACCGTCTGCGGCTTGAGGTCGCGGCGCAGTTGCAAGGTCACCTCGCCGCGCAACAGCGGCCGGCAGCTGTCGGAAAGGCGCAGGCCCCCGTACCCTTCGAGGTCGATATCTACCAGGCCGCGTGCAACCAGCTGGCGGAACAACGAACGCCACTCGACCTCGGCCAGCGACTTGCCGACACCGAACACCGAAAGCTTCTCGTGGCCGAAATTGCGCACTTTCTCTGTGTCCTTGCCCAGCAACACGTCCACCAGGTGCCCGACACCATAGCGCTGGCCGGTACGGAATACGGCCGACAGCGCCTGGCGGGCAGGTTCGGTGGCGTCCCAGGTCTGCACTTGGTCGATGCAGTTGTCGCAATGCCCGCAGGGCTGCTCCAGGGTTTCGTCGAAATAGGCCAGCAACGACTGGCGGCGGCAGCGGGTTTCTTCACACAGGGCCAGCATGGCGTCGAGCTTGTGCTGCTCGACGCGCTTGTGGCGCTCGTCGCCCTCGGAGTTTTGCAGCATCTGCTTGAGCATCACCATGTCCTGCAGGCCGTAGGCCATCCAGGCATCGGACGGCAAGCCATCACGGCCGGCACGGCCGGTCTCCTGGTAATAGGCCTCAAGCGACTTGGGCAGGTCGAGGTGGGCGACAAAGCGCACGTTGGGCTTGTCGATGCCCATGCCGAAGGCAATGGTGGCGACCATGATCAAGCCTTCCTCGTTGAGAAAGCGGTGCTGGTTGGCGGATCGCGTTTCGGCAGCCAGGCCGGCGTGATACGGCAGCGCCGGGAAGCCCTGGTCGCAGAGGAAGGCAGCGGTCTCGTCGACCTTCTTGCGCGACAGGCAGTAGACGATGCCTGCGTTGCCGCGACGCTCGCCGAGGAAGGCCATCAGCTGCTTGCGCGGCGCCTCCTTGGGCACGATGCGGTAGAAGATGTTGGGCCGGTCGAAACTGGAAAGAAAACGCTCGGCGCCCTGCAGGTGCAGGCGCTGGACGATCTCTTCGCGGGTGCGCATGTCGGCGGTGGCGGTCAGGGCGATGCGCGGTACATGCGGGAACAGCTCGGCCAGTTGGCCCAACTGCAGGTATTCCGGACGGAAATCGTGGCCCCATTGCGACACGCAGTGGGCCTCGTCGATGGCGAACAGCGAGATGTCCAGGTCGCGCAGGAAGTCGAGCATGCGCGGCTGAACCAGACGTTCAGGCGCCAGGTACAGCATCTTCAGCTCACCGCGGCGCATGCGCCCGGCCAGCTCACGTTGCTGCTCGGCGCTCAGCGTCGAGTTGAGTGCGGCCGCAGCCACGCCAAGCTCGTCGAGCGTGGCGACCTGGTCGTCCATCAACGCAATCAGCGGCGAAACCACCACGGTCAGGCCTGGGCGCAGCAGCCCCGGCACCTGGAAGCACAGCGACTTGCCGCCGCCGGTGGGCATCAGTACCAGCGCATCGCCGCCGTTGGCCACGCATTCGATGATTGCTGCCTGGCGCCCACGGAAACTGTCGTAGCCGAAGATATCCTTGAGAACGCGCTGAGCCTGTTCGAGCATGTGCAACTCCACAAATCGCCGTACCATCCTGGAGACAGGCTGGACGAAAAACCCGCCCCGCACACGCCGAATGCGTAAGCGGTTTTTACTAGACGGCCGACAAAGACCGCCCCTGGATGAAAAATCGCGGATTATACCCCAGTGCTAACCCACGCAGGGTGCCGCTGTGACAGACGTTCCCTTTGCCCCGCCAACGCTGCAAGGTGCTAGAATTCGGTATCGTTTATTCCCCAAGGTAGCCCTGTAATGTCCTTCGCCGAGCAACTCACCCGCCTGCAAGCCTTCCTCGACGCCGACGAGCTGCACGAAGAAGCGCTGGACTACGTCGCCGCTCACGGCTACCTCACGGCCCTGTCGATCAATGCCGAGGACGTACCTGAGCGCGAGTGGATCGACGCCCTGTTCGCCGAAGAACCCCACTACGCCAGCGATGCCCAGCGCACCGAGATCGAAGCGACCCTGGTGGCACTGAAGGCGCACATCGCGCGTCAACTGGCCAGCGACGAAGAATTCGACCTGCCATGCGACCTGGACCTGACCGACGAGCCGGACGATTCCGACCTGCGCGGCTGGTGCATCGGCTTCATGGAGGGCGTGTTCCTGCGTGAAGAGGCCTGGTTCGAGAACGCTGAAGAAGAAGTCAGCGAGATGCTGCTGCCGATCATGGTCGGTTCGGGCCTGTTCGACGAGCAACCAGAGTTCGCCGACATCGCCAGCAATGCCAACCTGCAGGACGACATGATCGTGCAGATCCCGGAAGCACTCAGCGCGCTGTTCCTGCTGCTGCACGCTCCTGATGAGAAGCCGGCGCTGCTCAAGCCACGCCACCACTGAGTCGGCTGTGCGCTACCTGCTGCTGGCCGTTGGCTGGCTCAGCGTTGCGCTGGGGGTGCTGGGGATATTCCTGCCGGTGTTGCCCACCACCCCTTTTCTGCTACTGGCGGCGGCGTGTTTCGCGCGCAGCTCGCCCCGCTTTCACTACTGGCTGGTCCATCACCCGAAGCTCGGGCCGTGGATCCGTGATTACCTCAGTGGCGAAGGCATACCGCTAAAAGGCAAGGTCTACGCCATCAGCCTGATGTGGGCCAGCATTGGCCTGTCGTGCTACTTGGTACCGCTGTTCTGGGCTAGAGCGTTCATGCTCACCAGCGCGGTGCTGGTCAGTCTCTATATCCTCAAGCAAAAGACCCTGCGCAAGCAGTGATCAATGCTGCGTGCGCCAGTAATAGCACCCTCTCGATGAACACATAGCGGGCCTAAATCCTTGCGCGTCATTTTTTTGTCGCCAAATATCTATTTCGCCTATCCAGCCTTTTTTTTAGCTGCAAAAGTTCTGGAACTCGCTGTAAACCTTGAAAAACGAGACTTTCAGCCGCTTTGATTTCGGTGGTCCTTCAGCGTCGCCCGCGCCCTCTTAGACCTGATAAGTCAATTATCAATATCTGTTATGAGAAAATCTTCTTATCACTTTGATTGAATGTTCTTAGCTCTGTTGTTAAAAACCTGAAACGATTTGCATGATAACTATATCGTCATTTTTTTGGCGACCAGCAGGACTTATTTTAGGATCAGGGAGAGGTACCCATGCGCGTTTTGACCCCCATCACCAGTGCATTACTGTTGGCAATGGCGTGTGCCAACGTACAGGCGATGTCGATTACCGAGGCTGTTCAGAGCGCCGTGGACTACCATCCGCAGATCAGCTCCAACCGCAACAGCAAGCTGTCTGCCGATGAAGACGTGAAATTCGCGCGCGGCGGCTACTACCCTTCCGTTGACCTGGTCGCAGGCTATGGCCGCCAGCGTTCGGACAACCTCAATACCCGCGGCACCAACCCCGACGGTACGCGCAACCATGACAAGGCCACCCTCAGCTACACCCAGTCTGAGCTGCGCCTGCGGCAGATGCTGTTCGATGGCTTCAACACCTCGAACGAAGTAGGCCGCACCGAAGCGGTCGCCACCTCCCGCGCCTACTACACCCAGGCGGTCGCCCAGGATGTTGCCCTGCGCGCAGTGGAGGTTTACCTCGAAGTGCTCAAGCGCCGTGAGCTGGTGACGCTGGCCAAGAACAACCTGCAAGCCCACCTGCGGGTAAACGACCAGATCGGCCTGCGCACCGAGCGCGGCGTCGGCAGCACCGCCGACCTCGATCAGTCCCGCGCCCGCCGTGCCTTGGCGGAGAACAACCTGGACACCGCCGAAGTCGACCTGGCCGATGCCGAGGCCAACTTCTTCAGCGTCATCGGCAAGCACCCCGATGAACTGGAAGGGCCGCAATCGATCAAGGTTGAAATTCCTGGCACCCTCGACGATGCCCGGGAAGGCATGCGCCAGAACAACCCTTACATCAAGTCCGCCCAGGCCGACGTCAATGCGGCCGAGCGGCAGTACGAAGTGGCCAAGTCGACCTTCTACCCACGCCTGGACGCTGTGCTGGCCACGGGTGCCAACAACAACCTTGGCGGTGAAAAAGGCCACAGCAATAACGATTGGCAGGCCGGTGTCGAGCTGAACTACAACGTGTTCCGCGGCGGCAGCGACAAGGCCCGCCTGCAGTCCGATGCCCACAAGATCAACCAGGCCCTGGACATCCGCAACAACGCGCTGCGCGAGCTGACCGAGAACCTGAGCCTGGCCTGGAACGCCATGAACAACGCACGCAAGCAGACCCCGACTGCGCGTGAATACGCCGAAACCACCAAGCGCGTGCGCGCGGCTTACCAGGATCAGTTCGGCCTTGGCCAACGCACCCTGCTCGACGTGCTCGACAGTGAGAACGAGCTGTACAACGCCGACCGTCGTTACACCGAAGTACGTTACACCGAGGAATTCTCGATGTACCGCGTGTTGGCAACCATGGGTGAGCTGTTGAGCAAGCAGCGTATTTCGCTGCCGCCAGAAGCCATCGCCAGCAATGAGGTGAAGACCGACGCACAGCTGCCTGAGATGCGTTGATCAACAGTCGGGGCAACCTGACTGTTGGCTGATACACGTGTAGGAGCAGCCTTGCGCTGCGAAGAGGCCGGTGAAAACAGCCAGGATTAACTGCGTTTTCACCGGCCTCTTCGCAGCGCAAGGCTGCTCCTACACGTTTATGGGGTACCGTGATTGCGCTGGAACGTCTCGGCGCCCATGGCTTTGATCTGCCCCTCGATCAGGGCTTCGAACGGTTTAAGCAATGCATCGAAGCTGACAGGTTGCTCCAGCACGTTCAGCGCCTCGACCACCGCCTCGAGGGTCGACAATGCCCCCGGCTCCGGCGCCTTGCGCAACCGGTAGCGCGAAGGCGCGACCGCCCCCAGCGTCACACGCGGCAGGGCCTCCAGCAACGGATTCAGGTACAGCAGCTTGCGTGCCTTGCGCCAGGTACCGTCGGGCACGATCAACAGCAAGGGCCTGTCATCCCCCTCACCATAAGCCGTCAGCACCTGGGCATGCTCACCCGGGAACAGCAGCGCCGGCCGGTAGCCTGGTGTCTGCAGCAATTCAACGAGGTCGTCGAACACCTCGCCAACGCGCAATTCGGCATTGACCAGGCCAAGGGCGGCCAGGCGGGCGGTATTCAGGGCGTGCGCGCTTTCACTGGGGTGCTGCAGCAGAACCACGCGGGTGCGGCTGTCGAGCGAGGGTATCAGTGGGCAAAGGCAGTGGTCGAGCGGGCGCTGGCAGCGCTCGCAGCGGGGTCTGGGCATCGGCTTCTCCTTACCGGGCGCAGTGTGCCATAGCCCTGCAGAAAAGCCCCACTTCCTTGTGGGATACGCTGAACGTCAGCGGTTGAAACGCTCCGCCAAGCTATGCAGATACTCCGCCATACGCTCCAGGTCCTGGCTGATTTCCGCCCCTTGCCTGGCCTGCCCGGCGCTCTGATCACACAGCTGTGCAATCCTCACGATCTGCTGGTTGATATCCTCGGCAACATGGCTTTGCTGCTCAGAAGCCGTCGCCATCTGCTGGCTCATGCCGGTAATCCGGCTGACCGCCTGGGCGATACCGGTCAACGCCGCTTGCACCGCTTCGACACTGTGTACGCTGTCGCGCGAAATCTGCTCGCCGCGGCTGGCCGTGCTCACTGCCCGCTCTGCCCCTGCTCGCAACGAGGCGATGATCTGATGGATCTCCTCGGTCGAGGCACGGGTGCGCTGGGCCAAAGAGCGGACCTCATCAGCCACCACGGCAAAGCCGCGCCCCTGCTCCCCGGCGCGCGCTGCTTCGATGGCGGCATTGAGCGCCAGCAGGTTGGTTTGCTCGGCAATCGAGGTGATCGTATCGACCACGCTACCGATCGACTGGGTTTGCTCGGCCAACGCGTTGACCGCCTGGCCGATGTCGTTGACCGCATCGCTCATGCTGCCCATGGCCTTGAGACTCTGCTGGGCCAACTCACTGCCTTGCTGCGCCAACTGGTCGGCATCGCCTGCCGCATGGGCAGTGCTTTGCACGTTGTGGGTAACCTCTTGGATAGTCGCCGCCATCTGCGCGATGGCCGTGGCGGACTGGTCGGTCTCGTTGCGCTGGCGGTCAAGCATCTGCGCCTGGGCGTCGGACAGGTCAGCCGACTGCGCCGCCCGCGACTTAACCCCAACGCCGGCATCAACCAGGCGGGTCAAGGCGGTTTGCAAGCGGGCCTCTTCGCTGATGATGGCCATGTCCAATTGGCCCTGCAGGCCCAGGTTGTCGCTGTAGGTCAACGCCACCAAGGGGCTGGTGAAGGCTTTCGGGTGCTCGCCAAGTGTGCGCCGAATGGCCTGGCTGTGGTGATGCTCGACCAGGTACCAGGCCAGCAACAGGCTGCTCATCAGCACCCCCAGGGCCGCGTAGGGCGGCAGCCACAGGTAGCTTGCCGCCGACAGCAGGCCCGCGCCGATCAGTGGCCAGCCGTGCCCCAATTCATGCCCTAGCCGCGCCGCCCACGACACCGGCGAACGGCCGGCACGCAAGCGCGCGTAAAGCGCTTCGGCACGGCGAATCTGCTCACGTGTCGGCACTGAACGCACCGACTCATAGCCACTGACCCTGCCCTGCTCATACACCGGGGTGACGTAAGCGCTGACCCAATAGTAATCGCCGTTTTTGGCGCGGTTCTTGACCACGCCCATCCAGGGTTTGCCTTGCTTGATGGTGTCCCACATGTGCCCGAACACCGCCGGGGGCATGTCGGGGTGACGCACCAGGTTGTGGGTCTGGCCGACCAGTTCGTCGTAGGTAAAACCGCTGATCGCCACGAAGGCGTCATTGCAGTAGGTGATGCGGCTGTTGAGGTCCGTCGTGGAGATCAGGCGTTGATCGCTGGAGAAGGTTCTTTCGTGCTCAGTGACGGGCAAATTCATGCGCATCTTGGGCGATCCTTGCAGGATGAAATAGGGAGGAATCATCAGCGCAAGTTGATGTTTAGCAGAGCGCTATCAGGTTAGCGGTCATGTTCTGTAGGAATTGAGCCCGTCCCGACGGAATGCATGGACAGGCTGTGTATCAGCCCACGTTGAGCTGGCTTTTAAGCAGGTCGCGGAACGTCTGAATCAACGGCTCGCGGCTGCGGCCACGACGAATGATCAACGAAAAGGGCGCCTGATAGCCGAAGGTAGAGGGCGACAACACCCGTAGATCGCCCTTTTCCACCCAAGCCTGGGCGTAATGCTCTGGCAGGTAGCCAATGTAGGCACCGGAGAGAATCAGGATCAGCTGCGCCTCCATGCTTTCTACCGTCGCCGCACTGTGCTTGAAACCATGCCGGGCCAGCTCTGCCTGGCTCCAGTAGCCGCGCCCGACCATGCGCTGCTGGGTCACCACCTGCTCAGGGATGCGCCGCTCGTTGAACAACGGATGGCGGCTGCTGCAGTACAGCCAGTGCTGCTCACGGTACAGCGGCTGGTAAACCAGGCCGCTCATGCGCGAAGAGAACGCCCCGATGGCCAGGTCGAGGCGGTTGTCCTGTACACCCAATTGCAGTTCGTACGGGCTGGACACCGACAGGTGCAAGTGCACCGCCGGGTGCTCCTGGCTGTAGGCGCCGATGGCTTCGGCCAGGGGCAGCGCACGGTCACCCACGGTGGAGTCGATCACGCCTAGGTTGAGCGTGCCGCGCAGTTCACCCTTGAGGGCTGCGGCATATTGCTCAAAGCCATCCAGTTCGGCCAGCAGGCGCAGGCTCTCCTGATGAAACAGCTCGCCCTTGCTGGTGAGGCTGAAACCGCCGCGACCACGGTGACACAGCACAATCCCCAACCCGCCCTCCAGCTGGCTCATGTAGGTGCTGATGGCTGACGTCGACAGGTTCAAATCGCGTTGGGCGTTGGCGAAGCCCTGGTGACGCACCACGCTGACGAAGATGCGTAGCAGTTTCAGATCGGGCAGGGTCGAGGTCATGGTGCAACGGTTCCGCAACAGTAAATGCGTGAAGTCTAACCGGTTGCGCGGGCATTAGTTCAGAAATTCCTGAAGTAAGTATTTGCCGGTAGCGATTCTTCCTACGCACTACCTTGCGCAAACTCGGCCGAAATGTCCTGCCCGCCGGCACAACCAGACTACACAGGCGCGCCGCGGCACAGGTTCGAACAAACACAACAATCGACCGACTGATGAGGCCCACCGTGGACAAGACTCTCCACCAACCACTGGGCGGCAACGAAATGCCGCGTTTCGGCGGCATCGCCACCATGCTCCGCCTCCCCCACCTGCAAAGCGCCGCCGGCCTGGATGCCGCATTCATCGGCGTGCCCCTGGACATCGGCACTTCGCTGCGCTCCGGCACCCGCTTCGGCCCGCGTCAGATCCGCGCCGAGTCGGTGATGATCCGCCCGTACAACATGGCTACCGGGGCTGCGCCATTCGACTCGCTGTCGGTCGCCGACATCGGTGACGTGGCCATCAACACCTTCAACCTGCTCGATGCCGTGCGCATCATCGAAGAAGCCTACGACGAAATCGTCGAGCACAACGTTATCCCGATGACCCTGGGCGGCGACCACACCATCACCCTGCCGATCCTGCGCGCCCTGCATAAAAAGCACGGCAAGATCGGCCTGGTGCACATCGATGCCCACGCTGACGTCAACGACCACATGTTCGGCGAGAAGATCGCCCACGGCACCACCTTCCGCCGCGCCGTGGAAGAGGGCCTGCTCGACTGTGACCGCGTTGTACAGATCGGCCTGCGCGCCCAAGGCTACACCGCCGACGACTTCAACTGGAGCCGTCGCCAGGGCTTCCGCGTGGTGCAGGCCGAGGAATGCTGGCACAAATCGCTGGAACCGCTGATGGCCGAAGTCCGTGAAAAAGTCGGCGGCGGCCCGGTTTACCTGTCCTTCGACATCGACGGTATCGACCCCGCTTGGGCCCCTGGCACCGGCACGCCTGAAATTGGAGGCTTGACCACGATCCAAGCGATGGAGATCATTCGCGGCTGCCACGGCCTGGACCTGATCGGCTGTGACCTCGTCGAAGTCTCCCCGCCTTACGACACCACCGGCAACACCTCGCTGCTCGGCGCCAACCTGCTGTTCGAGATGCTCTGCGTGCTGCCGGGCGTCGTGCGTCGCTGATCCTGGCGATAGCACGGCACCGCTTGACTGCAATACCCCGGCAGGAGCCATGAGGGAGGGCCACTGAGGCCCGCCAACACAAGACTAGACCGCCGGGTGGCGCTAAGCCCGTGCGGTCGATCTCGCCATAATAAAGATAATCGGGAGACCCCCAATGGCCTTGGACATCATCGTTGTAATGATCTATACCGCCGGCATGCTCGGGCTTGGCTGGTATGGCATGCGTCGGGCAAAAACCCAGGAAGACTACCTGGTGGCCGGACGCAACCTCGGCCCGACCCTGTACATGGGCACCATGGCCACTACCGTACTCGGCGGCGCCTCCACCGTCGGCACTGTGCGCCTGGGCTATGTCCACGGCATTTCTGGCTTCTGGCTGTGCGCAGCCCTGGGCCTGGGCATCATCGCCCTCAACCTGTTCCTCGCCAAACCGCTGCTGCGCCTGCGCATCTATACCGTGACCCAGGTTCTGGAGCGGCGCTACAACCCGATGGCACGCCAGGCCAGCGCGGCGATCATGCTGGCATACGCGCTCATGATCGGCGTGACCTCGACCCTGGCCATGGCGACCGTGCTGCAAGTGCTGCTCGAGTTGCCGTTCTGGATGTCGCTGATGCTCGGCGGCGGCGTGGTGGTGCTGTACTCGACCATCGGTGGCATGTGGTCGCTGACCCTGACCGACATCGTCCAGTTCGTCATCAAGACCGTCGGCCTGATGTTCATCCTGTTGCCGGTGTGCCTGTACAAGGCCGGTGGCTGGGACACCTTGGTGGCCAAACTGCCTGCGGCCAGCTTCCAGCTGACCACCATCGGTTGGGACACCATCATCACCTACTTCCTGATCTACTTCTTCGGCATCCTCATCGGCCAAGACATCTGGCAGCGCGTATTCACTGCCCGTGACGAGAAGGTCTGCCAACGTGCCGGTACCACCGCAGGCGTTTACTGCGTGGTGTACGGCCTGGCCTGCGCCCTGATCGGCATGGCCGCGCACGTACTGATGCCCGACCTGGCCAACCCAAACAATGCCTTTGCGGAGATGATCAAGAGCACCCTGCCCGATGGCATTCGTGGCCTGCTGATGGCGGCGGCCCTGGCGGCCATGATGTCGACTGCCAGCGCCGGCCTGCTGGCCGCGTCCACTACCCTGACTGAAGACCTGCTGCCCAAACTGCGCGGCGGCAAGCAGTCGAGCCTGGCCATCAGCCGCCTGTTCACCCTGCTGACCGGCCTGGTGGTACTGGGTATCGCCTTGGTGGTGAACGATGTAATCAACGCCCTGACCCTGGCCTACAACCTGCTGGTCGGCGGCATGCTGATCCCGCTGATTGGTGCGATCTTCTGGAAACGCGCAACCACCGCAGGCGCCATCGCCAGCATGTCGCTGGGCTTCGCTACTGCGCTGCTGTTCATGTTCAAGGATGGGCTGGAAGCCAACACGCCGATCTACTACAGCCTGGCAGTTGGCCTGGTGAGCTTTGTCGCAGTCAGCCTGATGTCGCGTAAATCGATGGCAGCAGTCAAGCTGGCCTGATACGCACTAGGCCATACAGACGATTCGCCGCAACAAAAAGGCCGCAGCATCAGCAATGATGCGGCGGCCTTTGTCATTTCAGCGACGACGCGGTTGGCGCTTGCGCTGCTCTTCATCAGTCGGGATCGGCACCGGCTGCAGGGGGGGTGGAATCAACCCCAGTGCGACAGCCAAGTCGTGGAGCCAGTTGAACAGTGGTTTCTTCATAGTGCCCCCTTGACGGGTCAGCCTCACGGTCAATCAATCCAGTGATGTTTCATACAGATCATAGCCCGATGTCCTGTATTGCGCATGCATCTGGTCTTAGAGATAAGGGCCATTTTGACGCGGATCAAGCCTGAACGGCGCATTCCGACGATTGGTTAATCGTTTCGCTTTGTTGCAGATCGATCCAGGCCTGCAAATTTGCCCCACGCATGCCCTGGCGCCACATCAACCACGTGACCGCCTGATCGAAGGGTGCCTGCAGCCGGTGGACCCGCACCCGGTCGCGCCCAGGCAGGCTGTCGAGCATGGATTGCGCCATCATGGCCACACCTGCGCCGGCAATCACGCAAGCCAGCATGCTCTGGTACGACTCGATCTCCATCACCCGGCCCATCGGCGTATGGGCGTGGGCGTACCAGGCCTCAAGGCGCATCCGGTATGAACAGCCCTGGCGGAAGGTGAACACCGCTTTGCCTGCCACGTCTTTTGCCGTGTGCACGGGCGGGTGTTCGGGGCTGGTGATCAGCACCAGCTGTTCCTCGCACAGCGGCACACCGTCCAGCCCGGCCAGGCTCGGCGGGCCATCCACTAAGGCCGCGTCCAGGCCATGGCTGAGCAAGCCCTCGAACAGCTCACCGCTGGGCGCTGCACGCACCTGCAGGTTCACCGCCGGGTACGCCTGGTGATAACGCGCCAGCAACGCTGGCAGGTGGGTGGCTGCGGTGCTGTACATGGTGCCCAGCACAAACTCCCCCGCCGGCTGGCCACCTTGCACGGCCGCCATCGCCTCGTCACGTAGCGCCGACAAGCGGTTGGCGTAGTCCAGCAGCACCTTGCCTGCGGGCGACAATTGCAGGCGCTGGCGCTCGCGCAGAAACAGCTCCACGCCCAATTGCTCTTCGAGCTGGCGCAGGCGCGTCGACAGGTTCGACGGCACCCGATGCAGGCGCTCGGCGGCGCGTGTGACCGAACCTTCCTCGGCCACCGCCTGGAAGATGCGCAGTTGGCTGAACTCCATACCTTTCTCCAAAACAGAACAACTTCATCATCATTATTCAATTTTAATGAAAATGAAACCGGCCTAACCTGCCATCCATCGCTTACCAACGTGCAGGAGCCCTTCCATGTCGCCCCGTATACAACTGCTGGCCAGCGCCGTGGCGCTGATGATGGCCATGGGCATCGGCCGCTTCGCCCTGACCCCACAACTGCCGCAACTGATCGCCGAAGGCCAGTTCGACCTCACGGCCGCCGGGCTGGTCGCGGCGGCCAATTACCTGGGTTACTTCATCGGTGCGGTGGATGGCATGTTCGCCCGCAAGCCTGCCCAGGTACGCCTGCGCCTGCAGGGTGGCCTGTGGCTGTGCGTGCTGTTGACCTTGGCCTCGTGGGCCGCCGATGGCTTCTGGAGCCACCTGCTGTTGCGCTTCGGTACCGGCGTGGCCAGCGCCTGGGTATTGGTGATGATCACCAGCCTCAGCCAGCAGGTTGCCAACGCACACCATCAACCCCGCTTGGGCGCCTTGGTGTTTGCCGGGCCGGGCCTGGGGATCGCCGTTACTGGGCTGTTGGCACTGGTTGCGCATGGGCTGGGGCTGGGTTCGGCAGCGCTGTGGCTGATCTACGCGGTGGCGGCGCTGATGATGCTATTGGCCGTACGGCCCTGGTTGCCGCAGGCGCAAGCGCAAACGGTGCAGCCGGCCACTGCGCAGCCCGGTAGGGTAGGTAATGCCGGGATTGCGCGCCTTGGGCTGGTCTATGCCTTGTACGGCGTGGGTTACATCCTGCCGGCCACCTTCTTGTCACAGATGGCCAACCAGCAGTTTCGCGGCCAGTGGATGGCCGACCTGTTCTGGCCGGCCTTTGGCCTGGCAGCCGCGCTGGGCGTGCTGCTGGTGAGCGTGCGCCGGGCCGGCCGGACCTCTGCCTGGCTGACCGCCACCCTGTGGCTGCAAGGCCTCGGCGTGCTGGCATGCCTAATGGGCGGTGGCCTTGGCTTGGGGTTGGGTGTGGTACTGTGCGGCGCGCCGTTCCTGGCCTGCATGCAGCTGGTGATGCAGCGCTCGCGGGAGCTGGCGCCACACGCGACGCAGCGTAATGCCGGGCTGCTCACTGCGTGCTTTGCGCTCGGCCAACTCAGCGGGCCGTTGTTGGCGGCAGTCAGCAACCACTACTCGGGGAGCCTGCAACTGGCGTTGCTGCTGGCTGCGAGCGGGTTGGCAGTGGCCGGGGTGTTGGTGCTGACTGCAGCCCATGCCAACCCCAGCTGCCTGGCGGCCCCTTCAACCACCGCGCAATCCGTGTAGGAGCAGCCTTGCGCTGCGAAGAGGCCAGTCGCAACAACGTAGATGCTCGCTGCTGCCACTGGCCTCTTCGCAGCGCAAGGCTGCTCCTACAGGGGTTTCGGTTGACGGTCAGTGAAGCCTAGGGCAGCGGCTATCACCCCACCCATTTGCGCAATTGCTGCTTCACCCAAGGCTCGGCGCTCACCAGCACTACGCCAAGCAACACCATCACCGCGCCAAGTACAAAGTTCACGCTCAGCGGCTCATCCAGCAGCAGCACGCCGAACGTGACGCCGAACAGCGGCGTGATGAACGAAAACACCGCGAGGTTAGACGCCAGGTATTTGCGCAATAACCAGAACCAGGTCAGGTAGCTGACAAACGACACCACGACCCCCTGGAACAGCACACTGCCCACCGCCAAAGGCGTCAGCGACACCGCGCCGATCTGGCCGCTGAGCAAGGCAATCAGCAGCAGCCCGGCAAAGCCCACCGCCAACTGATAGAACAGGGTCAAGGTCGCCGGCGCTTCCGAAAGCCGGGAACAACGCACCACCACCGTCGTCGCACCCCAGGCCAGCCCCGCCACAACGCCAAAGGCATCGCCCAGCAACGTGCGGCTGTCCATTTCTTCAAACGACATGCCACCGGCAAACGCGGTGGCGATCCCACCGAAGGCCAGCAAGATCCCCAACCACTGCAGCAGCCGCAGCCGCTCACTGGGCAGCATGAAGTGCAGGCCCAACGCCGTGAAAACGGGTGCCGTGTAGAGGAAGACCGACATGTGCGCTGCCGACGTCAGCTTCAACCCTTCAGCGATGAACAGGAATTCGACACCAAACAACCCGCCCGCCAACAGCCCGGCGCGCCAAGTGCTGCCCACCTGCTCCCAACCACCGCGCCAGCAGATCATCAGGCCCACCAGCACGGCGGCGATGCAGTTGCGCAAGGCGGCCTGCATGACCGGAGCGATGTCGACGGCAGCCGTCTTGATCAGCACTTGCTGGCAGCCCCAGATCAGGCATAACCCAAGCATGACCTGGAAAGCGAAGGCGTCGGGGTTCTTCCGGGCCGCGCTCATCGGCGGGCCTTTGGGGTAATCATTGGCATGGGATCAGCACGGCAGTCTTCAAAGACTGCCGATTATCGGGTTTACAGGCCCACCCGTGCCACCCTCAAAACGACCTCAAGCAATCTGTGCCTTCGATGACACCTGCTCAAAGGTCGCTTCATCCAGCGCATCGGCTTGTTCATCCAAGACCTGACGCGGGTGCTCGAAGCCCGGGATGCTGCTGTCGATCAGGCTCAACAGGCGCGAACCGCGTTCGCTGAGGACAAAGTTTTCGCCGTTGCCCCCCTCTTCATCAGGCCGACTTTCGATGAAGCCGCGTTCGAACAACAGTTTTTCGTATTCGCAGGCCCGGGTCTTCAAGTGGTCCAGATCGCCTATCGGCTGGCCTTTGGCGGCTAGCGCTGCGGCGTGCTGCTCGGCGTAGGGGCGTGGCGTAAAGCTGTGACCGGCGCTGTTCTGCACTTCATGCAGCAAGCGTTCGATCAAGTCCCAGTCGTAGGTGGTGCTCATGGCGGCAGGCTCCTGCTGTGGACGGAAGGGGTACACAGGTTGGGACCTGCCTGCGGCGGGTCGTGTTCAGAAAAAAACGGAAACCATTTGATGCGCTAGCCCCGTGTGATTAATAAACTACATTCACCCAATGAAGAAGATCGAATCCAGCAGCTTCAGAGGGATGCAAAATGACTGAAACATTTTTTGAGTTCGATGCGGCCGATTACCTGACCACACCGCAAGCCATTGCTCAATTCATGTCCGATGCGCTGGAGACGGGTGATGCCAGCTACGTGGCCAAAGCCGTTGGCGTAGTGGCTCGTGCAAAAGGGATGAGCGATCTGGCGAAAGAAACCGGCTTGTCTCGTGAGCAACTTTACCGGTCGTTCAGCGAACACGGCAATCCGACCCTTAAATCGTTCCTCGCAGTCATGAAGGCGTTGGGTATAGACATGACGGCAAAACCTCACCTTGCACACTAACTGTTGGTTATCTTGCACCTGCGGGTTATCGAGCCCGCCGGTCGTCCAGGCTGAACTTCAAGGCATGTACCGCCCTCCACCAGGCATAGCCAATGCCGGAGGTATGAAGGATGAAATCACTGCTGCGCATCACTTGTGCAACCGCCCTGTTCTGCGCCCTGCCCGCTTGGGCCTGCACGCCGGAGGAGGCCACTCAGAAGCGCGAAGAACTGGCCGGGCTGGTCAGCCAGCTGACCGAACAGAACCCGCAGAAGGCCAAGGAGATCAACGATGAGCTCCAGGGTATGGAGCTGGGGACGGCGAGCAAGGACCTGCCGGACAAGTGCCAGCTGATCGATACGCGAATCAAGGAATTGAAGACAGCGGAGAAGAAAGCGGAGTGACGCAGAGGCGGTAAAGGCCCTATCGCCGGCAAGGCGGCGATAGGGCTGCAGACGGCTTACTCAGCCGCTGGCGTGCGCTTTTTCAGCGGCGCCATGCCGTCGGAGCTGGCCAGTGGCGCGTTGGCCTTTGGCTTGGCGGTCGGCTTGCGCTTAGCGCCAGCCTTCTTGTCACCCGACTTCTTCTCGACCTTTTTCTTCTTGGTACCGGCAGCCTTGCCCGACGCCTTGACCTTTTTAGGCCCGGTGTAGGTGCCTTTGACTTCCTTGATCACCCGGCGCTCGAACTGCTGCTTGAGGTAGCGTTCGACGCTCGACATCAAGTTCCAGTCGTTGTGGGTGATCAACGAGATCGCCAGGCCTTCGCCCCCCGCACGGCCGGTACGGCCAATACGGTGCACGTACTCGTCACCGCTGCGTGGCATGTCGAAGTTGATCACCAGGTCCAGGCCGTCGATGTCCAGGCCACGGGCGGCAACGTCGGTTGCCACCAACACGTTGGAGCTGCCCTGCTTGAAGCGCTCAATGGCCAGCTTGCGGTCTTTCTGGTCCTTCTCACCGTGCAGGACGAAGGCCTTCACGTCCTTGGCCACCAGGTGGCCATAGATACGGTCGGCCAGGGCACGGGTGTTGGTGAAGATGATCGCCTTCTGGTAGGTCTCGTTTTCCAGCAACCACTGGACGATCTTCTCTTTGTGTTGGTCGTGGTCAGCCATGATGATCTGCTGACGGGTGCCTTCGGCCAGCTGCGAGACGCTGTTGAGCATCAGGTGCTCAGGGTCTTTCAACACCTTGCCGATGATGTCGCGCAGGGCCGCGCCGCCTGTGGTGGCGGAGAACAGCAGGGTCTGCTCACGGTTCTCACACTCCTTGCACAGGCGCTCCATGTCTTCGGCAAAGCCCATGTCGAGCATGCGGTCGGCTTCATCGAGGATCATGACCTTGACGTGGGACAGGTCCAGGTTGCCGGCGTTGAGTTGCTCGAGCAGGCGGCCCGGGGTGCCGATCAGCACGTCCGGCACCTTGCGCAGCATGGCGGCCTGTTCCTTGAAGTCCTCACCGCCGGTAACCAGGCCAGCCTTGATGTAGGTGAACTGGGAGAACAGTTGCACCTGCTTGAGGGTTTGTTGCGCCAGCTCACGGGTGGGCAGCAGGATCAGCGCACGGATTTCCACGCGCGGGCCGCTCAGGTCGACCAGGCGATTGAGCATTGGCAGGACGAATGCCGCGGTCTTGCCGCTGCCGGTCTGCGCGGTCACACGCAGGTCACGCCCTTGCAGGGCCAGGGGGATGGCCGCTGCCTGCACCGGGGTCGGCTCGACAAATTTAAGCTCGGCCACGGCTTTAAGCAGGCGTTCGTGCAGGGCGAATTGGGAAAACACGGAGGTAACCTCAGGCAAGTGCGGGAAATTCAGTTGCATAGGGTAACGTTTTCTGCCGCCATAGCCGAATTTCTTTTGGCAACTTTATCGGCATCCGCGCTCTAATGGCGCTTCGTTTGGCAATACAGACTGTTCAAAACCCCATGGATATCCAACGAATCTGGCGTGACTCCCTCGACCTCTGGGGCACCCTCGATCAACATCCCATGCTCCACGCCGCCATCGGCCTGGCCGTCCTGCTGCTGATTTCTCTAGTCGTCGGCCGCCTTTCGCGCTTCCTGATGCTGCACGGCACCCGCCTGCTGGCGCGCCAACAGGCGCTGAAATGGCTGGATGACCTGCGCCACAACAAAGTGCTGCACCGGCTGGCCCAGACCACACCGTCGCTGGTGCTGCAGTTTGGCCTGAAGCTGGTGCCAGAGCTGTCCGACACGGCGCAGCACTTCCTCGGCAACGTTGCCCTGGCCTTTACCCTGCTGTTCATGACCATGGCCCTGTCGTGCCTGCTGGATGCCTTGCTCGACATCTACGCGCGCACCGAGCATGCCCGCACCCGCTCGATCAAGGGCTATGTGCAACTGGCCAAGATGATGCTGTGGATCTTCGCCTCCATCGTCATCGTCGCCACGCTTATCGACCGCTCTCCGTTGCTGCTGCTGTCGGGCCTGGGTGCCATGTCGGCGGTGCTGCTGTTGGTCTACAAGGACACCCTGCTGTCGTTCGTGGCCAGCGTGCAATTGACCAGTAACGACATGCTGCATGTGGGTGACTGGATCGAAATGCCCCAGGTCGGTGCCGATGGCGATGTGGTGGACATCACCTTGCACACGGTGAAGGTGCAGAACTTCGACAAGACCATCGTCTCGATCCCGACCTGGCGTTTGATGAGCGAATCGTTCCGCAACTACCGCGGCATGCAGCAGTCAGGCGGCCGGCGCATCAAGCGCAGCCTGTTCATCGACGCGGCGGGTGTGCGTTTTCTGACCCGCGAAGAGGAACAGCGCCTGACCCAGGTGCGCCTGCTGGGCGACTACCTGGCTGGCAAGCGCCAGGAACTGCAAACCTGGAACGAAGCGCTGGGGCCGGTGGCCGAGCTGTCCGCCAACCGCCGCAAGCTGACCAATATCGGCACCTTCCGCGCGTTTGCGCTGGCTTACCTGAAGAACCACCCCAATGTGCATCAGGGCATGACCTGCATGGTCCGGCAGATGCAGACCGGCGCCGAGGGTGTGCCGCTGGAAATCTACTGCTTCACCACTACCACGGTGTGGGCGGAGTACGAGCGGATTCAGGGGGATATCTTCGATTACCTGCTGGCGGTGTTGCCGGAGTTTGGCTTGAGCTTGTATCAACAGCCGAGTGGCAATGACATGCGGGTGGGGTTGAGCGGGCGAGTGCCGCACCGGTTGGAAGAGATGAGCGAGGCTTGAGATCGCCGGAGCTGCTTTGCAGCCCATTCGCAGCACAAGGCCGCTCCTACCGGAGGTACGCGCTCCCTGTAGGAGCAGCCTTGTGCTGCGAATGGGGCGCAAAGCGCCCCCCAATCACCCCGCATAACCCAGCAGGTACAACAACCCGGTCAGGGTTACCAACGAAGCCACGGTCGACAACAGGATCGTCTGCGAAATCAACCCCGCCTCGCGGTTGTAGTACTCCGCCAGCATGTACGGCCCGGTCCCGGTCGGCAGCGCCGCCAGCAGCACCGCCGAAGCCGCCCACATGCTCGGCAGGCTGAATACCTTGTACGCCAGCACCCAAGTCAGGGCCGGCTGCCCAACCAGTTTCAATCCCACCAACGGCCACGGGCTGGCTTGCGCACCCGCGCGCTTTTCTGCCAGGAATGCGCCCAGCGATATCAAGGCGCACGGCGTGGTGGCCAACGCCAGCATGTCGAGAAAATGCATCACCGGCTCGGCCAGCCCCAACCCGCTCATGGCCCACCCCGCCCCCACCACCGGCGAAATCACCAGCGGGTTCTTCGCCAGCGCCTTGCTCACCACCAGCACCGCCCGGCCGACCTGCCGCTCTTCCTGCAGCCCGACCTCAATAAAGGTCAGCGAAATGGCGAACACCAGGCACACCACGATCAACGACGAGATCAGCGCCGGCTGCAAGCCCGCCTGGCCGAACAGCAACAGGCACAGCGGGATGCCGATGTAGCCGGTGTTGGCATACCCCGCACTGAGCCCGTCGATGCTCGCCGCGACCAGGCTATGGCCGCTGTACAGCCGCCACGCCAGCGTGATCACGAACATGGCCAGGGCGCCCGTGCCAAACGCCACGATGAAGCCTGGGTGCCAGATCTCGCTCCAGGTCGCAGTGGCGGTCACCTTGAACAGCAAGGCCGGCAGGCAGAGCCAGACCACCATCTTGTTGATTTCGGCTGCGGCCTTGTCGCCGAGCTTGTTGGCGCGACGGCACAGGTAGCCGACCAGAATGAGGGCAAAGATCGGCGCGACGATGATAAAGAGGGTATGCATATCAGGCCTTGCGGATCAGCGCGGCGTCAGTGCGGCTACCCAACCGGCTCATCCACACCGACGCAAGAATCACCGCGCCGCCAATAAGCAACCGCCCCAGTGGCTCGTGCTGGTTCCAGATCAACAGGTTGAGCAACAGCCCCACCGGCACATGCAGGTTGTTCATCACGGCCAGCGTCGCCCCGGAAACCAGGCACGCGCCCTTGTTCCACCAGTACAGGCCCAGCGCGGTCGGGCACAACCCGAGGAACAACAGCACCAGCCATTGCACATCGGTGCTTGGCAGGTGCTGGGCATTGCCGAACAGCAAAAACGCCGGCAGCACGACGATCAAGGCCCCGAGGTAGAAGTAGCCGAAGCGCTTGTAGTGCGGCAGGTCGCTGGGGTTTCGGGCGATCAGGTGACGGTACAGCACCTGGCCGGCGGCATAGGTGAAGTTGGCCAGTTGCAGCAGCAGGAAGCCGATGAAGAACTCACCACTGATGCTGTCGAAACGAATCACCGCGGCTCCCGCCACGGCCACCAGCGCGGCCAGCAAGGCCCATGGGTTGAAACGCCGGTTCAAGGCATCTTCGATCAGGGTCACGTGCAACGGCGTGAGGATGGTGAACAGCAGCACTTCTGGCACGGTGAGCACGCGAAAGCTCAGGTACAGGCAGACATAGGTAATGCCATATTGCAGCGCACCGATCAGCAGCATCGAACGCATGAAGCGCGGCTCGACCTGGCGCCAGCGGGTCAGCGGCAAGAACACCAGGCCCGCCAGCAGCACCCGCGCGAGCACGGCAAAGTAGCTGTCGACGTGCCCGGCCAGGTACTCGCCGATCAGGCTGAAGGAAAACGCCTGAATCAGCGCGACGATAATCAGGTAGCCCATGGTTGCCTCTCGTGGATCAAGGCGGCGACCTTAGCGGGTTGCGCCGCGTGAGTTCAACCATGAGAAGTGTGGGGGCTGTGCCGGCCCTTTCGCGGGCAAGCCCGCTCCCACAGGTACACCACGGGCCTTGAGAACAGTGAATTCCCTGTAGGAGCGGGCTTGCCCGCGAAAGGGCCGGCACAAGCAACCGAGAAATCCCAGGCAAAAAAAAACCCGGCCATCAGGCCGGGCAGGTACACCCAAAGGAGCAAAAACAGGTGTCAGGGTTGGGAATTCGTTGACGCTCAGGCCACCGCAGCCAGCTTGGCCTTGGCCTGGTTGATGCCCTTCTCGTGGAAGTCGCCGCTCATGTTCAGGCCTTCGGCATGGATGAAATTCACATCGTGAATGCCGATGAACGCCATCACCTGGCGCAGGTAGGGTTCCTGGTGGTCGCTGGTGGCGCCGGCATGAATGCCACCGCGGGCGGTCAGGACGATGGCGCGCTTGCCAGTCAGCAGGCCCTGCGGGCCGGTCGGGGTGTACTTGAAGGTGATGCCGGCGCGCAGCACGTGGTCCAGCCAGGCCTTGAGGGTGCTGGGGATGGTGAAGTTGTACATCGGCGCAGCCATCACCAGCACGTCGGCCGCCAGCAGTTCATCCGTCAGCTCATTGGAGCGGGACAGCGCTTCGAGCTCGGCGGCACTGCGCTGATCTTCGGGCTTCATCCAGCCACCGAGCAGGTTGGCATCCAGGTGCGGCACCGAGCTCACAGCCAGGTCACGTACGGTGATCTCATCGCTCGGGTGGGCGGCCTGCCATTGCTGGATGAAGTCGCGGGTCAGTTGACGGGAAACGGAATCCTGCTGGCGGGCGCTGCTTTCGATGATCAGTACGCGGGACATGGGGTGCCTCCATCGGCAAAAAGGGTGCGATTCGATGGAGGTGAGATTAAGGCTTGACCTATCGATAAAAAAGCGTAAAAAGTGGGTTCAATCAATCGATTAATCCGTTTATTCCGCTGTACAGTTCACGCTGATCCGCAATTTGATGATCTGGCGATTGAACTTGGCGGTGACGTCGACGCTTTTACCTGCCGGCACGTTCACCCGGCGCACCCGCGGCGCTTCCGGGCCGTTGCGGAACATCACCTTGCAAGCTGCAGGCACCTGCCCATAGTTGTTGAGGGTGATGGCGCCAATGTCGTAGGCGGTATCGTAGGCCGTGTAGTCGAGCTTGACCCCGTCCTTCAATTGCTTCTCCACATCGATGGGGTAAGCCATGGCACCGAGGGGCAGGCACATCAGTATTGCCGCACAACATTTCTTCATGGGGCGCTCTCCTTGGAAGAGCGCAGCTTAGGACAACAGGAGCGAAACATGAAAGCGCCGCGCGTAACCCTTGATCAGTGGCGAACACTGCAAGCAGTGGTCGATCACGGGGGGTTTGCCCAGGCCGCCGAGGCGCTGCACCGTTCGCAGTCGTCGGTCAGCTACACCGTGGCCCGCATGCAAGAGCAGCTCGGTGTTCCGCTGCTGCGCATCGATGGGCGCAAGGCGGTGCTCACCGAGGCTGGCAACGTGCTGCTGCGCCGTTCACGCCACTTGGTCAAACAGGCCAGCCAGCTCGAAGACCTTGCCCATCACATGGAGCAAGGCTGGGAAGCCGAGGTGCGCGTGGTGGTCGACGCCGCCTACCCCAGCGCCCGGCTGGTCCGTGCGCTGAGTGCGTTCATGCCGCAAAGCCGCGGTTGCCGGGTACGCCTGCGTGAAGAGGTGTTGTCGGGCGTCGAGGAAGTGCTACGCGAGGGCATCGCCGACCTGGCCATCAGCAGCTACAGCATCGGCGGCTACCTGGGCGCCGAACTGAGCGCGGTAGAGTTCATCGCCGTTGCCCACCCCGAACACAGCCTGCACCGCCTGGGCCGTGAAATTACCTTCCAGGACCTGGAAAGCCAGCTGCAGGTGGTGATCCGCGACTCTGGCCGCGCCCAACCGCTGGATGTCGGCTGGCTCGGCGCAGAACAGCGCTGGACCGTCGGCAGCTTGGGCACCGCCACCACCTTCGTCAGCAGCGGCCTGGGCTTTGCCTGGCTGCCGCGGCACATGATCGAGCGCGAACTGCGTGAAGGCGTGCTCAAGCCGTTGCCGCTGGATCAGGGTGGCAGCCGTCACCCACTGTTCTACCTTTATTCGAGCAAAGAGAAGACCCTGGGCCCGGCTACGCAGATTCTCATCGACCTGCTGCGCAACTTCGACACCGCGCCTCTGGACGTGCCCTTCGCAGCCCCCCCACAAGCCTGAGAGGACCGCGCCCATGGCCTATTTCGAACACGAAGGATGCTTACTGCATTACGAGGAATACGGCCAGGGCGAACCCTTGGTGCTGCTGCATGGCCTGGGCTCCAGCTGCCAGGACTGGGAGCTGCAGATACCACTGTTGAGCCGCCACTACCGGGTCATCGTCATGGACATCCGCGGCCACGGCCGCTCCGACAAGCCCCGCGACGGCTACCAGATCGCCACCTTCAGCGAAGACCTGCTGGCCCTGCTCGAGCACCTGCAGACCGGCCCGGTGCACTTCGTGGGCCTGTCGATGGGTGGGATGGTCGGCTTCCAGTTTGCCGTCGATCACCCGCGCTGGCTGCGCAGCCTGTGCATTGTCAACAGCGCCCCGGAGGTGAAGCGCCGCACCCGCAGCGACTGGGCCTGGTGGGCCAAGCGTTGGGGCCTGGCACGCCTGCTCAGCGTCGAGACCGTGGGCAAAGGCCTGGCCCAACGCCTGTTCCCCAAGCCCGGCCAAGCTGACCTGCGCCAGAAGATGGCGCAGCGCTGGGCACGCAACGACAAACGTGCCTACCTCAAGAGCTTCGACGCCATCGTCGACTGGGGCGTGCAGGAACGCATCGGGCAAATTCGCTGTCCCACGCTGGTGATTGCCGCCGACCACGATTACACGCCGATACATCTGAAAGAGCGCTACGTAGCCCTGATGCCGCAGGCCAGGCTGGTAGTCATCGACGATTCCCGGCACGCTACGCCCCTCGATCAACCCGAGGTCTTCAACCAGACCCTGCTGCAGTTTCTTGCAGCGGCTTCTACCTCTCAAGGATCTTTGAGCCCATGCTGAAAAAACTCCTGCTCACCGCCTGCTCGGTCGCCTTCGCCACCAGCGTCATGGCGTCCGACAATACCCCTCATGTGTTGCTGGACACCAGCTTCGGTCAGGTCGAAATTGAGTTGAATGCCGAGAAGGCGCCGATCAGTACCAAGAACTTCCTGCAGTACGTCGACAGCGGCTTCTACAACAACACCATCTTCCACCGCGTGATCCCGGGCTTCATGGTCCAGGGCGGCGGCTTCACCGACCAGATGGTGCAGAAGGACACCAAAGATCCGATCCGCAACGAAGCCAGCAATGGCTTGCTGAACACCCGCGGTACCCTGTCCATGGCCCGCACCTCGGACCCGAATTCGGCCACCAGCCAGTTCTTCATCAACGTGGCTGACAACGACTTCCTCAACCCAGGCCGTGACCGTGGCTATGCCGTGTTCGGCAAGGTGACCAAAGGCATGGAAGTGGTCGACCAGATCGTCAACTCACCGACCACCGTGAAAAAGGGCATGCGCGACGTGCCGGCCGATCCGGTCTATATCAAGTCCGCCAAACGTATCGACTGAATGCAGGTTTCACAGGGACGTGAACCCGCCTGAAGGCCGGACCAACAGGAGTGTTGTCACCCATGCTGTACCGCCGTTTCGAACGACTCATCGACATTTTTCGCGAGGCACCGAGCGAAGCACCGCCGAGCACGGTGTGGCCGTTCTACCTGTATTACCTGCGCCAGGTCTGGCCAAGCTTCGCCGCCCTGCTGGTGGTCGGCCTGGTCGCTTCGTTGATCGAAGTGGCGATGTTCAGCTACCTGAGCCGCATCATCGATCTGGCCCAAGGCACGCCCAATGCCAACTTCTTCAGCGAACACAGCGGTGAGCTGATCTGGATGCTGGTGGTGATCCTGCTGCTGCGCCCGCTGTTCTTCGGCCTGCACGACCTGCTGGTGCACCAGACCATCAACCCAGGCATGACCAGCCTGATCCGCTGGCAAAACCACTCCTATGTGCTCAAGCAGAGCCTGAACTTCTTCCAAAGCGACTTCGCCGGGCGTATTGCCCAGCGCATCATGCAAACCGGCAACTCGCTGCGCGATTCGGCGGTACAGGCAGTGGACGCCCTGTGGCACGTGCTGATCTATGCCGTCAGCTCACTGGTCCTGTTCGCCGAGGCCGACTGGCGCCTGATGCTGCCACTGTTGGCGTGGATCGCCTGTTACATCGCCGCGCTGTTCTACTTCGTGCCGCGGGTTAAGGCGCGTTCGGTGATTTCGTCCGACGCACGCTCCAAACTGATGGGGCGCATCGTCGACGGCTACACCAACATCGCCACCCTCAAGCTGTTCGCCCACACCGACTACGAACAGCAGTACGCCCGTGAGGCGATCCGCGAGCAGACCGAAAAAACGCAACTGGCCTCGCGGGTGATCACCAGCATGGACGTGGTCATCACCACCCTCAACGGCTTGCTGGTGGTCGGCACCACCGGCCTGGCACTGTGGCTGTGGAGCCAGTCGCTGATCACCGTGGGGGCAATTGCCCTGACCACCGGGTTGGTGATCCGCATCGTCAACATGTCGGGCTGGATCATGTGGGTGGTCAACGGCATCTTCGAGAACATCGGCATGGTCCAGGACGGCCTGCAGACCATCGCCCAGCCGGTCACCGTCACTGACAAGCCCAATGCGCCGGCATTGAAGGTGAGCCGTGGCGCGGTGCATTTCGACGATGTGGACTTCCACTATGGCAAAGCCAGCAACGTGATCGAAGGGCTCAATCTGAACATCCGCCCGGGCGAGAAGATTGGCCTGATCGGCCCTTCTGGCGCGGGCAAATCGACCCTGGTGAACCTGCTGCTGCGGCTGTATGACGTGCAGGGTGGGCGCATCCTCATCGATGGCCAGGACATTGCCGAAGTGAGCCAGGCCAGCCTGCGTGCGCAGATTGGCATGATCACCCAGGACACCTCGCTGCTGCACCGCTCGATCCGTGACAACCTGCTGTACGGCCGCCCAGAGGCCAGCGAAGCGGCACTGCTTGAAGCCGTACGCCGCGCCCGCGCCGACGAGTTCATTCCGCAGTTGACCGACGCCCAAGGGCGTACCGGCTTCGATGCGCATGTGGGCGAGCGTGGGGTCAAGTTGTCTGGCGGCCAGCGTCAACGTATCGCGATTGCCAGGGTGTTGTTGAAGAACGCACCGATCCTGATCATGGACGAGGCCACTTCAGCGCTGGACTCTGAGGTTGAAGCCGCGATCCAGGAGAGCCTTGAGACACTGATGCAGGGCAAGACCGTGATCGCCATCGCCCACCGGCTTTCGACCATTGCCCGGATGGACCGGCTGGTGGTGCTGGACAAAGGGCATATCGTCGAGAGTGGCAGCCACAGTGAGTTGCTGGCGCAGCAAGGGTTGTATGCGCGGTTGTGGCATCACCAGACCGGCGGGTTTGTTGGGGTGGATTGAGATGAGCGGTTGCCTGCGCCGGCCTCTTCGCGGGGCTTGCCCGCGAAGAGGCCGGCGCAGGCAACGTGTTATTCAGTCCCTGCGGTAAGGCAACATCCCCCGCGCCTCTTCGGCATACCCCTGAACCCCTTCCCGCTCCTGCAACAAAAACCCTTCCACCGCCCGCCGCAACCCGGGATGCAGCAGGTAATGCCACGACCGCGTCAGCACCGGCTCGAACCCTCGGATCAGCTTGTGCTCACCCTGAGCCCCCGCATCGAACCGCTGCAAGCCTTCAGCAATGGCAAAGTCCATGCCCTGGTAGAAGCACGTTTCAAAGTGCAGCCGGTCGAACTCATCCAGGCACCCCCAGTAACGGCCATACAGGCTGTCACCGCCCACCAGGCTCAGGGCCATGGCCACGTCACGCCCGCCTTGCCTGGCCATCACCACCCGCAGCGCGTCGGGCATGCGCTCGGCCAGCAGGCTGAAGAACTCACGGGTCAGGTACGGCGCACGCCGGCGCACTGCATAGGTGTTGGCGTAGCACAGGTAGACGAAGTCCCACTGCGCCTCATCCAGTTCATCACCCCGGTACCACTGAAAGTCGATGCCCTGCCCGGCCACTTGCTCGCGCTCTTTGCGCATCTGTTTGCGCTTGCGCGAGCTGAGCGTGTCGAGAAAGTCCTGAAAGTCCCGATAGCCTCGGTTGCGCCAGTGAAACTGGCAACCCAGCCGCTCCATCCAACCTGGCAAGCCGGCCATCTGCTGGTCCAATGCCGGGTCGGTGAAGTTGATGTGCGCGCCAGAGAGCCCGCCCTTGCCCAGGTACTCGGGCAATGCTTGCAGCACCAGCAAGCCATCGGCGGGGTCGGCGGCCAGCAGGCGCGGGCCACTGACCGGGCTGAACGGCACGGCGCCCAGCAGCTTTGGGTAGTAGGCAATGCCTGCCCGCTCACAGGCATCGGCCCAGCCGTGGTCGAACACGTATTCGCCAAACGAATGCCACTTGCGGTAGGCCGGCAGCACGGCGCGTACCTGCCCTTCACGCTCCAGCACCAAGTGCTCGGCAGCCCAGCCGGTCGAGGGGGCAACGCTGCCGCTGTCCTCCATCGCGCTGAGAAAGGCGTGGCGCAGAAACGGTTGGCCCGCAGGCACCAGGGCATCCCAGGTGGCCGCGGGAAGATCACGCAGATGAGCAAGGCTGTACAGACTGGTCACGGTTTCGACTCGCTGTCTTAAGGCCCTCAGTATCCCGGAAGAATGGCCCATCACTCAAATGACGATCACCTGGCCAATCCGTTCATTGCCGATTACTTAACAACAGTGCCACTAATTAGACATTAATCTGTCATTCCCCCCCGCAATACTTGCGCCTGTTTTCCGGAACCCCAGAACCTGTCTATTCAGGCCCTTTCCGAAGACATGCCAACACAGGGGCGGGCGCTGAGCCTCCCCCATTTTTTTCTAGTAGGGAGAACCTTATGCGTCTTGTTTCTACACTTACCGGAGTGAGCCTCACCGGCATGATGCTGGCTCTGAGTACTCCGGCCAGTGCTGCTGTCGACGCCAAGCTGCTCGAAATGCTCCGCGCCAATGGCTCGATCAACCAGGCGCAGTACAACGAACTGCAAGGCGATCTGGCAAAAGAGACCAAGGAAAAGGCCGACCAGAAAGCGCAGTCCGAGCGTATGAGTTCCTTTGAACAAAAAGTGGCATGGGCCGCCAAGACCCAGATCAAGGGTGATGTGCGCCTGCGTTACGAAGACGTCAACGTTGACGACCCGAACAGCAGCAGCGGCAACCAGGACCGCCAGCGCGTCCGTGCCCGTGTCGGCTTCTACAGCGAAATCAACCCGCAAGTCGATGCTGGCGTGCGTATCGCCACCGGTAGCAGCGCCGACCGCCGCTCGACCAACCAGAGCTTCGACAACTATTTCGACAAGAAATCGCTGTGGGTCGACCTGGCCTACCTCGACTGGCACCCGACCGCAGTGCCAAACCTGCACCTGATCGGCGGCAAGATGCCACAGCCGTGGGTGAGCATGGGCGATATCATCTGGGACAGCGATATCAACCCGGAAGGCGTGGCCGCGACCTACAAGGCTGACCTGGGCGGCGCCGAAGTGTTCGCCAGTGCCGGTCAGTACACCCTCAAGGACAACGTCGATGGCGACGGCGTGCAGTACAAGCACGATGCGCAGGTCTACCACGGCCAGCTGGGCGCCAAGTTCGCCCCTGCCGACGTGCTGAAAGTCACTGTGGGTGCGAGCATCTATGGCTACGACAACGACAAGGAAGCGGCCATTCTGCAGTCGTTCGGCAACACCACCAATGAGTTCAACCTGGTGGAAGGCTTCGGTCAGCTCGACTTCACTGGCTTCGCCATCCCGCTGTCGGCCTACGGCCAATACGTGAAAAACACCGAGAGCACCGACGGTGAAGACCAAGCCTGGCTGGCCGGTCTGAAAACCAAGGTCGGCGCTTGGAGCCTGGACTACAACTACCGCGATGTTCAACGTAACGCCGTGGTCAGCCTGTTCACCGACTCCGACTTCGGCAACGGCTTCACTGGCTCTCGCGGCCACAAGTTCAAGGTCGGTTACGAGATCGACAAGAACTTCTCGCTGGGCGCGGCGTACCTGATGGCCAAGACCGACCTGTCGCAGCTGCCGAACAGCAATGCTGACGTAGACACGCTGCAGGTAGACCTGGAAGCCAAGTTCTAAGCAACCGCTTCACTGCTTCACTGCTTCACTCAAGGCGGGAAATGCCGACCCCATCCGGTATTCCCTGCCTTTTTTTGTGTGTGACATTGTAGGGGGCTGCTTTGCAGCCCATTCGCAGCGCAAGGCTGCTCCTACCGGTGCGGTTCGCGTTCCCCTGTAGGCGCAGCCTTGTGCTGCGAAAGGGCCGCAAAGCGGCCCCGGCAATCAGCGTTTGCGCAGAATCACGCTACCCACCGAATACCCCGCACCAAACGAACTCAGCACGCCCACCGCACCCGCGGCCAGGTCATCCTGGTACAGGTGGAATGCAATCACCGACCCCGCCGAACTGGTGTTGGCATAACGGTCCAGAATCACCGGTGCCTCTTCCTCGGTGGCTTCACGCCCCAGCAGCTTCTTGACGATCAAGTGGTTCATGCTCAGGTTGGCCTGGTGCAACCAGAAGCGCTTGACGTCGCTCGGCTGCAGGTCATTGGCTTCAAGGTGCTCACCGATCAGCTCAGCCACCTTCGGGCACACTTCACGGAACACCTTGCGGCCTTCCTGGATGAACAACTTGTCCGCAGCACCTTCCCCCTCCTCCGCCGCGCGGTTGAGGAAGCCGAAGTTGTTACGGATGTTGTTGGAAAAACCGGTCCACAACTTGCTGCTGACAATCTCGAACTGGTGCTTCGAGGTGGCCTGGTCGGCACGCTCGATCAGCACGGCGGTGGCGGCATCACCGAAGATGAAGTGGCTGTCGCGGTCGCGGAAGTTCAGGTGGCCGGTGCAGACCTCGGGGTTGACCATCAGTACCGAACGCGCCTGGCCCAGCTGCACGCTGTTGGCGGCGGTCTGGATGCCGAAGGTGGCTGACGAGCAGGCCACGTTCATGTCGAAGGCAAAGCCCTCGATGCCCAATGCATTTTGCACTTCGATGGCAATGGCCGGGTATGGGCGCTGCAGGTTGGAGCACGCGACGATCACACCATCGACATCGGCAGCGGTACGGCCCGCACGTTCAAGCGCCTGGCGAGCAGCGGCCACAGCCATTTCACACAAAATCGACGGCTCGTCATTGGAGCGCTCTGGCAGGCGTGGCTTCATGCGTTGCGGGTCGAGGATGCCGGCCTTGTCCAGCACGAAGCGGCTCTTGATGCCCGAGGCCTTCTCGATGAAAGCGGCGTCGGACAGCGGCGCTGCCTCGACCTCGCCGCGCTCGATGGCGGCGGCGTTGTCGTGGTTGAACTGCTGCGCCCACGTGTTGAAGGACTCCACCAGTTCTTCGTTGGAAATGCTCTGGGCCGGGGTATACAGGCCGGTGCCGCTGATCACGACGTTATGCACGGTCGTTCCTCTGGTCAAAGGCCATCGCCACGGGGCGCTGGCTGGAAAATGCGTAATAGCACTTTAGTGCCAACTCGAAGGCGAGGGCGTTGCCCTCGTTCGCAGGTAAACCCGCTCCCACAGGGGCCGCCAGGCGACCCCAAATTGCATCAATATTGCCACATCTTCTGCGGTTTAGGCTTCCACCTGACTCCACTGTTTGCTGAGACGCTTGTCAGAAATCGGCACTTTGGTACCCAACTGCTGAGCGAACAACGACACCCGGTATTCCTCCAGCAACCACCGGTACAGCGTCAGTTGCTCATCACGCTTGCCCTCCTGGGCGTGCTTGTCGGCACGTGCCTTGTACTGGGCCCAGAGGTTTGCCAGCTCGCCACTCCAGACGCGGTCCTTCTGCACCTGCGAGCCGAGCTTCTCCAAGCGTAACTCCACGGCCTTGAGGTAACGCGGCAACTCCTTGAACCAGGCGCCCGGGGTTTCGCGAACGAAGCCCGGGTACACCAGGTTGGCCAGCTGTTGCTTGATGTCGTTCAGCGCCACCGCCTGGCTCAGGTCGATCTTGCCTTTGAAGCGCTTCTGCAGCCCGTGCCACAACTTGAGCACTTCCAAGGTCTGGCGCGCCAGGCGTTCAGCGTGCTCGGCCCAACTGCCACGTTTGCGCTCGGCCAACCCGGCCAAGGCGGCACCGTCGCGCGGCAGCGGGTGCTCACCCTCAAGGATGCAGCTGTCCAGGCTGGCCAGCAGAATGTCTTCGACCAGTGCCTCGACACGGCCCAGCTCGCGGTACAGCA
Organism: Pseudomonas sp. LAIL14HWK12:I10; assembly: GCF_900184205.1. Taxonomy (NCBI): domain Bacteria; kingdom Pseudomonadati; phylum Pseudomonadota; class Gammaproteobacteria; order Pseudomonadales; family Pseudomonadaceae; genus Pseudomonas; species Pseudomonas sp. LAIL14HWK12:I10. The sequence continues at coordinate 240,509 of NZ_FXWU01000002.1, read as the reverse complement.
AGCCCAGTTCGGTCAGCCCGGGCAGCTTGCCACGCAAAAACTTGGCAGGCTCCGCCAACTGCTGCAGCAACAGGCGCTGCAAGGCGCGACGGTGCTGAAACTCGGCTTCGGCCTGGGTCGAAAAACGCCCTTCGCGCACGGTGCCGTTTTCGTCCACCAGCGCCGGGTAGACGGTCATCGACAGGCCGGCGATCTTCTGCTGGGTGCTCTGCGCCACTTCACTGAAGGCCTTGGCCTGCACCGGGCGTTCGGCGTTTTCGCTGCGTGGCACGGCCAATGCGGCCTGGCTGGCGGCGACAAAGCGTGCGGTCAGCTCGGCCAGGTCGCGGCCTTCGCCGAGGAACTTGCCCTGGCCATCGACCACTTCGATGTTCATCCGCAGGTGGCCTTCGACCAAGTTGACCGATTCTGCCCAGGCCTCGTCGGACACACGCGCACCGGTCATGCGCAGCAGCTCCTGGCCCAAGGCCTGGGGCAACGCGCCCTGGCCGAAGGTCATGCGCGCCAGCGCGGCCTTGACAAAGTCCGGTACCGGCACGAAATTCTTGCGCAGGGCCTTGGGCAGGTTGCGCACCAGCGCCACGCACTTGGCTTCGATCAGACCCGGCACCAGCCATTCCAGGCGCTCGCCCGGCAAGCTTGGCAACAGCGGCGCCGGTACGCGCACGGTCACACCGTCGCGGGGGTGGCCCGGTTCGAAGTGGTAGGTCAACGACAGGCGCAAGTCCCCTACCTGCAGGCTGTCCGGGTACTGCGCCGCGGTGACCTCACTGGCTTCACGCGCCAGCACGTCTTCTTCGCGCATGATCAGCAGGTTGGCGTCCTTCTGGCTGGTCATGCGGTACCAGGCATCGAAGGTCGCGGTCTGGTGGATTTCCTCGGGCAGGCGCGCTTCGTAGAACGCGTAGAGGGTCTCTTCATCGGCGAGAATATCGCGCCGACGGGCCTTGGCCTCCAGTTCGTCGAGCTGTTCGAGCAGGCGTTTGTTGGCCGCCAGGCACTTGGCCCGCGACTGGATCTCGCCGCCCACCAGCCCCTCGCGGATGAATAGCTCGCGGGAGGTCACCGGGTCGATCGGGCCAAAGTGCACCGGCCGGCGCCCCACCAGAATCAGCCCATACAAGGTGATCTGTTCAAAGGCCACCACTTGCCCGCGCTTTTTCTCCCAGTGCGGTTCGAAGTGGTTCTTCTTGACCAGGTGGGTGGCCAGCGGCTCGATCCAGTCGGGCTCGATCTTGGCGACCACTCGCGCATACAGTTTGGTGGTCTCTACCAGCTCGGCCGCCATGACCCACTGCGGGCGCTTGCGGCCCAAGCCCGAGGACGGGTGGACCCAGAAGCGCCGCTGACGGGCACCTTGGTAGTCGCCCTCTTCCGTCTTCTGGCCGATCTGGCTGAGCAGGCCGCTGAGGATGGCCTTGTGCATGCGCTGGTAATCGGACGGTTCCTTGTTGACCGTCAATTGCAGGTCACGGCAAATCAGCGCCAGCTGGCGGTGGGCATCGCGCCATTCGCGCAGGCGCAGGTAATTGAGGAAATTCTTCCGGCACCAGTTACGCAACGGGTTGGCCGTCAACGCCTGGCGCTGTTCTTCGAAGCCACGCCACAGGTTGACCAATGCGGCGAAGTCGGAATCGACGTCCTTCCACTGAGCATGCGCCTGGTCGGCCGCCTGCTGGCGCTCCGGCGGCCGCTCGCGCGGGTCTTGCACCGACAGGGCGCTGGTGACGATCAACACTTCCTGCAAGCTGCCCTGGCGGGCGCCTTCAAGCAGCATGCGGCCCAGCCGTGGGTCGATCGGCAAGCGCGCCAGCTGTCGCCCAAGCGGGGTCAACTGGTTCTCGCGGTTGACCGCCGAAAGCTCCTGCAACAGGTTGAAACCGTCGCTGATGGCCTTGCCATCCGGCGGCTCGATGAACGGGAATGCGTCGATCGCACCCAGGCGCAGGTGCAGCATCTGCAGGATCACCGCCGCGAGGTTGGTGCGCAGGATCTCAGGGTCGGTGAACGCCGGCCGGCCGTTGAAATCCTCTTCGCTGTAAAGGCGTACACAGATGCCCGGTTCGACCCGGCCGCAGCGGCCCTTACGCTGGTTGGCGCTGGCCTGCGACACCGCCTCGATCGGCAGGCGCTGAACCTTGGCGCGGTAACTGTAGCGGCTGATGCGGGCGGTGCCGGTGTCGATCACATAACGAATGCCCGGCACGGTCAGCGAAGTCTCGGCGACGTTGGTGGCCAGGATCACGCGGCGCCCGGTGTGCGACTGGAAAATGCGCTGCTGCTCGGCGGGCGACAGGCGCGCATACAGCGGCAGAATCTCGGTATGGCGCAGTTGCGCCTTGCGCAAGATCTCGGCGGCATCGCGAATTTCCCGCTCGCCCGGCAAGAAGATCAGCACATCGCCAGGCCCCTTGCCCTCGCTGCGCTCATGCTGCGCCAGTTCGTCCAGGGTGGCGAGGATCGCCTGGTCGACGGTGAGGTCTTCCTCGATCTGGTTGCCTTCCTCGTCCTGCTCGCTGGTCAGCGGGCGGTACCAGGTTTCGACCGGGAAGGTGCGCCCCGACACCTCGATGATCGGCGCGCCATCGAAGTGCTGGGAGAAGCGCTCAAGGTCGATGGTCGCCGAGGTGATGATCAGCTTCAGTTCCGGGCGGCGGTGCAGCAGGGTCTTGAGGTAGCCGAGCAGGAAGTCGATGTTGAGGCTGCGTTCGTGAGCTTCGTCGACGATGATCGTGTCGTAGCGTTCGAGGAAGCGGTCGTGCTGGGTTTCGGCCAGCAGGATGCCGTCGGTCATCAGTTTGACCAGGGTATTGGCATCACTCTGGTCTTCGAAACGCACCTGGTAGCCGACCAGCCCGCCCAGCGGCGTGCCGAGTTCTTCTGCGACACGGGTAGCGACGCTGCGCGCGGCGATACGGCGTGGCTGGGTGTGAGCGATCAGGCCATGGCTACCGCGCCCCAGCTCGAGGCAGATTTTCGGCAACTGAGTGGTCTTGCCCGAGCCGGTCTCACCGGCAATCACCAGCACCTGGTGCTCGGCCAGCGCCTTTTTGATCTCGTCACGTTTGGCAGCAATCGGCAGGCTGTCGTCGTAGCGCACGGTTGGCACGCTTTGCTGGCGTGCGGTGACCTGCGCGCAGGAGGCCTGGACCTTTTCCACCCACTGGGCGAGCTTCGCTTCGTCCGGGCGTTTGCGCAGCTCGTGCAGTTGCCGACGCAGACGGTGGCGGTCGGCGATCATGGCGTGATCGAGGTTTTTCAGGAGCTGGTCGATGGCTTGGTCTGTCATGGGGCTTTTTAGTGATGCAGGTGAGCCTGCTTTTTCATGATCGGCATTTGAAGAGGCGCGATTGTCGCAGATTTGCGGGTTCTTTGCTGTCCGCGCTGGCCGCACCTTTGTGTGTAGGAGCAGCCTTGTGCTGCGAAGAGGCCGGTGACAACAAAGGTGATGTCGGTTGCTATCACCGGCCTCTTCGCAGCGCAAGGCTGCTCAACGATCAGGCAGGCGCGCTATGTTTAGTGAAGGCTGATGTAAAGGTTGCCATTCACTGCTTTAATCAACCTTACGCCGCATGTGAGTATCAAAGGCATGACTCCCGCCCAGCCTATCGCCCCACCGTCGTCCCGCCCTTCGCTGCCGAAGGCCCGGAGCCGTGCTGGGGAAAATCCGCTGGTCCACATCATCCTCGCCTTCTGGGCTTTGTGGCACTGCCGCCACGCGCGCCCACCGGACACTTCGCTCACGCCATTGTGACCCAACCCGGCCACCGTCTGGCCGTTTGACTCAACTGGGCCGCCTGCATGCGCGGTGGCCCTGTGCGCCCGTGAGCGAATTCATCATGCACTTTGCACCCGTAGAGCACGCCAGCCAATTCCTGGCCGACAACCCCGATATCGAGCTGTTCGAGCTGTTCATCCTCGACGCCAATGGCGTCCCCCGCGGCAAGCTGCTACACCGCGAGGAACTGCTGGCGGTCTACCAGACCGGGCGCCCGCTGCCCAGCACCATCCTGGGCCTGACCCTCAATGGCGATGACGTCGAAAACTCTGGCCTGGTCTGGGACGTTGGCGACATCGACTGCCGCGCCTACCCGCTGGAAGGCAGCTTGGTGCGCCTGCCCTGGCGGCGCGTACCCACCGCTACCGTGCAGGTCAGCATGCACCCCAGCGAAGGCCTGCCGGCGAGCATTGCCGACCCACGCCATGTGTTGCTGCGCACTGTCGAAGCGCTCAAGGCCGATGGCTACCACCCGGTGATGGCGTGTGAGCTGGAGTTCTACCTGCTCGACCAAAAACGCGATGCCCAGGGCCGCCCGCAGCCGGCCCTGGACAACGACGGTGGGCGCCCGCGCAGTACGCAGGTGTATGGCCTGCGTGAACTGGAACAGATCGAGCCCTTCCTCGCCGACCTTTACGCCGCGTGCAAAGCCCAGGGTATCCCCGCCCGCACGGCGATCTCCGAGTACGCACCTGGTCAGGTGGAAATCACCCTTGAGCACGGCGATGCGCTGCTGGCCATGGACCAGGCCGTGCGCTACAAGCGCCTGGTCAAAGGCGTGGCCCATGCGCATGGCATGCAGGCTTGTTTCATGGCCAAACCCTTTGCACAACTGGCCGGCACCGGCATGCACATGCACCTGAGCCTGGCCGACAGCGCTGGCAACAACCTGTTCGCCAGCGAGGACAAGGCCGGTACGCCGTTGCTGCGCCAAGCGGTGGCCGGCATGCTGCGCCACCTGCACGATTCGCTGCTGCTGTTTTGCCCCAATGCCAACTCGTTCCGCCGCTTCCAGGCCAACAGCTACGCGCCACTGGCGCCCACCTGGGGCGTCGACAACCGCACGGTCAGCCTGCGCGTACCGGGCGGCCCGGCCAACAGCCGACACGTGGAGCACCGCATCTGCGGTGCCGATGCCAACCCGTACCTGGCCGCAGCGGCCATCCTCGCCGCCAGCCACCGCGGCATCCGTGAACAGCTGGACCCCGGCGCCCCCGTTGAAGGCAACGGCTATGCCCAGGCCACCGAGCACTTGCCCACCGACTGGCTGACCGCCCTGGATGCTCTGCAGCATTCGGACTGGGCCCGAGAGGCACTGGGCGCTGAATTTCTTGGGGTGTACCTGAAGGTCAAGCGCGCCGAGTACCGCCAGTTCATGGCCGAAGTCAGCGAACAGGACTGGCGCTGGTACCTGCACCAGGCCTGAGCCCCATTCATAACAAGGAACACCCATGAACGCAGTATTGAACAAGGGACCGGCCCAACGCGCGCCGTCTTATTACAGCGCCACCCTCAATGACCACACGCAGTACCCGACCCTCAAGGGCACCGTGCACGTCGACGTGGCCATCATCGGCGGTGGGTTCACCGGCGTGGCCACCGCTGTGGAATTGGCCGAGCGCGGCCTGAAGGTGGCCATTGTCGAAACCAACCGCATCGGCTGGGGCGCCAGTGGGCGCAATGGCGGCCAGGTGACCGGCAGCTTGTCGGGCGACGAAGCCATGCGCACGCAAATGCGCGATCGCCTGGGCAGCGAGGTGGATGATTTCATCTGGCACCTGCGCTGGCGCGGGCACCAGGTCATCGAGCAACGGGTGGCACGCTACGGCATCGACTGCGACCTCAAGCGCGGCCACCTGCATGCCGCGATGAAGCCGTCGCACTTGAACGAACTGCGCGGTTTCGCGGCCGAGGCAGAGCGTCGCGGCATGGGCGATCAGGTCGAGATGCTCGACCGCAGCGCCATGGCCCAGCACCTGCAGAGCCCGCTGTACCTGGGCGCCTTGAAAAACCGCCGCAACCTGCACCTGCACCCGCTCAACCTGTGCCTGGGCGAGGCCCGCGCCGCCCACAGCCTGGGCGCGTTGATCTTCGAGCATTCAGAGGTGCTGGACATCGTCCACGGCCCGCGCCCGGCAGTGGTGACCGCCGAGGGGCGCATCGAAGCCCGCCAGGTGATGCTGGCCGGCGATGTCTACCACAAGCTGGAGCAACGCACGCTCAAGGGCAAGATTTTCCCGGCCATGGGCGGCATCGTTACCACAGCGCCGCTGGGTGAACTGGCCGAGCAGATCAACCCGCAGGACCTGGCGGTGTATGACTGCCGCTTTGTCCTCGACTATTACCGCCTGACCGCCGACAAGCGCTTGCTGTTTGGCGGCGGCGCCAACTACTCCGGGCGTGATTCACGCGACATCGAAGGTGAACTGCGGCCCTGCATCGAACGCACCTTCCCGGCGCTCAAAGGGGTGCCGATCGAGTTCCAGTGGAGTTGCGCCATGGGCATCGTGGTCAACCGCATCCCGCAATTGGGCAAGCTCTCGGACAATGTCTGGTACTGCCAGGGTTACTCCGGGCATGGCATTGCCACCAGCCACATCATGGGCGAGATCATGGCCGAAGCGCTGACCGGGACACTGGAGAAGTTCGACACTTTCGCGCAGTGCAAGCACGTGCGGGTGCCGATGGGGGACTTGCTGGGGAATCCGCTGTTGGCGGCAGGGATGTGGTACTACCAGATGCTCGAGAAATTGCGCTGATTTCAGCGGCCCTTTCGCGGGCAAGCCCGCTCCTACAGTGAGATACCTGTGGGAGCGGGCTTGCCCCGCGAAAGGGCCAGCAAAGCCAGCCCAGAATACAGCCTCAAGCGATCTTCTTGAGCCCTTGCTTCTTCAGCTCTTCATCGCGCAACTCACGGCGCAGGATCTTGCCCACGTTGGTGGTCGGCAACGTATCGCGGAACTCGATGTAGCGCGGCACCTTGTAGCCGGTGACGTTGGCACGCATGTGCTCCATCACCTGCTCCTTGGTCACGGTCATGCCCGGCTTGACCACGATGAACATCTTGATCACTTCGCCCGACTTTTCGTCCGGCACGCCGATGGCCGCACACTGCAGCACACCTGGCAGGCCGGCCAGCACGTCTTCCAGCTCGTTGGGGTACACGTTGAAACCGGAGACCAGGATCATGTCCTTCTTGCGGTCGACGATGCGCATGTAGCCGTCCGGCTGGATCAACGCGATGTCGCCGGTCTTGAGCCAACCCGCGCTGTCAAGGATCTCGGCGGTGGCGTCTTCGCGCTGCCAGTAGCCCTTCATCACTTGCGGGCCCTTGATGCACAGCTCACCCACCTCGCCCAGCGGCAGTTCATTGCCACTGTCGTCGATGATCTTGCACAGCGTCGAAGGCACCGGAATACCGATGGTGCCAACCTGGTTGGCCTCGGACGGGTTGACGGCGGCCACCGGGCTGGTTTCGGTCATGCCGTAACCTTCGCAGATGGCGCAACCGGTAACGGCCTTCCAGCGCTCGGCCACGCTCAATTGCAGGGCCATGCCGCCAGACAAGGTGATTTTCAGCGCAGAGAAGTCCAGCGCGCGGAACCCCTCGTTGTTGCACAGGGCGACGAACAAGGTGTTGAGGCCAACGAAGCCGCTGAATTTCCACTTGCTCAGCTCTTTGACCATCGCCGGCAAATCACGCGGGTTGCTGATCAGCACGTTATGGTTGCCGATCAGCATCATTGCCATGCAATGGAAGGTAAAGGCATAGATGTGGTAAAGCGGCAGCGGCGTGATCAGGATCTCGCAGCCTTCATGCAGGTTTGAGCCCATCAGCGCCCGGCATTGCAGCATGTTGGCCACCAGGTTGCGGTGGGTCAGCATCGCGCCCTTGGCCACGCCCGTGGTACCGCCGGTGTATTGCAGCACGGCGACATCGTTGGGTTGCGGGTTGGCCTCGGTGACCGGCTGGCCCTTGCCCAGCGCCAGGGTGTCGTTGAAGCGCACAGCACGCGGCAAATCATAGGCCGGCACCATCTTCTTGACGTACTTGATCACACTGTTGATCAGCAGGCGCTTGAGCGGCGGCAGCAGGTCGGCCACTTCGGTGACGATGACATGCTTGACCTGGGTCTTGGGCACTACTTTTTCGGCCAGGTGGGCCATGTTGGCCAGGCACACCAGCGCCTTGGCACCGGAATCGTTGAACTGGTGCTCCATCTCCCGCGTGGTATACAGCGGGTTGGTGTTGACCACGATCAGCCCTGCACGCATGGCGCCGAATACCGCTACCGGGTATTGCAGGACGTTTGGCAGTTGCACGGCAATGCGATCACCCGGTTTCAGGTCGGTGTGTTGCTGCAGCCAGGCGGCAAACGCCCCCGACAGCGCATACAGTTCGCCATAGGTGATAGTCTTGCCCAGGTTGCTAAAGGCCGGTTTGTCGGCAAAGCGTTGGCAGGATTGCTTGAGTACCGCCTGGATATTGGGGAATTCGTCAGGATTGATTTCCGCCGTAATCCCGGCTGGGTATTTATCCTTCCAAAAATGTTCGATCATGGAAGCCCACTCCTTCAGCAACAGCGAAGTTCGATTCACGCGTCGATGCGCTTATTATTGATATGTGATGGCGGCTCATTGCAAACCGGATCATCTGAAAGCGGCCCGAGAGTAACAGCTTTGCCAGGGGTCGCCTAGAGGCCAAAACAGGCCTCACGGTCACAAAAATGACTCAATGAACGATACAAGTCATTTTTAGAGTATTTATCCAAAATGTCGCAAAACGGGCCAAAAGGCCCGTTCCAGAGGCGCCCTGCATCCCTGTCAGGCGATGTCACGCAACTCGCGCCGCAGGATCTTGCCCACCGGGGTCATCGGCAGCGACTCGCGCAGCACGATGTGCTTGGGCACTTTGTAGCCGGTGAAATTGGCTTTGCAGTACGCCTTCAGCTCATCGACGCTCAAGCCGCCCTCGCGCGGCACCACGAACAGTTTCACCGCCTCGCCAGAACGCTCGTCCGGCACACCGATGGCCGCGCAGTTGGCCACCTGCGGATGGCCCATGATCACGTCCTCGATTTCGTTGGGGTACACGTTGAAACCCGAGACGATGATCATGTCCTTCTTGCGGTCGACGATGCGGGTAAAGCCATCCGGGTCGATCACCGCGATATCACCCGTCTTCAGCCAGCCTTGTGCGTCCAGGGTCTGCGCGGTGGCCTCGGGTTGCTGCCAATAGCCCTTCATCACCTGCGGGCCCTTGATGCACAGTTCACCCCGCTCACCCACCGGCAGCTCGTTGCCGTCGTCGTCGATTACCTTGAACGCCGTACCTGCCACCGGGATACCCACCGTACCCAGCCGCGCCAACTGGCCATAAGGGTTGGTACTGGCGACCGGCGAGGTTTCGGTCAGGCCATACCCTTCGACGATGCGGCAGCCCGTGAGGCTCTCCCAGCGCTCGGCGGTGGCCTTGACCAGCGCGGTGCCACCGGAGTTGGTGACCTTCAGCGCAGAAAAATCCAGTTGCCGGAAGCCGGGGTGGTCCATCAGCGCGACGAACAGCGTGTTGAGCCCCAGCAGGCCGGAAAAACGCCACTTGCCCAGCTCCTTGATGAAGCCTGCAATGTCTCGCGGGTTGGTGATCAGCACATTGTGGTTGCCGGTGACCATCATGCACATGCAGTTCGCGGTAAAGGCATAGATGTGATAAAGCGGCAGCGGCGCGATCATCACCTCCTGGCCTTCTTTGATCATCTTCTGCCCGTCTGGCCCGTGCTGCGAGAAACACGCCAGTACTTGGAGCATGTTGGCCACCAGGTTGGCATGGGTGAGCATCGCGCCCTTGGCCAGGCCGGTGGTGCCGCCGGTGTATTGCAGCACGGCGATATCGTCCAGGCTCAGCGGCACCGGCTTGTGGCTGAGCGAGCGGCCCTCGCGCAGCACCTGCTTGAATGACACCGCCTGGGGCAATTGATAGGCCGGCACCATCTTCTTCAGCTTGTCGACCACGGTGTTGATCAGCCAGCCCTTGGCGGCGGGCAGCAGGTCGCCCATTTTCGCCTCGATCAAATACTCGATACCGGTATCGGGCAGCACCTCCTGCACGCGCTTGCCGAACATGTTCAGGTAAACCAGCGCGCGGGCGCCGGAGTCCTTGAACTGATGGCGCATTTCACGCTCGGTGTAGAGCGGGTTGGTGTTGACCACGATCAGCCCGGCACGCAACGCGCCGAAGACCGCGATCGGGTACTGCAGGACGTTGGGCATCTGCACGGCGATGCGGTCGCCCGGTACCAGGTCGGTGTGCTGCTGCAGCCAGGCGGCAAAGGCCGCCGAATGGCGTTCCAGCTCGGCGTAGGTCAGGGTCACGCCCAGGTTGCTGAACGCCGGGCGGTCGGCGAAGCGCTTGCAAGAGCGCTCGAACACCTCGACGACGGAGGTGTAGGCATGGATGTCGATGGTGGAAGGCACGCCCGCCGGGCGCTTGTCATTCCAGAAGTCGGCTTGCATTTATTATTGTTCCTCTGCCTGGACCTGCTGCGGGGGGTGTAGCGGGTCGTTTAGTCCTTTGACCTGATCGCCAATGGCAAACAGGCGTTTAACCGACGTTAGCAGGTAAGCCCAAGGCGGCATATACGCCAAGCTCCGCCATTAACATTGTGAATCTTATTTGTGCCCTTCCTGCAATCCAGCCGGTTGCGCATACACTGTGCTCGTACCCCCCGCGCAAAGGACCGGCCATGCCCCACGACGCCTTCTGGCTGCCCGCCAGCGAGCATTGCAGCCTGTACGTACACCAATGGCTGCCGGCCACGCCGGTCAAGGCCGTGGTGCTGCTGGCCCATGGCATGGCCGAGCACGCCGGGCGCTACCAGCGCCTGGGCCATGCGCTGAGCGAGGCCGGCTTCGCCCTGTTCGCCCCCGACCTGCGCGGCCACGGGCGCACCGCCGAACTGGGCAGCCTCGGCCTGTTCGCCCGCCATCATGGCTGGAATGCCGTGGTCAATGACCTCGGCTTGCTCGCCCAGCACATCGGCCAGCAATACCCCTGCACGCCGCTGTTCCTGTTCGGCCACAGCATGGGCAGCTACATTGCCCAGGCGTACCTGCTGCACCACAGCGCCAGCCTGCACGGGGCGATCCTCAGCGGCTCGAACTTCCAGCCCGCGGCGCTGTACCGCGTGGCGCGGCTGCTCGCCCGGGTCGAGGCCTGGCGCCAAGGGCCGCTGGGCAAGAGCGCGCTGATCGAGTGGCTGTCGTTCGGCTCGTTCAACAAAGCCTTCAAGCCAAACCGCACCGCCTTCGACTGGCTGAGCCGCGACCCTGGCGAAGTGGACCTGTACGTGAATGACCCCCTGTGTGGCTTTCGCTGCAGCAACCAGTTGTGGCTCGACCTGCTGCAAGGCTTGGCGCAGATCAGCCGGGCAAGTAACCTCGCGCAGATCGATCCGAACCTGCCCCTGCTGGTGATTGGCGGTGAATGTGATCCGGTCAGTACCGGCAAGCGTCTCACCCATCTGGCCGACGCGTTACGCGCGACCGGCAACCAGCATGTACAGCTGCGCATCTACCCAGAGGCACGGCACGAAGTGCTCAACGAAACCAACCGTGACGAGGTCACCGCCGATATTCTCGGCTGGCTCGAACAGGCGCTGGCCCTTGGCCGCCCTGCGCGCAGTGAATGATAGCCGCCCTCGCCCACCGCTTAAGGAAGCCCCGATGTCCCAGGTCACCAACACGCCTTACGAAGCCCTTGAAGTCGGCCAGACAGCCACCTATGAAAAGTCTGTGGAAGAACGTGACATCCAGCTGTTCGCCGCGATGTCCGGTGACCACAACCCGGTGCACCTGGATGCCGAGTTCGCGGCCAAGAGCATGTTCCGTGAGCGCATTGCCCATGGCATGTTCAGCGGCGCGCTGATCAGTGCGGCGGTGGCGTGCACGCTGCCTGGCCCTGGCACCATCTACCTGGGCCAGAAGATGAGCTTCCAGAAGCCGGTGAAGATTGGCGACACCCTGACCGTGCGCCTGGTAATCCTCGAGAAGCTGCCCAAGTTCAAGGTGCGGATCGCCACCAATGTGTACAACCAGAACGATGAGCTGGTGGTCGAGGGCGAGGCCGAGATCCTGGCGCCGCGCAAGCAGCAGACGGTCGAGCTGGTATCGCCACCGAATTTCGTGGCCAGCTGATCACGTTTTTTCAGCCGGTTTTTGATGTAACCGGCACAGGCGCTATTCGCTGGCAAGCCAGCTCCCACACGGTTTGTGCAGACTCCAAACCTGTGGGAGCCGGCTTGCCGGCGATAGGACCTGTGCTGCCCGCTCATTTCAGGGCCTGGAGCCGCCGCTCGATATGCCGCCGCTCCGGCGCCTGCCGGGTCAAGGCCAACGCCTGCTGCCATGCCGCGCGGGCCTCTTCGACATGGCCCAGTTGAGCATGCAACTCTGCCCTTGCCGCATGCGCCAGGTGATAGTCGTGCAGCTCACCCGCCGCCAGGATCGCTTCAACCTCTGCTAACCCCACCTGCGGCCCATCCCGTTTCGCCAGCGCCACTGCCCGGTTGAGCGCCACCACCGCCGACGGCCAATGCCGTTGCAACACGTCATACAGCCCGACGATCTCGTCCCAGTCCGTGTCATCCGCCGTGGCCGCCTCGGCATGCACCGCGGCTATCGCCGCCTGCACGGTATAGGCGCCATAGCCGCGGCTTCGCAGGGCATGGCGCACCAGCTCACAGCCTTCTTCGATCCGCTCACGGTCCCACACGCTGCGGTCCTGCTGTTCAAGTACCACCAGGTTGCCCTGCGCGTCGATGCGCGCACGCTGCCGCGATGCCTGCAACAGCATCAGCGCCAGCAAGCCGATCACCTCCGGGTCTGGCAGCAATTGCCCCAGCAGGCGGCCGAGCCGGATCGCTTCGTCTGTCAGGTCCTGCTGCAGCAAGGCGTCGCCGGACGAGGCCGAATAGCCTTCGTTGAACACCAGGTAAATCACCCGCAGCACGCTCTCGAGGCGCTCGGGCAACTCATCGAGCGCCGGCACCTGGTAGGGGATGCCCGCGTCGCGGATCTTGGCCTTGGCGCGCACGATGCGTTGGGCGATGGTTGCCGGGCTTTGCAAAAACGCCCGGGCAATCTGCTCGGTGGTCAGGTCGCAGACCTCGCGCAGGGTCAGCGGCACCTGCGCGTCGGCGGCCAAGGCCGGGTGGCAGCAGGTAAAAATCAGCCGCAGGCGATCATCGCTGAGCAACGCTTCTTCGCTGGGGTCTTGTACCTGGCCTTCCAGCAGCATGATCAGGTCCGCCTGAGAGCGGTCGAAGCGGGCACGTCGGCGCAACGCATCAATGGCCTTGAAGCGGCCGGTCGACACCAGCCATGCCCGAGGGTTAGCGGGGATACCATCGCGCTGCCAGCGCTCAACAGCGATGAAGAACGCATCGTGCATGGCCTCCTCGGCCAGGTCGAAGTCGCCCAACAAGCGGATCAAGGTCGCCAGGATGCGCCGCGAATCGCGACGGTACACCGCCTCGACTTCGGCGCGCACCTGCGCCAGCCCTGCCATCAGTCCGGCATCCGCTGGGTCACCACCTCCACCAGGCGGTCCAGGCTTTCTCCCCAGCCTTGGTGAAAGCCCATTTCTTCATGGGCTCGGCTGTCGGCGGCGCTCCAATGCCAGGCGCGGGCGGTGTAACGGGTCTTGCCGTGCTCCTCGTCGAAGGTCACCACAGCGGTCATGAACGCTTTGTCAGAAGGTACCCAGCCCGGCCCGAAGGCGTCGGTAAACACCAGGCGCCTCGGCGCGGCAATCTCCAGGAACACGCCCTGGGTCGGGTACTCGGTGCCATCCGGGGCCCGCATCAGGGTGCGGAACAGGCCACCGACCCACAGTTGCATTTCGCATTCCGGGGTGGTCATGCCGTGCGGCCCCCACCATTGCATCAGCCACTGGGGCTCGGTCCAGGCGCGGAACACCTTGGCCGGGGGCGCGTCGATCAATCGGCTGATGGACAACTCGTGCTGCGCTTGCGCAGGGTGTGCAAGGCTCATGCTGGTGGTTCTCCGTGAGTGTCAGGGTTGCAGTTCGCGCACAGGTCGCACTTCAACGCTGCCGACCCTTGCGGCGGGGATGCCTTTGGCGATGTTCAGCGCCTCGTTCAGGTCTCGGGCATCTACCAGATAAAAGCCGGCCAGTTGTTCCTTGGTTTCGGCGAACGGGCCATCGGTGAGGCTCATGTGCCCACTGCGCACACGCACCGTGGTGGCGGTTTGCACCGGCTTGAGCGCCTCGGCCGCGAGCATGCGCCCAGCGCCCTGCAACGCCTCGGCATAGGCCATGCATTCGGCGTCTTCCGGGCTGTCGGGCAGGCTGTGCAGCAGCCCTTCGTCACAATAGACCAGGCACAGGTATTTCATGGTCGCCTCCAGGGCATTGGCAAAGTGCGTTTGGCGATATCAGATCAGGGCTTCAGATCGAACAGGGCTTTCTGCGTTTCCATGTCGAACGGTGCCGACCAGTGTTCATGGATGACTTGCCATTGCCCGCCCTGGCGACGATAGCCGACCGTGGCGCGCATGAAGCCGCATTGGCTCTCGTCGTCCGACGGGCCGCAGCGGTTCAACCAGTGCGCCAGGCCCAGGTCGCCGTCGGCGTATACGGTGAGCTCGGCCAGCTCGAAGATCATCGGGCCGGTGCACAGGCCCATGCACATTTCCCAGTGGGCCTGGTAAACAGCCTTGCCTTTGAATTGCAGGGTTTTGATGGCATCGAAGGCGACGATGTCGTCGGCATAGGGCGCAGTGATGCCGGGGATGTCACGGTCGCGCACGGCCTGCATCCAGCGGTCGATCAATTGGCGGAGTTCGTTTTCGGCTGCGGTGCTCATCGGGGGGGCCTCCGATCGTTTGTCAGGTTTGGGCACAGGTGGGGCCTGTGCTTTCAACTGTTAGTCGAACGGTAGCGGGGGAAATCGACAGGCCGGTGAAAATAAATGGGCTTGAGATTGGGTGAGGGCTACCAGGTGCTTGCCTCGGGTTATTTAGCGCCTGGGAGATCGAGCGCCGCCCGCGCGGCGCTCGATCTCCCAGGCGCTGAAAGACCCAAGGCATGCACCCTGCCTACGCCCCAGGGCTGGCAAGAATGAACTCGCGATACCCCGAAACAATCACGTAAACCGCGAAATAGCAGAAAATCGCCGCCGACAGCAGGTACGACCAGGTCAGCAATCGATCCCCCAGCAATCGCCCTCCGTGGCTGGCAATGCCGCACAGGCTCAGGCACCAGACCAACCCCGCCGCAAAAAAGCCGCTGAGGAACAACCCGGCCTCCAGCAAGCTGCCACCACCGGATCGGGAAATCAGCACCCCACCGACCGCCGCGAACCACAAAATCGCGGTGGGTGAGGACATGGCCAAAAAGATCCCGCGCAAGAACTCGCGCCAGCCCGACTCCACCACCACGTCTGCCCGCGTGTCCATGTGCCCGCCGCGCCACGCCGCCAGCAGCATCTTCACTGCGAACCACACCAGCAGCGCAGAACCGCCCAGCCACAAGGCCCAGCGCACGCTTTCAAACTGCAGCAGCACGGTCATCCCGGCCAGTGCGGCAACGGCATAGATCAAATCCCCCACACAGGTCCCCAGCCCCAGCCAGAAACCCTTGAGAAAACCACGCTGCATGGCCAAGGTGATCATGGCGATGTTGGCGATGCCGATGTCCAGACACAGGGACAGGCTGAGGAGAAAACCATTGGAGAAAGGCATTGAGCACTCGATGACCGGCCAATTAAGCGCCGTAGAGCCTGCCACGAGTGATCAGGGGATGGGAAGAAGAAGTGTTCGATCAGGCAAAGGCCGCCTGCTCGAATACCTCATCCGCCCATTGGTTCAGGCTCTTGCCGGCGGCCCGGGCGGCAATGCTGGCAGCAGCGTGGACTTCTGGCCGGATACGCAGCATGACCTTGCCTGATGCCGGCTTTTCAGGGGTGATGCCCTGTTCTGCACAATCAGCGAGATAGTCCTCGAGCGCTTCACGGAAGGCTTCATGCAACTCAGGAACGGAGCTTGCGTGAAAGCTGATGATGTCGCGCATGCCAAGCACGCGACCCACGAAAATGTCGTCACGCTCATCGTATTCGATTCGGGCGGCATAGCCCTTGTAGCGCATGCAACTCATAGGCTGACTCCTGCCCGCAGCAAAAATTCGCGGGCTTCTTCAATCTGATACCGCCTGGCTTCCTTGCCTGGGTGGGGGCGATGGCATCTCCAGTATTGGCCGCCAAGCACCAACTTTACCCTGGAGCCTTGTCGCTCCAGCACCTGCCCTCCCAGATGAAGCACCAGCGCCTCGATCTCGGAAAAGGCCAATGACGACGTGGTTGGCGTCCTGGAGATAGCGTCGAGAATTTTTCGGTATCGAGTGTTCATCGAAAAATGCTATCAGATTAAGATAGCACTTATTCCTCGATATTCATTCAGGATTTTTCATCACCCGCCAGCACCCGCGCAAAACGCGCGCGATCCACGTTCGCCCCGCTCAGCACCACGGCCACCCGCCGGCCCACTTGCCGCTCGCGCTCCTGCATCAACGCCGCCAGCGCCGCAGCGCCCGCACCTTCGGCGGTGTTATGCGTGGCCTCGTGGTACACGCGCATGGCTTCGGCGACTTCACTGTCACTCACCCGCACGATGCGCGCGGCATGCTCGCACACCAAGGCGAACGCCTCCGGGTGCGGTACCCGGCAGGCCATGCCATCGGCGAAGGTGTCGGCAGTGGCAGTGGTGACGATGCGCCCGCGCTCGAAGCTTTGCGCATAGGCATCGGCCGCGCTAGACACCACCCCCACGATCTCGGTCTTCAACCCCAGCAGGTTGCGTGCCTGGATCAGCCCGCAGATGCCCGACCCCATGCCGATAGGCACGTATACACAGTCCAGCTCAGACACGGCCTCGAACAGTTCCAAGGCATAGGTGGCTACCCCGCGCACCAGCTCCGGGTGAAACGATGGCACCATCATGTAGCCCAATTCGTCAGCCAGCCGGGCCGCCTCTTCACGGGCCACATCAAAATCGACACCGTGCTCTACCAGCTCGGCACCCAGGGCGCGCATGGCGGCGTTCTTCTCGGTGGAGTTGCCTTCGGGCACGACGATCACCAAGGGTATGCCCGCCTGGCGTGCGGCCAGTGCCATGCTCTGGCCATGGTTGCCGCGCGTGGCGGTGACCAGGCCACGGGGCGGCGCGCCATCCGCCAGCAGCGAACGCACGTAGACCAACCCGCCCCGCACTTTGAACGCCCCGGTGGGCGCGTGGTTTTCATGTTTCACCCACACTTGGCAGCCCAGCCGCTCGGCCAGCAAAGGCCAGGCGTGCTGGGGCGTTGCGGGTACATGCTGGTGAACGAAATCGGCGGCTTCGCGCAGGGCTTTCAAGTCAAACATGGCGATCATCCCTCATCGGTAGGTGGTTGATCCGATCCTAAGCGCCGGGCATTGTATGGGTACAACCTTATATTGCATGGGTAGCAATTTCGTGTGGATCCCAACGCTTGTGGATGATGACCAACCCCGCTACCTGGCCTTGGTCGATGCCATTGCCGACGCCATAGCGCGTGGCGAACTCAAGGTCGGCGACCGCCTGCCACCCCAGCGGCGCCTGGCCTGGAAGCTCGACCTCAACCCCAGCACCACCCAGCAGGCCTACCGTGAAGCTGCCGAGCGCCACCTGGTGGCAGGTGAAGTCGGCCGCGGCACCTACGTGCTGGCCGGCAGCAAGGAAGCGACGCTGTTTCGGCTCAAGCACCACGATGGGCAACAGCCGCTGATCGACCTGTCGACCAACGTCCCGGTGGCCGACCCGCACAATCAGGACCTGCAAAGCAGCCTGCGTAAGCTGCTGGAACGGCACGAGAGTGGCCTGCTGGATCATTACCTGGGGCCCGAGCAGTTACTGCTGGGCCGCATTCATGGCGCGCAATGGCTGGCCAATCGCGGCTTGGCCCTGCCCCCGGATGCACTGCTGCTCAGTAGCGGTGCGCAACAGGCACTGACCCTGGTGCTGCAGTCGTTCTGCCAGGCCGGTGAGCCGGTCATGCTCGAAGCCTTGACCGCACCCGGCATCAAGGCGGCCTGCCGGCAGTTGCGCTTGCCCGTGCATGGTGTGGCGTTGGACAGCCAAGGCCTGCGCCCCGACGACCTTGACCGGGTCGCCCGCGCCAGCGGTGCCCGTGTGCTGGTGACCACACCCACCCTGCACAACCCTACCGGCGCCTGCATGGATGACGCTCGCCGCGAAGCGCTCGCTGCGGTCGTCAAACGCCTGGGGCTGCTGGTGATCGAGGACGATGTCTATGGCGCACTCAGCGACAGGCCGCCGCTGTACCCCCTGTTGGGCGAGCAAGGGATTTTCATCAGTAGCTTGTCCAAGACCGTGGCTGCCGGGTTGCGCCTGGGGTGGATCGTGGCCAGCCCTCAGTTGCTGGCACAGGTCGACCCGCATGCCCAGGCCAGCCACTGGCCTGTATCGCCGTTGAACCTGCACATCGCCTGCCAGTGGATCGAAGACGGTACGGCTGCGCAGCGGCTGGCCTGGCAGCGGGCGGAAATTACCGAGCGTTGGCGCCTTGCGCGAAGGCTGCTGGGCGATGGGCTGCACAACACAGCGCAGCCTTCACCTCACGCATGGTTGGCCACACCGCAGGGTGCGGAGGGGGTGGTAAGACGGTGTCGCGAGCAGGGTGTGGAAATCGTCCCGGCCAGTGTCTTCGCCATGGGTGCGACCGAGGTGCAGGCGGTGCGTATCAGCCTGTCGGCGGCGGCTAGCCGAGCCGAACTGAAACGCGGGCTGGAGGTGGTGCGCCAGGTAATGTCCAGCCCATGACACCGAGGCCGGCCTGGCCACCTCTTCGCGACGGCTCGGCGCGAAGAGGTGGTTGGCGTTGCAGCATCAACCCTGCTGGCAACCCTCGCCCATGGCGCGGTACTGAATGGTGTGCACCTGGCCTTGGTGGTCTTCGTAGGTCATGGTCGCAGGCACTACTTCGCAGACATTGGGGATGGTCGACAGGTTGATGACCCGTTTGATATCCAAGTTCATGGAGTAGTCGTATTGCTGGGCCACGGGCTCGTTGGAGACAGGTTTGACCTCATCGGCGAGGGCGAACGAGGACATACCGACCAATGCAAGAATCAGTAATGGTTTCATGTGGGTTTGCCTATAACGCAATCAAGCTGATCGATTGACTTCTAATGCCGTCACTGGCGCGGAGAAGTTGTCATCGACTGCAAAGATGACACGAAGTACCGATCCCGCTTCGTCGTACTGCTGGTGGGATGAGTAAAAGTCTACTCCCGGTTTGCAATAGTTGAACCCCGAAGTCGGATATTCACCCTTGCCGGTTTTGCAACAATCTGCGACATAATGGGTTGAAAATAGTGGGATAGAGCCTTTGGCATGAACTTGCCGGTGTTGGCCGTTTAAACAAGGGATACACGCCATTTCTGATTATCTGCATTGCTCCGAGTTGTCGGACACGGAGCGTCGCCTGCTCGATCACTTCTACCGCCAGCACGGCTCCCCCATGCGCGCAGCACGTGATGCTGCACTGTGGGTGGCGCGGGCCAGCGGCATCATTGCAGGCATGAGCCTGACCGCTGTCGGCGATGGCTTCTGGCTGACCGGGCTGTTCGTCGCCCCGCCACAGCGTGGCCAGGGTGTCGCCGGGCGGCTGATCGACAGTGCGTTGGCGCAAGCGGCTGGGCCGACCTGGCTGTTTTGCCACCCCGACCTTGTGCCCTTTTACCAGCGCCTGGGCTTCGACGAGGCGCAAACGCTACCCGAGCCCTTGGCCGCGCGCCTGCAGCGCTACCAACGCAGCAAGCGCCTGGTGGCACTGGTGCGCGGTCAGTCGTCGCTGGCGTCCAGCCCGGGGAACAGCACCTCGGTGTAACCGAATTTGGCGAAATCCTGGATGCGCGAGGGGTACAGCCGGCCGATCAGGTGGTCGCACTCGTGCTGCACCACACGCGCATGGAAGCCATCGGCAAAGCGGTTGATCGGGTTGCCCTGAGGGTCGAGGCCTTCGTAGCGAATGTGCTGGTAACGCGGTACTACACCGCGCAGGCCGGGCACCGACAGGCAGCCCTCCCAACCGTCCTCGACCTCGCTCGACATCGGCGTGATCAGCGGGTTGAGCAGGATGGTCTGCGGCACTGGTTCGGCATCCGGGTAACGCTCGCTGCGTTCGAAGCCGAAGATGACCAGTTGCAGGTCGATGCCGATTTGCGGCGCAGCCAAACCCACACCCCCGACATGGCGCATGGTTTCGAACATGTCGTCGATCAGTTGCTGCAATTCGGCGCTGCCGATCATCTGCGGGGGCACCGGCGGGGCGATGCGCAGCAAGCGTTCGTCGCCCATCTTGAGAATGTCACGGATCATCGGGGATTCGGCTCGGTGGTTTGCGGCTCGACGGGGTGTTCATGGCCGAGCACAGTGATGGTTTCCTTGGGCTTATCGCCGTCGAAATCCTTTTCGCCAGGGTTCTTGCCCTCGGCCGACATGTGTTCGATCACGGCGTTCATTTCCGCGCCAAGCAACAGCACGGCAGCAGAAATGTAGAAATACAGCAATAGCACGATGATTGCACCGATGCTGCCATACATGGCGTTGTAATCGGCAAAGGTTTTCACGTAGTAGGCAAAGCCCAGGGAGGCGACGATCCACACCACCACGGCCAGCACCGAGCCTGGGGTGATGAAGCGAAACTTCTGCTTAACATCGGGCATCACGTAATAGATCAACGCCACCGCCACCATCATCAGGATGATGATCGCCGGCCAGCGCAGAATGGTCCACACCGTGACGATGACTTCCTGCATGCCGACCTGGGCGGCAATCCACTCCATCACCTGCGGCCCCAGCACCATCAACGCGGCGGCGGCCAGCAGCATGACGGCGATGCCCACGGTGTAGAAAATGGACAGCGGAATGCGCTTCCATACTGGGCGGCCTTCGGGTACGTCGTAGGCGGCGTTCATGGCGCTCATCATCAGCCGCACACCTGCCGAGGCTGTCCACAGGGCAATCACGATACCCACCGACAACAGCCCACCCTTGGACTGTTGCAACTGGTCGATCACTGGGTTCACCTGTTCCAGAGCCTGGGGCGGCAGCACCAATTCTGATTGCAGGCGCAACCAGGAGAAGAAATCTGGCAAATGCAGAAAGCCGATCAAGGCAATCAGAAACAACAGGAAGGGGAACAGCGAAAACAGCATCTGGTAGGCCAGCGCGGACGCATAGGTGGACATCTCGTCGTCAAGAAACTCTTTGACGGTGCGCACCAGCACGCGGTGCAAGGGCAAACCTTGCAGGGCGGAAAAAATCATAGCGTCTCCTTTCGCCGCTCGATCGATACAACAGACAAGTCTAATAGACCACGCCGTTGCTGTGCTGCTCCCGAGGGTTTAAAAGAAAATGCCTACATTAAACATAATCCTTGTAGGAGCAGCCTTGCGCTGCGAAGAGGCCGGTAGCAACTTACATAATATTCATTGCTATCACTGGCCTCTTCGCAGCACAAGGCTGCTCCTACAGGGCGACGCCTATACCCTGGCGAACAGGGCAGGATGCATCAAGGCTTTTTCACAGCGTCCTTCACATTGCCTTTGATCTGCTGGGCTTCACCCTTCAGTTCCTGCGCCTTGCCTTCGGCCTTGAGCTTTTCATTGTCGGTCACTTTGCCGATGCCTTGTTTCACGTTACCGATTGCTTCGTTGGCCAAGCCTTTCGCTTTGTCTTTAGTACCGCTCATGGCAAAACTCCTGCAAATGGAGACACGTGAACCGTGTCGACAGTCTGTGGACCTGAGGCCCTTCGCAAGAGTTTCAACCAATTTGCCACGATCAAGCCGAGCGGCAAATCTGCGGGCGAATACCGCACCAATTCCCGCCAACCACCTGCGCAGGGCCGACTGCCTGCCCTAGAATCCCCGCATACGACCGCCTGCAATAAAAACAACGACTTATCGGAAAACCCGCCCCATGCGTTTGATGCCTGTGCTCGTGGCCATGCTGCCACTGCTCCCCCTGCCTGCCCTCGCCGCCTCGCCGGCCGTCACCGAAGCCCTGCGCGTCGAGCGCTATGCCGATGACGGCCAACCCGGCAGCCTGCGCTGGGCGATCGAGACCAGCAACCAGAACCCCGGCCACTACCGCATCGAGATTGCCGCGGTGGGCCAGGCGCCCTATGTGATTAAACCCACGCGCGCGCTGCCTGAAATCAAAGGCCCGGTGAGCATTACCGGCCTGGCTTGGGCCCGCGACGGCCAGTACATCGCCATCGACGGCTCGGGCTATATCAAAGACCAGGGCGTGCACACCTGCCCCGGCGCCCTGCCCGGCCAGTTCGGCACCAACGTACGCACCACAACCCACCCGGGCCTGGTGCTGCGCGACACCCAAGGCGTGCACCTGAGCGGCCTGGAAGTGCGCAACTTCTGCATCGGCATCCTGGTCAACCGCGCCAGCGGCAACGTCATCGAAGACAACCGTGTCATCGCCAACAAAGGCGGCGCCGGCATCATGCTCACCGGTGACGACGGCGCCGGTAACCCCACCGCCACCAGCACGGTCAACAACAAGGTGCTGCGCAACCAGCTGATCGACAACGGCGACGGCCTGGAGCTGACGCGTGGTGCGGCCTTCAACCTGGTGGCGGACAACCTGTTCCGCTCCACACCGGCCAACCCCGAGCCGTCCCAGGGCATCGAGATTCTGCTGGGCAATGACAACACGGTGGTGCGCAACCGTTTCGAGAACTACTCGGACGGCCTGCAGATCAACTGGGGCAACCGCAACTACCTGGGCGCCAACACCTTCACCGGCAACTCGATCGGCGTCAGCGTCACCGGCGAGGGCAACATCCTCGATGGCAACCTGATCCACGGCAACCGCATCGGCGTGGCCTTGCGCCCAGAGCCGAGCGTCACCGCCACACGCCTGAGCGCCAACCGCATCTGGAATAACAGCCAGGACATCCGCCGCTGCGAGGCCGGTGGCTCCTGTGTGCCGAACCAGCGCACCGGCGCCATCATCTTCGGCGTGCCAGCGCAGGCGCATGCGTTGTATGTAGGGTCGCGCGGGGTGGGTGCGGAGCTGGCGAAGAAGGACCAAGCGATCATCTGCGATGCCAAGGGCGAACCCCAGCCTTGCCAACCGTTGCCTAACCACAACCAGCAGCCACCTCGGCTGATTGCGCTTGAGGGAAATGTGATTCGCGGCGAAGTGCAGGGGCCGGCGTCGAGCCTGTTGCGCGTCGAGTTGTTCGGCAATGCGCAGGCTGCGGGCAGCGAAGCGGAGCAGTATCTTGGGGAAGTGCTGGTGAACAGCGATGCCCAGGGGCAGGCGAGGTTTGCCCATCCGCTGGAGAATATCGGCGGGTTGCGCAGCTTTACCGCGACGGTGACCACTGCCGATGGGGCGACCTCCGAGTTGAGCCTGCCGGTTAGTCGCTGAGGCAAATGGCCTCTTCGCGATCCGACTTGCCCCGCGAAGAGGCCGGCTCAGGCAAAGCAACTGGCAAACCTTGCTCAGCTAACCGCCACCCCTCACAATGCAGGCCTTATCACGCGTCAACCCGCAGGAACCTGCATGAAACTCGACAAACCCGCCGCCATCGCCCGGCGCAACGAAGCACTGGCCCGGCCCGTGCTGACCAGCAGCAACACCCTGTTCGCCATCCTCGACCCCAGACGCAACCTGTGGTGGTTCGAAGTGCCGGTAGCGCTGTTGGGCAAAGGCCAGCCCGATTGGGTCAACCTGCTGCTGCACACCCCGGACAGCGATGAGCTGCAGCACCTGAAAGTACCGACCAACTTCCTCAAGGCTCACCTGGAGCAGATGGAAGTGCGCAAGCCAGGCAAACGCCGTTCGACCATCAGCCTGGCCCTGAGCGCTGACCGCGACTCGCTGCTGCGCGACACCCGCCCGGGTGGCGAGCAGCTGGACTTCCGCACGTTCGTGCAGGCCTGATCAGACCCGCTCGATGCGATCGTCATGGATGACGATGCGGCCTTGCTTGAACAACGCACCAATGGCCTTCTTGAAGTTGCCCTTGCTGACGTTGAACAGCTTGGTGATCACTGCCGGGTCGCTCTTGTCGCACACCGGCAGCACACCGCCTTCGGCGTCCAGGCGCGCCATGATCTGCTCCTGCAGGCTGTCAGCCAGGGCAGCGCCCACCGGTTGCAGGCTCAGGGCGATCTTGCCGTCGTGGCGGATTTCCTTGATGAAGCCCTTCTCGTGCATCCCCGAACGCAGGAACTTGAACACCTCGTTCTTGTGGATCAGGCCCCAGTGGCGGTTGTTGATGATCGCCTTGAAGCCCATCGGCGTCTCGCCGGCCACCAGTAGCTCAACCGGCTGGCCGACCTGGTAATCGGCCGGGGTACGGTCCAGGTAGCGGTCCAGGCGCGCGGTCGCGGTGATGCGGCGGGTACGCTTGTCGAGGTACGCGTGCACCACGCAGTAGTCGCCGATCTTCAGTGGCCGCAACTCTTCCGAGTAAGGCATCAGCAGGTCCTTGGACAGGCCCCAGTCGAGGAAGATACCGGCACCATTGATGTCCTTGACCTTGAGGCTGGCGAACTCACCGACCTGCACTTTGGGCTTCTCGGTGGTAGCAATCAGCTGGTCTTCGCTGTCCAGGTAGATGAACACGTTCAACCAATCGTCTACCTCGGTCTCGGCGTTCTTCGGGATGTAACGCCCCGGCAGCAGAATCTCGCCATCGGCGCCGCCGTCCAAGTAGAGGCCGAATTCCACGTGTTTAACGATTTGCAAACTGTTGTAACGCCCAAGCAGAGCCATTTCCGATGTTCCTCAAGACAAGACGGCTATTCTACACCTGAAGCCACCGTACTGCCCGACCGCTGATTCGGTGGAACCGTCATCTTCCCCCTTGCGTCTACCGACTGGCCAGCCACTGCAAGGATCAGCACATGCCTCGACGCCTGCTCAAGCCCCTGCTCATCACCGTCGCGCTCGCCCTGGCCCTGGTCGCGTGCAGCCGCATCGACCTGGCCTACCGCAACCTGGACCGCCTGGTGCCGTGGTCGCTCGGTGACTACCTGGACATGAACCGCGACCAAAAGGTGCTGCTCGACGAGCGGCTCAGGCAGCATCTGGCCTGGCATTGCAAAACCCAACTGCCCAGTTACCTCGACTGGCTGGACCGGGTGCGGGCCATGGTCGCCGAAGACCAGGTGACCGACCAGGCGTTGCAGCAGCGCACCCGCGAAGCGCGCGAGGCGATTGGCCGGGTTGCCGAAGAAATCACCCCCTCCGCCACCGAACTGCTGCGTGGCATGAGCGACGCGCAGGTGGCGGAAATGCGCGAGGCGTTCCGCGACGACATCAGCGAACGGCAAAAGCAGTATGTCGATACGCCTTTGCCCAAGCAGATTGCCCGCCGCGCCGAGCGCATGGAAAAACGCCTGACGCCCTGGCTGGGTGAGCTCAATGCAGCGCAACGGCTACGTGTGCTGAGCTGGTCACAGGCGCTGGGCGATCAGAACCGCCAGTGGATCGCCAACCGTGCCCACTGGCAGCAACAGCTGGTGCTGGCAATGGACAAACGCAGCGATGCCAGCTTCGAACCGCGCCTGGCGCAGTTGCTGCAGCGCAAAGAGAGCCTGTGGACCCCGGAGTACCGCATCGCCTACCAGAACACCGAGCTGCAAGCACGCAGGTTGCTGGTCGACCTGATGCACTTGAGCACCCCGGAGCAGCGTCAGCTACTGCAGGCGCGACTGAGCAAGGTGCGCACCGATTTCAGCGAGTTGAAGTGCCTGAAGGGCTGAAACCCCAGACGTGCGTGGCGCTGATAGTTTGCGGCCGCAGCGCAGCCCCAGCGGTTACCGCACCTTACGCCGATACGGGAACACATCGATCACCTTCCCGTCGCGAATCGTTGCCTGCAAACCCTTCCAGTAATCCGCGTCATACAACTCGCCATGCAAGCGGCTGAACAAACGCCGCTGGCCCATATCGGCAAACAGAAACGGCGGGAACTCTTCGGGGAACACGTCATGCGGCCCGATCGAGTACCACGGCTCGCCTGACATCTCGTCTTCCGGGTAGCGCGCTGGCGGTATATGGCGGAAGTTCACCTCGGTCAGAAAACAGATTTCGTCATAGTCGTAAAACACCACCCGGCCATGGCGGGTGACGCCGAAGTTTTTCAGCAACATGTCGCCGGGGAAGATGTTCGCCGCCGCCAGTTGCTTGATGGCCAAGCCGTAATCTTCCAGCGCTTCGAGCACTTGGCCTTCGCTGGCGTGCTCCAAGTAAAGGTTGAGGGGCGTCATGCGCCGCTCGGTCCAGCAGTGGCGGATCAGCACCGTGTCGCCTTCCAGGGCAACCGTGGACGGCGCCACTTCCAGCAGCTCGGCCAGGCATTCTGGTTCGAACTTGCTGCGCGGAAAGCGAAAATCGGCGAACTCCTGGGTATCGGCCATGCGCCCTACCCGATCGACGCTTTTCACCAGGCGGTATTTGTCGATCACCGTGGCGCGGTCAACGGTCTTCGATGGTGAGAAACGGTCCTTGATGATCTTGAACACGGTGTTGAAGCCCGGCAGCGTGAACACGCTCATGACCATCCCACGCACCCCAGGCGCCATGATGAAGCGGTCGTCACTGCTGGCCAGGTGGTTGATCAGCGCCCGGTAGAACTCCGACTTGCCATGCTTGTAGAAACCGATCGAGGTGTACAACTCGGCAATGTGCTTGCCGGGCAGGATGCGCTTGAGGAAGTTGACGAACTCCGCCGGCACCGGCACATCGACCATGAAGTAAGAGCGGGTGAAGGAGAAGATGATCGACACCTCCGCCTCGTCGGTGATCAGCGCATCGGCCTCGATGCCATGGCCTTCGCGGTGTAACAAAGGGATCACCAGCGGCCACTGCTCGTCGCGGGTGTACAGGCGGCCGACCAGGTAGGCACCCTTGTTGCGGTACAACACTGGCGAAAACAGCTCGACCGCCAGGGCCGGGTCCTTGCACACCCAGTCCGGCAGGCATTCGCGCAGTTGTTCTTCCAGCCGTGTCAGGTCGCCCTCAAGGTCACCATAGGGCACATCGAACGGGTAATCGGCGAAGATCGCCCGCAGCAGGCCCTTGAGCCCGTCCTCAAGCTGATAGGTGCGGGTTTGCGCCGCGCGCTCGTGGCTGCGCATGGAAGGCCGGGTGGTGTGGATGAACATGCAGCCGTCGCTGATCTGGTCATGGCTGAACAGGCTGCAGAACAGCGAGTTGTACCAGGTCTCGGACAACTCGTCGTCGAGCCGTGGGTCGATCAGGTGGATGTAGGCGCTCTTGACCAGCGGCCACTGCTCCACATCCAGCAGCACCTCATCGGCAACGCTCTGCCGTAGCCGGCCGTTGGCCTCGGCCACCTTTTCTTCATAGAGGTTGATACGCGCCGCCGCTGCGCGCTGGATGTCTTGCCAGCGCGCCTGCTCGAAGCGCTCACGGGCGCCGAGGGTGATGCGCCGAAAGTGTTCGCGGTAGTCATCGAAGCCATCGAGGATCATCCGGGCGATTTCGCTGGCAGGCCAGTGCTGGGACATGCAGGGCATCTCGGTGCAGGGTGAGAGATACAGCTTAGCCGGTCCACAGCCCGCCTAGATTCACAGCGCAAGAAAGCACAAGAATCCCACTCCCCCCTGGCGTAAACTCGCGCCCTGCCCAAAACCCGGAGACCGTTGTGACCCCCATTGCCCTAGCCCGCCTGCTGACCCTTGCCGCTGTCTGGGGGGCGAGTTTTTTGTTCATGCGCATCATCGCCCCCGAACTCGGCACCGTGCCGACCGCGTTCTTCCGCGTGTCGATCGCCTGCCTGGGCCTGGTCGCCATCGTCGCCGCCGCGCGGGTACGCTGGGACTTCCAAGGCAAGCTCGGCGCCTGCCTGGTGCTGGGCATGATCAACTCGGGCATCCCGGCGACGTTCTACTCCGTGGCCGCGCAAGTACTGCCAGCTGGCTACTCGGCGATTTTCAACGCCACCACACCGCTGATGGGCGTACTGATCGGCGTGCTGTTCTTCCGTGAACCGATGACCCTGCCCAAGCTCTGCGGCATCTTCCTGGGCCTGTTCGGCGTCGGCGTCCTCAGCGGCGCTGGCCCCGTCGCGCTGGACCTGGCCTTGCTGCAAGGCGCCCTCGCCTGCCTGGCGGCCACCACCTGTTATGGCTTCGCCGGTTTTCTCGCCCGCCGCTGGGTCAGCGGCCTGGACAGCCGCCTCTCGGCCCTGGGCAGCATGCTCGGCGCTACGCTCCTGCTGAGCCCGCTGTTCGCCTGGAGCGCCCTGGTTCAGCCCCCTGCCAGCTGGGGCGGCTGGCAGGTGTGGCTGTCGCTGCTCGGGTTGGGCCTGCTGTGCACCGCATTCGCCTACATCCTGTACTTCCGCCTGCTCGAAGAAATCGGCCCAGTCAAAGCCAGCACCGTGACCTTCCTGATCCCGGTATTCGGCGTATTGTGGGGGGCATGGTTGCTGGATGAACCGCTGTCGATGGCGCACCTGTACGGCGGTGTGCTGATTGGCGCGGCCTTGTGGCTGGTGCTGCGGCCGACGCGCCATTGAAGCGGGGCACACGATGAACAGTGCATACAAGAAGGTGTTGTTTCGCCTGGTGCAGGACGCAGACGGTTACCCGCCGGCCTCGGTCGAGGGCCTGTGGGCCAAGGCAGTCGACGGCGGCTACCAAGTCGATGGCATCCCGTTCTATGTCTACGGCATTGCGCCGGGCGACATCATCGACACGCGGGAGGACAGCGGTGAAACCTGGTTCGACAGCTTGCGCATCAGCAGCGGCCGCTCGGTGTTCCGGGTGATCGTCAAGCCACCGGAAACCCTCGACCAGGTGCGCGCAGCCCTGCAAGACTTCGGCTGCAACTGCGAAGCAGAACAGGCGGTGAGGATGCTTGCCGTCGAAGTCCCCTCGCAGCGCGCGCTCGACACCTTGCTCTACTACCTGCTGACCCAACGCGAAGCCGACCTGCTGGACTTCGAGGAAGGCGTGCTGCGGCACACCATCCCCGAAGAGTTTCGCTAGAGCGCTACGCTTACGCCTCCGCCAACCGCGCAGCCGGCTTGCGGAACACGAACAGCAAGCCCACCACGATCAGCCCCATCCCCAACAGGCTCAGCGCTGCCAAACGGTTACCGAAGATCAGGAAATCCATCACCGCAGTCACCGCAGGCACCAGGTAGAACAGGCTGGTGACATTGACCAGATTGCCCTTGGCGATCAGGCGATACAGCAGCAGGGTGGCCAGCAACGACACCACCAGCCCCATCCACAGGAGTGCACCGACGAAGCCGCCGGTCCACTGCACGTGCAACGGCTGCAAGGGGGCGAACAGCGCGCACAGGGCAAACCCTGCCAGGTACTGCAACGGCAAGGTGCCCATGGGGTTGTCGGTGATGCGTTTCTGCAGGATCGAACCCAAGGTCATGCTGCCCAGCGCCAGCAGCGCGAACAGCATGCCGGCCAGGGACACCCCACCCAGGTTGATGCTTTGATAGACCACCATCACCAGGCCAGCAAGGCCCAGCCCCAGGCCGAACAGCCGGCTCCAGGAACGACGACACTCCATCAGTACTACGGTGAGGATCGGTTGCACCCCCATCACCGTGGCCATCACGCCAGGGGTGACATGGGTATTGAGCGCCAGCAGATAGAAGATCTGGTAGGCCCCCAACAACACGCAGCCGGTGCCCAGGGCGCGCAGCACCGCCCCACGACTGCGCGGCCAACGCAGGCCCAACAACGGGCCGATCATCAACAGGCCCGCGAGGGCCAGCGCCGAGCGCAATAACAGGAAAGCGAACGGGCTGGCGTGCGCCAGGCCCAGCTTGGAGACGATGGCCCCGCTGCTCCACAGCAGGACGAACAGGCTGGTGGTGGCCGCCGAGGCCACGGATGCTTTGGAAATGACAGACATGTATTGCCACCTTTCGGGCGAATGAGCCGAACGGAGGGCGTACGCTTCAGCGAGGGAAGTAGCCGACCGTGTTCAGTAGGTTGCGAGTGCGGTGGGATGCGGCCAGAAGCCGATCAGCCCAGCACGACCACGCAAAGAGGCGGAGCTACGCCGCCTACAACGCCACTGACAGGTGGTGGGTAGTGACTGATCATGGCCGGCTGCTGGCTTCCACGCACGACCTCGCCCGCGACTGGCGCGAAGGCAAAGCATGAGGTAGAAGGGATGGCTGGCATGAACAGGTCTTCAGGATGAGATCAATGGCCTGGACTATAGCCCGGCGTTTTCTGGCTGGCAACTGGCTAAACCGACCTTTGTAGGCGCGGCCGTTGGTTAATTTTTCACCGCCTTGGCTCGTCTGAATGCGAAACGCCGCACGCATTCACCCGCTCCGAGGACCACTCATGAACGCAAAAGCCTGGCTCTACCGGCCAGCCCAGATCACCTGCCTGCTGCTGGTCAGCGCCTACGCCCACGCGGCCAAGCCAGGTGATGTATTCCAGGACTGCAAGGACTGCCCAGAGATGGTGGTACTGCCCGCCGGCAGCTACGTGATGGGCGCACCCGATGACGAAGCCGGCCGCCAGCCCGACGAAGGCCCGCTGCACACCGTGACCTTCGCCAAGCCTTTCGCGATGAGCCGCTACCAGGTCACTGCCGGCGAGCTGGACGCCTACATCAAGGCCACCGGCACCGTCATCAAGAGCGGCGACGACCGCCCCGGCCGCTGGTGCGAAGCCAGCAAGCCCACCTACAAACAAACGGCCCGCCAACCTGCGGTGTGCGTCGACTATGACGAAGTCCAGGCCTACACCGTATGGCTGGCAAAAAAAACCGGCAAGCCCTACCGCATGGTCAGCGAGGCTGAACGTGAATACGCCGCCCGCGGTGGCTCTACCGGCCCGTTCCCCTTCCCGTTCGACGCGCCGGGCAAGTACGAGATCAGCAAGCACGCCAACACCTATGGCCCCCGTGACGGCTACACCTTCACCGCCCCGGTGGGCAGCTACCCGGCCAATGCCTTCGGCATGTACGACATGCACGGCAACGTCTACGAGTGGGTCGCCGACTGCTACCACGAAAGCTACGAAGGCGCCCCTAGCGACGGCAGCGCCTGGATCCAAGACCCCAAGTGCATCCGCGCGCACATGCGCGGCAACGACTGGGGCGAGCCACCGATCTTCTCGCGCTCGGCCAACCGCAACGACCGCCTCAAGACCACCCGTGGCGACTTCCTCGGCTTTCGCGTAGCCCGCGAACTCTGAACGTTGTGACGCGGTTAACAGCACCTGCGGAAAAACAGTCAATAAGAATCGTTCCGGTTTTTCACAGGTGCTGCGTCACATACAGCACATAGAAAAAACCCCTCTGCCAACGAGAACGCAACAGATGTCCATGCCATTGCCCAGTGCGCTCAACCCGCTTGCCAAAGCCTTACTGATTCGACATTCCCTTCGCCCCCAGCGTGCGCTGTCACGCATTGGCCTGGGCCTGGCGCTGTCCTCTGCGCTGGTTGCACAGGTGCAGGCACAGGAATGGACCCTGGATATTCCCGCGCAGTCGATGAACTCGGCGCTGCAGGCGCTGGCCAAGCAGACGGATACTCAACTGCTGTACAGCCCACAAGATATCAGCGGGCTGCGTTCTTCGGCACTGAAGGGGCGCCATGACCTGGCGTCATCGCTGCGCATCCTCTTGCAAGGGACGGGGTTGAGGTACCAGATCGATGGCAACTCGGCGACGGTGACCGCGAGTTCGGCCGCAAAGGAAGGCCAGGTCGAGCTTTCGGCGACCAACGTCAATAGCGTGGGCCTCGGCGCTACTACCGAAGGCACCGGTTCGTACACCACAGGTATCACCAGTACAGCCACGAAGATGAACCTGTCGCTTCGTGAAACGCCTCAATCGGTCACCGTGATGACGCGTCAACGCATGGATGATCAACACCTCAGCGCCATCACCGATGTGCTCAAAGAGACCCCAGGGATCACCATGTCCCAGGATGGCGGGGAGCGCTTCAACATCTACGCCCGCGGGAGTGCCATCGATACCTACCAGTTCGACGGCGTCAATACCAGCCAGGAAAACCAGACGCGCAACATGCCCAGTACGCTACTGGACATGGCCTTGTATGACCGGGTCGAGATCGTCCGTGGCGCCACGGGCCTGATGACCGGTGCCGGCGAGCCTGGCGGCGTGATCAACTTGATCCGCAAGAAGCCGACCCGCGAGTTCAAATCCTATGTCAAGGGCAGCGTTGGATCCTGGGATAACTACCGCAGCGAAGTCGATGTCTCCGGCCCACTGACAGAAACAGGTAACGTCCGAGGGCGCATGGTTGCGGCCAAGCAAGACAACCACACGTTCATGGACTGGTATGACCAGAAGCGGGAAATCCTCTACGGCGTCGTCGAAGCCGACCTGACCGACACGACCCTCGTGCGTTTTGGTGTCGACTACCAGAAGTACAAATCGACGGGCGCGCCGGGTGTCCCGCTGCTGTTCACCAATGGCAAGCAAACCGATTTCTCACGATCCACCAGCTCCGGCGCTCGGTGGATGTACGATGATTTCGAGACCATGAACTACACGGCGACCTTGGAGCAGCAGTTGGTCAACGACTGGAAGCTCAGGGTGGTGGCCAATTACATGGACGTCGATCGCGATGCTGACCTGGGCTGGTACCGCAGCACGTCCGGGGTCACGTACTTGAACGAGGAAACCGGCGCTGCAAGCGCCGAACGGGCAAAGATTTCCGCCGATCAAACCCAGAAGGGCTTGGACGTCAACCTCGCCGGCACTTACGAGCTGTTCGGCCGTTCCCACGACTTGGTCGTGGGGTACAACTATTCCGAATATGAAAATGACCACCACTCGCAGACCGGTGGTATCGCCACGTTCAATTTCTACACCTGGGATAACTACCTGGCCCGCGACGGCTACCGGCCCTCTCTGATTTTCAACATCAAGACACGACAAAGCGGTTACTTCGTGGCCAACCGTTTCAACATTACCGATGACCTGCACCTGCTGCTGGGTGCACGGGTTTCGCAATACACTTACGACTCCGACCTGACCTCGCTGATTGCCAACACCAACACGGTCAGCAAGATGCGTGAAACCGGCCAGGTAACCCCCTATGCCGGTGTGGTCTACGACCTGACCCCTGAACAGTCTGTCTATGTCAGCTATACCGACATTTTCAAGCCGCAGACGTCGATGGACAAAGACGGCAAGGTACTCGAGCCTGTGGTCGGCAAGAACTACGAATTGGGGTGGAAAGGCGAGTTCTTCGATGGCCGCCTGAATACCAGCGCCGCCGTGTTCATGGTAGAGCGGGACAACTTCGCTGAAATTGATCCGGGCCAACTCACACCAACCAATGGCCAGGCGTACCGTGCCGTAGACGGCGCGAAAACCAAGGGCTTTGAGTTTGAAATCGCGGGTGAGATCGCGCCTGGCTGGAATGTACAAACCGGCTACAGCCATGCCCGTACCGAGAACGCCGACGGCGACCGTCTGACGACCCAATTGCCCATGGACACGTTCCGCCTGTGGAGCACTTATCGCCTCCAGGGCAACTGGGACAAGCTGACCGTAGGCGGCGGCGTCAACTGGGATTCCAGCAAAGCGTTGACGTTCACCAACTTCAACAATGCCAAGGTCAAGGATGACGACTATGCCGTGGCCAGCCTGATGGCGCGTTACCAGGTCACCGACCACTTGGCGGCAACGCTGAATGTGAACAACCTGTTCGACGAAAAGTACTACTCCGGCATGGCCGGCAGTTATGGCCACTATGGTGCACCGCGTAATGCCACGCTCGACCTGCGCTACGACTTCTGATGGCGTTCATCTAGCCAGGCGGGTCTAGCCGGCCACGGTCCACACGACAGGCCTGTTGAAAACGGCGCTTCCCTAACCGGAGCGCCGTTTTTTCATGCCCAGCCTTTGCGAAGGCGAGTGCCATTTACGCCTGCATACAAAAAGGGGCTATCCCGTACGGATAGCCCCTCTTGGTACTTCTACAAGGCCGTTGTTACGCGACCGTATCCACCTCCCTCAACTTAGCCACCAGGCTCTCGATCACCTCTGCATGCTTGAGGATGTCATAGTGGCCAGCTAAGACAGCGTTGCTTTCAGCATAGGCATGGGTCCAGGCAGGGCTCACGCTGCCGCCTGCCCACCAGCACGATGCCAATGCCTGGGTGGCCGGAAGCGGCTCGACCCCTTGCGACAACACCTTCAGCCGCATGGCAACGATGAATGTATGAGCCAATTCAGCGCTGCCGACTTCGGCAAACGCTGACTGCCCACCCTGCATCGCGCAGACCTCGTCGATCACCTGCTCCAGCATTGCAGTTGCAGTACCGGCTGGCACTGAGCCAATAGCCAGTTGTTCCTTGGGTACGCCCAACACGACACCCAGGAAGCCGCGTAGGTCATCGCTCCAGTCACCTTGCACGTCATTTGGCTCGGTCCCCGGCATGAAGCTGTCGACCAGCCCGAGCAACGATACCTGCTGGCCCTGGCTTTCCAGCTCCTGGGCCACCAGCACGGCCAGCGTCCCCCCCAACGACCAACCCAGCAGGCGGTAAGGCCCTTCGGGCTGCTTCTGGCGGATGTACTGGGCGTAATCGATGGCCATCGACTGAAGCGAATCGTCCACCCAGTCACGGTCGAGCAGCATTCGGCATTGCACACCGTATACGCTGCAGCGCCCCTCCAGGCGTCGGGCCAGTGGTTCATAATCGAACACCGTACCAAAGCCCGCGTGCAGGCAGAACAGGGGGGCCACATCGGGCACCCGGCTGTTGAGCAGCAACAAGGGATCGAGGCTTTCATCAGCGGCGGCATAGCCACTGAGTTCACCGATGGTCGGTTTAGCCATGACGTCCCGCAGTTTCAGCTCTATCGGAATATCATCGCTGGCGCGGACCTTCGACAACATCTTGAGCACCCGCAGCGAGTCACCGCCAAGCTCGAAGAAGTTGTCGTCCACACCCACACTTTGCACGCCCAGCACCTCTTGCCAGATGTTCACCAAGGCCTGCTCCACGGCATTGCGCGGTGCAATCCGCTGCCGCTGTGCTGCAAACTCAGGGGCAGGCAATGCATTGCGATCGATTTTGCCATTGGGTGTGAGCGGCAGCGTCGGCAACAGCACCAACTGCGCAGGCACCATGTAGTCAGGCAGCTCGGCGCGCAGAGCCTCACGCAGCTGCATCGCATCGGTTGCGGCCGTACCGGTGACCACATACCCGACCAGCTGTTTGCCGGCAGCGCCCTCGCGCGCCACGACTACGGCATCCCTGACATCGGCCAGGTTACGCAAGCGCGCTTCGATCTCGCCCGGTTCAATACGGAAGCCGCGCACCTTCAACTGGCTGTCCAGTCGCCCAATGAAATCGATCACCCCGTCGGCACGGCGGCGCACGCGGTCCCCCGTCCGATACAGGCGCGAACCTTCGGCGAAGGGGTCGGCCACGAAACGCTCGGCCGTCAGGGCACTGCGCTGGTGGTAACCCCGCGCCACACCCTCGCCCCCGATGTACAGCTCACCCGCGACACCCTCTGGCAGCGGGTTGAGGTCATCATCGAGAACATGCAACGTGCGCTGGCCGACCCGATCACCGATCGGCGCATACACCGCCGCGCAACGCTGCTGTGCCGATACCTTCCACAGCATCGGCGTCACTACCGTTTCTGTAGGCCCATAACCATTGGTCAAGTACTGAGGTTGCAAGGTGCGCTTGACCAATTCGAACAAGGCATCGGGTACCGCATCCCCGCCGAAGCAATAGATGCGTACCGCAGGTGGCGCCTCTGGCTGACTCTCGGCGAATTCGGCCAACTGCTGCAGGTAGGCTGGCGGGAAGCACGCAATATCGATGCTTTGTGCCTGCAGCACCTGCCAGGTTTCTTCCGCGGTCCACAAGCGGTTCTCGCGAACCACCAGGCAACCACCGGAGGACAGGGTGGAAAGCCACCGTTCCTGGGCTCCGTCGAAGGCAAACGACATGAACAACAACTCGCGCGTGGCCTCGCCCATCTCATACAACTGGGCGATGGCCTGGCAGTGCATGCGGATTTGCCCATGGCTTACCGCCACACCTTTCGGCTTGCCGGTAGAGCCAGAGGTGTAGATCAGGTAAGCGAGGTTGTCTTCCTGTACCTGAAGTTGAGGTGCAGTCGACGGCAGCTGCGACAGCGACAACTGGTCCAGTGCCACCACGTGTTGTACGTCACCCAAACGCTCACGCAGGCTGCTGCTGGTCAGCAGCAGGTGCATGTGCGAATCCTCCACGATCCACTGCAGACGTTCCTGCGGGTAGTCAATGTCCAGTGGCACATAGGCCGCGCCGGTTTTCATCACGGCCAGGAAGGCCACGATCGTCTCGACCGAACGCTCCAGCGCAACCCCCACGGTCGCTTCTGGCTGCGCGCCCAGGCCGATCAAATGGTGCGCAAGGCGGTTGGCGCGTTCGTCCAGTTGCGCATACGTCAGTTGCTGCCCAGCACAGATGACAGCCACGGCTTGCGGCCTGGCTACCGCGTGTTGGGCAATGCACTCAGCCAGCAACGGCAGGCCCTGTTGCTTAGGTTGCAGTTGGTTGCGCTCGCGTGCCTTGAGCGACTGCATCGGCGTGAGCATGTCCAGGCTGCCTATCGCTGCGTTCGGGTTATCCAGTATGCCGGTGAGCAAGCGCTCAAAGCTGCCGCGGATCATGTCCGTTGCCGCATGAGTCAAGCGGTTTCGCAGGTACAGGAACTCGACGGACAAGGTCTCGCCCAGGTGTACGGCGAGGTCCATGGCATAGTTGGTCACGTCACGGCTACTGACTTCACCGAACCGCAGCGTGCCAGCCCCTTCCTCGCGCAGACGCTCATCGACTGGATAGTTCTCGAAGACCACGATGCTGTCGAACAGCGGTTGCCCCGCGCGCCCGGCCCAACGCTGGACGTCAGACAAGGCTGCATGTTCATGGTCTCGCAGTTCCAGGTTGTAGGCCTGAAGCTGACGTACCCACTCACCGACAACGTGATGAGGTTGTGCTGACTGCACCACTGGCAAGGTATTGATGAACAGCCCGAGCATCTCATCGGCGCCGGCCAAACCTGCTGGCCGCCCCGCTACCGTGGCCCCGAAGCACACCGTGGATTGACCGGTATAGCGCTGCAAGAGCAACAGCCAAGTGGCCTGAATCAAGGTGTTCGGGGTGACGCGCAGACGCTGTGCCTGTTCGCGTAAACGGGAAGTCTGCTGGCGGTCCCATTTCAGATACAGGGCATCATGGCCAACCTGCTTGGCATCAGGCTGTGGCGCTATGCTGCCCGCCAGCAGCGTCGGGCTTTCCAGCCCTTGCAACTTACTGCTCCAGAACGTCTCCAGCGCGCTTTGCGGCTGCTCGCCCAGCCAACGGATGTAGTCAGCGAAGCGGCCGAGCGGCGCCTTGGCAGCATGACCGTGGTAATGCTGCAGCACCTCGCCCAGCAGGCGTGAGTTGCTCCAGCCATCCATCAGGATGTGATGGCGTGTCCAGATCAGGTGCAAGCGTGCGTCTTCGAGCTTGACCAATGTCAACCTCATCAGCGGTGCAGCCATCAGGTCAAAGCCTTCTGCCGCCTCCCTTGCAGCCAGGTCTTGCAATGCCTGAGCGGTATCATCACGGCCGCGCCAGTCAAGCACTTGCACAGGCAGGGTGGCGTGGCGATGGACCACTTGCAGCGGCTGGTCTGCTTTGGCAGACAACCAGAAGCCGGTACGCAGGATGTCATGGCGCGCAATCACATGGTTCCAGGCCGCGATGAAACGCTCGACTTCAAGGCCTTCGACTTCTACTGCGGTCTGGTTGATGTAGAGCGCGGCTTCCGAGCCCTGCAGCGTGTGGAAGAGTATGCCCTGCTGCATCGGGGATAGCGGGTAGAGATCGGCAATGTCCGCAGCTGCAACCGGCAAGCTGTCCAGCTGAGCCTGGGTAAGGCCCGCCAATGGGAAGTCCGAGGGTGTGACACCTCGATGGGACGGTTCGCAGCAGTGGGCCACCAACGCTCTCAACTCATCGGCATACGCGTCCGCCAGCTGCTTGAGTGTCGCCTCGTCGAACCGCTCGCGGCTGAAACTCCAGCTCACCTTCAATTCGCCGCCATACACCTGGCTGTTCACTGTCAGCAAGCTGGGCAATGGCGCGTCTGCGTCCTGGTTAGCACCCGCGTACTCCTTGGCAGGCACGAACAGGCCCGACTCGCCGTCAAAGCTACCGTCGAACTGCCCCAGGTAGTTGAACACGATTTCCCCCTGGGGCAGCGCCGCGAGCACATCACGCGCGTTGTCCCCGCCCAGGTATCGCAGCAGACCATACCCGACCCCTTTATTGGGTACTGCGCGCAATTGCTCCTTGATGGCCTTGATCGAGTCGGCCAGGCCAGCGTGAGGGCGCAAGGTGATCGGATACATGCTGGTAAACCAGCCTACCGTGCGGCTCAGGTCGATGCCATCGAACAGGTCTTCCCGACCATGGCCTTCCAGGCGCACCAACACGTCCGGGCGCCCCGTCCAACGGCCCACTACCCTGGCCAGCGCAGTCAGCAGCAAGTCGTTGATCTGTGTGCGATAGGCCACCGGGGCTTGCTGAAGCAGTTGCCGCGTGGTCTCACGGTCCAATTTGGTGCTGACCGACGCCGCATGTTTGAGCAGGTTTTCGCCTTGCGGGTAGTCACACGGCAGCGCGTCATTGGCGCCCTGCAGTTGTGTTTGCCAGAAGCCCAGCTCGGCCTGCAACTCAGGGCTGGTGGCATGACGCTGTACATGCTCCGCCCAGACTTTGAACGCGCAGGTCTTGGCCGGCAAGCACAGCGCATTACCGGCCCGCAGTGCTTGGTATGCCTGTTGCAAATCCTCCAACAGCACCCGCCACGACACACCATCCACAACCAGGTGGTGGATCACCAGCAGCACGCGTTGGCTGCCATCGGCGAGGTTAGCCAGCACCGCCCGCACCAGCGGGCCCTGCTCCAGGTTCAAGCTGCGCTGGGCTTCTTCGACAAGAGGCTGAAGGTCGTCTGCATTAACGGCTGAGCGCGTCCACAGTTGATGGGGTAGCGCTTCGCGGAACTCGGCTTGCCAGGCGCCCCCCTTCGACTCGAAGCGCAAGCGCAGTACATCATGGTGCTCGACCAGTGCGAGCAAAGCTGCGTCCAGCGTATCCGAGTCCAGTCGTTCACTCGGTGTCAGCAGTACCGACTGGTTCCAGTGGTGTCGTTGAGGAATATCCGCCTCGAAGAACCAGTGCTGAATCGGTATCAGCGGCGTGACGCCGGTTACCGGCCCTTGATCGATGACAGCACTCGCCGCGCGGCGGGCCACGGCTGCCAGGCCTTGAACTGTTTGAGCCTGGAACAATTCCTTGGGTGTGAACTGGATGTTTTGCAGGCGTGCGCGACTGACCACCTGCAGCGACACGATAGAGTCGCCCCCCAACTCGAAGAAGTTGTCACTCAAGCCGACGCGTTCCAACCTGAGTACATCTGCCCAGATCGCCGCGATCTGCTGCTCCATTTCGGTCTGGGGTTCGATGTATTCGCCTTGCAGCAAACTGGCATCCGGTTGCGGCAGGGCCTTGCGGTCCAGCTTGCCGTTCGGTGT